>JBOIDF010000015.1:0-58059 GCA_050740455.1 Gammaproteobacteria bacterium | reverse complement strand
GGTGTGGCAAGTCCGAGAAGCTGGAGCATTAAAGAGGCGAGGAGAACGTCGCGCCAAATCGCTTTATGTTTGAGCAGCTCCGGGATGAACCAGCGAAACCCAAAAGGCCTCGATGATTTGTCGTTCGCATCCACCTCGGTCACCGGCTGCGTGGCCGACGAAACGCGGTATTCCGCGGCTTGCATCGGATGTTCCTGTAACTTTTCCCTGGTATTGCTGTAGAAACAATGAGGTAGGGAGTTTCCCGGCCGGAAATGCACGCCCCCTGCATCGTGCTCAAACAGGGACCGGCTTTCGGTGCCGTGGGGTTGCTGCACGAGGCTCCGATCTCCCCCCGGCCACCGCCTCGAAAGAACTGCCGTTACCGACAGCGGCCCAAGACTCGGTACGAGGTGTGCCGGGTCAGCACTTCCTCGGTGGCTCTTTCAGCCACTAGCGATTGGGCGCCTCGGGCGACTAACTTATTGATTTATGGTGGGCCGTGTAGGGCTCGAACCTACGACCTACTGATTAAGAGTTCTAATTACCAGTCTTTGACTGGCGTCTACAGAGTCCTACCCAGTTTTAAATACCCTTGATAGTCATACCGTTCTATGGCATATTGTGTTCGACTAAGTTAGAACGTTACTGAAACAAGGTGTCTACATGGTGTCTACACGAAGGTTGAGCAAGAGCGTGATCGATCGGATCCCGCCTCAAGCACAAGGGCAACAGTTGTATCGAGACGGCCAGTTGAAGGGTTTTGCCGTGCGGGTAACACCGGGTACGAAAACCTTTGTGGTCGAGAAGCGCATAAACCGCAAGGTTCGCCGTATCAAGCTTGGGTGTTACGGGGAGATAACATGCGAGCAAGCGCGCAGACAAGCTCAGCATCTGCTTGGAAGGATTGCCGTGGGCATGGACCCGTTAGCCGAGCGAGAGGAATCCAGGGCGCGTGCAGTGACGTTGCAAGAGGTGTTTGACGCCTACCTTGGTGCGCGCAAGAGCCTTAAGCCAAAGACGCTATATGACTATCACAGGGTTCTGCGTGTGGCATTCAAGGCATGGCGTCCAAAGCCAATGTGCGATATCACCAAGGATGCCGTAGCCAAGCGCCACATGGCGATCGCCGAAGTGCACGGTGAGGCCTACGCAAACCTTTCCATGCGCTTGCTGCGCGCGTTATTCAACTTTGCCGCCGGGCAGTACGAGGACAACCAAGGCCGATCTTTTATCGGCGAGAACCCCGTCAAACGGCTCTCTCAGACCCGCGCGTGGTATCGCATCCCTAGGCGCCAGAGCGTTATAAAGCCGCACGAGCTGGCAAGTTGGTATCGGGCGGTCATAGCCCTCAAGAGCGGAACGGCGCGCGACTATCTCTTGGTGATGCTGTTCACGGGGTTACGCCGCCAAGAAGCTGCACGGCTCACGTGGGACCGCGTAGACCTTAAAGGGCGGACGTTGATCGTGACCGATACCAAGAATAGCGAGCCGCATATCCTGCCGTTGTCGGATTGCTTGTATGAGTTGCTGGCGAGACGCCAAACCAGTCAGGCAAGCCCGTTTGTGTTTCCGGGCCCTGGCGCAGGCGGCTATATCGCCGATCCTCGGGCGCAAATAGCTGAAGTCGTAAAGAGTAGCGGCGTTTCATTCACGATTCACGATCTCAGGCGCTCCTTTACGACAATCGCGGAGAGTCTGGATATTTCCATGCTCACGGTTAAAAGGCTGCTTAACCATAGGCTGAACGACGTGACGGCCGGGTATGCGGTGATCGATGTAGAGCGGTTGCGTAGACCCATGCAAAAGATCACCGACTACCTGCGGCGCTGCGCGGAAGGAAGCACCGAAGTTTATGATCTAAAACACCAAGCCTAGGCTAGCTACCGAAGACCCGCGTCCCTTGGCGGGCTGGCTTGGTTCCAACTCGAGGGGATTACACCGAAGGGGGTGTTTATGTCAGATTCAAAGCTTGTCCGCCCGCGCCGGCTGGCATCTACTGCCACATGCAGTTACGAAGACGCCCAGCGCATAGCGGGCAAGTTACGCGGCGATATTCCTGCAACTCCCGGCGTGCGAATCATGCTGGACTCTGCGCGCATCGGCTTGAATCGCCAGGCCGCGCAGAAAGAGCGTCCAGACGCGTTGCAGCGGCTAATTTTTGGCATTCATGCAGAGCACCCGCATGCAAGCGCTAAAGACGTTGGGCGCATGCTTGAGAAGCTGGAGAGAGGCGGCGTCATTGAGTCCATTAAAGATGGCATCATCGAATGGATTGACGACGCAGGGCGAGTTCAAGAGACGCCGCTAACCGCCATTCCAAAACGGCTTTCACGCGCTAAGAAAAAATCTCGCTAACCGGCTAGAGAGATTCCCCATCCTTAAACTTCTCCAGACTTAAAAATCTGGAGAAAGCTAGTGCTCGTATACAGCATCGCGCGCGCATCCCGCGAACTGGGGATCAGCGCCAACGCCTTTTTGAACATGTGCGCCTTGGGGCAGGGGCCAACGCTTCGTAAAGTAGCGCCGCGAGATCGCACGATTATCCTCGCTAGCGACCTACAAGAGTGGCTGTTGACTCGGCCAAAGATCGCTAGTTCCAGCATGGATCAACTCCCTGGCGGAAGGGGGGTCTCGCCATGAATTCCGTTGATCGAACATCCGAGTTCTGGGCGGCTCCTGATGAAGCTCTATTTCCACAAGCCGTCATTGAGGCCGTAACCGGACTGTCGGCGGCTTCCTTCGAGCGCTGGCGTTGGAGCGGACTTGGCGGCCCACAGCACATCAAGTTAGGGCGCAGTGTGCGCTACTCGAAACGAGCCGTTGTCCACTGGATAAACGAATCATCGTCCGGCTCGGGGCGCCCGGATGATGTTTAGCCCATTGCCCTAAAGCTCAACTTAATAGGTGATTTATGAAAGCTTCAACTCTCTTTAAAAGCAAATTTCTCAAAGCGGTCGACTTGTCTGGTGACGTTAACTTCGTGATCGAGGATGCATCTGTAGAACGGCTCCGGGACGGATCCGAGAAACTGGTCGTCTACTTTCGAGACACCGAGCAAGGTCTGGTCTTGAACAAGACCAACTACAACGTCTTGGCGAAATCGATCGGAGACGAGACTGATGGCTGGCGTGGAAAGCCTGTTCAGCTCTACACGGAACAGGTTCATTTCCAAGGAGAATCGACTTCAGGGATCAGACTGCGAGTCTTGAAAGAACTGCCAGCATTCGCTGCTGGTGACGTTCCATTCTAGTTGCAACAACAGCGGGGGGCGGCTCACGAGGCCGCCGTCCCGCAATATCGAAATATCAGCATGAATATCATATTCCAATCTCAATTTAAAGACCAATTCACGAATTGCGGCCTAAATCCGCCCGAGCATGTGATTGCCGATGGCCTAATTCACCGGTTTCCTACCAATGGCCGGGCTAGCGACGCTAGTGGCTGGTACATTCTGTTTTCTGACGGTATTTATGCCGGTGCATATGGCGATTGGCGTACCGGAATTCAGGGTAAATGGTGCCAGTCTCGGCCTGATGAGTTGCCCGCACAGCAATATCAGGCCGCCATTGAGCGGATGCACCGGAAATGTGAAGAACAGCGAGAAGCGGCCGAGCTCCGCCGGGAAGAATCAGCCAAGACAGCCGCGGCTGTGTGGGATGAATGTCTGCCGGTAGAGCGCCATGAATACCTTTCGAGGAAAGGAATCGACCCGCATGGCACCCGCGTATCAGCCGACGGCTATCTTGTCATCCCGGTGTACAGTGCGGCAGGGGCAATTCAGTCGTTGCAATTCATTTCACCGGATGGTGAAAAAAGATTTCTACCGGGCGGCGCAATTGCCGGCGGATATTTCCCGATTGGCACGCCAGATGGTGTGATCTGCGTTGCCGAAGGATTCGCCACTGGCTGTAGTGTTTATGGGGCGACGGGCTTTGCGACAGCCATCTCATTTAATTCCGGAAATCTGTTGCCGGTAGCGCAGGCACTGCGGGCGAAATTTCCTAAGATCAAAATCGTTCTTTGTGCGGACGACGACGCCGGCACGCCCGGCAACCCAGGACTGACCAAAGCAACCGAAGCGGCCTTAGCTACCGGAGCATTTCTGGCGACACCCGACTTCGGACCGAACCGGCTCGAGGGCGTATCCGATCTCAACGACCAGGCAGCATACCTGGGGCTTGAGTCGGTGCGGACGCGCATTGAGAAGGCCGAAAAGCCGTCAGGCGGTATGGTGTTGTCGCCAGATACTGACGGGGCGGCGAGTGCTGTCATAAGTAGGCTTGCGGCGTTATCACCCATTGAGTACGACCGGGCACGTGAAGCGGAGGCCCAGGCTCTTGGGGTGCGCACCGGAACCCTGGACAAGGAAGTCGCCAAGGCGCGCGGCGCTCTTGGGGTGCGCACCGGAACCCTGGACAAGGAAGTCGCCAAGGCGCGCGGCGAAACCGCCGAAGAAGCAAAGGGACAAGGCCAAACGTTTGAAACCGAAACGTTAGAGCCATGGCATGACCCGGTGGATGGCGCGAACCTTCTTAAGGATCTAGCGGCGGTTTTTCTTCAGCGCGTCGTCATGCCGTTGGCAGCATCCACGATCCTCGCGTTATGGGTGCTCCATACCTATTGCTACGACCTTCGGCGCTGCACTCCAATTCTGGGGCTGATATCACCGCAAAAGCGGTGCGGCAAAACTACGCTTATGAGCGTGTTGGTAACGGTGGTTAACCGGCCGGTGGCTGCGAGCAACATAAGCCCATCCTGCGTGTATCGCGCGATCGATCTGTGGCATCCGACCCTACTAATAGATGAGGCGGATTCATTCCTTCGAGACAACGAGGAACTGCGCGGGATCATGAACTCCGGACACATGAAGGGATTGGCCTACGTGATTCGCGCGGTGGGCGATGAGCATGAGCCGCGGCAATTCTCAACTTGGGCGCCTAAAGTCATGGCGCTGATCGGGAAACTGCCTTCAACGCTGCATGACCGCGCGATCGTGATAGAGCTGGCCCGCAAGACGCCAGAAGAGCGGGTGGAGCGTCTTGCGGGCTTCGACGGCACTGAGTTACGGCGCAGGTGCCTGCGATGGGCGCAGGACAGCGCCTCGGCAATAAGAGCCGCCGATCCGGATATCCCGGCAGGAATACATGACCGCGCCGCTGACAACTGGGGGCCGCTTTTGGCGATTGCGGATACTGCTGGTGGCGACTGGCCAGCTTTGGCGCGGCAAGCGATGGCGGCGCAGCCGGACGAGCCTGACGACTCCGTAGCAGTGATGTTGCTGGCCGATATTCGGCAGTTTTTCGAGGATGGCGAAACGGATCGGTCTTTGACGGCGAATCTTGTGGCTTATCTGACCGGGCTTGAGGAAAGACCATGGAACGACTGGCGCAGGGGAAAGCCGCTGACGCCGAACCAACTGGCGAGACTGCTTGCTCCGTTCAAGATTAAGCCCGGCACGCTGCGAGTCGGCGGTGATCGAGCAAAGGGCTATCGCTTGGAAGACTTCGGGGATGCCTTTACAAGGTATCTCCCCCTTAAAGGGGGGTATTCGATCCGTGACACCGTGACAATGGCGTCACAGCTTGATCCTGACGATTTTCGATCCGTGACAACCGACAATGATGTCACGGATCTAAATCCGCCGAAACCCGCGCCACAGCTGGATTGTCACGGTGTCACGGATCGAAACACCCCCCTTAAGGGCGAAAGAGGTGTAGAGGTTTCACATGGGGGTGACGGGCAGGCCTGGAAGATACGCATATGAACGCCGCCGATATCATCGCGGAAGTGCATGCGGCCGACGGCCAGATCGCAGTGGACGACACGGGCCTGGTGCTTACCGCCGACCACCCGCTGTCCGCCGACCTGCTGGATCGGCTCAAGGCTCATAAGCCCGCCATCCTGGCGTTCCTGGCAGAGGCCGAGGACCTGCGCGAGCACTTCGAGGAACGGGCCGGTATCCTGGAGTACGACGCCGGGTTGCCGAGACTAGAAGCCGAGCTCGAAGCGGCACGAATCACGTCCACATATGCCCGTAATAAAGCATACCTGTGGGCGTCATTGCGATCGGCGCTTGCGGACTACCCTGCCCTGTTCTCGCGGTTGCCCGGTAAGCCCGGCCCGGTAGACGCCCTGCCTTTCGGTGTGGCCAAGGTAGCCGTGCTGTCTGGCCGGCGCGTTGTGCGCCAAGGGGCATTCACCGGCGCGCATGGTGTAAAGGCATGAGCCGTTGCGGATCTGGGGTGTACCTGGGGTAAGGGTAGGGGGTGAGATCGTCGCTCCTGCGCCCTCTCCTTCGGTCGAACTTCTAAAACATTCGTGGACTGGTATCAAAATGAGCAAAACATCCAAGATCACCCTATCAGGCGCCCAGCGCCTTCAGGAGCTCGGGTTTGACCCATTGGAGGCGCTGATCAAGCCGGAAATGACGCCCGTGCTTCGGCGCGTGGCCGCGAAGCGGCTGTACCGTTACTGGGACACGCGGCCGGGGCTACTGGCAAAGGCGCGCAAAGCCACGGGAGAGAAGCGTGATGGCTAAGCGGCCACTGGCGAAACCAGGCGAGCCGGGCGCGGCGGTTGCACAAATGCTGCTGCGTCCTGGCGTACAAGCGGCTGTCACGATGAAGGAATACGCCAGGGGGCTTGACGGCGCTGAACTGATGGGGCTGGTCGAAGAATTGGCGGATCTGTCGAAGGCGGTGCAGGGTGGCGACTTGACGCGCGCTGAAACGATGTTGGTGACTCAGGCGCACACCTTGGACGCGCTTTTCAACTCCCTCGCGCGGCGAGCGATGAAGTCGGGGCACATGAATATCTTCGACCGCTATCTGCGTCTTGCGCTGAAGGCGCAAAGCCAATGCCGGGCGACGCTCGAGACGCTGGCGTACATAAAGAATCCTCCGAACGTCGCATTCGTGAAGCAAGCGAACATTGCCCATAATCAACAAGTGAATAACCAGACGGCGCTTCCTCGCGCGGGAAATCAGGAAATCAACCAAACCGAATATCTACTAGAGGTGCAGCATGACGAAGGGTTGGACACCGGAACACCTGGCGCGACAGTCGCAGCTAATCCGCACCTGGCGGCCGTGGGAGCGGGCAACGGGGCCGAAAACGGCTGAAGGTAAGGCGCGGTCCGCGCGCCGTGGTTACAAGGGCGGGATGCGGGCGCTGTTGCGGGAGTTATCCCGAGCGCTCCGGGAACAGGAAAAGGCTCGGATCAATGCGGTGAGCGGCGATTCCGATCTCCTGCGAATTGCACGCGAAGCGGCGGGGGCGGACCAGGCTGACAGTCAGGCAGGCGACATCCGCCGCTCTCTCTGACTAGGGTGGGCACACTCCGCGATCCCGTCTACATAGCGTCTACATAGACCGGGAAAGGTCTTTTCGCGTGTACTCCAACTTACTGATTTTATTGGTGGGCCGTGTAGGGCTCGAACCTACGACCTACTGATTAAGAGTCAGCTGCTCTACCAACTGAGCTAACGGCCCATATATATACACCAACACGTCCGAGCGATGGGGTGAGCGATGGGACTCGAACCCACAACAGCCGGATCCACAATCCGGGGCTCTACCATTGAGCTACGCCCACCATGACCAGTACGCAACTTGGGCTTCCACCGCAGACCAAGCCGTTCCCAAGTCCACATTGGCGCGCCTGGCAGGACTCGAACCTGCGACCCTCAGCTTAGAAGGCTGATGCTCTATCCGGCTGAGCTACAGGCGCGTATCCCAACGCGAATCGTTCGTCCATGTAAACCCATGCGCGCCGAGGTTGGTCGGGGCAGAGGGATTTGAACCCCCGACTCCCTGCTCCCAAAGCAGGTGCGCTACCAGGCTGCGCTATGCCCCGCTAGACGGAATCCCGCGAAAGCGACGGCGATAATACGCACGGCCGATGATCCCGTCAATCCGCGTACAAACCTAGCATTCATAGCGTCGCTGAAAATCGACCGATCCAGGGCCGTGAATCACACCCGCCGCCACCGGGTTCCCGTGGCGCCATCCTCCAGAATTACGCCCCGATCGACCAGGCAAGCCCGGATCCGATCCGATTCCGCCCAGTCCTGGCGGTTTCGCGCCGCCGCCCGTTGCTCCAACAAGCGCTCGATGTCTTCGTCGGCCAGCGTAGCCTGCTCCGCCTTTGGAGCCTTCGCCCCGGCCGGGCCCCATCTTAGATAATGCTCGGGATCCGAGCCCAAGAGGCCGATCACCCCGGCCAAATGACGCAACGCCGCCCCGGCATCGGCCGCTTGAGCAGGAGCCGTATCTCGGTGCTTGTTGATATCACGCACTACGTCGAATAAGACAGCCATGGCCTCGGGCGTATTGAAATCATCGTCCATGGCCGCCTGGAAGCGCTCCTCGTAGGGGTTGCCGGCGCGGTACTCGGCGGCCGGGAGATCGCGCAGCGCCAAGTACAAACGGGTGAGCGCGGTACGGGCATGGTCGAGGTTTTCTTCGGAGTAATTCAAGGGACTTCGATAATGGCTGGTTAAAATAAAGTAACGCACTTCTTCCGGATGATATCTCTGCAAGACCTCGCGCACGGTGAAGAAATTTCCGAGGGATTTGGACATTTTTCCTTCATCGACGCGTACGAAGCCATTATGCATCCACACGTTGACGAAGGGCTGTTCCGTGGCGCCTTCCGACTGCGCGATTTCGTTTTCGTGATGGGGAAACTGTAGGTCCTGGCCGCCGCCGTGGATATCGAAATGCGCGCCTAAACACTCGGTGGACATCGCCGAGCACTCGATATGCCAGCCCGGACGCCCGGGCCCCCAGCGGGATCCCCACGAAGGTTCGCCGTCCTTGGCGCGCTTCCAAAGCACGAAATCCAGGGGATCGTCCTTGGCTTCGTCCACTTCCACCCGCGCGCCGGCGCGTAGATCCTCTACCCGTTTTCCGGCAAGCCGGCCGTAACTCCTAAAACTACTCACGTCATAGTAGATGTCGCCGTTGGCGGCCTGGTAGGCGTGCCCGCGCGCCAGTAAGCGCTCGATCATCCGCAACATCTCGTCGATGTGTTGGGTCGCGCGCGGCTCGACATCGGGCTTGATGACCCCCAAGGCGGCCGCGTCCTCGTTCATGAACGCGATGAAGCGCGCGGTAACGGCATCGATCGGTTCATTCTGTTCGCGCGCGCGTTTGATGATCTTGTCGTCGACATCGGTGATATTGCGCACGTAAGTCACTTCAAATCCGCGCGCCCGCAGGTAGCGCACAACGATATCGAATACCACCATGACGCGCGCGTGACCTAGGTGACAATAGTCGTAGACGGTCATCCCGCAGACGTACATACGGACCTTTCCGGGGACCAGAGGCCGGAATTCCTGCTTCCGGCCGGTAAGCGTGTTATAGATTACCAGCACATGATCTTCTTTAACGAAGATAGCTCTGCAACCTTGCGCGCATCCGGTCCGCTCCGAGCAGCCCGTAAAGTGCCGCCAGCTCCGGCCCATCGACGCGCCCCGTCAGCGCCGCTCGCAGCGGCAGGAACAAACGTTTTCCGCTCTCCGCGACGTTTGCCTTGAGCGTGGCCATAAACCTCTGAAAGTCGTCCGGATGACGCGCCAAGGCTTCCGATGCGCCGCGAAAATACCCAGGCTTCGCCTCAGCGATCGCCTGGGACGCCGGCTGCGAGAACTCGGCCGGACCTCGATAAATAATGTTGGCCCAGCCGAGCGCATCCTCCGGCAGGAGTACATTTGGCCGGATCGCCTCGATAAACATCGGTCGAGCGGCCTCGGAAACGAGATCCCCCACCGGTTCTCCCATCCAATTCCAAAGATCGTCGGCGCGCGTTCGGTGTAGGGCTTCGCGCTGCCAAAAATCCAACTGCGCGGGGCTGAAACGCGCCGGCGCGCGGCTCAACCGGGACAAGGAAAAGCCACCGATCAGGCCTTCAATCTCCAAGAAATCCGGCTCGTCATAGGTGTGGCCGAGGCGCGCTAAAGCGTTGTTGATGGCGCCCGGCAGGTAACCGCGCTCCCGGAGCGCATGCACCGACAGGCTCCCGGCACGTTTCGATAAGGGCTGGCCGGCCTCATCAAGGACCAAGGCGATATGGCCATAACACGGGATCCGGAGTGCCAGGGCGTCGAGGATCAGGATCTGCCGCGGCGTGTTGCTCAAGTGGTCCTCCCCGCGTACGACATCGGTAACGCCCATCAAGGCGTCATCGATCGCGTTACAAAAAAAGAACGCGGCGCTGCCGTCGGATCGCCGGATCACGAAGTCCCCGATGTCGTCGTTGCGAAAGGACTGAGCACCTCTCACCAAGTCGTCGAACTCGATCGTCGCGCCCACCGACACCCGAAACCGCAACGCGGGCTGCTGCCCTTGCGCCCTAAACCGCGTAACGGCTTCCGCCGTCAAGCGGGCGCAGGTCCCGGGGTAGCGGGGCGCCTGGCCTGCGGCTAGTTGAGTCTTGCGTGCGAGCGCAAGCTCGCTAGGGGAGCAAAAACAGGGATAGGCCAGGCCCTGCTCTTGGAGTTGCTCGTAATATTTGGCATAGAGGGCAGTGCGTTCCGATTGCCGATAAGGCCCTCCTGCCCCGCCGGCGCCGAAACCCTCATCCCACTGTAGCCCCAACCAGATCAGATCGTCGATCAGGGCGTCGAGGGCGGAATCACTTTCGCGTGCCCGATCGGTGTCCTCGATGCGCAAGAGAAAAGCGCCTTGCACCTTGCGGGCGAAAAGCCAATTAAATAGCGCCGTACGCACATTTCCTAAATGCAAGAGACCGGTGGGGCTCGGCGCAAAGCGGGTAGTGATCTTTTCTCCGGTCATTGCCTTGGATGGTACCCGAAAAAAGGTATACTAACCAAGCAGCGATACGGGCGTTTTCTTGGGACGCGAGGATCATGGCGACGCTCTTCATTTCCGATTTACATCTCAGCCCCGAGCGCCCGGAAAAGCTAGCGCTGTTTTACCATCTTTTGAGCGGACCTGCCCGTGACGCCGAAGCGCTCTATATTCTCGGCGATCTTTTTGAAGCGTGGATCGGCGATGACGACACGACCTCGCCCCATCGTGAAGTCCTAGAAGCGCTCGCGCACTACGCTGCGGCGGGAAAGCCGCTGTACCTAATGCACGGCAACCGCGATTTTCTCATGGGTCCCGAGTTCGAGGCCCGCAGCGGCGGCACCCTGCTCCCCGACCCGTTTATCGTGGACCTCTACGGCAAAAAAACCTTATTAATGCATGGGGATACGTTGTGTACGCAAGATAGCGACTACCAAGCATTCCGGAAGCAGGTGCGCGATCCGCGTTGGATACAAGGGTTTTTGCAAAAACCGCTCGCCGAACGGGCGGCCATCGCGAGTAACCTGAGGGAAGGCAGCCGTGCGGCGACCCGCCAAAAAGAGGCCGTGATCATGGATGTCGACCCGGCAACGGTGTCACAAACCATGATCGACTATGGAGTGCGCCAGCTCATCCACGGCCACACCCACCGTCCGGCGATTCATCTCCTTGAGATCCAAGGCCAGAGGGCCCGCCGTATCGTAATTGGTGATTGGTATGACCGCAATCTTGTTTTGGTTTATGGCGCCCAGGAACCTAGGCTGGTAACCGCAGCCGCTTTGACGAATCTCTAAGAGGAGCCGACGATGACGATCCGGGACGTATACCCGTGTTATGTGGCGAACCGACCCGAACAGCCCAACCGGGATCTCGAGGTCACCGACAAATACAGCGGCGAGGTAGCGGCCCGCGTGGCGCTGGCCGACGCGAAGACCATCGACCGCGCCATTCAGAAAGCGGTCGAGGCCACCGGGCCCATGACCCGCCTGCCCGCTTATGCGCGGGCCAGAGTGCTCCACCACTGCGTAAAGCGGTTCGAAGAGCGAGCCGAGGAGCTTGCGCTGCTCCTTTGTGTCGAGGCCGGAAAGCCCATTCAGGATAGCCGGGGCGAAGTCATGCGCCTCATCGATACGTTTCGGATTGCCGCCGAGGAAGCCACTCGAATGACAGGAGAGGTGCTTCTCTTGGACATTACTCCGCGCGCCGAAGGTTATGCGGGAATGTGGAAGCGGGTGCCCATCGGGCCCTGCTCATTCATATCCCCCTTCAACTTTCCGCTCAATCTAGCCGCCCATAAAGTAGCCCCTGCCATTGCCGTGGGTTGCCCTTTTGTTCTCAAGCCGGCGAGCCGAGCCCCCTTGGGCGCTCTCATCATTGGAGAGGTGCTCGCTGAAACCGACTTGCCCGAAGGGGCTTTTTCGATCTTGCCCTGCCGCCGGGACGGAGCCGGCCTGTTCACCGAGGATCCAAGGCTCAAGTTTCTGAGCTTCACGGGCTCTGCGGCCGTCGGGTGGGGCCTCAAGGCGAAGGCAGGCAAGAAAAAGGTCACCCTCGAGCTGGGAGGCAACGCCGCTTGCCTCGTCGACGAGGACGCCGACCTGGAAGACGCCGTCGAACGCATTATTTTCGGAGCGTTCTACCAATCCGGTCAGAGCTGCATCAGCGTACAACGAATCCTGATCCACGAAAAAATCTACGCGGCTTTTCGATCCAAGCTCGTGGCTGCCACCCAAAGGTTAAAATGCGGTGATCCCAAGGATGAATCGACGTTTATCGGCCCGTTGATTTCCGACGCGGAAGCCACGCGTCTGGACGGCTGGATTCAAAATGCAGTGAAAGCGGGCGCGCGTCTTTTGTGCGGAGGCCAACGGCGGGGGGCGATGCTGGAGCCCACCCTGCTGGAAAACGTTCCCAAGACCGAGGACCTGTGCACGCAGGAGGCATTCGGGCCGGTGGCGGTGCTGGCTCCTTTTCGATCGTTCGAGGCGGCCCTGGACGAAATCAACGCTAGTGAATTTGGGCTGCAGGCCGGACTCTTCACTCGCGATCTCTACAAAGCCCACCGCGCCTGGGATCGGCTCGATGTCGGTGGCGTGGTCATCGGTGACATTCCCTCGTGGCGCGTGGATCACATGCCTTATGGCGGCGTGAAAGACAGCGGACTAGGTAGGGAGGGCGTGCGTTTCGCCATGGAAGACATGACCGAAATTCGTCTCCTGGTAGTGCGCACTCCGCCGAAAGACCAGTAGGGACGAGCCAAACGGTAGGACGTGCCTAGGCGACCTCGTGCAGCCCGCTAGACGGGATAATGAGTGGGCCTTGTGGATGTTCGAATCGAACAAACTCAATGATCCGCCCGGCGACGGAGGCCACGCCCCGATGGCGGTCCGTGCCGTCGGTGCTGAACTCAAAGCGGTACCAGCGGTGCACTAAGAGATGGCCTCGCGCGTCACGCTTGAGTCTGGTGCGAGCGAGCGCCACGGTCTCTTCGAGTAGCTGAATATCCAATTCGCGGCAGGCATCGCGACAATATTTCAAGGTCTGCTCCCGCGTCCGCGCTGAATCGTTCCAGAACCACAGCGCAACGGCCAGCACTAGGAGAGCGATCGTATCCGCCACAAGAGATCCTAAACGTAGGGGCGTGTTCCGAGGGCCTTGCGCGGGGTAAGACAGTATCGACGCAACCCTCGCACGCACGGGGTTATCCCGTTGTCAGGAGGCGATGATATCACCCGTTGGCGGCAACGCCATGCGCACAATGAGATCGGCGCGGTTGTTCTTTGGACTGTTCACCCGCGTGCTCACGGGATAGGCTTCCATGAGCTCGCTCGGATAAGGCGCGAGCAGCGGTTTGAGCTGAACGGGATCGGCCAACTCGGGATCCATCCAGGTATCGTAATGCTCTGGCGAGAGGATGACCGGCATGCGATCGTGAATATCCCGAAGGGTCTCGGCCGCATCGGCGACGATGATACTGCACGAATCGATACGCTCTTCCCCGCGTTCCCAGTGCTCCCAAAGACCCGCGAACGCGAACGGTACGGCATCTTTGAGCCGTATGAAGTAGGGCTGTTTGGTGCGCTCGAGCATTTTCCATTCGTAGTAACCGTCACTCCCGATGAGGCAGCGCCGGTGCCGAATGGCATGCCGGAAGGCCGGCTTCGTATCCACCGTCTCGGCGCGCGCATTGATCGTGCTGTAAGGCGTTTTAGGCTCCTTAGACGAGGATGGGATCAGGCCCCAGTGGAGTAGCGCGAGCTCCCGACCTCCCCCCTCGCCATTGCGCGCGACGAGCACCGGTTGGGAGGGAGCAACGTTGTAGCTTGGCGCAAGGTTCATCGCCCCGCGCGCCTTCAACAACTCCGCAAAGGTCTCGGGCGAAGAATAACGCACGAAGCGACCACACATATATCAACATTATGGCATGCCCGCTTGCGCGCTCAGGCATAGCTAGAAGGCGTGAGTCACGCTTGACCACGTCACGCATTTCGTATTTTCCGCAGCCAGGCGCCAATATCGCCGATTTCCTGCGGGCAGACCGAGTGCGGCATCGGATACTGGTGCCACTCGATGGAATAGCCGAGCCTGACCAGAAAGCTCATCGAATCCGCGCCCATCGTCAGCGGCACGACCGGGTCGTAGAGGCCGTGGGCCATGAAGATGGGCGTTTCTTTGTTGGCCGCCCCCGCTTCTTGCGGCAGCGACTCCGCGAGCGGCAGGTAGGTCGACAGCGCCATCACGCCGGCGAGCGTATCGGGGTGGCGCAGACCGGTCTGCAGCGCGATCGCGCCGCCCTGCGAGAATCCCGCGAGCACGATCCGCGACGCGGCGACCCCGCGCTTTCCTTCGCGATCGATCAGGGCGTTGATCTGTGTTTGCGATTCGCGGACGCCCTGTTCGTCGGCGCGGCGCGGCGTGCCTTCGAGCTCGCCGAAGGAGACGTCGTACCAGGCGCGCATGACGGCGCCCCCGTTAATCGTCACCGGCCGCATCGGCGCGTGCGGGAACACGAAACGGAAAGCCGGCGCCGCGTCGAGTCCGAGCTCGTCCACGATAGGCACAAAATCGCCGCCGTCGGCGCCCAAGCCGTGCATCCAGATGACGCTGGCCAAGGGGTTCTGCCCGGTCTCTATCTCGATGGCGTCCAGTAATCTTGACATAAGCAAGGCGCGGGGTCGTAATTCGTGAGCGGTGATCCGACCTTCGCCTTCCCTCGCCCCTATTCGCGTAACAAATTGCTGCTGTGCTTGTTCATCGAGTGTTCATGTTCTTATCCGGGGAGATTTGTCCGCGGAGCGAGCCCCAGAACGTCGGGAAGATGACCTTCATGAAGAACGGCATCTTAGATGAGAGCTGGCGTGCCTCGGTGCTCACGCTTCATACTCTTGAGCCGCATCGAGGCGCACGCTGCCGTCATCGCCGAAGGCGAGCGTAATGAGGTTAGGCCGGCAGCAGACCGCGCAGTCCTCGGTGAAGGTCTGGCGGCGTCCCCCGCTCGGGTCCAGCAAAACGTCGTTGTCCTCGCCGCAGAACGCGCAACTGTATGTCACGATCCTCATTCTACACGCTATCATGTCCTCCAAGGAGGCGCTCTCCCGGGGTGTACCGTAAATGCAGAATGCTTATAGGAGCGCCGAGCGCGCCAAATCGCCTTCCGAGTACTGTAATTGTCTGCATCGTGCGCTTAATTCCTCGAAAAAACGATGCACGGTTTCAAGCTGTGCTGCGACCGTTCCCAGCGTATTCATGTGAGCGCGAAAGGCGGCGGAACCGGCCAAGCCCTTGGTGTACCAGGAGATGTGCTTGCGCGCCACGCGCACGCCGGTGAAGGTTCCGTAAAACGAATACAGGTCATCGAGGTGAGCGAGCAGTACGCGACGGATTTCCTCAACCTGCGGCGGCGGCAGCTCCACGCCGGTCTTAAGGTAGTGCTCGATCTCGCGGAAAATCCATGGACGGCCCTGCGCCGCGCGGCCGATCATCACCGCATCGGCGCCGGTGTATTCGAGAACGTGTTTCGTTTTCTGCGGCGTGGCGATGTCGCCGTTGGCGATCACGGGAATTTTCACCGCTTGTTTAACCGCCCTGATGGTGTCGTACTCGGCGTCGCCCAGGTACATGCAGGCGCGCGTGCGGCCATGGATTGCGAGTGACCGAATGCCCGATTGCTCGGCAATCCTGGCGACAGTGAGCGCGTTCTTATTGTCCTTGTTCCAGCCGGTACGGATCTTCAAGCTGACGGGAACGCTCACCGCCTTGACGACGGCCTCGAGAATGCGCGCCACCAGCGCTTCATTTCGCAGCAGCGCAGAGCCAGCGAAGACATTGCAGATTTTCTTGGCCGGGCAGCCCATGTTGATATCGATGATCTGGGCGCCGCTGTCGACGTTGTACCGCGCGGCTTCGGCAAGCATGCCCGGATCGGCGCCGGCGATCTGGATCACCTTGGGCTCGACCTCGCCTTCATGGTTACCGCGGCGGATGGTTTTCTCCGATCCCCATAACAGGGAGTTGGACGCGACCATCTCCGAGACCGCCATACCGGCACCCATCCGTTTGCAGAGCTGACGGAAAGGCCGATCGGTCACGCCCGCCATGGGCGCCACGATCAGATTGTTCTTAAGACGGATGGAACCGATCTGCATGGGGTCAAAAAAACTCTCCCGGCAAAAAACGTGCGGAAACTGCGGGTGGCCTACGGGCTGCTCTTGCTCATCATCAATGCGCGCCGGCCTCGTTGCCCCAGATCTCTTGCAGCCGCGCATCTCGCCCGCAAGCGTGGCGGTAGTAGCGATAGCGCAGAGGATTCTTCTTGTAGTAGTCCTGGTGATACTCCTCGGCCGGATAAAAGATTCCGGCGGCGACGATCTGGGTCTGGATCGGGCTCTTTAGTTTGCCGACCTTCTCCAGATCTGCCTTGCTCGCATCGGCCAAGTTCTTCTGTGTCTCGTCATGCGTAAAAATCGCGCTGCGGTACTGCGGTCCGCCGTCGCAGAACTGACGGTCCTTGACCGTGGGATCGACGCTGCGCCAGTACACGTAAAGCAGCCTCTGGTAGCTGACTTTGGCCGGATCGAACACGATCTCCACGGCTTCGGCATGACCGCTGGCGCCGGCAGAGACTTCCTCGTAACTGGGGTCGGGTTTGCTGCCGCCGATGTAACCGGAGACGGCCGAGATCACCCCGGGCACTTTCTCGAAGTCGGCTTCGGTGCACCAGAAGCAACCGCCGGCAAACGTGGCCTTGGCGGTGGCCGCCGAACCGGCCCCGGAGAAGCTGGCGCACAGCGCCAGCACGACCGCAGCGGCGGCACGCTTGATTGGCGGGTTCATATCAGGTCCGGAGCTCAGGCAGCGGCTCGCCTGCCGGCACGAATCGCAGCGCGACGCCGTTGTTGCAGTAGCGCAGACCGGTAGGCGCGGGGCCGTCGTCGAACACATGACCCTGGTGGCCTTCACAGCGGGCGCAGTGGTACTCGGTGCGCGGCCAGATGAGCTTGTAATCGATCCGCGTGGCGAGGCGGCCCGGCAGCATGTCGAAGAAGCTGGGCCAGCCGGTGCCGCTCTCGAACTTGTGCCTGGCGTCGAACAGCGGCAGGTAACAGGCGGCGCAGAGGAACAGGCCCGGACGCTTCTCGCCGTTGAGGGGGCTGGTGCCGGGGCGCTCGGTGTCTTCCTCGAACAGCACCTGGTACCGCTCGCGGCTGAGGAGTTTCTTCCACTCGTCTTTGGCTTTCATCAGCTTGCTGACTTTAGTTTTGGACTCGGCGGCAGCGGCCCGCACGGAAGCGATGCCCAATCCGAACGCGGCGCCGACACCGGCGAGGGTGTGCAGGAAGTTTCGTCTGTTCATGAGCCGAGGTTACGTTGAAGCTGCCGTTATGGACGCGCGCAGGGCCTTTAGTTCCCAATCATACTATTTAGAGGTCCTTTACGAAGTATGATACCTCCTTTTTCATCCCTAACGCTTTAGCAACTGCGTAGTAAAGGCGATTGAGTTGCTCTCGGTGTTCTTCAAGGACTTCGCGCAATTCATGAAGAGTGGGGCGTCCTTCGTCAAGAAGCCTTTGCACTTCTTCAGGAACGAGTTGTGCCGCTGATCGGTCCTCAATCTGGGTCACCGAGAAGCCTTCTAGCGATTTCGGCAGTTCCAGCGTTGTTTTGTCGATCCATTTTTGAGTTAAGTAGTCGGCCCCTTCTGTCCAAAAAGGAATGTTCGAAGGGCGGTTGAGGAGAAACTGTTTATATGCCCGCGATTTCTTCCCAACTTCGATCAGTTCTTCCAGGAGCTTTGCCGGTTGCGTTTGGTCTCTTAATAGGCCGGCTCTCTGATCGTTCGAGGCTTGTGTGCGTATCCCCTGTATGGAAACCGCTAGGACAACGGGAGTGGATTCAAACTTTTCAAAAGAAATTGCGGCACGGGAACGGTTTATCAGATCCAATAGGGTAATGGGTGAATCACCTGAGCGCGATCGTTCAAATCGTTCATCTGCTGAATTGAAACGAGCAATATGCTCATTTAATGTTCTCAAATAAGGCCCACCCCATAAATAAATCTTCCTGCGGATGGATCGATAATAGTCTTCTGTTGAATCTGGCGGTCCATGTTGATCGTCGATCCACTGTATTGCGCGTATTTCCCATCCTGTTTCTCTAAAAAAAAGCTCTTCGTCCGCATCAGAGAATGCAGGGTACTTCGCTTTTTCTGGTGGAGTCATTTTCGAGGTCCCGATTCGGGTCGGGATCGAGGTGGACCAAATAGTCATTCGACACGAACACCGTTGTCAATCACTCGGATATGCAGCGACGACATCGAGCATGACCAGTGCTCCCGCTGGAAGTGACGCCACAGCGAAGGCCGTACGGGTCGGCAACGGGGTTACGCCGAGACCGGGAAGCCAAGCCGAATAGATCACATCCACGGCTTTAAAATCCTTGATGTCCGCGAGCAGCAGGGTAACCTTGACGATATCCGCTGGCGAGCAACCTGCAGCGTTCAGAATCGCATCGATATTCGACAGCATCCGCCGGGATTGGGCCTCGAGGCCTTCCTCCAGCTTGCCGGTGTTGGGGTCGCGCCCGGTCTGGCCAGTCACGAAAACGAGATCACCTGTGCGAATAGCCTGCGAGTATGTGCCGGTTGCGGGGGGCGCGGCGTTGGTGGCGATGCGGATCTGGTTGACCATCTGACAAGCTCCTTTCACAGGGAAATGCGGGCGGTCTTCCGAAACCTACCTATCCATCCGCTCCGCCTTTAGCGGGATTTCGCATTTGACTTTAACAGGTCCTCCGCTCAACGGCGCCAGATCCAGGAGCTGCGTCTGGCCGGGATAGATGATTTGCAGCAGGACCACGTTGGCGGGATCCGAGAACTCCAAATCGAAGTAGTGGAATTCCGTGATATTCGAACAATAGATCCAGAGGTTGTCCTGGCCGCGCATCCACTCGCGGAAGCTGTCGCTCTCCATGGGTTCGGTACGAATTTGAAGGGGGACTTCGGACAAGATCTGTCTGATCAATTCGAAGTTCTCGAAAGCGTACTGCCAGCTCTGCTCGTAGGGACGTTTGCTGGAACCGCGGGAACGAGGCAGACCACCCTTCTGCTTCAGGCAGATGTTCTCGCGCACGAATCGTTCTTCGTCGTTCTCCGCTGCGTAGTCTCCGGCCGTGAGCCGATGGAGAAAGTGCGCGACGTCCCGACTCGTCGTAAGCACGCGGTGGATAATGCGAAAATAGGTGATCGCGGTGGGGTTGATGTCGAAGATCGTAATCTGTTTGGGTCGCCAGAGTGGGATCAGGTTGAGCCCGTACAGGCCGCCGACAACACTAATCATATGAATATTCTCACGCCTGTCTGGGGCCACACCATCGAAGTGAGCCTGGATCTCCGCAAACTCACCGAAAGAGCCGTCCTGGCAGCCGTCATCGGTACCGTAAAATACATTTTCTGGATGGTCGTGGTACATTTCCCGATTGAAGGCGCTAGGTGCTGATGTCACGATTTCTCCTCTTTTTTTGGCGGTTTCTGTGAAGGCTGCCCTCGTTCCGCATTCCGGATAAGTGGCAGGACATCGCGGCCGAAGATAAGCATCTCGTCGAGCTTCGGCCAACCCGAGATGATGAACTGAGTCACACCAATGCGCTTATACTCAAGAAAGGTCTCTGCAAGATCTTCCGGAGATCCCAATAGCGTCATCGCTGACGATCCGTAATAGGGGACCAGCCCGGCCCACAGATGCCGGCTCAACCAACCGACATTATCTGCGGCGGCCAGGGCTTGTTTCAGCGTCTGGGAATCGCTTCCAGCGAGAATGCTGCGCTCTTCTTTGCCGATATCTTCGCTTGGCAGCATAGACTTGGCGGCTTCGATCGCCTCCTCCCGCGTAGACCTGCAAATTACACATAGCCTGAGACAGACTTCGACCCCTTGTTCTCGAAAACGGGTTACCAACGGGCGTAGCGCCTCGGGCGTATCAATCAGTCGCAGCCAGCAAGAACCCCGAGTGAGAGCCAGTTGCCGGGCCTGCTCGGAGTGTCCCGAGACATAGATTTCCGGAGCGCTCCGATCCGGCGCGATAAACGGCGTGTGGAGCTTTCCTCGCTCGACTCGACAGTATTTGCCGCTGAAATCCACTTCACCATCATTCCGCCAGAAGGAACGACAGATGGCAAGGTATTCCTCGGCACGCGCATACCGTTCATCGTGTTCGAGAAAGTCTCCGTAGCCACGTTGCTCCAATGGCGAACTGCCGGCGACGATGTTCAAGGCAACGCGTCCCCCGATCAGACCAGAGAGAGTATTGATCTGCTGTACGAAAGTCGGGGGCTGCATCAGCCCCGTTCGGTAGGCAACGATGAACTTGAGTTTGGTGCTCGCCCGGCCAACCGCACAGGCGATAAAAATCGTATCAGGCTCATACGAGCTGAAAGAAAGGAGCACCGACTCAATTCCCATTTCCTCCGCACTACGGGCAAATCGGACCCAACCTTCCATGTCCGGCAGTGCGGCCGGTGACATGCTTCTGGTCGTTAGCACTCGGGACGATTCCTGAGCCGTTTTCATGGCGACTTCGCCGCCCTTCGGAAGCATCCAGTGGAATCTCAGATTCATGGCTATTTCTATTGAGCTATTCTCTTCATGCCCCGCCAGTTCTTCTCCTGTCGCCGTTCGGCCTTCCTGATACGAGGAAGAACCTCGTGGCCGAAAATAATCATCTCATCGACCTCCGGCCAGCCCGAGAGGATGAACTCGCCGACGCCGATTCGCTTGTATGCAAGAAAGGCCTCGGTAAGCTCCTTCGGCGTTCCCAATAGGGTCGTCCATACTGGGCCGTAGTACGGCACCAACCCAGCCCAAAGGAAACGCTTCAGCCAGTACGCATCGCTCGGAAGGGTCGCGGCCTCCCTGTACATCTGGGAGTCGTCTTTGAGGGTGGCAGTGCTTTCCTGTTTGTCGTCGGGCAGTAAAGCCTCGGCGGCCCTGACTGCTTCCTCCCGCGTCGACCGGCATACCAGACACAGCCTAAGGCATACCCCGATCCCACGGGCTCGAATCCGTGCTACCACAGGATGAAGCTTCTCGGGAGTGTCAGCCACGCGCAAACAGCATGAACCCTGGGAGCAAGCCAACCGCTCAGACGGCTCCGAGTGTCCGGAGACATAGATTTCCGGAGCGCTCCGATCCGCCGCCAGAAACGGCGTGTGAAGCTTACCTTTTTCGATTCGATAAAATTTACCGTCGAAATCGACCTCGCCGCCATCTCGCCAAAAGGAATGACAAATCGCTAAAAACTCCTCCGCCCGGGCATACCGCTCATCGTGCTCGAGAAAATCCCCGTAGCCGCGTTGCTCCGCGGTCGAGCTGCCAGCGACGATGTTCAAGGCGACGCGTCCCCCGATCAGAGCGGAGAGCGTGTTGACCTGCTGTACGAAAGTTGTGGGCTGCATCAACCCCGAGCGGTAGGCAGCAATGAACTTGAGCTTCTTCGTGGCTTGCCCGAGCGCGCAGCTAACCACGAACGGGTCAGGCTCGTAACGGCTGAATGATATCAATACCGATTCGATTCCAGCTTCCTCTGCGTGTTGGGCGAAATGTACCCAGCCTTCCATGTCCGGCCGAGGAGCCGCTGAGGTGCTGCTGGTCGACTGGATTCGATAACGGGCAGCCGCCTGAGCCGTCTGAGGCGTATGCACGGCTACCTCACCACCCTTCGGAAGCATCCAGTGGAATCTCAGATTCATCGGCGTAAATCTTCTCAAGCCGTCCGCTTCAAGGCACGCTCACAATCCGAAGCTCGATCAGCAGAGGAATCAAACCTAACACCATCCAAGATCGCATTCAACAGATCGAGACGCCAATAGTCATTGGTCGCCTGCGCTCATTCGGAAGCCGCCGAAATTGCCGCCAATATCCAGGATTGTACTACCTTAGAAACATCCATCCACTTGATCAAATCTCCACGGTCCACGGCACGGACTCCGGATAAACGTTATGACGCTTAGCCCATTCTTCCAATGCCCAAGGCGGAGTGTCAACGTCCCGGTATCCACCCAACAGTTGACGGGTAATCGGATCTGCCTTGTCCAGATACCGCTTGTCGGGAACATCGAGATACACCTCGGGCTTCATCCAGCGGTAAGAATAGCCGTACATCAGCACGCTTGATACGCGCTTACTCCGATTGGGGGCAGCGGTGTGAAATATGCGGTTCTCGAAGAGCAGGGCGTCACCTCCGTTCAGTCTGAGATCGCATACATCCACGTCGGGTGGGTCGACCTGGCCCTTCGGAATAGTCAGGGGTTCAGTTCGCAGGTGACTTCCGCGGGCCATCAAAGTCATGCCGCAATCAGGCTGGTGAAAATCCGTCAAACAGTAACAGATCTTGATGCCCACCCGCGGCAAGCACCGGTGTCCTAGGTCCTTGGGGATGCGGATATCGCGGTGCCACCCGCGCCTAAAGGGCGGGGCATTCGGACTTTCAGGTCTCTTGTAAATGAGCGCCGTAGAGTGGAGATGAATATTGGGGCTGAGCAACTGGGCGACAAGCGGGACGGTAGAAGAATTGGCGACGAGAGCAAAGAGAGCTTCTTCCCTGAGTAAGCCTGGGCGCAAATCCAGATGGTTATACTCCGGCCGGTCGAAGAGCGCCGGTTTTTTGAAAAACGATTCCGCCAGCCGCTCGCTTGCATCGACGAGTCGCTGGATTGTCGTTGCGGGAAGGGCATTGGGCACCACCAAAAAGCCATCTTCGTCAAAGGATTGTCGCTGCTCTGGCTTGAGGTGAATGAAATCCAATGGCGCTATCCTTTACTTCAATTGACCATGACCTGGCAGCCGCGGAGGAACGAACACCACGACCGACTCCGCAAGCTTTCCATAGGACCCATCACGACGATCGAATGCAGCGGCATTGCATCTGTTTCCTTGCTCATGACTTTCTGATGACACAACAATGTTGCATCTCGCTGTTGACAGGAGGAAGAATCGTAGCCTGTGGAAACAGCGTCTTCATATACTTTTCAGTGTGAAAGACATAACACGTTTTCTGCCGTTCTGGTCGATAAAGTTGAACGTCTTCAGTCTCGATGAATAAATCGTCTCCATTTACGAGCATGAACCAATTAGCATATTGCGTTCTTTTAATTAGACCCTTTATTCCACTAGCTGGGATATTGCCTCTTTCTCTTTCCAAGTCCAATCGCCATTGGAGGTTGTTTCCCCGCCCCGGCCAGGAAAAATAATGAGGATCGATAAATGTAAAGGCTAATGTGCCGTTGTACGCTAATAACCCTTCTAATTGCTTAACCAACTGAAGCATGTCAGTCTGTGTCGTATTCGTAAACACGGAAAAAGCAACAATATAATCAAATGTCTGGTCCATATCAGGAAGTGGTAGATTTGGAACTCCGTGCGCATTGAAGAAAAAGCAATAGCGATTGTAAAAGAGCCAATGCGCCTTCGGGTAGGCTATTTTACCCTTCTCGATGGAGTCCCTGACAACATCAAGGCACCAGTAACGTTCTTCATCGATGGTTGAATTCGGATCTCGTAAGATATTGCCGATATTTCCGCCGAAATCCAATACGTTCTTCCCCCTCCACGCCGATTCACCCACTTGTAGAGAGAAATAGGTAAACTGCCCCGTTCTGGTCGAGAAGAATGCCACGCTCATCCTCAGATTGCATAGTGTCGGCGTGAACTGGAATCCGTCTCTTGTCCACTGCTACCTACGACGGTCTGACGGTTCGCATCACAATGCATCTGTTCCTTAGTCCTACTAGCACACATAATCAGCAGTGCCGCTGCTTGGGTTTGAGGCGAAATAACGTTACCCTTCAAAAACGTTCGTAATGCGCAAGCTGTTGAGCGGTGACCAAGCGACAGCGTTCGAGCTCGGTGGCTATGTCGGCGCCGAGGCCGTTGAGCCTGAGTGTCCGTTCCAGTATCCTGAGTTTGTCACGCAACACGCTTATGTTCTGCACGTGGGTGGGGGGCTTTCCAGGAACCGCGCGGTTCGGCCGTGTGCCATCATCAAAACGCCGGATGTGGGACCAAACTTCCGGCAGCACGGCGACGCGGCACTCGTGATAGACGCGCATCTCCAGTTCCCAATCTTCCCCTGAGATGAGGTCTTCGGCAAACATCGGTTCCCCTAGACGAGCTAACGTGCCACGACGTAGAGTGATCGAACACATCGCCAAGGTGTTTCGCCAATGTCCCCATAACCAGGGACAGTCGCTCAGAGGGCTGACCTGCCCGTGGGTAGCTGTTAGCAGTCCATTTATCGCGAACCAACTGCGATCGCTAGGCTGTCGCTCCACGAAGGTGAGGCTGTCCGAGACGATGGCTTCAGCGTCCGGGAAGCGTTCAAAGACGCGCAGTTCCGCATCCAGTTTGCCGGGCAACCAGAGGTCGTCAGAATCGAGGAATGCGAGCAATTCCCCGCTCGCCTGACATACACCAGCGTTTCGCGCAGCGCCGATGCCGCCTCGGCGGGGCATGCGCAGCAAGTGAATACGCGAGCCAAAGCGCCGCGCGAGCTCGTCTGTGGTATTGTCCGTGGAGCCGTCATCAACAACGATGACCTCAACCCACCCAGCCCGCTGAGGGAGGGCGCTTTCGATTGCCTCACATACCAGCCGCGCCCGATTCCACGTCGGGATCACCACAGACAAAAGGGGGCGTTTCACGTCGCGATGCCGCTCCTCAAATCCTGGCATGGAGCCCGTGACGGGTCGATCAAAGCGACCGTTGCGGCGATCGGTCGCGCCTACCGTCGGATAAGGCAGCAATGCTGCATTTCACCGTTGACCGGGAGGCGGATCGTCGCGTAGGGGAACTCGCGCTGCAGAAATTCCGCCGTGTAGTAAACGCTATACGTCAAGCAGCTCTGGGCTTCGTTGGACCATGTACCATTGCTGTTGATATGCAACTCAGACCCGTCCACCAGGACGCACCACGCCGCGCCGCGACTTTTTTCCAACAAGCCATCCACCTTGAAAGTGGGATTTGTTGCATGAATCTTTTCCAAACGCCATCGCAGGTTGTTTCCCCGGTAGGTTTCGGGCCAGGACCTGAAGTGAGGATCGATGAACGTAAAGGCCAGGGTGCCACCCGGCGCGAGAAATGTCCGTAATTGCTCGACCAGATCGTGCATTTCCTCCCCTGTAGTATGGGTAAACACGGAATAAGCCAAAATCATATGAAATGCGATTCCCATATCTGGGATCGGCGTGCCCTCGATGCCTTCGGGGTTGAATGAACAGTTGTACCGATTGTACTGAACCCAATGGGCCTGAGGAAATCTCTTGCGGCCCTCTTCCAAGGCTTCTCTGATGACATCGACGCAATAGTATCTTTCAGGGTGGATTCTGCAATTGTGATCCAGCAAAAGATTGCCCTCATTACCCCCGAAATCGAGCACCTCCTTATCACTCCAATCGGGATAGTCCAGTTGTTGGTCAAAGTAGGCAAACTGGCCTGATTTTCTCGCCAGAGAACGAAGCGCTCGCTGCTCGCTCGATCCACGCCATAGATGAACCTCCTCCATTGCTCGAACCTCCTCGTCTCTAGCTAGGGTGCGATGACGTTACCATCGCAACCTTTCGTAGCGAGCGCACTGCCCACGGCAACGCGATCAGCGGGGTGCTTCAAGAAAACCCGGTCGGGGTCGTTCTGGATCAATTTGGGCGGTAATAGAACTCGCGATTAACATAGTTCGACCTTCCGCTGTCGTCTCGGAACGTATTGAACAGCACGATAACGAGTACGCCCTTATTAACCCGAATGTAAGTCTCAGCTCTCATGAAGCCAAAGTCGAAAATAGCGGCCAGAGCAAACGCACGCTGCCCTGCTTCTTCCTCCAGATTCGCCAGCGCCTTCGCACTGGTCTTGGGCCAGTCAATTGGACCCTCCGCTCCAACACCCACGGCGCTGACGCTGAAGCGCTCGCCATCCTGTTCGATCACGCATTCGGCTATCCCCTGCGTTTCTGGGTTGGTATTCACCCATCGACCAGTCAGCTTTTCGGCGCTCAATGTTCTGGTCGCGGGATCCAGCAACGCGGGCTGTAAATGACTCCTCTGTTTAAACTTGAAGGTCTGGGTCATGGTGAATCCTCAATCAGCTCGCGGGGAACGTTAGTATCGTCCGTGGGCCAACGCAAAGTACTCACGAACAAAATAGTCCGCGCGTTTGCTATCATCCTTGAAGCTATGAAACTGGGCGAGAACGATCAGGCCCTTGAGGATCATTCCCTGGAGCCGTGCTTCCGCGAAGCCGAAGTCGTAGAGGCAGGTAAATCCCGTACCGACCCGCGACGATGCCGTTGACGCAAAGACGGTGACCTCCGCCGTTCCCCAGTCGATCAAACCGTCCAGGCCAATCGCGTATACCTGCAGCGAGAGATTTCCGTCGGACTCGGATATCACCAGCCGTGCGATACCGTTCGTATCGGGATTTGAATTTACCCAGATGCCAGGGAGCGCAGAAAAGTCCACCGGCCCGGCCGTCGCGGCATCGGTTTCAACACGATCACGGATTTGAGCGAATTGCATTCGCCACCCGTTCAAGATGCTCTGATCCAACTGCGGATCATCAAGCGATCGGAAGCATTGTCGTCTGCGATTGGCGTGCGAGCATGAATCGTCCGCGTGTTGTCCGCAATCAGGAACTCGCCGTCGCCCATCAAGAAGTCAACGGTGTGGGCGCTAGCAGCGATAACATCCTCAAAGGCGGCTAACGAAGTTAGCGTTTCGTCCGATAGCGTAGCATCGTTTGAATCCAATGCGAGATCAATTGTATAACGCCGCCAACACATACTAGATTCGGTTAGCACAGTCCGCCATTTCAAGCCGCCGCCGCAATAAGCGGCCAACCGCCACGGTACCGGCTCGGACCCCAGGAGTGCAAGTGTCTCGGTCCCTAAGCGGGTTTTCACCTCGTCTCTGACTGTGTCAATGTCCAGCACTCGTGACCGGCCGCCGCCTCCCCAATCGGCGCGAACGCACACCATCGAGATCAGTTCAACTGGTGTTTCCCAGTCCGCGGTATCCGTATGCAATCTTTCACTCTCACGACCTCCTCGCGACGACGGTATATCGGTTGCCGGCTGGATATAGTGAACGAGTTGGGCACGCGGCTTTTCGTACGGACGCGCCACCAGCTCTCCAAAGGCTCGGTTGATGGCGACGAACAGCCTGTTCCCCTCATCGAAATGGAGGCCCCGGAGTAACACGCAGTAGGGCCGCTGAGCGATTCTTTCCTTCACCAGACTAACGAGCCAATCGAATCCATCTGGACAGGCTTCACGAACACGAGTAAGTACAAGCGCCTGCAAAGCGGGTGAGTAGAACTCCTTGTTATCGTACAGAGGGAGGCGTTCGGATCCTTTCAGTAGCTCGCGTGCCAGCGCGGACGAAATGTCGATTCTTCCCGCATCCGGAAACGGCGCAAGCATCTGTTTCTGCTCCAATGCTTCGGGTATTCGGCATTTTAAAAAACGCTTCCACCTTGCTACACTAGCTGCGGACAGTCTAGGAAACCGGTTTGGCGCTGTCAACTGAGTGCGGCTGTTCCTAGTCGTGGAAGAATTCAGGGCGCTTTCTGACGATTTCGACCCCGGTCGCTCTGGTTCCGGACACTTCGCCTGCCCCCTCTCTGCACGCTTCGGGATAGAGTTCCGGCTGGTCTGTATTTCGGAGATGTACGCACTCATTATCAAAAACGAATTCGACTCTTCTCTGATGACTGTGGACCGAGGGGGACGGATCGGCGTATACACTCCCTGAACCGAGGAGAATGAGACCTTGAAGAAGAAATCCGATGGTTCTCGCCACCTTCCTACTGAAAATACTTCGGGTGACATAAACGACGTATTTCCTCACAAGGTCTGTATTAATCTGGATCGAAGAACCGACCGCTGGAAGCGAATGCAGGTGAAATTCGATCGCCACGAAATCCGCGCCGTTCGTCGATTTTCCGGGGTGGATGGACAAGGCCTGACCGTTCCGCCCAGTTGGTCAAGTACACCGGGCGCCTACGGGTGCTTGCTTAGTCATTTACAGGTCGTTCGGGAGGCCCGGGAACTCGGTATGCCCAGTGTGCTTATCTTTGAAGATGATGTTGTGTTTGATAGCCGCTTGCGCAACGACTTCAGCGCATATATCAGCCAAGTACCTCCGGGCTGGGAGATGCTGCACTTCGGTGCTTTGCATATGGACGACCCGATTGAAATCGCTGAGAACGTTCACCGAATCCGCTGTGCCTATTCGACCTATGCTTACGCTTTGAAACACACAATATTCGATGCCTTTATTGAATTAAACAGCAAGGCCGACACGGCTGTTGACGTTAATAACCTCGTATTGCAAACAGAGCATGCGTGTTACTGCTTTACGCCTCACTTGGTCTGGGTGGAAAGCGGCTATTCGGATGCACAAGAGCAGCAAAAGGATCATTGGTATCTACAAGAGTCGTTGGTGATCCATGGTAGTGGCATGCATCAACTATTGAACCACACAGCGCTGATTATCGCCCATAGAAACGCTACCAAGAACAATAGCGTTACTCAGAACTTACTTTTCTTGACACGCTTTTATAGTGAACGTCTCCTCGGAATCAGCGTTGTCATTGTTGAGCAGGATGCGGAGCCCACGATTAACCCGGAGGCCTTGCCCGAAGGGTGCCGGTATTTTTTTTTACAGGACGATGGCCCGCTTAACAAAGGCCTTTGCTTTAACACCGGGATGATTATTTCGCATCCAAAGCGCGCGTTCATGATATTTTCAGACAGCGACATCTTTGTAGAAGAGTGGGATATCTGTGGAAATCTGAGAATGTGCCAGCGCTATGATGGTACCACGGGATTTAGGACTATCATCGATCTCACGAGCACCGGTACTCTGCATTTGCAACGTGATACAGCGATGCTCATGCGCTGGTTCAATGAAAAGAATTATTCGAGAAGCGAGAATAATGGCGCGTTCAGCAAGTACTGTGTTTTCAAGCGTCGAAGTATTCAGGCTACGGGAGGGTGGGAGGATCAACGCCCCGGGGATGCGGATCTCGTCCTATCTTCGAAAAGCAAGCAGCAGCTGCGCGTGTTTGCGTCGCCCAATCATGCGTTGCGCTTACATCACGATTAAACGAGGCATTGAGGGCTCAAGGTAGGCGCTACGAAATCCGCTCAAGACGAAGGATCACCTAACTGTCCGGTCAGCCGTAGCTCTTGTCACTACTGAAGCCACGCCAAGCCGCAAAGGCGCTTTGTTGATCCATCTCGAGCGGCGGTTGCGCGAAACTTAGATGGCTGCAATCCGCTTCGCCACGAGCTCGCAGCATTGGTTTGTCTCGGTTCGTGATTCGATTAGTGACGAACCGAACGATAAATCCGATTCGCGGTTTGTCGGATGTATTGGGATTCGACCCGTGAACGATAGTGCTGTGATGCAAGGACATCTCCCCTGGCTGCAATACGACATCTATCGCCTGGGATTCATCGACGGCCATTTTGACTCGCTCACCCCGCCTTAACAGATTGGGATCGCCTCGGACATTGGCATGATCCAGCAAGCCCTGCTTATGCGACCCCGGGAGCACGCGCATGCAACCGTTAGCTCCGTGGCTCGCTGTGAGTGCGATCCATGCTGAAGTCGAAGGCGTTAGGTGCAAGCCGGAGTAAACGCTGTCCTGATGCCAGGACACGTAGCTCGAATCTTGCGGCGGCTTGAAGAAGACCAAGGTACCGTAGATCACAATATCACCCCCCACGATGTCTTCAACCGCATCCAAGAGGGCACCATGAGTGACCAGGCGATGGGCCCAATCGAAAAACAGATGGAGGCAATCGAATCGTTTCAACGAACCTTCTCCATAGTTGTCAGCTATTGACTCGAGCGCGCCGCGAAAAAGAGATACCTCGTCCACTGAAAATACTTTGATCGGAAAGACTATACCGTTCCGGTCGTATTGATTGAGCTGTTGTCTGGAGAGTCTAGCGGTCACGACATGCACCTTCCTGCGTTGCGAGCGTCTGTGGCGGAGCTTGAAATACGAGGAGGGTGTATCTTAAGACGAATGAGTCGATCCGCCAAGCGACGTTTGAGATCGGGCGGTATTTCGATTTCTCCTTAGCTATCTTTTCCGCTTTCAAGATCAAAAAGAAACGAGTGTCTCTCAAGGAACGGTCTATTTTTTTTCATGATTTCCAAATAGGCGTCAAACGCCTGCCCCTTATACCCTTTTCCAGTCAGCATTTTTCTCATCCGTTCCTTCCACGTTGTGCTTACCGCCGCATCAGGTTTCATCTGAAGATAGCCTCTGACAAGCGTATCCCAGTCAAGGAGTCGCCCTAAGAAAATCTTATCGAATAACGGTTGCAGCTTTGGATTCGTCAACAACTCGTGCTGAGTTCTTTTGTAAGCGTTTCTCAGGTCCATCCGTGCCAGTGCTCGACTCTTCCGGGAGAGGTCATCGCCGATCCTATAAATATTCTGAAGGTAACCGACGTCGCTGGTGGCAAACTGTTCGGGGGTCGATCCGCCCCAGATATAACGCTCATCTAATGCCATGCCTGGAAGAGCCGCATGGGCGTGAAAGTCTTTGTTCTGTGGACCAGGAATTACCAAAACATCATGGTCCATGAAGGTGATTTTAACCTTCCATTCGCCTTTGTCCCAGAAACTTTTCAACCCCACGTTTCTCGCGACAAACGACTCGCCATTGGTATAACCTCTAACAGCTAACAACGTTCCCCAGAATGTTGCGATCTGTTGCACCAGAGATAAAAAATTTCGATCGGCTCTGGCACGGTTTCCCGCTACGCGAAAGGCGGCCGCCAGATACTGCTTGTGGCTTTGATACCTGACATCAGGAGACCGGTAGGAACCTAAGATCTCCTCCAGAATCGCATCTGCTAACCGCCTCGCATCGTGGCTCGAGTAGGCGACGGTCAGACCCTCTTCGAAGTACTGCTTGGGCCCGTTACTTGACAGGTATACGGCAAGCTTATTCAGTCGGAATGAGGTCGTACCACTAAGAATCGCTTGCGTGGGAGCAACGAGGCCTATAAATTGCGCGGTAAGTCCTAGGTCTCCCGGAAGATCCGGTAAGGACGGGTAGCCCACGGCTTTAAATGCATCGAGGGCTTCTTCCATCGCTACTCGCATCTCAGGAAATCGTTCGCCGAAGATTTGCGGTTCCGTGAAATACGTGAGTGCTTGCACTTCAGCCTTTTGCACGGGAACAGCGCATACGCTCGATCTGGAGATGTAGTTGGCGATCGGCGCTTCAGTCCTATGCACGAGGCGATAAATAACACCGAGCCTGGACGCGGCTCTGGCCTCACCCCGCAAAAGATATTGCATGCTCCCCCCGTCAAGCCGATGAGGTGGTGGAACCGTATATCCATCGCGTGCGTAAACTATGTTCAGCGAATTGCGGCCTCTCAGGCCAGCCCTTTTGATCTCGAATTCGCTGTCGCTGCCGGGCGGTTTGATTACCAGCACAACAGTTGTCATCGGATACTCGACAAGAGAATTGATTTCAGAGCTGGTCGTGTCGGAAACCCAGTAGATATTCGAATTCTCGCAGAGCATTTTCAGGATCCTGGCCTCAAAGTCAGGCATGAGGTTTAGCGCGCGCGCCATCTCATTTTCGACAATCGGAGGCTGTGAAATGTCCAGGTCTTTCACTCCCTCCGTAACTTGCAACTGTCTAAGAATTTCATCGACGATCTCCTCGGGTGTTAACAGGTAGCGTGCAAGCGATAGCTTGCACTCGCGATGGGACAGTTCTATGAAATCACGTAATGCTGGGGCAGAGGTTCTGCTCCCTCTGATCTTGTCGTGGACCCGATTTAGCCTTGCGAGTTTGCGTTGAAACTCGGGAATGAAGTGGTAAAGATCGGTTGTTGAAAAACCCTCCCGCAGCACCGAGCTCACAATTCCTTGGTTAATTCCAGGTGCCTGCTTAAGATTTAGCTGAGTAAGTAGAAAATCAAAATGGTCTAGATTATCAGGTTGAAGTCTCAGGATCTGATGTTCGAGCATTAGTATCGCTAGCCGACGGATGTCCCAAGGAACTCCCGATCTCTGCTTTGCGACGCTAAGGAGCCTCAGACAAAAACTAGCGTTGTAGGTTTCATGTCGAAGAAATTCATCAAACAGATCGTACGCTTGATGAGCTTCGTGAAACTCAGTTGTGAGAAGATTGAGTAAATGGTTGCGGCTAGAAATGTTCGCGGGCCTTCCAAGATTTTCTGTATCTCGGATTTCAAGGCGTAAAGACGATGGATGGTACTACGTAGATGGGAAAACGCGCTCTCAGAACCCGCCAAATGTCGTTGCCAGCCTATCACTCCACGACGGATCCTTTGAGCAAGGTTCCGCTATTAACTCTCTGCGCGTATTGCTAGTGTAATATCCACCCTTCGTTACCGCGGCCCTCTTTTACCACCACCAGGAGGCTTGCCGCCGCCAGGACGTTTGCCACCCCCCGGAGGCTTGACGCCACCCGGAGATTTGCCACCATAAGGATAACCGCCGCCACCGTCCTTCTTGCCTTTCCCCTTTTTCTTTCCAATCGGCACGATACCGAGCGCGATAATTAGCGCATTGAGGAGATCTACCGCTGTGTATCTCTTGAGTATGATCGCGACGACTTCCTGCTTCCCGTATTGACCACCGGGAGGCTTGCCACCATAAGGGTAATCACCACCTCCGCCATGTTTTTTGCCTGCCATACTTTCCTCCCTAGAGCTGAAAATAAGTGCTAATGCTTCTCCGATCTGCCAGGCCACTACGATGCACTTCAGCTTGTCGTGACCAACTAATGTATTAAAGTCCTGTATTTAAATCCAGGACAATCCCCGGCTCTAACTGTCGAGATGCTAATTAGGTCCAGATATCCTGTTAGATGGCTGCCGGATGAAACGATTCAGGTCATCTTCCTCCGGCGGCGGAGCGACCAACCTTACCCCTGGCGGCGGCTTTACTGGTGCACATGCAGCATTGGACTGCAATCCGTTGGTCTGACCGCCAACTCGGAAGATACCCCAGGCGCCTTGTTTCGCCTGCGAGGGAACGAAAACGGTGTACAGGTAGTCGCCGGCCTTTCCACCTTCGCCTCCGGCCTTGTCTACCACTAGATCGAAATGATCTGTCGATCCATGATTATCGCGCGAGCCCAGCCACTGCGAGAGGCTGTTATCACCAATCTCCCTGGAATCGTTCTTATAGGGATTCCACTGCCAAACATGACCATGAAGGGTAAAGACCTGAGATGTACCCGTTCCGAACGGATGTGTTAGGCGAAATCGAACCTTGTCACCGATCTCGGCCGTGAAAATCGGGGTTTGGGGATCCTTGTGCGCCTGCTGGATTAGCCGATTCGCCAGCATGCAGGAGAAATCTTTGGCTGCGTTGCCGGCATAGCGGAAGATCATTGGCTCCGTTCGGTAATTAACCGCGCCGCTGTTCCCGTTTGAGATTATCATGGCATCACTGATCATCAGCGCAAATTCACGAAAAGCTGTGTTATCCGCCAACGTGACAGTCGCCGAGGCGCGAGTGGTAGGCGATGGCCCCGCGGATGGATCGCAATCCGCCAGGTTTCCTGCCTCGCCGCACCTCCAGGTCGCCCCTTCGGGTTCGATGATCATGGCTCCGAACAGACCATTGATGTGTTGGAACACAGGGTCGGACGGAAACAGATTGAGCGAGCCAAACTCGACCGGAGTATACGTCAATTGTCCACTGCTATCGCGGTCAATCTTGCCCGCATACCATTGGTAGTTGATGGTCTTACCGAATCCCACGACCTGGTCCTTCTGACCCTGAGTGTTCCACCCGACATTGATCCCGTTGCTTTGTGCCGCATCGTAGGACAGGAGTTGCGGGTGCAGTCCTACAAAGCGGGAGACTTTAGTCGGGTAGGGAGATCCACTGAGCGGCGGTGCCATCACGAAGTTGACGTTGAAGATATCGGAGTACTCGTCGATGGCATTAGTCAAGTTCACCTCGATGCAATCCCCGGCATTAGCACGCAGGATGAGCGGCTCGATAGGCACCCCCGGTTTGAGCCTGCCCTGATCAAGGTCTTCGGAGCGCACATACATAATTCCCAGTTTATTGCTCAAGATATTATTTGGATCCGGGGGGTTTGGGGGATTCGGCGGATTGGGGGGGATCCCGCGATCATTGAAAACTATCTGCCCTTTTGCCGGAGTCTGACCAAAGATGGGACTGCGCAGTGCTAGAGCTTTCTGTGCGGTCACGGCCGTGATGTTGAAAACTCGTTTGACCGCCGACGCTGGACAAGTCGAGTAGCTCACATCCGCGCTTGCCGCGATGGGATTGTTCGGAAGCGGTTGCAACTTATTCGCTACCTTGGTCGGGTCATAGGCGCGGAAGAGTCCCCACAGACCATTGGCGAGACCGCTTTCGTTTAAACTCGGACTATAGAGATAATCCACGCAGTTGGCCTGCGACATCCCGTCAGGACATTTGCGACCGGTATTCGGTGCCGAAGATGACGGTACGTGGAAAAGCAACTCGAAGTGTTCAGAGAGTCCCATGGCTTGAGCGCTGCGGTAGCCGGAGTTCTTCCAGGAAGGCTCGGCAAACCACGTCGGGCCTTCGAGATTGAACTGATGCGAGAAGACATGTGCTCCCACCAACAGGCGTATCTGAACATTATCGTTCTGGTAAGCACGCATCAACGGCGTCATCGGGTCCGGATTATCCAGAGGATTAACAGTCTTCTGTATGGAGTTGTCGTAGGCGTATGAAAGATCGCTGAATTTGCTTGGGCCGAATACACTAGTGCTTCCGACCCGCCATGCGAGCGGCTCATTCGTATAGTTGACTGACTGCGTGCCTGCCGGAACGGTAGGAATTCCAGTGGTGATCAGGGACGGTGTCGATGGTGCGCCGATGGCGTAATTCGGATCTGTCCACCCTTTTTTTGGATCAGGATTGGGTGCGGTTATCGGAGGATTTGTGCCGCTCATGGTCGCCGCCGCGTACGCGAGTTGCAAATCTTGAAACTCGAGCGCGAATTCGCGGTAGCTGACATCGGTACCGTCCTTGTCCGTCGTCAGGATATCGGCCTTCCAACTCGTTGGGCCGCCATCAGGACGAACGGGGGGTTGAGGCGCCGGACGCCCCATGACCGAGCCGTCCTCTGAATTGCGCCACGTCGAACCCTTCGGCTCCACCAGCAGACCGGCATAAAGACCTGCTTGCTGATGCGTGGAGGGACCGAAGTGATCATGTGTAAACACCGTCCGCAACGTCCGGTCCACGCCCGAATTGTCTTCCACAGGATCCAGGTACCAGCGCTGGATCGTTGTCTGCGCACCCAACCAGCTTAGGCATTGCGGATAATAAGCCCTCGGGTGCTCCGGGCAAGGTTGGCAGCGCAAGGCATTGGGGTTGGCTTCGCAATCGAAGATTTCCTTAGGGGGCTTCTTCGGGGCTGGGAGCGGCTGTTTCGTTCCATTAACCACTAAGCCTCCGTTCGCGTTGATCGCCTTGATCAGCTCCTGCACTTCATCCGCGGCGAAGGTGCCGTCCTCATAATTGAAACCATTGGCGGCGCCGTCGGAGGAGGTCACATCGAACTTCACCAGGTGAATATGCTGCCCGAGGATGTCGGTTGGAGTACGCACCTGAAAATCATCAACCAGGTAGTAGTTGGGCACCAGGTTGGTATGCCAGTACTCGATGATGTCGCCAGAGTTGCCGCGGAAAAATAAAGGCTCCGGCTGACGCCCAGGTTTTCCATTGGTATAGTCGATAGTGGGCCGGACATCCTCCCACAAAGCTAGCATGCGTTGCTGCGGGAAGTGCCAGCCTTTTTTGTTAAAGGTGGCATTCAGTTGTATGGCCGCGGCCTTATAGATCCGTTTGGCGCCAACGGGATTGCCATCATCGTCAACGGCCGGGTCGGCGAAAGGTGCCCCGGCCTGTGGGCCTATAGGCAAACCGTTCACGATAAAGCCAAACGGCTTGGGCTGAGCGCAATTACTGGGCGACCCATCCGGCAGGAAGGTCTGATGGCAGCGCTGCCTGAAGAAATCGATTGCGGCTAACTCGACAACGGTTCCGGTTTCCGGTAGTCCGACGGCGTCGAGCGTGGCCAGATCCTTGCTCCAGTCGAGTTGATCGTGACTCTCATTCGAGACCGACCCGCCCGTTATGACATGGCGCGGCAAGCCGCCATCCAGGAAGCCGCCAGCTCCGTCGGGCGCGAAATCAAGGGGCGGATGCGGCGCCCGTGAGCCTGCGACGCCCGGTATGAAGAAAGGATAGCCGGGATTCTCAAGCTGGTTGCTCGGAGAAGGCTGGAACTGGCCAGTCATCTGCGTGCCGTCGAACTGGCTGTTGATGACCGTGCCGTTTAGTTCTTGCCCATCGGTGCAGCCGCCGATGACATCAAGACCATTGATCTTGTTGCCCGAGCACGTTCCGCCATTAACAATTTGACCGCCCACGGCGATCTGCACGCCATTGACTTTCACATTATTCTGAATCTGTGTGTAAGCCGGCAGGGGAGCCATCGGCAGAGTTGGCAGCGGCACTAGCGCCGGATTCGGTGTGCCCGCGCTGATTTCGCCGTCCGGCAAAGCGCGAGAACCGGGGACCACCTGGCCACTCACATCTTTGCCATTGAGGGTCGTGTCCTGGGGATACACAAAAGTCCCGGACTCAAACACGTCGTGCGTCCGCCACATCGCCCACATGCCCGCGGCGAAGTGCGGGTAGAAGTGGCAGTGGAAGATCGAGTCTCCCACCACCTTGTTCCGATTGCCGCTGCCGTTATAGGTCATCTCCAAGGTGTAGCTGGCGCCAGGGCTAATCATCTGACTGTCCAGGTAGCTTCCCTGATCGCTGTTGGGTGACTGAAGCCACTGGTGTGCATGCTGGTGATGGACATGCGTGACATCCCTTCCTCCATGAAGAATCCTGAACTTGACGTGATCGTTGATGTAGCTGTGATAGACGTTGGAAGGGTCGTCAGGGAAGAACACCGCGGTCGCCTTCGCCGTCGGCTCCATCGTGTACGGGCTACCGGTGGCCGGTACCCTCTGCCCGCCGCAGGGCGGCTGGTTGAAACTAGCCGTGGTGCTGCAGGGAGGCTGAAATGGGGGATCCGTGTCCAGTTGATTAGAGTTAGCCGGTCTATCCACCAACATCGCCGGGTCTCCGACCGACCAGGCGCTGAGGAAGAACTCCTCAAACTTACAATCTACGCAATCGCCCATCGGGCCCACACCGATCCGGTTGGCGTAAATTTCTGCCCCGATACCGCCGGTGCCATAGTTAATTGCGAAAGCATCCTGACCGGCTTGAAGCGTCTGTGCCATAGTGCTATCGGCGAAGATCGGAAAAGCCTGCGCGGCGATCGGGCTCAGTCCACCATGATAGATAACCGTGATCTCGCGGTAGGGTTGCTTCCGGTCGGGCGAGGCCGGATTAGCACAGAACAGCGGATCAACTTTCCCGCCTGGGGGAGGATTGAGCGCCGGATTATTTTCTGCGTTGCAGGCCGGTTCGGGATTGTTGGGACCAGTGGTGCCCGGGAATCTCCCCGCGTTCGGGCCGGTGATCATAGCCGTGAGATCGCTATGCACGATATTATTGCCGGCGTCGAGCATCTTGAGGATGGGAGTGCCTACCATCTGCGCCGGAACATCCGTCCCATCGGCCCGCTGGTCTGGGTAGACGGCGCCGTAGTTAATGAGGGGGTGGTTATCAAGGGTATTCAGATAGCCACCCGGTGTCTTGAGTACCTGGATCGGGTTACCTTTGACGGTGAAAGTACAGTTCGTCGGAGTCTGGCAGGTGAGGGAACCGGGTGGTACTTGGTCAGGGTTGTCCGCATTATAAGTGGCGAGCGCCAGATCATCCGCTGTTATCTGGCTGCGATACCATTCGGCTCCGGCAGGTTGGACGTTCAAGGCTCCAAAAAGCCCCCGCGTGAGCTGGTCTCCCGAAGAGCTCGTATCACCCATCGTGTACAGCAGGAAGGTACCTTCTTCCTTCGCATAAAGGGTGTACGTTTGTGTCTGCGGCGGCATGGGAGAAGGAGCGGGAGAGGCGCTCGCCAAGCTGGAATCATTTACACCCACAAAAGAGCCGTCGTCCTGGCTGCCTTCGACCCATTGCGTACCCTGAACGTGCAAAGACACCTCCTGTGTACCTGTCACGGCTCCGCTTAATTTTGTCGTTGCGAAATTACTCCCCGGTATCGAATTCGTGAACGTGATCTTCAGGCAGTCTCCCACATTTGCGCGCAACACGAGCGGACGCGCCCTCTTACCCGGCCGGAGCTGCACTTGATGGCCTGTCCCAAGCGTGTCACCTTTGAGCGCGAAAACCAACCCATCGGGAACTGCCGCTCCCAAGCGGTTCAGCATGATCGGTTGTGATAGAGCCACCACGTCGGCATTAATCGTTCGCTCACAGGCGGGCAGAGCGGGTGTGGTTTGAGCACCTGCCGGCCCAGAGATGAATAGGAAGGAGAGAAACAGAATCAGGTAGCCGACGAAGCTTGCCGAGGATACTCTTACGGCCAAACCTATTTTCTTCGATTCGCCGAGATGACGACTACGAGTGCTCAAGATCATTTGACCAACCCCCCTCTGCTTGCAGAACCAAAGTGAGGCTAACGAGGGCTAAACAGCTTTCGTTAGTAGAAGAGTCTGAAAATAGCCCAGTGAGAAAAACGGATAAACGCCCTGTATACCTTGACGGTTAAAGCGTAGTTCGTATATCTTTTTATGCCTTGACGCTTGAAGCGTAGTTGTTCTAACTTTTTATGTCAAGCAAGTAGTTTTTTCTGGGAACCTGGACCATTCAGCCCGTTTGTTGATGTATTCTAAGCGGCTGGTTTCATGAGGGTGACTTATGGGGAGCAAGTCCTGCGCACGTAGTCGAATCAGCGAGGTAAAATCTCGTCTCGCGACCCTATACATCCAGCTGCTCATACTGGTTATGTCCCAGTTGGCGTTAAACGTTTCTCAGGTTTATGCGCAAGACAAAAGTAAAAACATTCGGCCACCAACAAGTATTGAGGGATCAACGGCCACTGGTTCAAATTCGCCCGCACGGGATGAATTCGGCCACGTAGAAAAGGATAATGCGACAAGTGATGAGCCCCGCCAACCACAAGAATATTTGCGAGAGGGCGTAGCAGTCGAATTCACGATTGAACCCGTCGCAGCAGGAAAACAAAGAGCCCCTGAACTGTTGGAAGGTACAGAGGCGACGATACGGTTCAAAATCACCGACACCAACGGGGGTAAAGCCTTCAGTAATCTTCGTCCCGCGGCGTGGATCGATCGGCGCGAGGCCGAAGGAGCCTCGGATCCAAGTGCGTGTCGCGAGAAAGTTCAATCATTTCTGCAACCCGGCTTCAATAGGCGCCCGGACATCGACCTCAACGCCTACTTCATTCTGGTCCTGAATCACGAACCCAACATTTCGGTCATAGATCCGCTCTCGGGGTTCGCGGGAACCAAACTCTATACGCTGCTCTCCTTGCACGGCGCTGGAGAAGATTGGGTCATGAGCGCCGACAAAAAAAGGCTCTATGTCTCCATGCCGCTCGTCAATCAAGTCGCTGTGATCGATACCCTCACCTGGAAACTGATCGCGAACATTGATGCGGGCGTGCAACCGACGCGCATTGCTTTACAGAACGATGGGAAATACCTGTGGGCGGGAAACGGTGGACCGGAAGGCAAAGACAGCGGGGTCACTGTGATCGATACGGCGATATTGAAAGTTGCGGCTCAACTCAATACAGGGATGGGACAGCATGAAATCGCCTTCACCGACGATGATCGCTGGGCCTTCATATCGAATAAGCAAAGCGGAACGCTGTCGGTAATAGACGTGCACAAGCTCGCCGGGGTCACGGACATTAAGGTCGGCTCGCTGCCTACGGCATTGGCTTTTTCGCCTCTTAGCAAGGCGGTTTATGTGGCTAACGAAGGTGATGGAACGATAGTCGCGGTTGACGGGTTGCGCTTCGAGATCTTGGCGCGCATGAAAGCTCAACCCGGACTCCGTACTATACGCATCCTGCCCGATGGCCGCTTTGGCTTCGTGGTCAATCGAACGGTCAACACGGTCTACATTTTCGATTTGTCTACGAACCGTCTGGTCCACGCTGTGCCTGTTGGGCCCGCCCCCGATCAGATTAGCTTTACCAGACAATTCGCTTATGTGCGCTCCGCTGACAGCGAGTTCGTCACCATGATCAAGATCACGGACCTCGGCAAGGAAGCTCAGGAAGTGGCGGTTACTCGTTTTCCTGCTGGCCAGAGAGCGCCCCAAGAATCGCCCTCCACGTCGCTCGCCGATGCAATTGTTCCGGCCCCGGAGGAGGGTGCGGTGCTGATCGCGAATCCTGCCGACAAAATGATTTACTTTTACACTGAAGGCATGGCCGCACCGATGGGTGGTTTTCAGAATTACCGGCGCCATCCCAAGGCGGTGCTCGTCTTGGATAATAGTTTGCGCGAGAGCCCACCCGGAGTTTATACCACCACTGTCCGGCTCACCGGACCGGGCCGCTATGACGTGGCATTTCTGCTGGATTCCCCTCGCCTGCTCAACTGTTTCGACGTCACCGTCGCGGAGAATCCCGACTCGCCGAAGCAAAAAGCAGTCGCAATCAAGATTGAGCCGCTCTTGAAAGGTACGAGCGTTCGTGTTGGCACAAGCTATAAACTGCGTTTCAAGGCAAGCGACTCGAATTCCAACCAACCGCAGGCGGATCTGAAGGATATGGGTGTGCTGGTATTTCTCGCGCCGGGGATCTGGCAGCAGCGCCAATGGGCCAAGCCGCTCGGCGATGGTGTCTACGAAATGAGCTTTTTGCCGCCGCAAGCAGGCGTGTACTATGTCTACTTCGAGTGTCCTTCGCTGGGAGTCCAATTCAACCAAATACCACACTTAACTCTGAATGCGACGAAGGGCGGCGGTGTGTCCAGAGCGAAAGCGGCCGGGCCTTAAAGGCATTCGACAAGCCGGGGAGAGCGAACGCAACGGGAACGCACTGCCTTAATCATCCGTGACAGATTATTTGTGGTTCGCAGCTTCCGTAATCACTTTAACCAGTGTTGCCGGTGATGAGAGGCCGTAAGTTCTAGTCCAATATCCGGTCACGTCATTACCGACAAGGATCATAGGCGGATGGTCGTTCTTGTCGCCGGCCGCGGCTCCAAGCGCTTGCAGTAGCGAATCAATCTCAGCTTTGTTGCCGGTCACGAATGTCCATCCCGGTCCAGCCTTAAACTTTGCGGCAAAGTCACGCAGCCTTTCGGGCGTGTCGGTAGCAGGATCGACGCTGACAGAAATCAACCGTACCTCGATCCCCATGCGTTCCCCCAGGTCCTGCTGGAGCTTACGAAATATTGCGGTCAAAGGAGGGCAGATGGTAGTGCACGTGGTAAAAATAAAGTTGATGGCAACCGTTTTGCCTTTGATCAGATCGGTATAAAAACTAAGCCGCTTGCCATGCTGATCGTAGACTGCAGTATCCGGGATCCGCGGTGATGAGATAGCACCTGCATTCGCCACGCTGACCAGATGTGAAGGACAAACGGGCGCCGACATCAATGCAAACAGGATCACCAGTACTTTGATCAGCATTGATTTCTTCTCCGTCTGCGCGATCGTCTGGAGCCGTTCGTAGCCCGCCTCAATTGCCGTCGATCCAACCGCTCGCGGGCAGAAACTGTTTCTTTTCCAAATCAACGGTAACGACGTATGCCCCCATCGCCCCGATGCGACGATTGAGCCCATAAGTGACTGCTGGTGTCACCCCCGTGGGATACTCATAAAGTCCTTCAAGAGCTTGTATCAGTTTTTCCCGGCTCAAGTCTTTACCAGCCCGTTTCAAACCCTCAATCAATATCTTGGCGGCACTATACACTGAATTTTGCACGGCCACATGATGCGCCGGCAGCTTGTGTTTTGCTGCGAGAGCGCGAAATTCTTTGATTCCCTCGGCAGTTTGGTCGTCGGGTGAATTAGAAACGGAGATGAATATTTTCCGGCCGAAGCTTGGAGGAGCATCAAAAATCTCGCTTCCCGCAACTGCTCCCGGAAGATAAAAGGTAGGCGACCAGCGCAGCTCGGTAGCCTCTTTCATTAGCGCTATGGCTTCTCTGCCCGTACCTAAGAAGAAAATGACACTCTTGGCTGTCTGCTTCAACTTTGCGGCGAAGATCGGGACATCAGAATCCGCGTCCGGATAGCCGTAGGTTTCGGGTGGACCACAGCCGCTCTTTTGACATTGGTCCTTTATGGCTTCAAGCACACCCTCGGCTATTTTGTCGTCGGAATAGACAATCAGCACACCAGCTCTTTTATCCGGTATTCGCTGACAAGCGAAGTTGACAAGCGCGCGAGCTTGTCCGTCCACTCCCGAGAGTATATAGAAGACGTGACGATTCAAAGGATAGCCGCCCTGCGGATAGAGAGTGAGTGGACCCACCATGGGCACTTCCAAATTATCCATGAGCGCGGCGAGCTCCTTGTCAGCACCCGCGGTAAAAGCGCTCGTCATTGCGAAGACCTGTTCGTCCTGAATGAAACGCTTGACCTTCGCGCTGGTGGTTACAGGCGTATCGGACGTTGCGTTGATTTTCAATTCGATTCTGCGATTGTAAATCCCGCCCCGGCTATTCACCTCTTCAAAGAAGGCCGTCGCCACCGCTGTGATGGCCTGACCAATGCCTGCCAAGTCGGCTCTGGCCGGAATAGTAGTTCCGATTGTGATGCTGTTCTCGCTCACTCCGGGGTCGCGGTCTTTGCCAAGTCGCTTCAGATATGCAACGAGATCGCCCAGGTCCTCTTGCGACAGTTGGTAGTGAGGCATGAGGTTAAGCAGTTTGTTGCCTGCCGGATCAAGACCGCGCGTAATTGCCACTTCAAGCGCGCGCTCGGTGTAAGGTGGATGCGTGCGTCCCCCTGGATGGGTAACTCCATACGGCTTGGTTAGCGCTTCCCAGGTAAGGTTAGAGGGAACGACGCCACCCTCCGGCTTACCTCGTCCATCGAGTCCGTGGCAGTTCGCGCAGGGCATCGTCCTGCCCGGCACTTCTAATGATGATTCGCCCAAATAAGCCAGAATTTTGTGTCCGCGGGGACTGGTGCCGTGCACATAGATCTGTTTGCCGGCCTTCTCCTGAGCCGTCAAAAGATCCCGTGCCGCCCCACCCGCAAAGACAGGATCGCCAAATGAACCCGGAAGGACAAGGCCAGCAATAATAGCTAGACAGATGATGTATGTCTGAGCCTTGGTTGTTTGTACCATGTCATGGTCGGGCCAGCTCACCGTTGTATGAAGAATAGGGGGTGACACCGGGATATGCCGGCTTTTCTTGCACTGCGTCGCACGGCACTGCGGGCAACCGTGAAACTGCTTAGGGAAGCTCTGCTCCTACAAGAACGTTCATACGCTGCTGAACGAGGCTCCGGATTTTCCTGGCCAGGCTAAGAAAGGCTTCCGGATCAACGCCGGTTGGCTCTTCGAGATCCGCGTCCGGCTGCAGGCAGCACACCTTCGCTGCGGCCCAGGGGAACCTCTTGATTGCCATCTGCTGCTGTTCTGTCGTCATGCAAAAGATGGTTTCAGCTTTAGCGGCAAGTTCGGTGCTTAGGTTTTGCGAACGATGTTCGAAGGCCGGCACTCCTAACTGTCCCAGCGCTCGCTTCGCTCCAGTGGTCATCGGCGCGCCGGGCTCTGCCGACAAGCCGGCGCTCAAGGCCTTTACTCCACCGACGCCCAGTGCTTCGAGCGGTACCTTTAGCCGCCGGGCGATCTCGGCGTTGCAGATGGCCTGCGCCATCGGCGAGCGGCTGGTATTCCCACGGCAGACGAAGACAAACAGACGCTGCAAGGCATTGGGGTGTCTTGTGTGAACCAGATGACAAGAATGAGTTCGGATGACCATCCACACCTCAGCGGAAGCTTGCAGCTTGGCGGATGGTATGGAGCCGGGGGGTAGATGGACCCGAAACTCAGCGCCGCAGTCCACTCGAGCTTCAATCTTTGGGCCGTTACGATCGAGTCGCTTCACCCGCCCACTGATAACGTTGCCAACGCCAACCATCTCGGGGCGCGCGGACGCGAGCAGGATATCGCCCGCGCGTATGCCGAGGCGGACTTCTGCCCCTGGCGCAACCCTTGTCGGCGGAGCCTCAAGCTCGATAGAGCTACCGGCGATACGGCAGGTCATAGTGCCCTTCTGCTCTTGGATTCCAAGCACCGTCGCGTCAAAAAGGTTTTCGAAGCCGGAAAACTGGGCCATGGTTTCGTGGCGCGGTGTGGACACCACGTCAAGAGGCGATCCTTCCGCCACGATCCGCCCCTGGTCGAGGGCAATCACCCGCTCTCCCAGGGCAAAGACTTCCTCATGATCATGGGTGACGTAGAGCATGGGGATCCGCCGTGCTTCGTTCCATCTGCGCATGTCATCGATGATCCCGGTTTTGGTGCGAGCGTCCAACGAAGACAGCGGCTCATCCAGGAGCAACACGCAGGGTTCTGGGACTAGAGAACGCGCCAGCGCAACCCGCTGTTGTTCGCCTCCAGAAATCTCGCGCGGCAGCCGCTTGCGAAGGTGCGCAATCTGAAACGATTCCAGGACATTGGCCATTCGCCGTTCGCGCTCTATTGCATCCAGCCGGCGGAGGCCATAGGCGACATTCTCGCGTACGTTTAAATGAGGAAAGAGCGCAAGGTTTTGGAAGACAAACCCGACTCCGCGCCGCGCCGGCCCGACGCTTATTCGGCTCTCTGCGTCGAAGAGCACCCTCTCCCCGATGGCGATGCGGCCCTGCTCCGGATCGGACAAGCCGGCGATGCAGCGCAGAAGCGTCGACTTTCCCGCCCCCGACGGGCCGAGAAGGATGGTGATCCCCGGCAAGACCTTGAATTCTGTTTCAAGCTGGAAACGGGAATCCTTGCATGTCGCGTAACACTTGCGCACGCGGACCTCGAGTGCGTTGCCCGCCCCCGTTCGTTGGTAGGGCTCTGCTACGGAGCTCATGCTAACCTTCGTGCGGTCTCATCCCGAGAGGTGTCACAACGTACGCATGACCTGTAAGGCGACTGAGAAACATGGAAACCGCCACCACCGCCGCAGCCGCCAGCACCAGCCAGAAGGCTACGGGCATGGCCCCGGCGAGTCCATCCGATTGGAACTTAACCCACATATAAACCGGCAGCGAGTGAGGGTTGTAAGCCATAATGAGTGTGGCCCCGAATTCCCCTAGCGCCCGGATCCACGCGAGCGTAATCCCCGCTGCAATCCCGGGCCAAGCCAAGGGCAGAGAGATCCGCCGGAAAATTTGCCAGCGCGAATCGCCTAGCGTGGCTGCTGCCTGCTCCAGTTTGGAGTCCACGCTGGCGAATCCCGCGAGCGCGGAGACCACGACGAACGGCGAGGCTACAAAAAGCTGTGCCAGGACAATGCCTGCGAGGTTGTTGGTTAGCTCAATGTTCCTGGCATCGAGCGGCTGGCCAATCATTCCGTACGGGCCGAACGTCTGCAACAGCAGAATTCCTCCAGCCAGGCCCGGCACGACCATCGGCAGAAACACCAGGCTGATCCAAAGCTTTTTGAAAGGCAGGTTGGCTCGAGCCAGCAGGTAGCCGAGCGGCACGCCCAAGCAGGTCATCACGAGCGTGGAGATGACAGAGGCGGTCACGGAAATCTTCAATGCTTGGCGGGCATCCGGCTGCTTCAACGCGGTCATCCAGCCTGACCAGTCGGCATGCACGAGCAGGTTCATGATCGGCAGCAGGAGATCGAGCAGGAGCAGGCTGCCTAGCAGTCCGAAGACTATAAATGTCGGGTTCAGGGGTCGGCTCATGGCTTGAATGTTCCCGAGACGAATTCGCGCAGCCGCGCCGGAACCTGCATCACGTCTCCGCCAACCTGATGGTTCACGTTCCGGAATCCGAACTGCTTGAGTAAGTTGTCCGAAGAAAGCAGGAATCGCACGAACGCCAAGGCAGCCTCGCGGTGACGTACCATCTCTGGAATCGTTATGGTGAAAAGGATGGGCGAGCCGCTGACTTGCCGGCCGGACGAAGAGGTGTAGGTTTGTCGTGCATAACGGGCGGCAAAGTGGGGATCACCTAGGCTGACCTCGGGCGGAAGACTGATGTAAGGCAATCTATAGGCTTTAACCTCATGCTGGTAAAAAACTCCGGCATCACACTGGCCGGATTCCACTTGGACCATCAGTACGATCTCAGGGAACACCTGGGCCGGGTTCCGGGGATCGCCCAATAAACCGGGAAGCTCCGGGCGATGGTAGTGCTCTGCGGCCAGACCAAACATGAAAAGAGTCCTGTACCCCTTGGGGTCGATGCCCGGATCTCCCCGGCAAAAGCGCACACCGGGCGTCTGCAGGACCTCATACCACGGGATCCGGTTGGCTTCTGCTGCCCCAAATTTTGGCGCGAATTTGCTGCGCCGGTTGTAGCCGAGCACGAGCTGCGAGGATGCCAGAAGCATAAACCACTTTACCATGCTCCCATTTTGCGGGCCCATCAGCAGGCTTTCATTCACCGCTGGATCTGAGCTGATGAAAACATCGGGCGTTCTCAGCCGACCGCGGATCATCTGCGCCGCGCCCCAAGATCCTTGCGCCTCACCCTGGTAGCCGTAGCCGGTGGCCTTCACAAAGGCCGGGCCGGCACCGTTTTCCATGACTGCTGCCAGCGAACCCGCATACAGGACGGAAACCGTGCGGTCCTGAGGACTGGCGGTGGTCGAAACGCAAGGCCAGGCAAGCACCACGGCACAGAGCATTGCCACGGTTTGCTCCCGCTTTGTACTGATCACAATCTCCGCACAAGAAATTCTAGGTGACCAAGCCGCAGCGGCACGTTACCTTCAGGGTCACGGTTTATGAAACGATGGATCATGTTGCTGGCCCAGCAAGGATTTTCCGATTGTCGCCAGCAGGTGATCGTCATTGTCATGACGAACATAGAACGAAAGGTCCCGGTAGATCCGTTCCAGCGGACTGGGGCGGTTCAAGCTGCGCGCGCCGCAAGCCCTGATGCATCGTTTCACCGCCTCTTCCGCCAGGTGTTCCATGGCATGTCGGACGCGGCTGCCTGCCATCTGCGCCTCGGCGTGCCGTCCTGTTTCCCACATGCGCGCTACGTGGTAAAGCCACAAATAGCCTGCTTCTACGTTGATTGCGCTCTGGGCGATGTGCTGCTGGATGTAGGGATCCGCCCCTTTGGACTGGGAAGTTACGTACTCAATAGCAAACTCGTAGGCTGCTTCTGCTGCTCCTAGAAAGGTCGCCGCATAATGGGGTATGAAGCAGGTTTGCCAGCCATCGAGAAGATATTGGCCGGGGCGCCCGATCAGGTTAGCGTCCGGGATAAACGTGCCATTGAACCGTACCACATGGCTTGCAGTGGCCCGCATGCCGATGGGATCCCACCAGGAGAGATCAATGCTCAGCGACGGATCGGAAAGATCGCAAGCGAGCAAAAGTTGAGACGCAACCGCGCCGGTGCTATGTCTTGCGCCCCCCGGACCGGCCGTGCTCACTAGCAGGATGGCCCAGTGCGCGCCACCCGCGCTGGTGGCAAATGCCTTGCTTCCATCCACAATGTAGCCGCCTTCAACCTTGGTTGTCGTAGTTCCAAACTGCAAGCTTTCTGACGACGCTCGTGCCTGTGGTTCGCCGCTCCAGGCGACCCATATTTCCCCTCTGCGCACGACACCGCTGAACCAGCGTCCCTTTTGTTCATCCGTCCCCATGGCGTCAATCAAGACCAGCGAATTGGCATGACCTTCCCAGCAGCGCGCCAGCGAAAGATCGGCCTTCGCGATTTCTTTGGTCATCAGCCAGAGCGTAAAGACATCTCCACGGTAAGGACCGAGCCCCAGGCCGCCGTATTCAGGAGGCACCACCGGGGCAAGCAATCCTGCGCGGAAAAGATCGGTAAAGTCCTCCGCGGGGAAAACGGCTTCGTGGTCGTAGACGCAAGCGCGAGGAGCAAAGTTAAGGCGCGCCAGGTCGCGCACAGCCTTCATGAGTATTTGCTGCGTCGAGCTGAGCTCAATGGGGATCACAGAATAGGGTTCCATCTCAGGAGTTGCATTCTAGGCTACTGAACGACAAGATCGTTGGTGCGGCCCGGGATCATGTCCACCTTGCCGGCCATCCCCCGTCCGGGTCAAAGCAGCCTCAAGACGTTACTTCTACGCCCTTCCAGAACGCCACATAACCCGTGATTTTCGCCGCCGCTTGTTTCGGCTCCGGGTAGTACCACGCCGCTTCCTTGTTCACCGCGCCACCGACCACCACGTCGTAATAACTCGCCACCCCTTTCCAAGGACACACGCTGTGGGCATCGGTCGGGCGTAAATATTCCCGTTTGATCGAATCAGGCGGGAAATAGGCGTTACCTTCCACTGTATTTACACGGTCGCTCTCCGCTAGCACCGTCCCTTTCCAAATAGCTTTCATTATGATGTCCTCATCGATCGAATAAAAGCGAAGCACCCACCGCAACGACCGGCAAAGCCCGCGCAGATCCTGGTCGCATTCGCCTTACGCGGGCGGCCGCAACAGCGAATTGCGTTGTCATAAGGTTCTCCTTCCAGTATAGGCACTTACATCAATGCGTCCATGTATCTGGCTTATCGTCGGCCCGAAATAGCTCACAGGCGTTCCGCGGCTTCTTGATCAAGCGCCTCCACGGCGACCCGATAGCCCGCGCGCTGGTGCGCCGCGATCGTAGCCCGTGAGAAGTCGTTGTCCTTGGACGGCGGTCCGCCTTCTTCGCCCTCGTGGACGATGCGTGTGATGGCGAGCGGGGGTGCGTCACCCATGGTCTGGAGGTAGAGTGGGTTGTGCTTGATCTCATCGACGAGCTGCTGATCGACCCGGCCCATGATTTCCTCAACGAGCTGCCGGTAGCGATCCAGGAGCTGCCGAAAGTGGATATCCCGCCTGATCTTCTCCGAGTAACCGATCTCCTCGCGCCGGTCTATCACCTCCACGAGGCTCCGGGGCAACGCTTTCTTGCGGGGGTAGAGATTGACGATGTAGACCTTCTTCCCGGCGCATCCCAAGCGTTCGATAACCTGGTCGAGGGGCGTATTGCTCACGATCCCCCCATCCCAATAATGCTTGTCGCCGATCGTGGTCCAAGGGAACCCGGGCGGCAGGCTGCCGCTCGCGAGGATGTGATCCGGGGTGATCTCCTGATTGTAGCTGTCGAAGGTATCGAGCTCCGCGGTCTCGACGTTTACCGCACCTACCATCAACCGGACGGGGCTCTCCTTCAGCCGCTTGAAGTCGATGTAGCGCTCGAGGAGGGCTTTGACAGGCGTCGGGTCATAGAAGCTCGTCCAGTGGATGGGCCACTCCTCGGGGTACAGGATGGGCAGGAACCACCGCGGCCGGAAGAACTTGGGCGAGCCCAGGACCAGCGACTGCCAGGAGGAGAGCTGGCGCCTGAGCGTCTCATCGGGCGCCATCGGGGTATCGAGCGACATCTCTTCCCAAAACGCCTCCAGCGCGGCGGTGGCGTTCTTCGGATTGCCGGCGATGACGGCGGCATTGAAGGCGCCGATGGAGATCCCGGCCACCAGATCGGGATGGATCCCCCGCTGCTCGAGCGCCCGCACCACCCCGCACTCGAAGGCCCCAAGTGCCCCACCGCCCTGTAGTATCAACACGGTCTGAACCGACACCTTCGCAAGCGGGAACGCCGTATCCGCGAGCCTTTCGGCCACGTCCGTAAGATTGGTATGGTTCAAGATCAGGGATTCGGCGGCTTGAGCCTCTTCAGTTGGGCGTTTGAGAAAGAACATCGCCCGGAGCCGGACCTCCTCGCTTGCCTGGCCGCTCACTCGCTCCAGGTACAGCACCCCGAAGGAGAGATCTCGCGGCGATCCGCGGAGAACGCGCGTCTTGACCTCGGCGGTGTCGCCGAGGAAGTTGAAGGAAAGGTCGAAGACGCTGGAGTAGAAATAGGAGACGGCGCGGTATCCTTCCCGTCGTCCGAGCATGTTGAGCGCGGCGAGACGGCCCTGCTTGGCGGCGTTGTCCCAATGCTCGACGCGCCGGTAACGGCGGAATATGGGGTCGAAGAAGCGGGCGACGTCGCCCGCGGCGTAGATGCCGCTGTGGCTTGTCTCCAAGTATTGGTTGACCAAAACTCCGCGTTCGAGCTTGATACCGCTGCCTGCGATAAACCCGAGATCGGGCGCGACGCCAATACCCACCGCGACGAGATCGCAAACGATCTTTTTGCCCGAGCTCGTGATCAGACGCTGAACCCGTCCCCGCCCGGTAAAGGCCTTGACTGTCTCGTTAAAGAGGATCGCGACGCCGCGCGCGCGGTAGTAGTCGGCGAAGAAGGTCGAGACTTCGGGCGAATTGAGCCGAGTGTAGAGCCGGTCTTCGCGGGCGATGAGCGTGGTTTCCATCCCCTGCTCGGCGAAGCTGGCCGCAAGCTCCATCGCGATGAAGCTCGATCCGATCACAGCGGTCCGTCTGGCGCCCGCCATGGCTTGCTTCAAGTCCTCGGCATCCGCGAGCGTACGCAAATAAAAGACCCCGGGCAGCTCGGCGCCCGGGGCCTCGATGCGATGCGGGCGGCAACCCGTCGCGATGAGGAGCTTCCGGTATTTGAGATCGCCGGCGCGGTCGGTGCGCACGCATCTATGCTCGGGCTCGATGCTGAGGGCCCGCGTAGCGAGCAAGATCTGTACGTCCTGATCCCGAAAGTAGCCATCCTTGAGGACAGGAAGGCTCTCCCGCGTTTGCTTGCCCAACAAGAAGCTCTTGGTGAGCGGCGGGCGATGATACGGGAGGAGCGGTTCCGCGGCGATGATGGCCACGGAGCCATTCGCCCCTTGCTCTCTCAGAGTCTTGGCGGCGGTTGCGCTGGCGAGCCCGCCGCCGATGAGCAAGAAATCGACCTCGATCGTCATAAGCCTAGGCTAGTGCGCAGTAAAAAAGGCGGGCGCACGAACAGCTTACACCCGAAACAATCCTCCGCTGCCTTGATGCGCTGCCTTACGGCGGCCTGCGTGATATGGAGGTCATCGGCGGCGCTCACGAAATTTACCCGCCTAAGGTCCGGGCTAACTCGATATCCATGACCACACCTTTGCCAACTTTTTTTTATATGACTAATAAGCATATTATCCTTGCATATTGTTTGTTTGTGTAACACAAAAAATTGGCTTCGGGCTATGGCAGGGAAAATAAGTTTTTTCGCGCCAGTCATCCAGACATCTATGCGGCGGGCGATGTCGCCGCGGATATCATAATACTTGCGTAAAGGTAGAAAGGTGAAACAATGGCTATTCACCTGAAAAGGGTATATGAAGCACCGGCAAAGAGCGACGGTTACCGTATATTGGTGGATCGGATATGGCCCCGCGGAATCAGCAAGGACCAATTGCAGATCGACGTGTGGCTCAAGGTCTTGGCGCCAAGCACCGGTCTACGCAAGTGGTTCGGTCACGATCGGGAGAAATGGGCCGAATTCACGGTGGCATTAAAAGAATACCTCGAGCGGCGGTTGGACAACTAGTAGAGCGTTTCTCGCATTCATTTACGTTTTTGGCAGTCTTGAATTTCGCCTCGGAACGCTATAGGTCGTCATACCTGCGAAAGCAGGTATCCAGGATTTACGCCGGTTTCCTGGATGCCAGCTTCCGCTGGCATGACGTTCGTTCTTGGAGCTCATTTCGTAAACAGTTAGATGAAACGCACTACTAGCTAGCGGCCATTTCAATAACCTTTAACTAAAAAAAATCTACGCAAGTATCTTTTGTCAGTGTCAGGAGGTTTGCGATGAAAAAGACGTTGGTACCCATAACGGCTCTAGCACTAGCGATGGCATCTACCACCTGGGCGGTTATGCAGGCGCTAACCCTGCCCCAAAACCTAGAAGACTTCAATCACGTCGGCTCTCTCGTGATCCCCGATAAGGCGAATGCCCTGTTTGGCATTCATCACTTTTACCTAAATGATAAGGGCATGGCGGCTTTCAAGAAGTCTGGGTCCTACCCCGAGGGCACGATCTTCGTCGGGAAGGTCTACGCGGCGGACGATCAAAAAGGGGCGCTCAACGAAGGGAAGATGCGCTTCTACACCTACATGGAGAAAAACAGCAAGGGAGCCGACACGGGTGGCTGGCTCTTCGCCGCCTTCTCCCCAGAGGGAACGTTTCTTGAGAAGGATGTGAAGAAGGAGTGCTTTGATTGCCACACTTCACAAAAGGACGCCGACTATGTGTTTTCCAAGCCGCTGAACTAAGCCCCGCCGATCGGCCGGGAAGCGGCTTTAACGTTCTGAAGCGGGATCGGTGTGCAAGCGATTGGAGGTGTTGATGCGCTACACAAGATTCGCGCGCGCTCGTTTACCTATGAGTATATCCGCACCTTTGGAATCGGTGTCACGAATGCGCACCGCCATTCGCGCACGTGCGTTACTTGACTCATGATTTCATCACGGAGATTCCACGCAAGTAGCAGCAGGTAATCGGGTTTGGTTTCATTGATCTTGTCGGGATGACAAATCGGGATATGTGTCCCTGGTAAGTAACGTCCTTGCTTGTAGGGACTTCTGTCCACTACATAATCGATAAAATCGGAACGGATACCGCAGTAGTTTAAGAGTGTGTTGCCCTTGGCCGGTGCGCTATAGGCCACGATCGATTTACCGTCTTCTTTGGCATTGATCAAAAAACGGAGCAGGTCACGCTTGGTCGCCTTTACCTGCTCGGTGAATGCAAGATATGGATCGAGCGACGTGAGTCTAGCGTTGTCCTCGCGCTCTAATAAACTCGTGACTCTCGATCTCACGGGTTTAGATTCATCTCCTGCGTGCCGCGCGTAAACCCTGAGCGAGCCGCCATGGGTGAGTAGCTCCTCGACATCGAAGATGGTCAGGCCGTGGTGTGCGAAGACTTTGTTTACCGTGATAAATGAGAAATAGGAGAAGTGCTCGTGATAGATGGTATCAAACTGCTGTTCTTTTATCAGGCGCAACAAATGAGGGAACTCCATCGTGACTACGCCTTTGTGGCTAAGCAGGATCTTTAATCCTTCCACGAAATCGTTTAGAGCCGGGACATGCGCAAGGACGTTATTGCCGATGATCAGATCGGCACGCATCCCGCCTGCCACGAGTTCTTTAGCTGTCGCCGCACCGAAAAATTTTACCAGTGTGGAGACCCCTTTCTCGACCGCGCGAGATGCTACGTTGGCGGCGGGCTCTATGCCGAGCACCGGGATCCCGCTGGCGACAAAAAACTGAAGAAGATAACCGTCATTGCTTGCAATCTCGACCACCTGGCTGTGCTGATTCAAGCTCAGGCGTTCCACGATCATTTCCACGTAGTTCTTCGCATGCTGCACCCAGGAATCGGAGAAAGAAGAGAAATAGATATAGTCGCTGAAAATATGCTTCGGGGTCTCGAACTCCTCTAGCTGGACCAAGAAGCATTGCTCGCATACGAAGGCGTGCAGTGGATAGAAGGGTTCCATCTGGTTGAGCCGACCAGGGTCGACGTTTGAGTTTGCAAGAGGAGACATACCTAGATCGGCAAAGCTGTGTTTCAAGCCGGCACCGCAGAAGCGACACTTCTTTTGATTCATATTCGCTTTGACAGCATTTTACGATAGCAATGATTTTTAGATTTGGATCTCCCGAACCTTTGAGGGTTTCATTGAGCCGAATAATTGCGTTCGCTTGTTCTTCCAGGATCAAAGGGAGTTCTGGGAAAGCAGTTGGCGAGTTCCGATTGTAGAAAGGCATGAGATGTTAGGGATGAATCCGCAGGCGCGAACAGACGCCTCAAGCCCTGGAACGGGATAACCAACGTCCGTGAAGGACACGACGGTAATTGCTTAAGCAGGCGATACCGGCTTTTTAAAAGTACCGTTCGGGAACCTCGATTACATCCCCCGGCAATACCGGTGTGTTTTGATCCGCCGATTGTTTGGTTTTTCCTTTATCCGTGGCTCGAGTAATATAGACTTCATCGGTATCCGCACGGTAGGTAAAACCGCCGGCCAACGCGACTGCGGTCACGACCGTCATATCATTCACATAAGGATAGCTACCGGGCTTTTGCACCTCTCCAAGAATGAAGAACGGGCGGTTACTGATGACCTCAACGCTAACACGTGGATTTTTAATGTAATCTGGCGATAGCTTGGCCACTATGGACCGCTCCAGCTCTTGTACCGTGAGACCCCTCGCCTTAACGGTCTGGATAAGTGGCAACGCTAGGTGTCCTGTGCTGTCTATGTCTGATTCTCCCGAAAGGTTCTCATGTCCAAACACGGTCACCTTTACTTTGTCACCCGTCCCTAAACGGTAACCCTCCTGGTCACCTTGAGCGCTTGCAACAGCGACTGACAGGACCAAGACCATTATTAACGTGATAAACCTAAAGAATTGATGACTAACCATGGACGCGGCCTCTTGTTCCGAACAACGTTCGCCATTATTTAATAGCTAACCGAGATAATGTCAAACGTTGCTTTGGGGCATGAATATGACGCTACATGGGGCCAGCTTATTAGGGCATTTACTCTAAAGTTTTACCTTCAGTGTCAGCGTCGCCGTATTTTGCGAGTAGTCATTAAATTCAGAGCTCCGATCCCTATAGCCATAACCGATTGATAGGTCCAGGTAACGATTCATCAAGTACGTAGCCCCTACGGTGGCCAGCAGACTGTCGTCTGTACGATCGATACCGCCGAAATCTTCTTGAATACCGAAGAGGCTCGCTTGCAGCAGCAGATTTCTGAGTAGTTCGTGGTCTACGATAAAGCCATAGCGGGTGCGAAAATATCCGGCTGCAGGTGTTCCTCCAACCGTTGTATTAAAGGTCGTGTCTTCAATCGTACGTTCCACTTTGCCTGTAATCGTCGTCAGGGTGGTGACATTCCAGTAGATGGATGCGCCTCCTTGTACGCCATCGATCGTCTCTAAGTTTGGGTCATCGTAGAATTGCGAACGATAACCAACGTAGAGTTCTCCAGTAGTCACCCCGGTAAGCGCAAGCTCCGCCCCTAGGGCGACTTCGTAGCCGTCTGAGCTCCGTAGGGTGCCGTCAATATCACGCTCTATATCGTACGAGCGGTTGTTGTAGCTACCCAGCAGAAAAGCGGAGTAACCTGGGGTGAGCTCATAGGCGGCGCGGAGCGTACCGATGGCGTCGGTGCGGTCACGCACATCTTGATTGATCGTTGACCCGTCAAGAGCGGTGACATTGTCATAGTCGTACTGGGCTCCTGTACCCTCGAGTCTGACGGACAAGCGATTGAAGCGGTGGTTATAACCGCCCGTGATCGTATAGAGGTCGTATTCCGTCTGAAATCTCCCGCGTACATCGTCCGGATCCCCACGATTTTGATTAAGATGGGAATACAAAGCGTTTACGAACAGCGATTGGTTGCGGGTAATGTCTAGGCGTCCGTCCGTTCCAAACGCATAATTTTCATAGTCCTCATCCCCGTTGTCTGCATATTTAGCGATTTTCGCATCCGCTCTAAAATTTAAAGCGTGATTGTTCCAGTCCGAATTCACCTTAACAGCCGGACTGATAAAGGTAATGAAATCGTCTCTTTCCTCCCGGTCACGCGCTAAGATGTTGTCGTTGTACTGCTCGCCTACGGCAAGTGATGGATATATCAGGAATCCGGCTGCCCGAATCCCGAGTGGATCCAGCTCTGGTCGCTGACGCGACGTGACTGTCTCGCCGTAGCGTACCTGCTGTGCTTGTGCGACTGGCATAAGCAGCAACATTAGCCAACAAGACGCAACGCGTGTACTAATTTTCATTTGAGACCCCCTATTGTTAAACCGTAGATGGGCACAACTTTGTGCAAATCGTTCTACAAACGCGGGGCAGGAGTATGCCCATTGTCCGTCTTGTTGAGGAAATGCGCCTTTGGTCTGGCACCATCATAAACCCGGCGGTATTGGTAACTCTCTCGCCGCGGCCTTGATCCTAGCCGCCTGCTGGATTTACGCATAGCAGGGTAGCAAATGTGGAGTTGATCAGGCCCGGTGAGCACCTCTTTCGATACCGCATGGGAACTGGAAAGAATCAGTTCATATTCTGAGAGGTCCAATTGCTCGATTGCCAATGGCATCAATGGAAGGTAGTAACGGTATCTCTTTCTGGCTAACGGGAAAGCTTGGATGAAAGTCGTTTTAACCGGTTTGTGCTGAATGAAATACCGGAGGTCATCAGGAAGGAAGTCGACCACCGCAAACAGATCGGCGTTGGGGAACATCTTCAATAGCTGCTCCAACATCCGCTCGGAACCGGAGTAATCAACCAACCATTCATGAACAACCGCGACTTTCATTATAAGAATAAGGATAAAGGATATAAAATAAGGACACAAAATTCAAGGCATTGTCCTGGCCCGAGACACGGAGATTATACATCCGGCCACAACGAACCACATGGCTACCGCCTAAGGGTTGCTCAGTACCAAGGGCGTTTTGGCGTTTGCTACGGAACGAGATGCGAGTGCGCTGGCAACCACCAACCTGCCAATGGCTGTAGCAGCCACGGCTTGATACTCACGGGCGACGAAAAACCTGCAATAGCGTAGCGACGATGGCACGACGACTTTTGATCCCTTGAAACACACTTTCCCTACCCAGAGCCACGAGCGCGACATCGAGTGCCTCGCCTACCAGACTCGGTTGGTTCTGGAGATTTGTGCCAAAGCCTTTGGTAAGTCCGCCGCCGGAGCCTCGCGCAGCGCTTCGGTAGCGTGGATCTCCGCGTCACGCTTTGCCGACAAGGTCCGCCCGCAGTATGCGCGTTAAACCGTCCGGCCGGCTGTAGAGATCGTGATCGAGAATATGCGCCATGAACAGCTTGTCGACCCACCCCTCATTCGCAAACGGTTTGGGGTGCCGCGCGCCGAAGATTGGAGATATTTTGCGGGAAGGGTGCTCGTCGTTGAATTCCTGTATCGCCAAGCGCTCGCCATTGTATGGGCTGTAGGTGAACCCGGTGATGTCATCGAAGTAGCAGTGAATTCTGGACAGTAGCATCTTGGCCTCGCCTCCGAGTAGGCGCAAGGCATGTCTTGTCGAGGTAAACAGATCGACGGAGACGGAGACGAACGCCACCGGCGCGAAACCTGACTTCGCCATGAAGGCGGGAAGCGTCTCGTCTATCTCGCCGAGAATAAGCTCGGCTCTCGCCAACCGGCTCCGGAGCTTGGCCACGTCCATGGGATAGTCGCCTCCGGCAAAGAGATTGGGGCAATCGCGCAGGTCTTGCGGGGCGGGTAAGCCGGCACCTGTATCGAAGCCGTAGACCTGTGCCTGAATACCGAAGATACGCTCGATACGCTGGGCGATGAGATCGAGTGCGACTAGCCCGTTGCCCCCGGCGACTCCGAATTCGATCAATGACACGGCGGGGAGATCCAAGGTCTTGGCGAGATGCGCCCCGCCCAAAGGTAGGACGGACGCATCAACGGGGACTCTCGAAGTGTCTTGAGGAGTACGGCATTTATCCACGGATAAACCACGGGTGAGTCTCGTACCGCATCCGGGTTATCCTCGTATAGCCAGTGGCTTAATCAGGATAGGGGGAGGCCTCACGGCCCCACCCCTCCTACACCACCGTGCATACGGATCACGTACACGGCGGTTCGATGAAACATATTCCTACCTCGCTGCCAGGCTCGG
>JBOIDF010000014.1:10612-58426 GCA_050740455.1 Gammaproteobacteria bacterium | reverse complement strand
GGTCGCTCCGACACAGGCTCGCTGATCCCCGATCCCCCGCATCCGTAGTGCCACGCTCGTTGCGCACTGCCGTAACGCTATGATAATACGAAACTATCTTTGGAGCGGTGTAGAAGCTGAGTTAGGGGTTAGGGCTCACCCTTCGGAGAGTTCGAACGGCCTTGTCCGGATCTGGCCAGTCAGTCATGTCAGCGTGTTTCTCGAAGTGATGGCGAAGCGCATAGAGGCCCTTGGATCGCTGGATCGACGAGCAGCGCTTCGGCACCCGGCGAGACTTCGCGCTCTATGCGCGCGGCGGCACCAAGTCGCTGAGCGAGGCGGAGTGGGACTGGCTCGATGCACAGCTCGATCTGGCCGGCTTGGGCGTGCAGAGGCACACACCGGCGCTCTGGTTGCGCGCGCCGTTTACACTGTGCCGGGGCGAGCAGTGCCTCGACCTGCGCGCGGTCCCCGACTGCATCGCGCTCACCCCGCCGCGATATAATACGGCGCCGAAGCCGCCCGCCTCAACTTCCTACGACCCGCCGTCTATCCCGGGACAAGACCGGGACGAAGCCTGCGCTAAGTACTTGATGCGCCGCATGCTACACTTTGCAAGTGGGCTGGCCGCCGCCTAGCGGGACGACGGCCTTTTATATCATGTTAAGAGCCAAGAGAAAGCGTACAGATGCTCGAATTTCTCAATCAAAACTCTGGCGCGCTTACAGTCATTTTCACGGCGGTTGTAACGATCTCAACAATCGTTTACGCGGTGCTCACCGCGGTTCTCGTCGCGGAAACACGACGAATGCGGCAAGCCCAAACAGAACCAAAGGTCGAGGTCGTAATAAAGCCACGGGAGGAATGGATCAGCCTCATTCATGTATATGTGCGAAATATCGGCCTGGGGCCAGCTTACGATATCTCTTTTGAGATCACTGCTGAGAAGGGAGACGATGGAGCCCAGGCGTTGATCGACGACTTTACGAAAGCCAACTTCTTTAAAACAGGGCTCAAATATCTCGGGCCAGCTCAGGAGCTAGTATCCGACCTTTCACAAATGACTGAGAAATACGACCAAAAGATCGAGTCAGTGCTGGTTTTCGACGTTCATTACCGAGGTGCCACAGGAAGACTGTATCAAGAGAACTTCAGGCTTGATTTCTCTGAATTCAAGGGCCGCACCCAGATAGGCAGGCCACACCTCTATGCAATTGCGCAGCACCTAGAAAAGATACAAAAAGATTTTCACAACCTCGCAGCGGGTTTCAAACGGATCAAGGCCGACGTATACGACAACGAGGACAGGGAACACGAAAGAAAGGAATGGGAGGAGCATCGCAAGGAGCAGAACATTGGCTCCTAACACGGCGCCCCGCCTCGTAGCTCGCAGGTCAGCTCGGCGTTTGGTTTCACATTGCCACCCACAAGCTTAGAACTCATATATTCCTCAGCGTTCACCCACCAAGATCAGATCGGAGAAACCATGACACCCGAACAATCCATCGCAGATATCGATGCCCTTGTCCAGGTACACCACGGGCTCTACATGATTCTATTTAACATCATCATTCGTCACGACGATCATCTACGTCTTGCCGTTGCGGAGACCATTCGGAATATTCTGGTGGCTCCGATTGAAGATCCGCATCTTTCTCCACATTTAAGGCTGCAACTGCAATCGCTGCGAGATTCCCTACTGCGTCCGCCATCGCCAGACTTTGTCGAAGTCTTTCGTCAATCGACGATTCGTCCAGTGGAATAGTGTTCAATATACTCATCCTCTCTCTTTCACTCGCCAAGAAAACCTAATCGGGTAGCCGGGGGTGTTTAGCCAGCGTAGCGTGCGCCGCGCGCACGATCGAAGTCCACTTTCTCGTTTCGTGCGCAGGGCACGCTACGCCGGCTCGAAGAAATTATCAGAGGATTTACGGGGCACGAGGTATCGCATAGAAGGACCAGCTAGGGACGGAAGGCGAATTCACGGGCCTAACCACCTAGCCCAACATCAGGCCCTGAGGTAGACAGTCAAGCATTTTAGGTTGTCTCCACGATGGAATTGAGCAGTGGCGAGCCACGGCGCTTTAGCGCGTTCAAGCCCGTGTAGGTCGGAACCGTCTTTTTCGGGTTCCGTCCTCAGGAGCTGACAGCGGTGCATCCATGCACCTGGCTTTCCGACGCATGGGTAGCTTCGATGAACCGCATGGCTTTGTGCGATCAATCGGCGCCATCGGGTGATTGGACGCTGTTTTGTCGGAACCTGTGGAGCCGGTTCCGACCTACAATGTGGCTATGTCGAACTATGCGCTACGGGCCCGGAAGGGTAGGCTTTTTGGTGATCAGCCGGTACGTCTCTTCGTAGATCCGCTCACGTGAACCGATCGCGACCAGTTCGACCACACGACCCGCCGCGATGCGATAGACGATGCGAAATCGCCCCACGGGGAAACTCCGAAGGCCGTCAAGCTCATCCTTGAGCGCTTTGCCGCACAACGGATTGGAGAGGATCCGCTCAAGCGCGCTGCGGACCTTCTTCTTGATCTGTGGGTGTAACCCACCGATAAGGACGGCAATCTGGGGCGCTGCACGGAGACGGTGGCGCACCGGTCTTACTCACCGCCAGTGAAAAGTTCCTCTAGGGTATAAAGCTTAGCCTTCTTGCTCTTCAGGGCCGCAAGCCCGGCCCTGATTTCGCTCATCAAAGCGCGGTCGCGATGAATTGCAATGGTCTCTTTCCAGCTTTCGTGCTCGCTGGCGCTAACCAGCACGGCGGCAGGACGGCCATTCTTGGTGATAACGACCTCTTCGTCGGTGGACAGGATCTCGTCCACCAGACCGCTCAGCTTGGTCTTGACCTCGGATAGCGGGAGTGTTTTCATGCTCGGGATCTTCTATATTCGGTTGACCATAATTCTGACCAATCTACGTCGGGCTGCGCCGAGTGTCAACGCTACTTGACCGATCTTCATTGGGTAGCGCGCGACCTGCCAGGTAATCCGTTCGATCTGCGACATTTGGTCGCATGTGCAAGGTAACAACCGCTCAGGCGAGCGCATATAGCAGGTCCCGGATGCGATGGCCGCGCGCGTGCGCGCGTTGCTCGTAACGCGTGAGCGGCCGCCAGCGCGGACGGGGCGCGTAGACGGCCCGGCCGGCGAGGTTGATGAATCCGCCGTCCGCATCCATGACTTTGACGATGTGATCGGCGTAATCCTCCCAGTCGGTCGCTAAGAAAACGCGTGCGTGCGAGCACAGCTTCCGGCGCAGCATGGCCACGAACTCCGGACGCATGAGACGGCGTTTATGATGGCGCTTTTTCGGCCAGGGATCGGGAAAGAATACATACACGCCGGCAAGGCTTTGATCCCTTATCTGATATTCGATGAGGCTGGCCGCATCCCCACACAGAATGCGAACGTTCTCCAGCTTGCGTTCGGCAAGCCCGCGCAACAGCCGCCCGAGCCCTGGGCGGTAAACATCGATGCCGAGGTAGTCATTCTCCGGATGCTCGCTCGCCAATGCGATCAGGACCTCGCCCGCGCCGCAGCCGACTTCCAAATAACGTTCGGCGTCGCGGCCGAAGATGGCGTTAAAATCGAGCGGTTCCGCGCTAGGCCCGATGCAGAAGCGCTCGGACCACGTGGCCAAGGCTTGCTGTTGCGCCTCGGTGATGCGCCCTTCGCGGCGCACATAGCTGCGAATCGAACGGCGGGGCAGGGCGCCCGAGGCCGCGGCGGCGGTGGGATCGCTACCCTCGGCCATCGTCGCGGCAGATTTTTTCACAAGCTCTCAGAAGAACAGACCCTCGATCGGGGAAGAGGCGCTGGCGTAGGCGCGCCGCGGAATGCGTCCGGCGCGATAGGCCTCGCGGCCGGCCTCGACGGCCTTGCGCATGGCCGAGGCCATCAAGATCGGCTCTTTCGCCTGGGCGATCGCGGTGTTCATCAGCACCCCGTCGCAGCCGAGCTCCATGGCGATGGCCGCGTCGGAGGCCGTACCGACACCGGCGTCGACCAAGATCGGCACGCCCGCGTTTTCGACGATGGTGCGGATGTTATAGGGATTGCGTATGCCGAGACCCGAGCCGATGGGCGCGGCGAGCGGCATCACCGCGACGCAACCCATGGCCTCGAAGCGCTTGGCCATGACCGGATCGTCGTTGGTGTACACCATGACCTGGAAGCCTTCCGCGATGAGCGTCGCGGCGGCGTCGAGCGTTTCCGGGATGGCCGGAAACAGGGTTTTCTCATCGCCGAGCACTTCGAGCTTCACCAGGGTGTGGCCCTCGAGCAGATCGCGCGCTAGCCGGCAGGTTCGGATGGCGGATTGCGCGTCGTAGCACCCAGCGGTATTCGGCAAAAGCGTATAGCGCCTCGGAGGCAGTACATCCAGCAGATTGGCTTGGCTCGGGTCTTGGCCGATATTCGTGCGCCGAATCGCCACGGTCACGATCTCCGCGCCGCTCGCCTCGATCGCGAGGCGGGTTTGCTCCAGATCGCGGTATTTCCCGGTCCCGACCAAAAGCCGCGAGCGGTAGCGCACATTGGCGATGGTGAGGAAGTCTTCTTCGGTGATTTGGCCTGGCATACACTCGCTAACCTCGTTTAGGTCACAGAAGGTGAAACATGCAAGCCGGGCTTAGCCCCCGCCGATAGCGCGCACGATCTCGACGCGGTCATCGGCGGCCAGCCGATGGTGCGCGTACTGGCTGCGCGGTATGATTTCACCATTGATCTCGACGGCGAAGCGGCCTTTGAACTCGAGGAGATCGAGCAGATGGTCGATCGTGGCCGCCTCCGGGATCTCCATGTCAGCGCCGTTCACGCGGATCTTCATTTAGCGATCCCGAACCGTTAAATTTCCGAGAGGATTAGGGTCATGCCCTCTTGGGCGACGTAGCACTTCAACGCCGAGCCGCGCGCCGCGATGAGCTTAAACGATTGTGCGTGGATTTCGTCCATGTCGGCGTCGGCGGTCGCGGGATCATGATGGTAAAGGTATAGCGCCTTGACCTCGGTGTCGATCGCCAGGTTGACGGCGTCGATGAAACACGAGTGGCCCCAGCCGCGCTTTTCGGCATATTGTTGTGGCGTGTACTGCGGGCTGTCGTCCACGACCACGATCGTCGGGGTGCAGCTATTCATCGTAATTCAACCCGCTAGAGAGAAACGCCTTCCAGGAAGAATTCCGACAACGCTTGGCCCCGCAACTGATTCGAGGCGCGACGAAGGCCTTAGTGAATAGGGCGGATAACATACCATATTATAAAGGATCGCATCTTGCCCTGGATTAATCGCGTTCGCTATCCGTGAGACCATCTCGGTTCTTCCAGTGGCGATCCAGAATTCCTACGGCGCCCTGCGTTGCACCGACTCGTAGGCTCGCTACCGTGCATGTCCTAGGACCGCCACGATCGAGCGCGATTCTATATTTGCTATTATTTCACATCCTGCATTTCCGTTGGTGCAGCAGTTCGGCACAGAGAGCCCGTATCTCGCGACAGGTTCCAATTATGTTTCGGACACTACAAACCTGGCTTTGGGCGCAGGCCACGGCTTGGCTGACGGCTGAGCGGCCGGGGGGCGATGTTCCGCTCGTTGATTTCGAGCGCTTGAGCTACGAGCTGCGGCCCTGCGATGTGATCTTAGTGGAGGGCAGGACGCGCTTGAGCGAGGTCATCAAGACCATTACCCAGACCGTCTGGACCCATGCGGCACTCTATATCGGGCGCATTCATGATATCGACAGCCCGGCGTTGCGCGCGCGTTTGACCGCGTTTAATCGAGGCGATCCCGGCGCCCAACTGCTCGTCGAGTCGCTCATGGGTCGAGGCACGGTGGTCACGCCGCTCAGCTATTATAAAGACCATCATCTGCGGCTCTGCCGGCCCACCAATATCTCCAGGCAAGACGCGCAGCATGTGGTGGCGAGCGCTATCAAACGGCTGGGTCACGATTATGACGTCCGTCAGTTATTGGATTTGGCGCGTTTTATGTTCCCCTACGGCCTTCTCCCTAGGCGCTGGCGCTCGACCTTGTTCGAGCACCACGCCGGCGTGAACACGCGCTCTACCTGTGCGACAATGCTGGTCGAGGCGTTCCAGAGCGTAGCGTATCCGATCCGGCCGATCATGCAACGGGTGGCCGGGGGAAAATTGCGTATCTACGTTCGCAATCCACGTTTGTATACGCCCAAGGAATTCGATGATTCACCGTATTTCGATATCATCAAACACCCGTTTCTCGGCGAGAATGACACCAGCCGTTACCGCCACTTACCATGGTCGGAGGATGCCGTGGTCGGCGGTTACAAGAACGGCGAATAAAGTTGTGAGCCGCCGGTACAACGCGCTAGAATTTAAGCACCGCGGGTGTAGTTCAATGGTAGAACTCCAGGTTCCCAACCTGGTGGCGTGGGTTCGATTCCCATCACCCGCTCCAACATCTCAGCGCATGGTTACAACATCGCGGAGATACACGCCAGGGCGAGGAGATCCTTGCGGGCTGCTGTCGGACGCGGCGAGCTACACCACCCCGGCGGGATCCCTCGATGTGAGCGGGGGGCGCTGAAGCTCAACGCGCGCGCCGCAGTTCGACCACGCGCTCGGCCTGCTCGCTGTTCAGCCAGAGCCGTCCGGTCATGCGCCGGCCCGCTTCTCCGACCACCGCCTGCAGGTTGCCGCCGTCGATCGGGTCCTCGCCTCTCTGGGTTTCGATGCGCACCGCCACGTCGATCGATCCCGGCGCGCCGGGATCGAAGCGTACGGTGCCCTCGCCGCGGTAGACCACGCGGCGCAGGTCCTGGCCGGTGCGCTCGCGCCAGAACTTGCGGTACTCCGCCCACCCGGGGTCGCGATCGATCTCCACCGGCACGCTCGTCAGGCGGAGCCGATCGCCGTCGTGCTCGATCCTGAGCTGCAGGCGCTCGGCGTTCCTGACCGTGGGCGCACCGCGCGGCGCGATCATCGCGGTCCAGGTGCCGGACAGCCGGGTAGCGTTGCGCTGCGCCTGCCACCACCACCACAAGCCGCCCCCTGCCGCGATCAGCAGGGCCAGGCCGCCAAGGCCGAACACGACGGTGCGCCGCCGTGGCGCCGGCGCCGGTGGTGTGTCCCCGGCCGGCCGCACGGCGATCGCCGGCGCATCGGCGTGCGCTTCGACGCCGAGCGCGCGCAGGTCGGCCGCCAGCCGCGCGACGTCCTGTTTCCAGTCGTAGGCGCGCAAGCGCCGCCAGGTGCGCTCGGCCAGCTGGTCCAGCGGCGGCGGCAGCGCGCTGGCATCGGGCGTCTGCGCCACCCCGTCGCACAGCACGGGAATGATGTGCGCGTCGGCCGCGAGCGCCGCCGCGAGCTCGTTGCGCACCGGGTCGTCGGGCGACTCGATGCGGCGCCGCCCCTGCGCGTCGAGCGCGTCCAGGTACTGCGGCGTCACCAGCACGAGCAGCACCGGCCGCGCCCCGAGCGTGTGCCGAATCACCTCGCGCCAGCGCGAGCCGGCGGGCAGGTCGTCCTTGTCTAGAAAGACCTGCGCGTCGCCGAACAGCGCGTCGAGCTCGCGCGCCAGCGCCGTGGCCTTGTCGGCGCCATCGCTCGTGCGGTAGCTGATGAAGACGCGCGGCGTCATGGGGTGGGCCGTTGGCGAAAGGTGCGCTTCTGATTAAACGGGCCAGGGTCAGCGGCTTCGCATACTCCACAGTTTGTACCGAGCGTGCTCAGTTTGGAAACCTCTGCACCAGTTCCCGCAGCCGGTCTTTGGCGCCTCCCAGAATGGGTACGCCGTCTCCGACCAAAAGCGTGTCAAAGTCCAAGTCGAGAAGATTTCGCACGCTCTGCCGCAAGTGCACCGGATCATCCATCACTTGCTCGCGGAGCAGCCCGCAACACCCCGGCGGATGACCGATCACCGCGTCGCCCACGATCAAGACCCTGCGCTCTCTCCAGTGGAGCGCGATCTCCCCCGGCGACTTTCCCGGCACGCCGATTACCTCCAGCGGGCCGATCGGTTCTCCGATCCGCAGTGCCTTATCGATTTCAGCCCCTTGGCCGCGGGCGTGCACGGCATCCTCCGGATGGATGGCGGTCTTGGCCGAGGTGGCGGCGCGCACGCCGTTAGCCGCACGCGTGTGGTTGCGGTTGGTAAGCAAGATGCACGAGACACCGAGCCGCGTGATTTCGTTAAGGTCCTCGTCACTCGGGGCGACGGGATCGATACACAGGTTACCCGCCGGGTGGCGAAGGAGATAGCCATTGAAATCGTAGCCGTGGGGTTCCGAAAACCACGGCCAGGTGAAGATGTCGGGAACTATTTCGTGCATGTGTCGTTTCTGCTCACCGAACCGTCGGGATTATAGTGGATCCTTCCCCGTGGTGCGGTTTGTAAGCGGTGCGGCATTCCCTGTAGACTTAAAGCGATGCTCGACTGGAATGCCATAGAAACCGTCTTTCTCGATCTGGACGGGACGCTGCTCGACCTTCAGTTCGATAATCATTTCTGGCACACGCACGTTCCGCGGCGCTTTGCCGAGCGCTTCGATCTCGCGCCCGAGGATGCAAAGACACGGCTGCTTGCGCGTTACAAAGCCATGGAAGGGACACTCGATTGGTACTGTCTGGATTATTGGTCGCGCGAGCTCGGGCTTGACCTCGTCGAGTTGAAACGAGAGGTGGAGCACTTGATCACCGTGCATCCTCATGTCGTTCCGTTCTTGCGGTCTCTTCGAACGCTAGGTAAGCGCGTCGTTTTAACCACCAACGCGCACGCGAAAACTCTCGCCATCAAACTCACGCGCACGGGCCTCGACGCTTATTTCGATGCGGTGATTTGCGCACATGATTTCCGGACGCCCAAGGAAGATCCCGATTTCTGGCGGCGTCTAGATAAGCACGAACGGTTCCTGGCCGAGGCGACGCTCTTGGTCGATGATAATGTCAGTGTGTTGCAGAGCGCGCGGACTCATGGGATCCGTTACCTCTACGGGGTAATGCGACCGGACAGCGGCGCACCCGCGAAATCCACGGCGGAATTTCCAATGATCCGGGATTTTCGCGATCTCATGCCGGCCAAGCCTTAGAGGTATTAAACCGCGACCGCGGTCTCTTTAGTCTCGACAGTGAGGAATAGTTCTCCGTCCTTGACGGTGATGTCGACATGGCCGCCGTGTTCAAGCGTGCCAAACAGCAACTCTTCGGCGAGGGGCCGCTTGATCTTGTCTTGGATGAGGCGGCTCATCGGCCGCGCCCCCATCAACGGATCGTGGCCGTGCTCGGCGAGCCAAGCCCGCGCCGTCTCGTCGACATCGACGCTCACATTCTTAGTGTCGAGCTGGGATTCGAGCTCGACCAGGAACTTATCGACGACTTGCTGTACGGTGCGTTCATCGAGCGCATTGAACTGGACGATCGCGTCCAGGCGATTGCGGAACTCCGGGCTGAACGCGCGCTTGATGACTTCCATGGCGTCGCCCGTATGGTCTTGGTGGGTAAATCCCACCGAGGCGCGGTTGATGCGCTCGGCGCCGGCGTTGGTGGTCATGATGATGATGACGTTGCGGAAGTCGCTCTCGCGGCCGTTGGTATCGGTCAGCGCGCCGTGGTCCATGATCTGCAGTAACAGGTTGTACACGTCGGGATGCGCTTTTTCGATCTCATCTAATAGCAACACACAGTGCGGATGTTTAGTGATGGCCTCGGTCAAGAGCCCGCCCTGGTCGAAGCCCACGTAACCGGGCGGGGCGCCGATGAGGCGTGAGACGGTATGCCGCTCCATGTATTCCGACATATCGAAGCGCACCAGCTCGATGCCCATGATGCGCGCGAGTTGGCGGCTCACTTCGGTTTTGCCTACGCCCGTCGGTCCGGCGAAAAGAAAGGAGCCGATCGGCCGCCGTATATCGCCGAGGCCCGAGCGTGACATCTTGATCGCGGCGGCCATCGTGGCGATGGCTTGTTCCTGGCCGAAGACGACGAGCTTGAGATCGCGTTCCAGATACCGTAGCACGTCCTTATCCGAGGTCGAGACGGTTTTGGGCGGGATGCGGGCGACCTTGGCGACGATGTTCTCGATATCGGCTACGTTGATGATCTTGCGCCGGCGCGAGGGCGGGACGAGTTGCTGGCTCGCGCCCACCTCGTCGATGATGTCGATGGCCTTGTCCGGCAGATGGCGGTCGTTGATGTAACGGTCGGTCAGCTCGGCGGCCGCTCGCAAGGCTTGATGGGTGTATTTGACTCCGTGATGCCGTTCGAATCGGGACTTGAGGCCCTGAAGGATCTTCACCGTGTCCTCGACCGAGGGCGCGGTGATATCGATCTTCTGGAAACGCCGGGAGAGCGCCCGATCCTTCTCGAAGATCCCGCGGTATTCCTGATAGGTCGTCGATCCGATGCACTTGAGATCCCCTGAGGCGAGCATCGGTTTGATGAGATTGGAAGCGTCCATCACGCCGCCGGACGCCGCTCCGGCCCCGATGATGGTATGGATCTCGTCGATGAAAAGGATGGCGCCGGCTTCCTTCTGCAACTGGCCGAGAACGCCTTTCAAGCGTTTTTCGAAATCGCCGCGGTATTTGGTACCGGCGAGCAAGGCGCCGAGATCGAGGGCGTAAATGTTGCTCTCGGCCAGGACCTCGGGGACCTCGCCATCGACGATCATCTTGGCCAGTCCTTCGGCAATCGCGGTTTTCCCCACACCCGCTTCGCCGACGTAGAGGGGATTGTTCTTGCGCCGCCGGCACAGGATCTGAATCGTGCGTTCTATCTCTTGGCGGCGGCCGATCAAGGGGTCGATCTTCCCTTTTCGCGCCAGCCTATTCAGATGGCTCGTGAAGGCCTCTAAAGGGGATTTGCCGCCTTCCGCGGATTCGGGCGCAGGGTCCGCCGCACCGTTGCCCTCGGCCGGTTCATCCTCGCTGGTTTTGGTGATCCCGTGGGAAATGAAATTGACCACGTCCAGGCGCGTGACGTGGTATTTGTTGAGCAGGTAGACGGCCTGGGACTCGCGCTCGCCGAATAGCGCCACCAGCACATTGGCGCCGGTGACTTCCCGTTTGCCCGAAGACTGAACGTGGAAAACCGCGCGCTGCAAGACGCGTTGGAATCCGAGCGTGGGCTGCGTGTCCCGATCGTCGCTAAGGGATAGCACGGGGGCCGTTTCCTGAATGAATAGCTCCAACTCGCCGCGCAATTGCTGGCAGTCCGCACCGCAAGCGCGCAACACCCTGACCGCGGCACCGTTGTCGAGCAGGGCTAGCAACAAGTGCTCGACCGTAATGAATTCATGCCGCTGCACCCGCGCGTCTTTGTAGGTGTGGTTAAGCGTGATCTCCAGCTCTTTGTTTAACATAGCCGTTCCTGCTTATTCGCGCTCCGTGGTACAGAGCAGTGGGTGTTGATGTTCGCGCGCATAGGCGTTGACCTGCGCGGCTTTCGTCTCCGCGATTTCATGGGTGAACAGCCCGCACACGCCGCGACCGCGCGTGTGTATCTCGAGCATGATAAGGGTCGCATCTTGCCGGTTCTTGGAGAAAAACTGTTCCAAGATATGCACGACGAAATCCATCGGGGTGTAATCGTCGTTCAGCAAGATCACCCTGTACAAGGGCGGACGTTTGAGCTTAGGCCGGGCGTCTTGAAGCGCCAATCCGCCATCGTGGTCATTTTGGGGTTTCTGTGCCATGACCCAGGTGTTCCAGTCGTCGCTACATAAATTATACGGACCCGATAGCGATATTTCATAGATCATCCGCCGGCGATCAGATATTTTTCGGGGGAATAACCAAGCCCGCGCTCGGGGTTTACGGGCGCAAAAAGCCTGCCCATTTCCAAGCCGCGGTTCGAAAGCGGCGCGGGTAGCATGCAACGCTTGTGCAATGCAACGTGAGGTTCGCATTTAGGGTGGCTAGTGGAGTGTACTTCAGGATGGTCGTAAGGTTACAATCGATCCCGTTCCGGAGGCTCGGGCGATCGTGTTAATCGGCAGGAGAGAGTGTGATGGCGTTCGAAAGTGAAGCGAAGAAACTAGAACAGGAATGGACCGCGAACCCCCGCTGGAAGGACCGCAAGCGTGATTACCGCGCCGCAGATGTCGTCAAGCTGCGGGGAAGCTTGCCTATCGAGCATACCCTGGCCAAGCGGGGCGCGGAGAAGCTCTGGCGCCTGATCCATAGCGAGGATTTCGTCAACGCCCTTGGGGCGCTCACCGGAAATCAAGCGGTGCAGCAGGCGAAAGCCGGCTTAAAAGCCATCTACCTCAGCGGCTGGCAGGTGGCGGCGGACGCCAATACCGCATTCACGATGTATCCCGACCAATCGCTTTACCCCGTCGACAGCGTGCCGACCGTGATCCGGCGCATCAACAACGCCTTGACCCGGGCCGACCAAATCGCGCACGCGGAGGGGGATGACAGCATCGACTATTTCCTGCCGATACTCGCCGACGCCGAAGCGGGGTTCGGCGGCGTGCTCAACGCCTTCGAGCTGATGAAGCACATGATCGAAGCGGGCGCCGCCGCGGTCCATTTCGAGGATCAGCTCGCCTCGGCCAAGAAATGCGGACATATGGGCGGCAAGGTGCTCGTGCCGACCCAGGAGGCGGTGCAGAAGCTCGCCGCCGCGCGGCTGGCCGCGGACACGATGGGGGTGCCGACATTGATCATCGCCCGTACCGATGCCGAGGGCGCGAGTCTCATCACCTCGGATGTCGACGAACGCGATCAGGCGTTCTGTACCGGCGAGCGCACGGTCGAGGGTTTTTACGTGACCAAGAAAGGGCTGGATCAAGCGATTGCGAGGGGGATCGCGTATTCACCCTACGCCGATCTCATCTGGTGCGAGACGCAGACGCCGGATCTCGGGTTCGCGAAGAAGTTCGCCGAGGGTGTTCGCAAGCATCATCCTAATCAGATCTTCGCGTACAACTGTTCGCCCTCGTTCAATTGGAAGAAGAACCTCGACGACGCCACGATCGCGAAGTTCCAGCGCGAGATGGGCGCCATGGGCTATAAGTTTCAGTTCATTACGCTGGCCGGTTTCCATGCCTTGAATTACAGCATGTTCAATCTCGCCTATGGGTACGCGCGAGAGCAGATGAGCGCCTTCGTGGAATTGCAGGAGGCGGAGTTCGCGGCGGTATCCAAGGGGTTCAGCGCCGTCAAACACCAACGCGAAGTGGGCACCGGCTACTTCGATGCGGTGGCCCAAGCCATTACCGGAGGAAACTCTTCGATCACCGCCCTCAAGGGGTCAACGGAAGAAGCTCAGTTCGAGGATCTCAAGGCCGCAAGCGCGCACTGATTAAGGGATTGCAACAACCCGGCAGGCCGGAAGGCGTCTGCCGCGTTTTTTCGTGCGCATTCCAGTAAGATCGGTTTATGCCGTTCCCCAGCATCGAGTCCTTTGTCGGCAACACGCCGTTGGTGCGCCTACAGCGATTGCCGGGCGAGACCACGAACGTGATCTTGGCTAAGCTCGAAGGCGATAATCCCGCCGGTTCCGTGAAGGATCGTCCGGCCCTGAGCATGATCCGCCGCGCGGAGGAGCGCGGCGAGATCAGACCGGGCGACACACTTATTGAACCGACCAGCGGGAACACCGGGATCGCACTGGCCTTGGTCGCCGCTATCAAGGGCTACCGGATGGTGTTGATCATGCCCGAGCACATGAGCGTCGAGCGGCGCGCGGCCATGCAGGCCTATGGGGCCGAGATTATTCTGACGCCGGCGGCGGGGAGCATGGAAACCGCGATTGACTTGGCGCAGGAGATGGAGCGCGAAGGCCGCGGTAAAGTCCTTGACCAATTTTCCAATCCCGACAATCCGCGCGCCCATTACGAAGGCACGGGTCCCGAGATCTGGCGTGCGACCGAGGGCCGCGTCACGCATTTCGTGAGCTCCATGGGCACGACGGGAACGATCATGGGAACGTCCCGCTTTCTCAAGGAAAAGAACCCCGGGGTCCAGATCGTCGGCGTGCAACCCGAGGCCGGAGCCTGCATCCCGGGGATCCGCCGTTGGCCCCCGGAGTATCTGCCCAAGATCTACGAACCCGCGCGCGTAGACCGGATCATCGACGTGAGCCAGGAAGAGGCCGAATCCCTGACCCGGAGCTTGGCGGCGCAAGAGGGTATTTTCGCGGGGATCTCATCGGGCGGAGCGGTTGCCGCCGCATTGCGCCTCGCGCGCGAGCTGCAGCATGCCGTGATCGTCACCGTCATCTGCGATCGCGGGGATCGCTATTTGTCCACGCAGCTTTTCCCGAGCAGTTGAGCGCGTGCTCGGGCGCGGCGCCTGTATTCATAGGGGCCTGCGCACTACTGCACTCACAAGCCATCTCTGGCGCTCTACCGCGTTTTAGCGATCTTGCATTTATGGGGCAGTGGGTAGCGGCGCTGGCCTACGTTGCGGGATCGGAGCTTGACCTCTCGATTGGGCGGGTGGAAATTCCGTCCCGCTTCGCGTTATCCGATTTCCATGTCCACTGTTCGGGCTGGGTGCTGAACGACGATGCTGCCGGGTGCCGCCGGTTCGAGATCCGGCAGCCGTGGCTCGGTCCGTTACGAGGAGAGTTGCGCGTTCGTTCGAGCGGGGAGCATACGGAGATCGCGTTCACGGATATCGCCTGGGCGGGGGCTCGTGGACGGCTCGTTTGGCGGTGGAATCGAGGACACTGGACGCTTCGTTGCACCCTGTCGGGTATCGATCTATCGCAGCTTGCTCGCCTGCACGGGCGTTGGGTCACCGAGCCAAGTGGTTATACCGATATCGAGGGGTCCGCGGACCTGCGGTTCGAGCTTGGCGGTACCGGTAAGAACGCAACCAGGTTTCAGGCGGTCATCGGTGTCCGGGCAGTCGGATTCAACGGACCGGACGCCGCGCAGGATCTGGCCGCGAAAATGGAACTGCGCGCAGCCGCCCGGCCGAGGAAGCGTTGGGTCGCGTCAAGCCGGCTCGAATTTACGCGCGGGCAGCTTTATCTCGAACCCGGTTTTACCCTGGGCGGAGTTCGGCCCGGCTTTGCGTTGGAGACGCCGGGTTTACTCCTCCGCATTAACGGCGAATGGGATCCTTCCGCCGGCAAGCTCGATGTTTTCGATCTGGTGCTGGACCACAAGAAGACATTACGACTACGCGCGAGCGGATCGTTCCGGCCTTTCGCGTCGAACCCCTGGGATGCGTTGAGACTCAACGCGTCGCTTTTAGATCTTCGCAAAGCCTATCCAATGTACCTGCAACCGCTCCTTTTCGGTACGCTGCTCGGGGACATCAAGCCCGCCGGGCAGCTTGGCATCGACGCCCGGATCACGGCCGGCGTACTGGCGCAGTTGCGGCTCGTATTCTCGGAGGTAAGTGCGCGCGAGGCGCACGGGGGATTTGAAATCCACTCGCTGAGCGGCCAATTACCACTACTTGCCCACGACGAGCGGCTGCGGTCGCGCCTGCGCTTTGCGCAGCTCAAACTCCGCCGCCTCGCATTCGGCCCGGTCGATCTCGACATCGAATCTCAAGGGGGCGAGTTGCGTTTGGCCCGGCCGGTGGGTATTCCGGTCCTGGACGGAAAGCTCTGGATCGAGTCCTTGCGCGCTTATGATCTCAGTGGCGACGAATTTTCCATGCAAGCCGACACCAAGGTCGAACCTTTCTCGCTGGCTCGCTTTACGCGCGCGCTCGGCTGGCATCCGTTGTCCGGCCACCTCTCCGGAGTGGCGCCGGGAATAGACTATAGAAACGACACCTTACGGGTCGGCGGCGCCTTGCGCGCACAGGTGTTCGATGGCGCCGTCGTGGTTCAAAACCTATACATCAACGATCCGTTTGGACCGGTGCCGGTTCTCACGGCCGACATTAGCGTTAGGGATCTGGACCTAGAGGCACTGACCGGAACCTTTTCGTTTGGTAAGATCGAAGGCGGATTGGAAGGGCGGGTGCGCGGCCTGCGGGTGGAGGATGGACAACCGGTAGCGTTCGATGCCGAATTTTCCACCCCGGCCAAGGATCCGAAGCCGCATCGGATCAGTCAGCGGGCGGTCGAGAGCCTCACTCGGCTTGGAGGCGGCGGAAGCGCGAACACCTTCTCGCGGGCGTTACTCGGGTTATTCGACACGTTTTCTTACGCGCGTCTCGGGATCACATGCCGCCTGAGTCACGGCGTGTGCGACATGGGCGGGGTCGGGCCGGCAGAAGAAGGAGGCTACTACATTGTGAAAAGAGGCAGGGTCCCGCCCGTGATCGATGTCAAAGGGTACAATCGATCCGTCGCCTGGCGGACCTTGATCGATCGCTTAAGCCGCGTGACGGCAGCCAAGGGGGCCGTAGTCGAATGAGAGCTTAGACATGAAAAGCACCGCCATAACCGCGATCATCGCATTGAGCTCGGCAGCCTGTGTGACGGTCAACATCTATTTTCCAGCGGCGGCTGCGGAACAAGCCGCTGATCAAATCATACAAGACATCTATGGGCGGCCAAAGAAAGGCGGCGCGCCGGAAAAACCGCCCAACGACGTGGATACGTCATTGGGAAGCCGTGTGCTGTCTTTAATTGTACCCATGGCATTCGCCGCACAACTGGATATTGACATCTCCAGTCCCGGAATCGATAAGCTGCGCGCTTCCATGCGCAAGCGGCATCAAGCCCTGTCGCCGTTCTACGCGAGCGGTGCGGTTGGAATGACCGCAAGCGGTTTGTTGGACGCGCGCGATCTCGCGGCGGTCCCACTCGCCCGCCGGAACGCGCTCAAGCAACTCGTGGCTGAGGAGAATCGGGATCGAAATGCGCTCTATCGAGGGATCGCCCGCGAGAACGGCCATCTAGAGTGGGAGAGTGAAATCCGCGCCACCTTCGCGGAGCGCTGGGTTACGAATGCACCGCGCGGATGGTGGTATCAGGACGACGACAATCGTTGGAAAAAGAAATAAGGAAGCTCTGCAAAAGTGTCGCGAGCAAGCCTAGATGCGCGAAGCCGCGGAGCGAGTCGCGAGACATATCAGGTAGATAGGCGAGCGACGAGCGAGCACGCGACAAAGCAGATGGGCTGCGGAGTAACTTTTGCGGAGCTGCCTAAGCGCGCATCGGGCCGGCCGTGAACGTGCTGGTGTTTGACATCGAGACCGTCCCGGACGTGGACACCGGCCGCCGTTTGTATGGGATCACTGACCTGACGGATAAAGAAGTTGCACAGGTCATGCACAGTAAGCGTATGCAGGAGACCGAGGGAAATAGCGAGTTCCTGCGTCACCCGGTGCAGCGCGTGGTCGCGATTTCCCTCGTCTTACGCACACCGACCCGCTTACATGTCTGGTCGATCGGGGAGCCGGACTCGCCGGAGGCGGAGCTGATCCAGCGGTTCTTCGATGGCATCGAGCGTTATAGCCCCATTCTCGTTTCGTGGAACGGCCGGGGATTCGACCTTCCGGTGCTGCATTACCGCGGGCTTCTGCACGGAGTCAACGCGGGCCGCTACTGGGAAACCGGCGCTAGCGACCAGGGCTTTCGTTGGAACAATTATCTCAATCGTTTTCACGAGCGTCATACCGATCTCATGGACGTCATCGCGGGCTACGAGCCGCGTGCTTTTGCGTCCTTGCACGAGGTTGCGAGCCTGATGGGATTTCCAGGGAAGCTCGGGATGAGCGGCGCCGATGTGTGGGAGCGCTTTCGCGCGGGCGATATCGAGGCCATACGCAACTATTGTGAAACCGATGTGTTGAACACCTATCTGATTTATCTGCGCTACGAGCTGATGCGCGGCAAGCAAACCCGCGACAGCTATGAAGCGGGGTGCCAAGCCTTGCGGCAGGCCTTGGAGCAGGAATCGCGGCCACATCTGCAAGCTTTCTTGAACGCATGGAACGGCGTCCCCCCGTAGGCATTGCGATCCGGCGATCGGCGGACGCGCGAGGGCCTCTCCTCGCCGGTAGCCGGGCCTCGCCGCTCTGCGAGGCGCGCAGCGAGACGCTCTCCGCGGAAGGCCGTGGCGTCGCGCATATCGATGGCAAGACGGTCTTTACCGACGGCGCCTTGGCGGGCGAACGGGTGCTATTCCGCTATCTGCACCGGCGCGGCCGGTTCGACGAAGGCCTCGCCGACCGGATCTTGGAGCCAAGTCTCATGCGTGTCCCGCCGCGCGGTCCGCATTTCGGTGTGTGCGGTGGTTGCAGCCTGCAACACCTAGCTTCTAGAGCCCAGGTTGAGCACAAACAGCGCGTGTTGCTCGAAGAGCTTCTGCATCTGGGGCAAGTGCGGCCCGAGACGATCCTCCCGCCGATCGCGGGGCCTCTCTGGGGCTATCGCCGCAAGGCCCGTTTGAGCGTCAAATACGCCGATAAGAAGGGCGGCATCGTAGCCGGGTTCAAGGAAAAAGGAGGACGGCGGGTTGCGGACCTCAGCCGCTGCGACGTCTTACACCCGAGCATCGGCTTGCGCTTGAATGAACTGCGCCTGCTGGTGCAAGGCCTTAGTGCCGCCCGCGCCATTCCCCAGCTGGAGATCGCCGTGGGGGACGAAGAGAGCGCGATCGTCATCCGGCACTTAATGCCTTTAAGTCCTGAGGACGAGGTTCTGCTAAAAGGGTTTTCAGCACGCACCGGGATCGCCGTATATCTGCAAGCCGGTGGACCGGAGACGGTCGTACGGTTGTGGCCGCCGGGGGACCCGATGCTATCCTATTATACGTTGCCCGGCCAAGTCGAGATCGGGTTTCTACCCTTGGATTTTACCCAGGTGAACGCCGAGATCAATCGGGCCTTAGTCGAGCGGGTGCTGGTTCTATTGGAGCCGCTCGCGAGCGAAGGGGTGCTCGATCTTTTCTGTGGTCTCGGAAACTTTACCCTGCCTTTAGCACGCCACGCCGGATTCGTTGCGGGGGTCGAAGGGGAACGCACGCTCGTTGAGCGCGGGCGCGCCAACGCCGCCGCGAACGGCATCATGAATGTAGAGTTTCTTGCCTGCGACCTCGCCGACGAAACGGGCGAGTTGCCGATTGCGGCCGATGCTTACGACAAGGTGTTGCTCGATCCCCCGCGCACCGGCGCATCGCGGATCCTCCGGCGTCTGCCCTTAGGAGCGGTCAAGCGGCTCGCTTACGTGTCTTGCAACCCTGCGACGCTGGCGCGCGACAGCGCAGTCTTGGTGCGCGAGAAAGGTCTGCGCTTCGTCGCGGCGGGGGTTCTCGACATGTTTCCGCATACCAGCCACGTCGAGTCTATCGCCGTCTTTGAACATGCCTGATAGACGGCATTAAATCGTCATGTTCGACTCGAGGTGGTGGTTTCTCATCGCTACGCTTGGCGCAGGTTGGTTGCTGTATCGGCTGGGATCCGTCCTCACCCCGTTCGTACTGGGAGCGGTCTTGGCCTATCTTGGCGACCCGCTCGTCGATCGATTGCAGCAGCTTCGGCTCGCGCGCACGGCCGCCGTGCTCATCGTGTTCATGCTGTTGATGCTGTTGGGGGCCTTGCTGCTATTGTTCCTGGTTCCGGTGATGCGCCAACAAGTGAGCGCTTTGCTGGGTGCGGTGCCGGCGGCGATGACATGGTTTCGCACCGAAATGTTACCGCAGATCGTCGATGCTGAAATTTTCAAGACTTCCGTGTTTAGCTCCGAGTCGATCTACGCCGCCGTCTCGGGTCAATGGCAAAGTTTCGCGGGCGCGCTGATGGAGATCATCAAAGGCATCACCGAATCGAGTCAGGTTGCGCTGACCTTACTTATCTATTTGTTCCTCGTCCCGATTGTCACCTTTTATCTTTTACGCGACTGGGATCATATTGTGGAGCGAATACGCGAATTGTTGCCTAAGCGTTACGAGGCCAAGATTGTGAGCTTGGTAAGGGAATGCGACTCCGTGCTGGCTGCCTTTTTACGCGGGCAGTTTGGCGTCATGCTGTGCCTAGGCGTGGTGTACGCGCTCGGGCTGTGGATCGTGGGAGTGGAGCTGGCTTTATCCCTCGGTATGCTGGCCGGTTTGGTGAGCTTTGTCCCCTATCTTGGGTTTTTCGTGGGGATCGGTATGGCTGGGCTCGCCGCGGTCGCTCAATTCCAGGACTTGCTGCATCTGGTTTATGTGATCGCCGTATTCACGGTGGGACAGCTCTTGGAAGGTTATGTGCTCTCGCCCTGGCTGGTCGGCACGCGCATCGGCTTGCATCCGGTGGCGGTCATCTTTTCCGTCATGGCCGGGGGCCAATTGTTTGGCATGGTGGGCGTATTAATCGCGTTGCCGGTGGCGGCCGTCGTCCTGGTCCTGCTCCGCCATTCCCGGGACCGCTATTTGGCGAGCGATTTTTATACGCCGCAGCCGCAGCCGCCCGGCGACGGTCCCTGACGCGGCATCAAGAAGGGGCGGTCAGAGATTCGCGGGAAAGCGCTTGCCACAGGTACAGAGAGGCCCCAAAACGCGAAGGTAAGGGCCGCATAGCCGTTAGCCTTGCTGGAGCAGTTTTATGAGATCGATCGTGGCGGCATTGGCGCGCGAGATATAAGAGGCCATGACCAAGGAGTGATTGGCGAAGATCGCGAAGCCATCCCCGGTGAGAACCATCGGGCTCATCAGCGCGTCCTGGGTGCGTTCCAATACGCGCAGGATCTGGCGCAGGCTGACGAGTGCGTTCTTTTTGTTGAGCACCGATTCAAAGTCGATCTCGATGGCGCGCAGGAAGTGCACAAGAGCCCAAGTCGCGCCGCGAGCTTCATAGAAGACGTCGTCGCGATCCATCCAAGGGGTTTTTACCAAGGGCGCGGAGAGCGATTCGTCCTCTGGAGCGGCCGGGTTGGCGCCGGTAATAGGCACGGGCACCTTCCCGGCGCTGGCGCTCAAGCGCTGAGACTGGTCCCCTAAGCGCGCCGCGACCAGCGACAGATACGCGACCAGGTTATCGGCGCGCGCGTAAAACCGGGCCGCGGGCGGCTTCGCATTCGTTAGCCTCGAAAAATAGCGTTCCAGTGCTACCATACCCACTTTCACTTGACCCTCGAAGGAGGGAAACAGCCAGGCATCGGTGTCGTTGTGGAAATAGGGATCGGCGATGGATAGGTCGGCGTCTTCGCTCGATTGGGTCTGCGAGCGGCTAATGTCGTTGCGCAGCACGCGGGTCAAATCCCGTAATTGTACCACTACGCCGAACTCCCAACTCGGCGTGTTATCCATGAGCAAACCGGGCGGACTGATGTCGTTGGCTAAAAATCCGCCGGGTTTGTCGATCAGAATCGACGCGACCTCGATGAGCGTCGCGCTCGTGACCGCGCCGGCTTTGAGCTTCTGTGGACTTTCAGCCATGCGCTTCAAGGCCGCCTCGCGCACATCAAAGCGCGGCGGATCAAGAAACGCCGTATCAACGTCCCAATAATAGCTCAATCCCAGCAGGACGATTGCGATGACGGATACCAAGACCACCGCAATGCGGCCGGCGAGCGAGGGACGGTCCTCGTGCGGATCGCCATCCATCGTATTTCTGCCGAAGAGTCGCGCGAGCATGGAACTAGGCTACGATCCTGCGTGGCTATGGACCAAGGCGCCAGACTAAGAGATCTCATCCCGGCCCGCAAGCCGAATTGCCCCGCGGTGGTCCGCCACGGGGTGACGCCCTAGGGCTCGAGCGCCGCGGTGATCGAGTTTCTGAGACATTCGAATTTCACCGGGTCTTGGATCGGACGGTTCTCGGTGTCGCTAATGTAAAAGATGTCTTCGACGCGCGCACCAAAGGTCGCGATTTTCGCATTCTGCAGGCGCACGCCGCAATGGCGCATGGCCATCGCGATCTGCGACAACACTCCCGGGCGATCCGTGGCAACGACCTCCATGAGCGTGCGCGCGTTGGCGTTATCGGCGCTAAAGGACACCTCCGTGGGGAGTTTAAAATGTTTGAGCTCGGGCGCCGGTCGCCTATTCGTTTTAACGGATAGGGGTTCCGCCGAAGCGAGCTTTGCCTCTAAAGTGGCGGCGATCTCCCGGGCGCGGGCGTCGCTTTGAATCATCTCATGGGTTGCGGCTTCGAGCACGATGTAGGTGTCCAGGGTAAACCCCTTGGGGGAAGAGATGATGCGGGCGTCCATGATGGTGAGCCCAAGCCGATCGAGCGCATGGGTCGCGGCCGCGAACAGATGGTCTTGGTCGTGCCCGTAGATGAAAATTTCCGTACCGCCGCGGCCCGTTTTGGGGCGGATGAGCACCAGCGGCAACTCTCCCGCCCTAGCGCCGGCGATGGCCTGGGTGTGCCAGGCAATTTCATCCGGCCCGTGGCGTAAAAAATACTCTTCCCCGAGATCCTGCCATACCGAAAGGATGGCCTCCTTGCTGAGGCTCGACGGCAGCAAGATCGCCAAGGCCTCGCCTTTGATCTCGGCGATCCATTCTTCTTTTTCGATGGGGTTTCGCACCCCTCGGCGGAGCGCCCGTAAGGTGTTCTCATAGAGCTCGGTCAATAAGGCGTCTTTCCAACTGTTCCAAAGCGCGGGGTTGGTGCCGCGGATATCGGCCACCGTGAGCAGGTATAAATAGTCTAGACGCACCCGATTGCTGACCAGCCGGGCGAATTCATTGACCACCTCCGGATCGGAGACGTCGCGCCGCTGCGCCGTCGTCGACATCCGCAGATGGTGTTCTACCAGCCAGGCCGCGAGTCTCGTGTCGAAATGCCCAAGCCCGTGGTGCTGGCAGAACTCGGCGGTGATCGTCGCGCCCACTTGCGAGTGGTCCACGCCGCGGCCCTTGGCAAGATCGTGAAATAAGCCCGCGATGTAGAGGATTTCCGGCTTCGGGATCTGTGCCATGAGCCGAGCGCACATGGGCAGCGCGTCCTTATTCTCGGGGTTGGTGTAGCGGCGCATGTTCTGTACGACGAACAGGGTGTGGACATCGACGGTATAGACGTGGAAGAGATCGAACTGCATGAGTCCGGCGACCGCGCCGAAGTCGGGCAGGTAGGCCTCGAGGACGCCATAGCGGTGCATGCGCTGGAGCTCGTGGCCCAGGCGCCGTGGCTGGCGGATGATCTCGATAAAAAGGCTGCGCACCTTGAGATCGTCGCGGAACGTATCGTCGATAAGATGGCGGTGGTCCCGGATCAAACGGATGGTGCTGGCGCGTACACCCTCGATATGCGGGTTTTGCTGCAACAGGAGAAAGATCTCCAAAAGCGCGAACGGATAGCCTTTGAACACCTGCTCGTCGCAGGCCTCGATGTAAGCGTTCCGGATCTGGAAGCGCTTATTCAAGGGCTGGATCTCGACGGCATGATCGCGCTCGAGGATCGCTTCTTGAAAAAGTTGCAGCAGCATCTCGTTGAGCCGGCTAAGCTCCATCACGATGCGATAATAGTGCTTCATGAAGCGCTCGACGGCGAGTTGATCCTGATCGTCGCTCAGATATCCGAACTGGGCCGCCACGCGCCGCTGATAGTCGAAGAACAAACGATCCTCGCGCCGCCCGGCGAGGGTGTGGATAGCGAAGCGAATGCGCCATAAAAACGACTGACCGCTGTTCAAGGTCCGGTATTCGTCTGGCGTGAGAAAACCGTGATCGAGCAAGCCCGCTAAGGAGTCGGCGCCGAAATGACGTTTGGCGACCCAGGCAATCGTGTGGATATCGCGCAGCCCCCCCGGGCCTTCCTTGATGTTGGGTTCGAGATTGTGGGCCGTATCGTGGAACTTACGATGGCGCGCGGCCTGCTCGCCGAGCTTGGCCTCGAAAAAGGCCGCCGGGGGCCAGAGTGTCGCCGGTCCGGTCGCGGTGCGCATGGCCTCATAAAGGGCGCTGTCACCAGCAAGCAAGCGTGCTTCCATGAGATTCGTCGCGATGGTGATATCGTCGGCCGCCACCTCCCGGCATTGCGCTACCGTACGGACACTGTGCCCGACCTCGAGTCCGATATCCCAGAGGAAGCGCAGAAAGGATTCCATGCGTTCATGGTCCTTGCTCGCCACCCGGGTCCCCGTCAGCACCAAGATATCGACGTCCGAACCCGGATGCAGCTCGCGGCGTCCGTAACCTCCGGCGGCGATCAAGGCAAACGGTTTGCCCGCGAGCTCCCATTGCCGCCAGGCGCGGGTGACCAACTCGTCCACGAGCCAGGTCCGCTGGGCGACCAGCTCGGTGATCGGCGCGCCCATCGCGAAACGCTGCCCTATGGAAGCCGCTCCGGCCGCAAGCGCGGCCTTATAGACCGCGAGCGGCGCCCGCGCGCGTTTTAAGTCATGCTCGAAGCTTACCGGATCGAAAAACTCCCGCGGGTAGCTCATAAGGGCTCATGCGGATCGCCGGGAAGCGAGGTCAAGACCTCGCAGCCGCCGCCGGTCACGAGCACCGTATGCTCCCATTGCGCGGACAGAGCGCGATCCTTGGTGACGACGGTCCACTCATCGGGTAACAGTTTAACGTGGCGCCTCCCGGCATTGATCATCGGTTCGATGGTAAAAGCCATACCCGGCTCCAGCCGCAACCCAGTGTCCCGGCTCCCGTAGTGCAGTACCTGGGGCTCCTCGTGAAATTCCCGGCCGATCCCATGCCCGCAGTATTCGCGCACGACGGAAAAACCGTGCGTTTCCGCGTGCCGCTGAATCGCGAACCCCAAGTCCCCGAGCCGAGCGCCCGGCCGGACGGTTCCGATCCCTAACTGCATGCATTCGTGACACACCTCGACCAGCCGTTTGGCGCGCAAGGCGGGCGTGCCGACAAAAAACATTTTGCTGGTATCGCCGTGGTAACCCTCTTTGATGACGGTGACATCGATATTGATAATGTCACCGCCTTTAAGCCGCTTTTCGCCTGGGATACCGTGACAGACAACATGGTTGACCGAGGTGCAAATGGATTTCGGGAATCCGCGGTAATGGAGGGGCGCCGGGATCGCATCGAGCGTATTGACGATATAATCGTGGCAGAGGCGATCCAGTTCGCTGGTGGTGACGCCTTCGACAACGTGGGGGCGAATCATCGCCAACACTTGCGCCGCGAGCCGGCCCGCGACCCGCATCTTTTCGATCTCCTGAGGTGTTTTAATCGTGACCGGCATGGGATAGAGCGATTGCGCGCTCGTGTCCAATTGTTGCCCTACATCAACTATGGTATAAAGCGCGGGCTTTCATAGCAAACTACTCACACACGGTAAACTGCATCAGGGTGCCCGGTCACAGGGTCAATGCATGGAGTGTGGAGATCTAACCCTATTAGGAGTGATTTCATGGTTGAGGTAAGCATGCGCCAGATGCTCGATGCCGGTGTCCATTTTGGCCACCAGACCCGCTACTGGCACCCGAAGATGGCCCCCTTTATCTTCGGAGAACGCAATAAGATCCATATCATCAACCTCGAAAAAACGCTGCCCTTGTTCAATGAGGCCATGGCCTTTCTGCAGAAGGTGGCGGCGCGTAATGGCACCATCCTGCTCGTCGGAACGAAGCGGGCCGCGCAAGAGGTGGTAAAAACCGAGGCGACCCGCTGTGGGATGCCGTACGTGAACCGCCGTTGGATGGGAGGTACGCTCACCAATTTCCGGACCATCAGGCGTTCCATCAACCGTTTGAAAGAGATCGCGGCCATGTCGGAGGAAGGCGGTCTGGCCGAGCGTCTGAGTAAGAAGGAGGCGCTCCACTACCATCGCGAGCACGAGAAGCTCGAGCGCAGCCTCGGAGGCATCAAGGACATGGAAGGTCTTCCCGATGCGCTGTATATCATCGATGTCGGGCATGAAAAAAATGCCGTGGCGGAAGCAAGGAAACTGAATATCCCCATTGTCGCCGTGGTCGATAGCAACCATTGCCCCGATGGGATCGACTATATGATTCCCGGCAATGACGATGCTATCCGCTCGATCGAGCTTTATCTTAAGACCGCTGCGGATGCTATCGCGCAAGGGCGCGTGACTATGCCTGAAGCGGTGGTGGTGGGAGGGGACGAGTTTGTGGAGCTTGACGCTTCGGGCGAACCGATACGCCTATCCTCCAAGGAAGAAGATGAGCGGGCCGCGCTAAGAAAGAATGCCGTACCGCGTAAGAAAACGGCAAAGAAAAAAGTACCGATAAGGACGCGAGCGGCGGGCTCTACGAGGACTGCCCGAGGGGCGGAGGATACCGATGCGGTCCCGGCGGCCGAGGAAGCGGCGGCCGATGCTTCGGAGCCGTCCGCTCCTTGATACGATTCGCTCTGAGCCGGGCCACAAAGCCGGGTTTTTTAAGCCAAACGTCATGATGCACAGGGGATGAAGATGGAGATCACCGCCGCGACGGTAAAAGAGCTTCGGGAACGCACCGGGGCCGGGATACTGGACTGCAAGAAAGCGTTGGTGGCCGCGGCGGGCGATCTTGAGCAGGCTATCGATATCCTGCGTAAATCCGGGGTCGCGAAAGCGGCGAAGAAAGCCGCACGAATAGCCGCCGAAGGCGTGATTGTCATCAGGGTGGCGCCCGGCGCGGAGAGGGCGGCGATGGTGGAGGTTAACTGCGAGACGGATTTCGTGACGCGCGCCGATGATTTCAAGGCATTCGCCGAAGCGGTGGGCGGGTGTGTCCTCCGGCACCGGCCTCTCGATATCGACTCTTTGTTGCGCCTACCCTTGGCGGAGGGCCAGGAGACGGTGGCCGCCTGCTGCGAACAACTGGTCGCCAAGATCGGGGAGAAGATACAGGTGCGGCGCTTTACCTGGCTAGAAGCGGGAAGCGGCGTCCTCGGGATCTACCCGCACGGCACCAAGATCGGTGTCTTGGTCAGCATGGCCGGAGGGAATGCTGAAATCGCTAGGGACATCGCGATGCACATCGCGGCGAGCCGTCCCCTCTGCGTGCATGAGTCGGAGGTCCCCGCGGACCTCTTGGCGCGCGAGAAAGAGATCTTCGCGGCGCAAGCGGCGGAAACCGGAAAGCCGCCGGGAGTGGTGGAGAAGATCGTGGCCGGTAAGCTGCAGAAATATAAGAGTGAAGTCGCCCTCTTAGGCCAGGCGTTTGTAAAGAACCCCGAGATGAGGGTGGGAAAGCTGTTGGCAGGGGCGGGGGCGAGCGTACGCGCCTTCCAAAGATTCGCGGTTGGGGAGGGTCTCGAAAGGCGCGTCGAGAATTTTGCGGCGGAGGTTATGTCCCAAGCACGTGGGCGTTAACTCGCGGTGAGCGCCGGGACCCCGAAATACCGCCGCGTCCTGGTTAAGATGAGCGGTGAGGCGCTCATGGGCAAGAGCGATTATGGCATCGACCCCGAGGTGATACACCGTCTGGCCGGGGAGATCAAAGATCTGGTGGCCTGTGGCGCACAGGTGGCGATTGTCATCGGCGGCGGTAATATATTGCGCGGCCAAGGGTTGGCGGCCAAAGGAATAGACCGGGTCACGGCCGATCACATGGGTATGCTCGGGACCGTGATTAATGCCTTGGCCTTGCAGGATGCCTTGGAGCGTATCGGATTGTTCGTCCGGGTGATGTCGGCGATTCGCGTGAATCAAATCTGTGAGGACTATATCCGCCGGCGCGCGGTCCGGCATCTGGAAAAGGGTCGGGTGGTGATCTTCGCGGCCGGAACGGGCAACCCATTTTTTACCACGGATTCCGCGGCGAGCTTGCGTGCGATCGAGATCAATGCCGAGCTTATGATCAAAGCAACCAAAGTCGATGGCGTCTATTCGGCCGATCCCCGCGAGGTTCAGGATGCGCGCCGCTATGATCAGTTAGATTATGACCAGGTGCTTGTCGATAAACTGGGAGTCATGGATGCAACCGCGGTCGTGCTCTGCCGCGACCACGCCCTGCCGCTGCGGGTGCTTGATATGAGCAAGCCGGGCGCGCTGCTGCGAGCCGTGATGGGCGGCAAGGAAGGAACGCTCGTGAGCAGCGTCGCGCGCGCCGGGGCGAGACCATGATCGACACTATTACGCGGGCTTCCGATACGCGCATGCACAAAGCCATAGAGTCTTTGCAGCACGAACTAGCGAAGGTCCGCACGGGAAGGGCTCATACCAGCTTGCTCGATCACATCCGGGTCGATTATTACGGATCGGAAGTTCCGATCAGTCAGGCGGCGACGGTCACGGTGATCGATCCGCGCACCCTAGGGGTGACGCCTTGGGATAAAAGCATGGTGAAAACCGTCGAGAAGGCGATCTTGAATTCCGACCTTGGACTCAATCCCGTGACGGCGGGCGATCTCATTCGCGTGCCCTTGCCGGCCTTGACCGAGGAACGGCGGCGCGATCTCATCCGCGTCGTCAAGACCGAGGCCGAGCAGGCCCGGGTCGCCGTCAGAAACATTCGTCGCGATGCGAACCACCAGCTGAAGGAACTGGTGAAAAAGAAAGACATTTCCGAAGACGACGAGCGCCGCGCCGAGGAGAAGATACAGCGTTTGACCGATGATAATATCGCGCGTATCGAGGAGGTTTTGGCCGCCAAGGAGAAGGATCTATTGGAAGTCTAAGCTTGGCTGACGGCAGTTCACGCCCAAGGGAGCAGGGGAACGGCACTGATCGCTACGGGGTGCGCGCGACGATCCCCCGCCATTTGGCCATCATCATGGACGGCAATGGCCGCTGGGCAAAACTCCGGAGATTACAGCGCGTCGCCGGTCACCGGGCGGGTGTCGAGGCGGTGCGCCGGATGGTCGCGCCCTGCGCGGAGATGGGCATCGAGGTTTTGACCTTGTTCGCGTTTAGCAGCGAGAACTGGCGCCGGCCCAAGCGAGAGGTCGCGCTCCTCATGGATCTATTTTTTACCTCGCTGCAGGAAGAGGCCATGAAACTTAGGGAAAACAACGTCCGGCTGCGGGTGATTGGCGACGATTCCGCGTTTCCGTCCAAGCTGCGGGGGAGCATCGATGAGGTACAGAAATTAACCCAAGGAAACAACGGGCTTATTTTGGTCATCGCGGCGAACTATGGGGGGCGTTGGGATATTACCCAGGCCACCAGAGCGCTCGCGAGGCGGGTCGCGGCAGGGGTGATGAGGGCTGAGGAGATTACGGAAGCCGCGGTGGAAGCACACCTAAGCCTCGGCGATCTCCCCGACCCCGACCTTATAATTCGCACCGGTGGCGAGCAGCGCATCAGCAATTATTTACTGTGGCAATTGGCGTACACCGAGTTTTTTTTTACCGACTCTCTGTGGCCGGACTTCACGCCGGCTCACCTGGAAATGGCGCTTAACTCTTATGCAATGCGACAGCGGCGATTCGGCAAGACCAGCGAGCAGGTCGAATGCGTTCGCGGCGCTTAGGCGCCGCATTGCCACTGCCGCCATTCTCATCCCGCTGGTGCTCGGGGCCTTGTTTTTTTTGCCGACCGCGGGAGTGGCGGTTGTTTTCGGCGCCTTCATCGCGTTGGGCGCCTGGGAATGGAGTTACCTCGCCGGTTGGTCGGCGTTCCAACCGCGCGTTTACTATACGATCGCGACCTCTGTCTGCATGGCGGCGGCGTACTGGCTCTTGAGCTTGTCGTGGGTTAAGGATCAGATGGCCGGCGCCGCCCTGCTCTTGTTGGGAGGGTGGTGCGCCGCTTTATATTGGCTGCTCGATTATCAGCGCCGCGGGATCGGTATTCCGAAGTCGCGGCCGTTACTGTGCGCGGCCGGTTGGTTTGTCGTGGTCCCCGGCTGGGCGGCGCTCATCGGTTTGCATGGCCGCGCCGATGGGGGGGTGTTCTTGGTGGTCGCGCTCATGCTGGTGATTTGGTCGGCGGACATCGGGGCCTTTTTCGCGGGCAAGCGCTGGGGGAAGCATCGGCTCGCGGATAAGGTCAGCCCCGGCAAGACCTGGGAGGGATTATGGGGCGGATTGGCTGCCTCGGGAGCGGTCGGGTGGCTATGTTCAGGGTGGATTCCCTTACGTTTTACGGACCGCGTGGGGTTTATGACCCTGTGTCTCGCCACGGTCATATTCTCGGTGCTTGGCGATCTGTTCGAGAGCTTGGTGAAACGGCAAGCGGGAGTAAAAGATAGCGGTAGCCTGCTGCCCGGGCACGGCGGGATCCTTGACCGCATCGATAGTTTGATGGCCGCGGCGCCGGTGTTCGCCCTCGGCAGTGCCGTCGGGCTGCCACTGTGATTGGTCTGACGATCTTGGGGTCGACGGGCACCATCGGCGCGAACACGCTTGATGTCGTCGGCCGCCATCGCGAGCGTTTCCGGATTATCGCGTTGACCGCCCATCGCGATCTCGATCGGCTCGCGAGCCAATGCGAGACCTGGCACCCGCCCTATGCCGTGATGGTGGATGAAATCAAGGCATGGGAACTTGAGCGCCGCTTGGCCGCGAGCGCGCCCGGCGTGCGCGTGCTTTCCGGATGCGCCGGCTTGGAAGCGGTCGCGAGCGCCCCGGAGACGGATTATGTGATGGCCGGGATCGTTGGCGCGGCGGGGCTGCTACCCACACTCGCCGCAGCGCGCGCCGGGAAACGCATTCTCTTGGCGAACAAGGAAGCGCTGGTCATGTCGGGCCGCATCTTCATGGAAGCGGTAAAGAATAGCGGCGCCGAGCTGCTGCCCATCGATAGCGAACATAATGCAATCTTTCAATGTCTGCCCCCCTCCTTTCCCGCGGGACTGGAACGGGTGGGCGTCCGGCGTATACTACTTACCGGATCGGGCGGCCCGTTTCGCAGGACGCCGCTTGCCGACCTCCACGCCGTGACCCCCGATCAAGCCTGCGCCCATCCCAACTGGGTCATGGGACGCAAAATATCCGTGGACTCCGCAACCCTGATGAATAAGGGTCTCGAGTTCATCGAAGCCTGCTGGTTATTCGCAACCACGCCGCCACACGTGGAGGTCGTGCTGCACCCGCAGAGCGTGATTCACTCGCTCGTGGAGTTCATCGACGGCTCGGTGCTGGCGCAGTTGGGTAATCCGGATATGCGGACGCCGATTGCCCATGCCCTGGCCTGGCCGGACCGCATCCCCTCGGGGGTCGCGCCGCTCAACCTGCTGGAAGTGGGGCGGCTGGACTTTGAGCCCCCGGATCTCGAGCGTTTCCCGTGTCTGAGCTTGGCGCGTCAGGCGATGGAAGCGGGGGGTACGGCGACCGCGGTATTAAATGCGGGCAACGAGGTCGCGGTCGATTCGTTTCTCAATGGCAGTTTGCGATTCAGCGATATCCCCGCCGTGGTTGCGGACACCTTAGCGGGCGTCCCAGGCGCGGGAGGCGACTCGCTCGAGGCGATCTTGGCCGCGGACGCTGCCGCCAGAGCGCATGCCGCGCGGGCCGTTCGGGCGAGGTGCCAATGATGGGTGTCGTTTTTTCAGTACTGGCCTTCATCGCGGCCGTCGGGGTCCTGGTGGTGGTCCACGAGCTCGGGCACTTCTGTGTCGCGCGCAGCGTCGGCATCAAGGTGCTGCGCTTTTCGGTGGGATTCGGAAAACCCATCTGGGGGCGCAGGATCGGCCGTGATCAAACGGAGTTCGTCGTCGCTGCCATCCCCTTGGGGGGCTATGTCAAGATGCTCGATGACCGGGAAGGGCCGGTGCCACCCGCGGATCTCACGCGCGAATTCAACCGCCAGCCGCTGGCGGCCAGAACCGCGGTGGTGATGGCCGGACCGCTGTTTAATTTCTTGTTTGCGATCCTCGCTTATTGCGCCATGTATGTGATCGGGATCTCCGGTCTCAAGCCGCAGATAGGCGAGGTGGCCGCCGATTCGATCGCAGCCAAGGCGGGTCTCCGCCAGGGAGGCGAGATCATTTCCGTGGACGAGGAGCCGACCCCCACCTGGGATGCGGTGATCAACGAGACGATTTCCAAGGTCGTGGACGGCGAGACGGTAAACCTCTCGGTACGCGATGAGGACGGCCGCACGCGCAGCGTCGCGATCGACCTGCGCCGAGTGCATATCGATGATCTCGCGCGCGGAAGCCTGTTGCGGCGTCTCGGTATCCAGCCCTATCGGCCCCATCTCGATGCCGTGATCGGGGAGGTCCTTTCGGGCGGGGCGGCGGAGCGGAGCGGACTCCGGGCGGGCGACCGGATCCTGCAGGCCGACGGGCGCCCGATGCAGTCTTGGGAGCAATGGGTCGACTATGTCCAGGCACGGCCGGAGCAGACGATTCGGCTCCGGGTCGAGCGCGGTGAGACGCCTCTCAGCCTTGAGGTGCGGCCGGAACGGGCAGAAGTCGAAGGCAGAGCAATCGGGCGCATCGGTGCGGGCGTCGCCCCGCCGAAGGATCTCGACCCGGCGCTCTTCGCCACCCAGCGCTATTCGCTGTTGGATGCCTTTGGCCACTCCGTGTCGAAGACGCTGGAAATGTCCACCATCACATTAAAGATCATCTTTAAGATGGTACTCGGCGAAGCCTCCGTCCAGAATCTCAGCGGGCCGATCAGCATCGCGCAGTATGCCGGGCAGTCCGCCGGTATCGGAATGGCGGCCTTTTTATCGTTTCTAGCGATCGTAAGCGTGAGTCTCGGGGTGCTCAACTTGCTTCCGGTCCCGCTACTGGATGGAGGCCATTTATTGTATTACCTTATAGAGTTGGTGCAGCGCAAGCCGGTCTCGGTGGAGACGCAACGCTTTGCGCAGCAGATTGGGATGGTGCTGCTCGGGAGCCTGATGGCCATTGCGATATACAACGACATCGCGCGCATTCTCAATTAGGGAAGCTCTGTAAAAGTGTCGCGAGCAAGCCCAGCTGCGCGAAGCCGCGGAGCGAGTCGCGAGACATATCGGGTAGATAGGCGAGCGAGGCGCGAGCACGCGACAAAGCAGATGGGCTGCGCGGTAACTTTTGCAGAGCTTCCTTAGGATAAAAAAATAAAGAATATGACGGTGGCCGGTCGGACTGTACTGCGGTGGCTCTTGGCGTTGCTCGTGACTGCCCAGACTGCTGTCCCGGCGCTCGGCGGGGAACCGTTTATCGTCAAGGACATCCGTATCGAGGGCTTGCGGCGGATCGCGCCGGGTACGGTTTTCAACTACCTTCCGGTCAAGGTCGGGGACGAGTTCGACGAAAACCGCTCGGGGGAAGCGATTCGCGCGCTGTTCAAGACGGGATTTTTCAAGGATGTTCGGATAGAGCGCGCGGGCGACACGCTGGTCGTGGTCGTCAGCGAGCGCGAGACCATCTCGACGATCGGGATCTCCGGCAATAACGACATCAAGACCGAGGATCTCTTCAATGCCCTGAAACAGATCGGGTTCGCCGAGGGAGAGGTCTTCGACCGCTCGCTCTTGGACAAGGTGGAACAAGAGCTTAGACGGCAGTATTTCGGGCAAGGCAAATATGCGGTTCAGATCGAATCGAACGTAAAGTCGCTGGGAAGCAACCGCGTCGCGGTGACCATACACATTGCCGAGGGACGCGCCGCGCGTATTAAGCAAATCAATGTCGTCGGTAACAAGGCGTACGATGACGATGAGCTGCTGAAAAGCTTTAAACTAACGACGCCCACTTTGATCTCTTTTTTCACTAAATCGGATCAGTACTCGAAGCAAAAGCTCGGGGCCGATCTCGAAAGCCTGCGTTCGCACTACCTCGACAGCGGGTTTGTCAATTTCAATATCGATTCGACCCAGGTTTCCATTACTCCCGACAAGAGCGATGTGTATGTCACGATTAACGTGAGCGAAGGGGAACGCTACGAAATTTCCGATGTGAAGCTCGCGGGCGATCTCATCGTCCCCGCGGATGATCTTTTTCCCTTGGTGACGACCGGGCGCGGCGAGATATTTTCGAGAAAAGAGGTCACCCAAACGAGCACCAACCTTAGCGAGCGGCTCGGCGATGAAGGCTACGCTTTCGCCAACGTGAATCCGGTGCCCCAGATCGATGAAAAATCCAAGACCGTCTCATTGACCTATTTCGTGGACCCGGGCAAACGCGTGTACGTGCGCAGGATCAACTTTTCGGGTAATGCCAAGACCCGCGACGAGGTATTGCGGCGGGAGATGCGCCAGATGGAGGGCGCGTGGTTCTCGACCGGCAAGGTGAACCGCTCCAAAACCCGGTTGCAAAAGCTCGGTTACTTCGAGGAGGTCAACGTTGAGACGCCGGCCGTTCCCGACACGCCCGATCAGGTGGATGTCAATTATTCAGTGGTGGAACGGGCGTCGGGAAATCTATTGCTAGGCTTGGGGTTCTCGCAAACACAAGGGTTGATCTTCAATACCAGCGTGGTTCAAGACAACTTCCTCGGCAGCGGGAAACGGGTGAACTTTGCCTTCAACAATAGCGACGTGAATCGGATATTCGCCCTAGGCTACACCGATCCGTATTTTACCATCGATGGCATCAGCCAGGGCTTCGATGTCTCCTACCGGGAGACCGACGCCGGGGATGCGAACATTACCCGCTTTGATTCCAAGGTCTTGAGCGGCGGGGTGACCTTCGGCATTCCGGTGTCGGAGTTCAATTTTCTCAATCTCGGTTTCAACTATGAGAATACGCAGATCAACCAAGACGCCTTCACCTCCGATCAGGTGAGAGAGTTTATTGAGCGGGAGGGCGACAAATTCGATGTGTTGCGGCTAAGCTCCGGCTTTGCCTACGACACGCGCAATAAAGCGCTGTTGCCGGACCGCGGCACCTATCATCGCGTCCGAGGCCAAGTGGCGGTGCCGGGCGTGGATCTTCAGTTTTATAAGATCGATTACGATGGCCGCTGGTTTTATCCCTTTACCGAGGACTATGTGCTCGCCTTGCAGGGACAGCTCGGCTATGGCGATGGCTACGGCGAAACCGAAGGCTTGCCGTTTTTCGAGAACTTCTACGCCGGCGGTCCGCGCACCGTGCGCGGTTACGAAGAGAACACCTTGGGGCCCGAGGATTCCATAAACGGAGTTCCCACAAACCGAGCGCTCGGGGGGAATGTCATGGTCGTCGCCAACGCCGAGCTCATCCTCCCCGTACCCTTTCTGACGGACGTGAAGTCGGTGCGATTTACCGCCTTCGTTGATGCCGGCAATGTTTATGGCGAGAACGAAGATATTGACCTAGGCACTATGCGGCTCTCCGCGGGGCTCTCGGGCCTTTGGGTATCGCCCTTCGGGGTTTTAACCGTCAGCGTGGCGCAGCCTTTCAACGATAGCGACGGCGATGATACGCAACCCTTTCAATTCACGTTTGGCACTTCGTTTTAATTGGAGCAATGATCTTGAAGAAGCTTATGTTATTTTCGAGTTTGATCGTTTTATTAGGCGCCGTGGCGGGCACGCCGTCCCGGGCCGCGGATTTGCGCATCGGGGTGGTCAATCCTATTACGGTGCTGAAGGCCGCCCCGCAGGCCAAGGAAGCGGGGAAACGGCTCGAGCGTGAATTCGCCCCGCGCCGTAAGAATCTGGTGGCGGCTCAAAATAAGGCTGAACAGCTTGAAGACCGCCTGGCGAAGGATGCGCCGGTGATGACCGAGACCGAACGCCGCAAGATCGAGCGTGACATCATCGGCATAAAACGCGAACTCAAACGCGACCAAGATGAGTTTAGAGAGGACCTGAATTTCCGCAACAATGAAGAATTCGGCAAGATCCAGCAACAAGTGCTCGAGACGATCCAGATCTTTGCCAAAGAGGAGGGATTCGATGTCATTGTCGGAGAAGGCGTCATCTACGCGAATGAGCGCGTGGACGTCACCAGCAAGGTCGTCGAGCGTTTGAAGAAAGGCTACAGAGGCAAGTAGTGCGGCGGCGATGCCCGTTCGCTTAGGCGATCTTGCGCGGCATATCGGAGCGACGCTCCAGGGTGACGAGGGGTGTCTGGTCGCGAACATAGCGACGCTCGATACGGCCCAAGCGGGCGATGTATCCTTCTTGTTTGACCGGCGTTACCGGAATTTCCTGAAATTCACCGCGGCCTCCGCGGTCATACTGCATCCGGCCGAGTTGAGCGCATGCCCTGTCGCCGCGCTGGTCACCGCGGATCCTTATCTAGCCTATGCGCGCGCCGCGAGCTTTTTGAGCCCGCCCCCCGCCTTCGATCCCGGCATTCATACCAGCGCTTGGATCGCTCCCACGGCCAGCGTGGATGCGAGCGCGCATGTGGGGGCTTTCGCGGTTGTTGAAGAGGGCGCCCGGATCGGTTCCCGGGCTTTCATCGGTCCGGGCTGTATTATCGGGCGCGCGGTGCGGATAGGCGATCACTCTTGTCTTAGCGCACGAGTAACGGTCATCAGCGGGGCGTGCATCGGACAGCGCTGCCTGATTCATCCCGGGGCGGTGATCGGCGCGGACGGATTCGGTCTTGCCCGCGATCAAGGCGTGTGGACGAAGATCCCGCAGAACGCGAGCGTGCGGATCGGCGATGACGTGGAGATTGGGGCGAATACGGCCATCGACCGCGGTACCTTCAAGGATACGGTCATAGAAGACGGCGTTAAGCTCGATAATCTGATCCAAATCGGACATAATGTGCGTATCGGCGCACACACCGCGATCGCGGGCTGCGTGGGCGTCTCGGGCAGCACGCGGATCGGTAAGCGTTGCTTGATCGGCGGTGGCGCAGGCATCACGGGACACATCGAGATTGCGGACGATGTCGTCATCAAGGGCGCCGCAGCGGTCACCAAATCCATTCCCGTGGCGGGTGTCTACTCCTCCGTTTGGCCGGCGCGAGAGGACAAGGAATGGCGGCGGAAAGTCGCCCGCTTCAATAGGCTCGATAAGGCGGCGATCCAACGCCGCAACAATGCGTGCGGCGGCGCGAATGCCGGAAACGAGAGTGAGGGTTGTGAATAAGCAGGCGCCGCGAAGGCGATAGATGGTGCTCGATATTCAGAGAATACGGCGGCTGTTACCGCACCGCTATCCGATCTTGCTTATTGATCGGGTGCTCGAGTGCGTGGACGGTCAATCGCTCCTCGCGGTTAAAAACGTCACGATTAACGAACCTTTCTTCAGCGGTCATTTTCCCGATCGGCCGATCATGCCGGGCGTGCTGATTCTGGAGGCGCTGGCGCAAGCGACGGCACTGCTGGCCTTCAGCTCCGGGCAGATCAACTCCGATTCCGAGGCGATTTATTACCTCGTCGGTATCGATAAGTCACGCTTCAAAAAGCCGGTGGTTCCGGGCGACCAACTGCTGTTATATGTGCAGTTGGAGCGCGAGATCCGCGGGATCTATCGCTTCGATGCCATCGCCCGCGTGGACGGTAAACCGGTGGCCACGGCCAAGATCATGGGAACCCATTCGGTTGTTATCCGTTGATAGACGCCCAGGCGATCGTAGATCCCAGCGTTAGGCTTGGAAGCGATGTAACGATTGGGCCCTGGTCTTTCATCGGGCCCGATGTGGAGATCGGGGACGGGACGTGGATTGGACCGCATGTCGTGATCCAGGGTCCGGCTTGCATCGGCCGAAACAATCGGATATTCCAGTTTTGCTCGCTGGGCGCGGATCCCCAGGATAAGAAGTACGGCGGAGAGCGCGATCAAACCCGGCTTGAGATCGGCGATCGCAATACTGTACGCGAATACTGCACCCTGAACCGCGGCACGGTCCAAGGCGGGGGGGTGACGCGGATCGGGAACGACAACTGGATCATGGCCTACGTGCACATCGCCCACGACTGCATCGTCGGCAATCATACCGTGTTCGCGAACGGCGCCTCGCTCGCGGGCCACGTCATCGTCGAAGACTACGCGATTCTCGGCGGCTTCTCGTTGGTGCATCAGTTTTGCCGCGTCGGCGCGTATAGCTTCGCGGCCCTCTCGTCGATCGTCGTCAAAGACGTTCCGCCCTACGTGATGATATCCCAGAACCCGGCGAAGGTGCACGGACTGAATCGGGAAGGGCTCAAACGCAACGGTTTGAGCAATGAAACCATCAATCTCCTGCGGCGAGCGTATCGCATTTTGTACCGTGAGAATCTTACTGTCTCCGAATCGATCGAGCGGCTCAAGGCCCTCGCACCCGAGTCCCCGGAGATCGCGCGCTTGATCGACTTCGTAGGAAAGTGCACCCGCGGGATCATACGGTGATCTCTCCGGCAGGAATGCTGTCTTGAATAACGCAGGTTGCCGGTAAACCCCGCGCGTCCCACCATGCAAAGGCTGCGAGCGGCCGTCATCGGCGCGGGTTATCTCGGACGATTCCACGCGGAGAAATATGCCGCGCTGCCTGATGTCGAGCTGTGCGCGGTGGTCGACCTCATCGAGGAACGGGCGCTGGAAGTAGCCGCCCCGTCTCAAGCCCAAGCGCTCACCGATTATCGGCGCATACTCGAGGCGGTGGACGTGGCGTCGGTGGTGGTGCCACCCGAGTCGCACTACGCGGTGGCGAAGGATTGCCTGGCGGCTGGTGTGCATGTCCTGGTGGAAAAACCGATGACGCGCACGCTCGCCGAGGCCGACGAGCTGATCGCATTGGCCCGGCGTCAAGGATTGGTATTGCAGGTGGGGCACCTCGAACGGTTCAACCCCGCGTTACTCGCTTTAGGCGGTATTCTGCACCAACCGATGTTCATCGAATCCCACCGCATCGCCTCCTTCCAACCGCGCGGGGCGGGGGTGAGCGTGGTGATGGATCTGATGATCCACGACATCGACATCATTCTCAATATCGTAGCGAGCGAGGTTGCGGCCATCCGCCCGATGGGGCTTTCCGTCCTGACGGCGGAAGTGGATATCGCCAACGCCCGGCTGGAGTTCGCCGATGGTTGCGTGGCCAACGTGACCGCCAGCCGTGTCAGCCACAGTCCGCTGCGCAAGATCCGGATCTTTCAAAGGAATTGTTATCTTTCGATCGATTACTTGGAACACCGCGTCACCATCGCCAGGCGCGAGCGGGATCGCGCTTCGGAGACAGGCGCGATGCGTATCGTTACCGAGGAAAAAAATATCGAGCGCGCCGATGCGCTTCTGCTCGAGCTGCAAGCCTTCGTGCAAGCGGTGATTAATAAGACGCCCGCTGTCGTCTCGGGAGAAGACGGGCGACGCGCGCTCGCTGTCGCGCTCGCGATCACCGGCTCCATCGAGCACCGCTTGCTGAAGCCGAACCCAGGCGCCGGCGCCACGGAAGCCACCTGAGCCATGGCGAGGATCCATCCGACAGCGCTCATTGATCCCGGCGCCCAACTCGCGGAAGGCATCGCGGTCGGGCCGTTCGCGGTGATAGAAAATGATGTCAGCATCGGGCCCGAGTGCCGGATCGACGCCCATGCGGTCGTTAAGCGTTATTCGCGTCTCGGCCGGGGTAATACCATTCACGAGCACGCGATCATTGGAGGCGTGCCGCAAGATCTGTCGTTCAAGCCTTGCGCCAGCTATGTCACGATCGGTGACGACAACGTGATCCGCGAAGGGGTGAGCATACACCGCGCGACCCTTGAGGGTGCGGCCACCTCACTCGGTGATGGAAACTTTCTCATGGCCAACGCCCATGTGGCGCATGATTGCACCTTGGGGAACTTCGTCGTCCTCGCCAATAGCGCCGCCCTCGGGGGCCACGTCTCCGTCGGGGATCGCGCGTTTATTTCAGCGAACGCGGCGGTCCATCAATTCTGCCGTATCGGCCGCGTCGCCATGATCTCAGGTCTTGCGGGTGTCAATATGGATTGCCTCCCGTTCACGCTCGCCACCGGCGCCCCGGCGCGAGTGGTCGGGCTCAATCGTGTCGGTTTGCAGCGTGCGGGGGTGAACGCCCAAGAGATCTCAGCGCTGAAACGCGCTTACCAGCGGTTATTCTTGTCCGGAATGGGCACCCGCGATGCGCTCGCGGAGCTTGCAAGCTCACCTTTCGCGCTGGTACAGGAGTGGGGTGAATTCATCGCGGGATCCACTCGCGGGTTCGCGCGCCAACGAGGCTAAGGAAGCTCTGCAAAGGTGTCGCGAGCAAGCCTAGATGCGCGAAGCCGCGGAGCGAGTCGCGAGACATATCGGGTAGATAGGCGAGCGACGAGCGAGCACGCGACAAAGCAGATGGGCTGCGCAGTAACTATTGCGGAGCTTCCCTAATGCGCATCGGGATCATCGCCGGCGAGTTATCGGGTGATCGCCTGGGCGCGGGTCTCATAGGGGCGCTGCGTTGCCGCGAGGATCATCTTGAAGTCGAGGGCATCGGGGGGGCGCGCATGCAGGAAGCCGGATGCAAGCTGCTCTACCCGATGGACCGGTTGGCCGTCATGGGCGTCTTCGAGGTTCTCGGACGTTATCGCGAGTTAGCGGCGGTGCGTTCTCGGCTTGCGGAATATTTCCTCTCTAGCCCTCCGGATCTCTTCGTCGGGATCGATGCGCCCGAGTTCAATCTCCCCCTGGAAGAACGCCTGCGCGCCGCCGGGGTGCGCACCGTGCATTATGTGAGCCCGCAGGTTTGGGCCTGGAGACCTTGGCGGGTCCGGCGGATTGGCCGTGCGGCGGATTTGATGCTGGTGTTGTTTCCCTTCGAGGAGAATTTTTACCGCGCACACAGCATCCCCGTGAAGTTCGTCGGCCATCCGCTCGCCGATGAGATTGCCGATGCCAACGATAAGGAAGCGGCTCGCGCCGCTTTAGGCTTGCCCCTGGATCGGCCGCTGTTCGCACTGCTGCCCGGCAGCCGGAGCAATGAGTGGCGCTATCACGTCGAACCGTTTTTGCGGTCCGCCCTGGAACTGCGCGCGGCGCGGCCCAATCTGCAGTGCGCGTTCGCCGCCTCAGGGTGCGAGGGCCGCTTATACATCGAAGGCATCCTCCAACGCCTCGACCCGGACATACCGATTAAGGTATTTGAACAGCGTACGCGCGAGGTGATCGCGGCCGCCGACGTGGTGCTTACCGTGTCCGGCACGGCGTCACTCGAGACCCTGCTCGTCGGCCGGCCCATGGTGGTGAGCTATCGCATGTCGGCGTTGAGCTATCTCGTCGCACGGCTTCTGGTACGCGCGCCTTATTTTTCACTGCCGAATCTGCTCGCGGGCCGACGTCTTGTACCCGAGATCCTCCAGAGCGAGGTCGCACCGCGGCGCCTGGCGCGGGAAGTGTCGCGTTGGCTTGACGATCCGGTCGCGGTGGAGGAATTGAAACAAGCGTTTTCCGCTATCCGCCTGGTGTTGCGGCGGCAAGCCAGTCACACCGCGGCCGCGGCGCTTTCCGATCTCGCGGGTAAGTAATTTGCGAAGCTCTGCAAAAGTTACTGCGCAGCCGATCTGCTTTGTCGCGTGCTCGCTCGCCGCTCGCCTATCTACCTGATATGTCTCGCGACTCGCTCCGCGGCTTCGCGCATCCTAGGCGTGCTCGCGACACTTTTGCAGAGCTTCCTTAGTGCCGCGGGCAAAAAAAGACGTGGATCCGACAAGGACCGACACCGGGTGCGCCGGTGCCGGCTTGCGGGGTCGCTCCGAATGCCCAATTGACGGCGCTGAGATCTTGATCGATCATGCCGAGCTTGCGACGATTTTCTTCTCGATACGGGCGGTTAGACTGAGAGCTTGTGAAATGATCTGCTGCGCTCGGGATCTCGCGTTCCGGCGGTGCTCGGAATCTTCATGTATTTCAACATACACTCCGGTTGCTCGTCCCATCCTTGGGACTCGCCCCTTCGGGGCTTGCGCTGCGTTTCGCTCCCGGCGAAACCGTCCTGCGCTCCGGCGGAAAGCCAGGGCCAGGGAATGGCTCTGTTTGGCGCGCCGAGGATGCAACGCGATCTCCCTTCGCTCGCGACGGTTTTTTCACAAGCTCTGAGCGGTGAATAACGTAATAGCGCAGCATTCACGTGCGAGCAGGGGCCGATAAAATCTGGCCGGTCCGACCCTCTAAACGCCCGATGCCATACACTCCGCAGGAGCTGCCCGAGGAGTCACGATTCGTCTCGGCGACAACTCAATACATCGACATCTTTGTGCGGCTGTTGGGTGTCGTGCTAGTGATCGCGGGTCTGTGGATAGGACTTAAGGTGGTCATCGAAGCGTGGAATCTTTACCGCATGCCCCACCGCATCGAGGTCCTGGCGACAGCGGTTGAATCCGGATCGCATCTGGATCGAGCGCTGGGCTCGTACACGGCGGCCTCGGACGAGGCACCCGCGAAGGAGTCGCGCGCGCCGGACGCCTTGCGGCTTTCGTATTTTCTCGCTTGGGGGATCGCGATGCTGCTGCTATTACTGGCCGGCAGCCTGACCATGGCCATGATCAGGGCGGGCGCGGAGCTTGCGCTGCGCGATGCGCGCAACAAGCATCTCGCGCGTGTGATCGCCAAGGAGCTGCGCAGAACCCAAGAGGTCCCTTGATGCGTTGTGATCCGCCGGAACACGCACGCACCGCGCGCCTGCCTCGCCGGCGATCATCCCTATCTACCACGGTCAAAAAAAGCGCTATACTACGCTACCAAGGTGGCTATCGAGCGAAACGAAAGGTATGCCCCTTGAATCGACGATGCCTGCTTAGTGATTACGGCTTTCTGACACTTCAAACGACCTCGCCCGTTCAGCGAACTTCGCTGCGTATTTCGTGGACCCGTTAGACACGCCGACAGTCTTGGATGTTCCGAGTGCCAGGCACACGGTGCTCATCCGTGCATTGAGAGTCAGTGCTCAAATTTTGTGCTATTGGTTGAGCGCTGGCGTTCCTAGGTCAATAGCGCATTTTCGGGGATGAATAGATTATGAATATTTATGTCGGTAACTTGTCGTATCGGGTCACGGACGATGAACTGCGAAACGCGTTTTCCGCATTCGGCCAAGTCGAGTCGGCTAAGATCATCACGGACAAATTCAGCAGCCAGTCCAAGGGCTTCGCGTTCGTCGAGATGCCCGTCCAGGCGGAAGCGGAGAAAGCCATTAAAGAACTCAATGGGTCGATGCTCAGTGGGAGAAATATCACGGTCAATGTGGCCAGACCGAAAACCGACGATCGCCCGAGGAGACCCAAACGATTCTGATCGTTGCCGGGTAAATAGATGCACCTTTGTCCGTGCGTTGCGGCGGGGCGCGTTGCGCTTGTGCCGCTAAACGCACGCTTCTCGGTCTATCCAATCCTCATGGGCCGGAGGAGTGGATGGAGGGAGTGATCGCCGCCGCACGTGGATCGCCATACGCTGCAAAAACTCTTCGTACTCGCGAATGAATTCAAGGAAGGGGATCTTCCTGTAGGCGGAACCCGTGATGACGCCGTACGCGCGGAAGCTCGCCGGACACTCGGCGCCGTCGAGCTGCGGACCCTGGCCGCGACCGTCCTGGTCGAGGATGCCCTCAGCGAATCGCTGTTGCGGACCTTGAAACCCCTTCCCGGCGACATCGCACATCTCACGCTCAATCAGGTTAAGGACAGCTTATTGGCGCCCGCGGGGCCGCGCTGGGCCCGGGAGTACGGCGCGCGCTTGAGCAGCGAGATGATCGCGGCGGTCGTCAAGCTGATGAGCGATGCCGAGCTTTCTCATATCGCCAAGCGCTTGTTTAATCCTCTGCCGGGTACGGGGCCCGCACAGGGCGTCGCCGTCGGAGCGCCGGAGCATTTCGGTGCCCGCATCCAGCCCAACAGCCCGGGCGATGACGAGGATGAGATTTTGTTCTCTATCCTCGAAGGGCTGTGCTACGGCTGCGGTGATGTGATCATAGGATTGAACCCGGCGAGCGATGATGTCGAGACCATCGTCCGCTTGGAACGTCTGCTGCAAAGCGTGGTGGACCGGCTGGCGCTGCCGACGCGCTACTGCGTGCTCTCCGATATCGTGAAGCAGACCGAGGCGCGCCGGCGGACGCGCGTGGACGTGGGGTTTCAGAGCCTTGCGGGTACGTCCAAAGCCCTGCTCGGCATGGTCGGGCTGGATGTCGATGGGATCGCCGATCTCGCCTTCGGGTTCGATGGCCTGTATTTCGAGACGGGTCAGGGATCGGAGGTTACCAACGGCTACGCCGAAGGCATCGACATGGTGACCTTGGAAGCCCGCACCTACGGTGTCGCCAGGGTCATCGGGCAGGCCTTGCGCAAGCGTTTTCCGGATCGACCCGCATGGATGATCGTGAACGACGTGGCCGGATTTATCGGTCCCGAGGTTTTTCGCAGCCCTGATCAGCTCCGCCGGACCTGCCTCGAGGACACGGTCATGGCGAAGCTCCACGGGTTGACGATGGGCCTCGATGTCTGCTCGACTTTTCACATGGGCGTCTCCCCGGCGCAGTTGCACAGCCTGACTCAGTCCATCGTCGCCGAGGCCGCCCCTGCGTACCTGATGGCGGTGGCAGGGAATGCGGATCCGATGCTGGGTTATATGACCACGTCCTTTCGGGAACAGCCGCGCTTGAGAGAGTTATGCGGCCGCCGCATCACGACCAGGATGCGGAATCGTCTGACTGATCTCGGTGTCATGTCAGCGGCCGGTGAGGTCCGGCCGCCGGCCGATGCTACGGTCGATCTCTATGCGTCCTACCGCACGGCCGGCGGCGACACCCGGATGAGGCAATTGCTGTGCGAGGAAGGACGCAAGCGGCTTGCGGCAATGCAACAAAAGGGCTTCGATCTCGGATACGGCCATGTCGGAGCGTATGCCGCGCCGCCCGAGGTTCAGGCACGGCTCGATGGGATCTACACCCACGCGCGCAACGCGCTTTACGCCAGCTTGGCGGATGCCGTGATCGGCGATGTGTGCCCGCGTCGTCTCCGGGTGCGGTCCGCGGCCGAAAACCGCGACGACTACATCGCCCGCCCGGCCGCCGGCGAACGCATTCGGAGCGTTGATAGCGCGGCCGTGCGCTCCTTGTATCCTTCCCGCAAGCCGCAGGTGCAAGTCGTGATTTCCGATGGGCTCAATGCCAATGCGGTCAACGAAAACCTGCGCGCCGTCCTGCCTGCCTTTAGGCACGCCCTCGCCGATTGCCGCCTAGGCGCTATCGATGTCGTCGTGACCGATGGGCGGGTGCGGGCCGGATACCATATCGGAGCCCTGATCGATGCGGACGTGATCGTGCATTTTATCGGGGAGCGTCCCGGCACCGGCCTCGATACACTTTCCGCCTACTTGACCTACGGCCGCGATGCGGCGGGCCGCTCGCGATGGGATCCGGGGCTCGATCATTCCTGCACTACCGCGGTTTGCGGTATCCACGCCCACGGCCGGCGTCCGGAGCGCGCCGCGGCCGAAACCGCGCACTACGTCAAGCGCATGCTGGAGGAGCGCCGCTCCGGTGTCGCCCTCGGCGAAGAACCAGGAGCCGCATGATTTGCCTGCATAGTACCTCGAGTGGACTGCACAGTTGAGTCCCGCGGTTTCATTCCCGTACGCTTGCTTTACCCCCGAAGGGCGCCTAAAGTCACCATCGAAGAACTTTGTTTAGGGAAGCTCCGCAAAAGTGTCGCGAGCAAGCCCAGATGCGCGAAGCCGCGGAGCGAGTCGCGAGACATATCAGGTAGATAGGCGAGCGACGAGCGAGCACGCGACAAAGCAGATGGGCTGCGCAGTAACTTTTGCAGAGCTTCCTTAGCGCTGAGTATGGCTATAGGGGTAACAAATAATGAACAACAAAAAGGTCAAGCTCGCCGTGGTGGGCATTGGAAATTGCGCCTCTTCGCTGATCCAGGGTATTCATTACTACGCGGAGAAAAATCCGGAGGAGGCCGTCGGCTTAATGCACTGGGACATCGGCGGGTATCTCCCACGGGATCTCGAGGTTGTCGCGGCCTTCGATATCGACAGGCGTAAAGTGGGCCAGGACCTCGCGCAAGCGATCTTTGCGCCGCCGAACTGTACCCAGGTTTTTCATCGGGACATCGCCAGAGCCGGTGTCACGGTGCGCATGGGCCGTGTGCTCGATGGGGTTTCCGAGCACATGCACGATTACGATGAGCGGCATAGCTTCGTCACGGCCCGTGCGCCCGAGCCAAGCGAGGAGGAAGTGGTGCGCGCATTATCGGAGTCAGGCGCCGAGATACTGGTCAATTACCTGCCGGTCGGTTCCGAGGAGGCGACACGCTTTTATGCCGGTTGCGCCTTGAAGGCGGGCTTGGCCTTGGTCAACAATATTCCTGTTTTCATCGCCAGTGATCCGGTATGGGCGCGCCGCTTTAACGAAGCCGGGCTGCCGCTCATCGGCGACGATATCAAATCCCAGTTGGGGGCAACCATCACCCACCGCGTGCTCACGGATCTCTTCCGAAAACGCGGCGTGAAGCTGGCGCGCACCTACCAGCTCAATACCGGCGGTAATACGGATTTCCTCAATATGCTGAACCGTGCCCGGGTGAAATCGAAAAAACGCTCGAAAACCGAGGCGGTCCAATCGGTCGCGGGGGAGAGATTATCCGAGGAGAACATCCATATCGGTCCGAGTGACTTCGTCCCGTGGCAGAAAGACAACAAGGTGTGTTTCATCCGCATGGAAGGCCGGATCTTCGGGGATGTCCCGGTAAATATCGAGTTAAGGCTGTCGGTGGAAGACTCGCCGAACTCCGCGGGGGTCGCCATCGACGCCATTCGTTGCGCCAAGCTGGCGCTGGAGCGAGGCCAATCCGGGGTGTTGCACGCACCCTCGGCTTTTTTTTACAAACACCCGCCGTTTCAGGTCCAGGATGACGAGGCCTTTAGGATGACGGAAGCCTTCATCAAAGGCGGTTTTCGCGATCCGCATGAGCTGGCCGAGCAGACGCGGCGGGAGGTCCCGGCGGCCATCGCTTAGGGATCCTCTCGGCCCTCCACGCGAGCGTGGAAAAAGTGTCACCTTCGACTATCCCAGCGTTTACAAGAGGATGGCGGCTCGCCGTTCTGATAGGCAGTTATCCGAAGCGCGGGGTGCTCGCCTTGGCGAATGCGGTCGCACATGGTTTAGCGCTCTGCGGCGTGTCGCCGAACCAAGTCACGGTCATAAGCTGCCTCGTATCGGTCGCCGCTAGTATCGTGTTTTTGCTTGGCTATCCGATAGCCGCCGGTCTGCTTTTCTGGGGCGCCGGCTCGTTCGATATGGTCGATGGTATGCTCGCGCGGATCACGGGCCGGGTGACGGAGCTCGGCGGGTTCCTCGACTCACTCCTCGATCGCGTCGGTGAAGCGAGCATGTTCGCGGCGATCGCCTACCACTTCGCGCTGGAAGGCCGCGCACTCGCGGCCGCCGCCGTATTCATCGCGACGTTCGGCGGGATGATGACGAGTTATGTTCGGGCGCGTGCGGAGATTTTTGGGATTGCCTGCGCGGAAGGCTTAGTCACGCGGCCGGAGCGGGTGATCTTACTGGTCATCGGTCTCCTCTCGGGTCTCTTGGTCGAAGTGATTTATCTTCTCGCCTTAGCGACGCTGTGGACGGCCGGGCAAAGGACGCTGCTGGTCTACCGTAGCTTGGTTGCTCGTGCCGCCGGCCCCTAGCGTGCCACCGCTCGACGCCAGGCTCAAGCTTCGCTTGGGCTTGGTCAACCTATTCGACCTCTTATGCCGTCTGCCGCCGTGGCCGAGCTTGCGCAAGGTCCTGAACTACTGCGCCGCCACCATTCCGGACTTGTTTTTTGTCCAGATCGGGGCCAACGACGGCGTGATCTACGATCCCCTCTACCACTACGTGCGGCGTTACCGCTGGCCGGGGCTATTGGTCGAGCCGGCGCGCTGTTGTTTCGCCAGGCTCCAAGAAAACTATCGCGCTCACCCGAACCTCATATTGGAGAACGCCGCTATTTCGGACCGCGAAGAGCAACGGGCGTTGTTTCGCATCCGCGAGGATTGTGATTATTTGCCCGAGTGGTGCGCGGGCTTGGGGAGCTTTCATCGCGAAGTGGTGCTGTCCCACCGCTGGGCGATCCCCGACCTCGAACGCTATGTTGTCGAGGAGATCGTGCATTGCGTCACCTTGAGCTCCTTACTGCGGAAACATGCCGTCACACGCGTCGATATCCTGAGCATCGATACCGAAGGTCACGACCACGAAATCCTCCGGCAAGTCGATTTCGAAAGCGTGCGGCCGCGGGTGCTGCTTTATGAGCACGAATATATACGCCGAGTGGAACGCAAGCGCTGCGAGGCGATGCTGGCGGGCCGTGGTTACGCTTTAAGCCGGCGCCTCGGCGATACGCT
>JBOIDF010000014.1:0-10512 GCA_050740455.1 Gammaproteobacteria bacterium | reverse complement strand
TCGAAAGCGTGCGGCCGCGGGTGCTGCTTTATGAGCACGAATATATACGCCGAGTGGAACGCAAGCGCTGCGAGGCGATGCTGGCGGGCCGTGGTTACGCTTTAAGCCGGCGCCTCGGCGATACGCTTGCGTATTTACCTTTCTGATCAATCCCGCGTACTCTGAGAGGCAAGCTCGCTTAAGGTCAGGAATCGGTAGCCGGTCTTTTTGAGCCAGCCAATGATCGCACTTAGGTTTGCGAGCGCCGGCTCGCCCGTATTGAAGCGGCAATCGAGGCGGATCCCCGTCCCCGACATATCGATGAACTCCCAGGGGTGCACGAACATCACCGGGTCGCGCGCCCGCCCGAGCACAGTCTTGACGAGTGGCAGCGGCAGCCGCAGTACGGAGGAAGTCACGGACACAGGAACGCGTGTGATGCCGTTTGCGACCACGGTTTTTCGCGCGAAAGGAGATTTGTAAGCGGCCAGCGACGAATCGATGCGGAAGCCGTGGGCGCTCAGTAGTGGCACATAGCGTTCGGGCAGTCGTAGATTGGGCGCACGGAAGGAAATTACCTGCGAATCGAACGGCTCGAGTGCGCGCCGTGTCTTAGCCAACTCGGTCCTTGCCTCGGCATCGTCCATGCGATCGAAGCGCCGGTGTGAATAGCCGTGAGCGCCCAGCTCATGGCCCCCGGCGCAGATTTCCGCGATGCGCTCGGGATATAGCTCGGCGATCCGGCCGGTGGAAAAGAACGTTGCCGATATGCCTTCGGCCGCGAACATCGCGAGTAGCCGCGGCAAGCCCTCCTCGACGCCGCGCATCGAGTCGAGGAATGGCGGACAGTCTTGCTCTACATCAACCGAAATAACGGCCTGTTTCACGAGTGGCATGCGCATAAACCTGCTCAACCTGCCTGGCGACCCTGGTCCACTGGTATTTGTCGAGTTCTTCGTGAGCCCGGTGAGCGACGGCCGAACGCAGTTCCGGATCCTGGATGAGCGTATCAATATAGTGTGCAATGCCGGCCACATCCTCGGCAAGGAAGCCTGTATACTCGTGGCAAATGATATCCGAAACCCCGGTGTTTCCCCGGGCCACGACCGGGACCTTTTGCAGAAACGCCTCGAGCACGCAGATCCCGAAGGCCTCGCGCGGCGAAGGCGAGACGAAGACATCGGACTGACCCAGAAGGTGTAACACGCTCGCGCGGGAAACGCCACCGGTAAACAAGAAATACCGGCCGAGCCCCGACTCCCGGATCCCTTGTTCGAGGCGGAGTCGCAGCGGGCCATCGCCGACCATGAGGAACAGGAGGTCCGGGTGTTTTGGTACCAACGTCGTGGCGACGGTGATGAGATCCTGAACGCCTTTGCGTTTATTCATCCGCGCCACCGTGGCGACGACCGGCCCATGGCCTTGGGGCAGGGCGATGGGTTCCAGCGCTCCGTTGGGCGAGTGCGTGTCGATACCGTTCGGGATGCGAAAGACCGCGCCCTTGAACATCGCCCGTGCCTGGCGCTCGACGGGAGAGCTTACGGCAATGATCGCCCGCGCTGGCCGGAGAAAGATAGTTGCGCCCGCTGCGAGCGCGCGTTGTAACAGCGAGCCTCCCAGCAGCGAATGGCTGGTGATAATGGCCGGGATCCCGAGCTTGGCGGCGATACCGAGAGACACCATCGCCATCGGCGAGTCGAGGCCGTGGCCATGAACAATATCGAATTCCCCCGCGCGCAAGGTTTCTCGCAGCGATCTATATCCCCGCGGAGACAAGAGATGCTCCGATAGCGGGCAACCATCCAGCCTTATGATCGGCAGGCCGTTGCCGGCCTCGCTCGCCGAGGCGCGGCCGTAAAGCCGCGCGATGATGTGTACCTCGTGACCAAGCGCGAGCAGCCCGCGGCCGAGCGCATCGATCGCGTACTCGATACCGCCCACCCGCGGGTAGTACCAGTCACTCACTAGCGCAATCTTGTAGTTTCTCATACCGGCTACGCCCTTTGACCGCCCGCGATCAAGCGCCCGATGTCCCGGAGGATCCTTGGCAGATTCAGGCCCCCCGGCGAGGCCAGGTATTTCGGGCGCCATACGGGTTTGAAGTTTTCTTCGTAACGGCGTAGGCTTTCCATGTTCTGGAAGTGCTCGCTCTGCCGGTACATGAGCTTGCCGATGCGCTGCCAAAGCGGCGCGAGGGGGTGTGCGTCGAGGCTTGAGAGCGGGGCAATCCCGAGGTTGAACCAGCGATAAGCTTGCGCCTTGCCGCCGAGCATGAGCTCGACTAAGAGATAATCGATGACCCCAGCCGGGGCATCGGGATGGTAACGCATGAGGTCGAGCGCCAGTTCCTCTTTGTTGCGGCTGGCCCACAAGATAGCGAAGGCGACGATGCGCTCACCGGCGCGGACCACGGCGATGGGCAGCCGGCCAATGTAACCCTCGTCGAAGTATCCCTTAGAGAAGCCCTGTTCACGGGCTTGCTTTTCGTGCAGCCAAGCCTCGGAGACCTCTTTGAGTTCCGGGAGCAGCGGAGCGACATCGGCGGAGCGCACCAGCTCGAAGCGCATGCCTTGCTCGCGAACCTTGCGGTGTACCTCACGCAATTGGGCGCTGGCGACGTTGAGGGGTGAAAATTCATCCAAGCGCACCCGAGCCTCATCGCCGAGCTTGAGGAGCGAGAGTCCGAGGTCGACGTACAGGGAGAGGTTGGCGGCATCCACCAAGTAAAACACGGGCCAGCCGCCGTAGCGGTCACAGAGCTCGCGGTAGGCCCAGATCAACCGCGAGCGCTCTTCCGGTGCGCCCACCGGATCTCCCAAGGCAACCCAGCTCTTGCTTTGGACCTGGTACATGATGAAGGCATTTCCTGAGTGGCTGAAAAGCAAGCGCTTGTCGCCGAGAAGGGCGATGTTCGCCCGCGTATCGAGGTCGTTTCGCACGATGCGCCGGACTTTGTCGAGATCATGTGGCGGCTCGGGTACCGGGTCCGGGCGGAGTAGGTTAAAAAGCATGATGCCGCCCGTGATCCCGAAGACGACGAACATAGCGCGCAGGAAGCGCGGCAGATCGGCATCGTAGGCGAATTGCCACCAAAGCTCGTGGGAGTAAGTGAGGTGCTTAAAATTGAAGAGCCCGAGCCAAATCGTGATCGCTAGGATCGCGGTTAGCGCGGAGACCCATCCCACGGTAAACCCCTGGCTAAACAGAGAGGCGCGACGCTGAAACTCCCTGCGCGTGGGTAGCAGCACGATGAGGACAGCAGCGAGAATGACCGCTTCCTGGTAGTCCAAGCCCTTAAGCAGGACGGCTGGGATCCCGAGCCCGAGTAGTAGCGCCGAGAGACCATAAGCCCTGGATAAGCGTCGGGAAATGCCGCGCGCGAGGATAATGAGCCCAAGCCCCGCCGCGCTAGCGACAAGATGGGCGATCTCGACAATGCCAAGCGGTACGGAGTCACGCACGATCCGTAGCCGCTCGCCGTAGGTGGGTATGGCGCCCGAAAATAGCAGCACGACGCCGGCGAAAACGATAAGTACGCCCATGATCTGAGGACCAATCTCCGCCAGCCAATCGATGGCGGCACCGTGGATGCGAAGGATGCGGGTGCGCCGCAAGACCAGCTCGTAGGCGGCGAACAGGATGGCCGCGAGGCTCAAGGGCGAGAGGTAATATACGCATCGGAACAAGAGCACGGAACCTAGCAGCGCGGCAGGCGGGATCTCGGGAAGACCGAGCAGCAGCACGGTTTCGAACACCCCGATGCCGCCCGGGACGTTGCTCATGCTACCGGCCATCATGGCGAGCGCGAAAATGCCTAAAAAGCCAATAAAGTCGGTGCCCGCATGCGTTGGCAGCAGGGTATAAATCAGAGTGCCGACCAGGAGCAGGTCGAGCGTCGCGAGCCCGCCTTGCGCCAAGGCGGTCTTGGCGCTCGGGAGCCGCAGCGACCAATTCTCGGTCGTGAACGTGATCGGACGCAGGGCGGACACGATTAAATACCCCACTATCACGGCCATGATGGAAAAGCCCACGTAGCGGCGCACGCCCGGGGGGAGTTGAAGCGCGGTGTCGCTGACGTCCCCGCTCGCAAACAAGAGCGACACCGCGAAGATAAAGACCATCCCCATCACGGTGGTCAGGGAACACATGGTGGTGACGCCGGCGATCTCGATCGCCGAGAGCCCCGCTTGCGAATAGATCCGATACCTTATCGAGCCGCCGGTGAGCATGGTGAACCCGACGTTATTGCCAAACGCCGAGGCGAGGAACGAGGCGAGCGCTGTGCGCCAGTACGGTAAGGGCCTTTGGAGGTGGTGCAATGCGAGAACATCGTAGCCGGTGACGGTGAGGTAGCTTAGGGCGGTGATCAAGAACGCTAAGAGGATCGATGCAGCCGGGAGATCGTTGAAGCTATTGATGACGTCACGGAGACGGATCTCGTGCAGGGTGTGATACAAGACCCAGAGGGCAAGTGTGACGATTGCCAGGCTCACCAGCGCGCCGATGTGCACGGCGAGCTTTTTCCCGACCTGGTGGGCCAAGGCCGTCGTAGCGACGCCAGCCGCAGCGTTTTTCATCGCAGCCTCAGGGCTTGTGAAGAAATCGTAGCGAGCACGCCCGCCCGCGCGGCGCGCGGCGCGCAGGAACCACAGTGTATGTGGAAATACATGAGGATTCCGAGCACCGCGCAACGATGCGGGCGGACTGCGCAGTAGATTTATTCACAAGCTCTAACTTGAGCGCTGATTTTATCCTAAGGGTTACAATCGGCGCGGATTGGTGTCATCATCGAACCGCTAAGCACCGCGCAGTCCGCGCCCCAAGCGCAGTAGGTTTTTTCACAAACCCTCAAGGAACGGAAGTATAAATGTTTCTATACGGAGCGATCGTGGTCTTTTGTTGCGTCCTGTACGGGGCGAGCGCGGTGCTTTGCAAGTATGCGCTCCAACGTGAGCTGCCGCAGCGCGCGAGCTGGAAACAAAAGGCGCGGGCGGCGATCAGCAACAAGTTCTGGCTCGCGGGTTGGCTGGCGGGGGCAAGCGCCAACCTGATCATCATCGAGATCCAGTCGTTGGCGGATATCACGCTGGTCTACCCGCTCCTGAACTTTGCCTATGTCTTTACCTTGATCCTCGGTTATCTGTTTCTGCAGGAAATTCTCTCCCGGGAGCAATGGATCGGTGTGATCACTGCGATTTTGGGTACGGCCATCCTGCTTTTTGTCAGCGATCCATCGACAGGCCACGAAAGCTACCCATTACCACTGGGTGTCGTCACCGGGCTGTCGTTGATCGCGATCATCGCTCTGGTGGCGGGGGCATTGCGGGACGAGCGCCCGATCCATGAAATCTATTTCGCCACTTGCGCCGGGATCGCTTTCGGAAACGTGGAAATGTTTCTCAAGGTGAATACTAATCTGATCGCCTCGCAGCTCGGCTATTTTTCGATCATCTCCTGGGAAAGTCTCAGCGCGTTTATCACCCTCTGGCCTGTTCTATTCATCGTCATATTCAGCCTCATCGGCTTTATCTTCATGCAGATCGCCTTGGCGCACGGCGATGTCTCGGTCAGCGTACCCTTGGTGATCATTACCCAACGGCCGTTGACGTTGTTGGCCGGTTACTTTGTGTTTGGCGAAGAGTTTCCCGCGATCAAAGCCATCGGTATCGGGGCGATGCTCCTGAGCATCCTTGTCATTACGGTGGCCACCATCCGGAAAGGGGCCGCGGCAAAGCCCGCGGAGGCGGTAAACTGAGAGTTTGCGAAAATACCTACTGCGCTCGGGATCTCGCGTTCCGGCGGTGCTCGGAATCCTCATGTATCTCAATATTTCCTGCGCTCCGGCGGAAGGCGACCTCCCATCGCTCGCGACGGTTTTTTCACAAACTCTGAACGCGATCGCGCTTGATTTACCGGCCCCTCCCCAGTAGCGAAACACAGAACGGCCGCACGCTATGCTGATCGACGAACTCATCGAGCATGCTCAGATCGCCACTCGCAAGGAAAGCGCGGTGCAACTGTTCGGCCTCGGGCCAAAGATGCACCAAGAGCAAGCGGCCGCAGGGAGACACTTTCGGGGTGAGCAGCGCCGCGAGATCCGGCGCCGATCCGCCGAGGTAGTAGAGGACCTCGCAGACGACGATGAGGTCAAACGCGGCCGGGAGACGCGCCGAGAAGACGTTGTCCGCGTCGAAGCGCGCGTTTTCGTACCGGGAACAGCGGCTCTTCGCCCGGATGATCGCGCGCCTGGAGATGTCCACGCCGATAAACTCACGCACCTCGCGCTCCGCAAGGAGTCGCTCGGAAAACGCCCCTTCCCCGCACCCGACCTCTAACACACATCCGTAAGGGTTCTGTGGGATCAACGCGAGCGCCTGGCCGCATTTGTGGTTTTGATACGGTGAACCCTCGTAAGACCAGGGGTCGGGTCGCCGGTAGAGGCGTTCGAAGAAATGACGTAGGGCCCAGTCCTGAAAGCTGGGACCCGGCGCCGCAACGAGACCGAACAGCACGCGATGCAACGCGTCGCGAACCCGGTTGGGCGGGTAGCGTATGCCTTGGTCCATCGGATCCATGGTTTATAGTGTACATGCGGGACGCTCGGGCATGCGCGACCGATGCCGAACCGGTGACACTCCGCATAACTCCTTGGAGTTATTGATATCCGCTCCTTCTTGACGTAGTGTGGATCCGGTGGGTTTGGAATAATAAAAGGGGAGGCTGACTCATGAACGCTATTATGGTGAAAATCTTCGATACGCTGGCCAAGGTCGGTTTAGATAAGCTCGAAAGAGCGCTTATCTTTGGGGCCGTCCTGGTCGCGGTTTTAGCCCTCGCTGTCGGCGCCGTCGAGATGTCGCAAGCTTGGGTTGCCTTCTTGTTCCGGTGGCTGCATGTGGTTTCGGGCGTGATGTGGATCGGGCTCCTGTGGTATTTCAATTTTGTGCAGATCCCGTCAATGCCGAAGATCCCCGATGAGCAAAAACCCGCCATCAGCAAGGTCATCGCCCCAACGGCGTTGTTCTGGTTCCGGTGGTCCGCGTTGTCGACGCTCGTGACCGGGCTCCTGGTAGCGATCATGAACGGTTATATCGTGAACGCCCTTATCCTCGGCATCGGGACCGGTGGCCGGGACACCTACATCGGGATCGGCATGTGGATGGGCCTCATCATGGCCTACAATGTGTGGATGATCATCTGGCCTAACCAGCGAAAGGTCCTGGGCATGGTCGAGGCGTCCGACGAGGAGAAAAAAGCGGCAGCGCGCACGGCGATGTTGGCGAGCCGCTTCAATACTATGTTTTCGATCCCTATGCTTTATTTCATGGTCGCGGCGCAGAATGTATCTTAGAGATGCTCGCGGCTCGCGCCATGACCCGAGACATCGGCAGGCGCGCCTCCCGCCCGATTAATGAGATCCCCGCTCGCGGTGTCGCCGCGGAGGCTCTAAGGAAGCTCTGCAAGAGTATCGCGAGCAAGCCCAGATGCGCGAAGCCGCGGAGCGAGTCGCGAGACATATCAAGGTAGATAGGCGAGCGACGAGCGAGCACGCGACAAAGCAGATGGGCTGCGCAGCAACTTTTGCAGAGCTTCCTAACTCGCTGGTGACACCGGCAAATATTTCTGGACGATTTGCAACAACGTTTCCTTCTTAATCGGTTTGATTAAATGCGCCGTGCATCCCGCGGCGATACTCTTATCCATTTCCTGCTTTACGGCATGCGCCGTCAGGGCGATAATCGGGGTCGGATCGCGACCCTGTTCCGTTTCCCACTCGCGCATGAAGCGCGTTGCCTGGTGGCCGTCCATCACCGGCATCTGGATATCCATCAATACCAGACCATAGGCGTGGGTCTTGAACTTCTGGAGCGCCACGCTCCCATTTTCGGCCTCCTCGATTTTGTAAGGCGTTTTCCGCAGGTAAGCTTTGACGAGCAGCCGATTATCGGGCGTGTCTTCCACCAATAGGATAGGTAAATTTTCCGTGTGCCGCTCAGGTAGCGGCGTCGTGACGATGTGGTCTTGCGTTTCGTCTAAGGTTTTTAGCATGGCGACATTGATTGCTTTGATCAGCTCCACGGACTTTACCGGCTTCATCAAGTAGGCGCCGATCCCGAGCGCGCTGGCTGTGCTCATATCACTGGAAAGTTGCGACGAAGATACCATTAGTATCGTTTTGCACGATCCGTCCCCGGTACGCAACGCCTCAACCACCGCAAAACCATCGACCTCCGGCATGTGACAATCGGTAATGACGACAGCGTAATCTTGTCCAGCGCGGCTCGCCTCCCGGAATAGCCGGATGCCCTCCGCGCCACCGTGGCCCTCGCTCACCAACGCGCCTTGAGCGCTCAGTACCTCGCGCAAGATCAGTCGATTAGTCGAATTATCATCGATGATGAGCACGCGAACGTCCTTAAAGCTAAAGGATGCATCCGTAGCGATTCTAGCCTGAGGTTCCGGGACGGATTCCAGACTGATCGCGAACGATAAAACGCTACCTTTTCCTTCGACACTCTCCGCACGTATCCGCCCCCCCATAAGCTCCACCAAGCGCTTGGAAATCGTGAGGCCGAGCCCCGTTCCTCCGTACTGTCGGGTCGTGGATGAATCAGCTTGGGAAAAGCTATCGAAGACGGTGTTGATTTTGTCCGCGGGAATACCGATCCCGGTATCCTCTACCGAGAATAAAAGCCGATAGGGATCGCTTATGTCGGTAGACGAGACCTTGACCACTACTTCGCCCTTTTGGGTGAATTTGATTGCATTCCCGACGAGGTTTAAAAGGATCTGGCGAAGCCGCACCGCGTCGCCCTTCACTTGGGCCGGGACATCCGTGCCGATGTGACAGAGCAACTCGAGGTTCTTCTCGTCGGCTCTCAACGCGTGAATATCGACTGTTTCTTCGATCAAAGTACGTAAATTGAACGGGATTTTCTCGAGACCCAACTGACCGGCTTCGATCTTCGAGAGATCCAGTATGTCGTTTACCAGCGCCAGCAATGCTTCTCCAGCCTTTTTGAAGACGCCGACGTAGCGTTTTTGCACGCGCGTCAGGGGCGTCTCGCTGAGCAGCTCACCCATGCCGATAATCGCGTTCAGCGGCGTCCGGATCTCATGGCTCATGCTTGCCAGAAACTCGGTTTTCACCGTGGATGCCTTGATGGCCGCATCCCGGGTAACGGCAAGCTCTTTGGTTTGCAGGCTAACCTGGCGTTCGATTTCCTGATTCCGCCGGCTCAACTCCCACGCCTGTATTTCCCTCGCCCGGGCGAGGGCTACGATTAATGTCGTCACACCGATTCCTAGCACGACGGCGGTAGCGATCAATCCCTTGTCGATCTCCCTCCAAAGCACCTGCCTTTCCACGGCCAACTTCATCGAATAATAGGGAAACTGCGCAAGTGTTTCTTCCTTGAAGGCGCCGATGGAAAAATTCGCGTTTTCCGGCGCCACGGCGCCGCGCTGCTCGAATACGAGCTGCCGTCCCGTGACGCCCTGAGATTCCGTATACAAGCTTACCGAAACATCATCCCGTAACAGGGACTCGCTGAATAAATGGCCGGGATTCACGAGGATAGCCACAAACGCGCCGGGCAGGGCATTCGATCGGTCCACGCCGGTTCCATGCGCCGAACCGGTGCCGATCGCCTTGATGAGCGTATAGGGACGAATACCCTCAGTGGCCGAAGCCGGAGGGCCGGGGACCACCATACCGGTGTCGACCGCCGCGCGCAGGGCATCCGTAAAACGCGGGTCAGAGAGAATTTGATCGTTGTAAAGCGTTTCTTTCGCGGGGTTTCGACCGATGTATAACTCGCCGTCGCTACCCCACAAGATCGTGGGGCCCGCGGCGGGCGAAGGATCCCCGCCCGCATCCGGTCTCAACACCATATCTTTCGGGGGGTGATTTAAAGGAACGCCGCTCCTATAAAAAGAAATTGATTCGATGAATGGGTGACGCGCGAGCAGCGATTTAAGAAAGGCGGGTAATGTGGCTATCCGAGAGGCATCCAGCCCCTCCACAAGCGCGGCGATATTGTCAAGAGAGTTATGAGCGGCCGAAGCGCTGAGTTTGACTGTATCCCGTAACAGTATCGAGTCAAATGCAAATTCCTTCTTTTCGGCCTCGAGCGCATTCTGCCACGCTAACATCACAAGCAGCAAAGAAAACGCCACGCCGAAGATCGTGCTTACGGCATATATCAACGGCTGCGACGCGTGCCGCACCTCCTTCACCCGGTAACGTCCTCCACGGGATTAGGGAAGCTCTGCAAAAGTTACTGCGCAGCCCATCTGCTTTGTCGCGTGCTCGCGCGTCGCTCGCCTATCTACCTGATATGTCTCGCGACTCGCTCCGCGGCTTCGCGCATCTAGGCTTGCTCGCGACACTTTTGCAGGAGCTTCCTTAGTACTCGTTTTCATAAATATGGCTACGTATTAGTGTTGCCACTTATCGGTTTCTTGGCTATCTTGGCTATGCTTGCCTCGAACGAGGATTGCCGAGTATGCCAAGACACAGCCCCTTTACGA
>JBOIDF010000013.1:39954-60930 GCA_050740455.1 Gammaproteobacteria bacterium | reverse complement strand
CTCTGGTTTCGGAACCGGTATAGACCTGGCGGGGCCGTCCGATGCGGAAATCCGTATCCGTGATCATCTCCATCCATTGAGCCAGCCATCCGGCGGTCCGCGCCAGTGCGAACAGCACCGTGTACATACGCGTTGGTATTTCGAGCGCCTTGAGAATGATCCCGGAATAAAAATCCACGTTCGGATAGAGTTTCCGCTCGATAAAATAGTCATCTCCCAGCGCGATGCGCTCCAGCTCCATGGCGATTTCGAGCATAGGCCGATGCGCGCCCGCGCCCATGGCGTCGAGGACGGCGTGACACGCCTTGCGGATAACCGCCGCGCGCGGGTCGTAATTTTTGTAGACGCGATGGCCGAATCCCATCAATCGATACGATCCGTCCTTGTCCTTGGCGCGATCGACATACTTGCGTACGTTTTTAATATCCTGGATCTCTTCGAGCATATGCACGACCGCCTCGTTTGCGCCTCCATGTGCACGCCCCCACAAGGTCGCGATGCCCGCCGCGATACAGGTATAGGGGTTGCTCTCGGTGCTCCCCGCGAGCCGAACCGCGGAGGTGCTGGCGTTTTGCTCATGATCGGCGTGCAGGATGAAGAGCAGATCCAAGGCGTATAACGCGACCGGATTGGCGATAAAAGGTTCCGAGGGCTGCGCGAACATCATGTGCATGAAGTTTTCTATGTAGCCCAGGTCGTTGTTGGGATACACAAAAGGCTGGCCGACGCCATACTTGTAACACTTGGAAGCGATGTTCGGCATCTTCGCCAGGATACGGCGAGCGGTCGCATCGCGGTCACCCTGGTCGTAAATGTCAATCGAATCGTGGTAATACGAAGCCATCGCGCCGATCACGCCGACCAGGATGGACATCGGATGCGCGTCGTAGCGGTAACCGCCGTAGAACTTGATCAGGTGCTCGTGCACCATGCTGTGCTGTTTAATGGACGAATCGAATCCCGCCATTTGCCGGGCCGTCGGCAGTTCGCCATAAATCAGCAGGTACGCTACTTCTAGGAAGTGGCTGTGCTCGGCCAATTGCTCGATCGGGTAGCCGCGGTACAACAAGATCCCCTGCTCGCCGTCAAGGAAGGTAATCGCGCTACGGCAGCTTGCGGTCGTGACGAACCCGGGGTCCAAGGTAAACATCCCAAGCTCGCTGTAAAGGTGCTTGGTATCGATGACGGCAGGCCCGTACGTGCCGCGATAGACCGGACATTCGATCGTTTTACCGGTAGTATTGTCCGTTATCGTTACCGTGTCGGGTGTCATCGAATTATCCTTGGGCCGCGGTCGTGTATTCGCGGTTGCGTTTCCAGGTTTCGACATAAGCCTTATACCTCAATACGCCCCTCTGCACGGTAAGCATAACGTTATTTTGCGCGTCGCAGCAAGTAGCGTCTTGGCGCCGCCGTGGCCGGAGCGGATCATGGCATAGGCTAAAACTCTTGGCCCATCTTTAGCTATTGGGTATTATTGCGGCGCACATCAGGGCTGCCGTGATAAGGGAACCGATCCCATGACCGCTTCGTTACCGTCATTATCGTGTCGCGCGGGCGCACGGCGATTCCCATGCATGAGGAAACCGTCGCGTTTAATATTGAGAAGTCATGAAGCAGCGTAGAGCTACGGCATTACATAGCGGAAACGCCGAGTTTATCGACTCGTTGTATGAGCAATTCATGCGCAGTCCGGAAACGATCGATGCGCATTGGCGGTCGGTCTTCGAAGACCTAACGCCGGGCGCCGAGCAAGCAGCGCCGGGAGGCGATGGGTCCGCGCCGGCGCCGGAGCGGACCGAAGCCCTATCGGACGCCGGTCTCGAAGCCCGGATCCAAAAACAAATCGCGGTCTTACAACTCATTAACGCTTACCGGTTTCGAGGCCACCGGCAAGCCGATCTCGACCCCTTACGTCAAATCGAGCGGCCGATCGTCGCGGAGCTCGATCCCGCCTTTCATGGGCTGAGCGAGCGCGACTTCGGCGTTAGCTATAGCACCGGATCGCTTTTTGGCGCCGAGTATGCCGCCTTAGGCGAGATCCTACGTCGGGTCCGGACAACGTACTGCCGCACGATCGGCGCCGAATACATGCATATTAACGCCACCAATCAGAAACGCTGGCTGCAGCAACGCTTGGAACTGGACTGTGCCACGCCCGGTTTCGACCCGCTCAAAAAGCGGCGGATCCTGGAACGGCTCGTGGCCGCCACCACGCTGGAAGAATATCTGCACCGAAAATACGTGGGGCAGAAGCGCTTCTCCCTTGAGGGCGGCGAAAGTGCGATCCCCTTACTCGACGAATTGGTACAGAGCGGCGGCGAGGGCGGGATCAAGGGAGTCGTCATCGGGATGGCGCATCGCGGGCGATTAAACGTGCTGGTCAACATTGTCGGCAAGCATCCGGCGGAACTATTCGAGGAGTTCGAAGGCAAGGGCGGGAACGCCGCCGGTTCGGGTGATGTTAAATACCATCTGGGCTACTCCTCCGATATCGCCACTCCGGGGGGCACGGTTCACCTGACGCTGGCGTTTAATCCCTCGCACTTGGAAATCATTAACCCGGTCGTTCAAGGATCGGTACGGGCACGCCAAGATAGGCGCCGCGATAGAAACCGGGACACGGTATTGCCCATCCTGATGCACGGGGATGCGGCGTTTGCCGGGCAAGGGGTGGTGATGGAGACGCTCAACCTATCGCAGACGCGCGGATATGCCACGGGCGGCACCATTCACATCATCATCAATAACCAAATCGGCTTCACCACCAGCGATCCGCTGGATGCGCGCTCAACCTTGTATTGCACCGACGTGGCGAAGATGATCCAAGCGCCGATCCTACATGTCAACGGCGATGATCCCGAGGCCGTCGTAATGCTCGCGCGGCTGGCGCTCGATTACCGGATGGAGTTCAACAAAGACATTGTCATCGATTTGGTCTGCTACCGCAGGCATGGCCATAGCGAAGCCGATGAGCCCCTGGCGACTCAGCCCATCATGTACCAAAAGATCCGGCAGCATCCTAGCGTCGTCAGGATCTATGCGGAAAAGCTGCAACAGGAAGGTCTCATCCAAGAAAACGAAGCGGAGTCGATGGCCCGGTCTTACATCGATTCGCTCGAGGGCGATCAGATCGTCGCGGGGCCGGTCGTATACGACATTAGGAACGAGCTTAGGGTCAGTTTCACCGCATACCACGGTACCCATTGGGATGCGCCTTGTGAAACCGCGCTCGCGCTGGAACGCGTTCAGGCGCTTAGCCAACGCTTCACGAGCATCCCCAAGGATATCCAGTTGCACCGCAGTGTGGAGCGCATCATCGAGCAACGCCGCCAGATGGGGCAGGGGGATGCGCCGATCGACTGGGGATACGCGGAAACCCTCGCCTATGCCAGTTTAATCGATGAAGGTTATCCCATCCGGCTCGCGGGGCAGGACAGCGAGCGCGGGACGTTTTTTCACCGGCATGCGGTCTTGCACGATCAGAACACCGGTGAAGGCTACGTCCCTCTGCACCATGTCAAAGAGGATCAGGCGCGATTCATGGTGATCAATTCGATCTTGTCCGAGGAGGCGGTTTTGGGCTTCGAATACGGGTACAGCAGCTCGGAACCCGATGCCTTGGTGATCTGGGAGGCGCAATTCGGCGATTTCGCCAATGGCGCTCAAGTCGTCATCGATCAATTCATCACCTCCTGCGAGTCCAAATGGAGCCGTTACAGCGGCCTAGTCATGTTGTTGCCCCATGGGTACGACGGACAAGGCCCCGAGCATTCCTCGGCACGCCTCGAGCGGTACTTACAACTCTGCGCCGAGGAAAATATACAGGTATGCGTTCCGAGCACGCCCGCGCAGATGTTTCATATGTTAAGAAGGCAGGCGCGCCGCCCCTACAAGAAACCCTTGGTCGTCATGAGCCCGAAAAGCCTGCTCAGGCATAAACTCTCGACGTCGACCCTGACGGATATCACCGAAGGTGGCTTTCAGGCCGTTATCGACGAGATCGATCCCGTCGATGCGCGGGCGGTAGATCGTGTGCTGATATGTGGCGGAAAGATTTATTTCGATCTTTTGGAAGCCCGGCGCGCGAACAAAATCAAAGACATCGCCATCGTCCGACTAGAGCAATTGTATCCGTTTCCAACCGAAGACATGGACGCCGTGCTGGCGCGCTATCCGAACGCGCTCGAAATCATTTGGGTGCAGGAAGAGCCGCGCAACCAAGGGGCCTGGTTCTACTTGCTGTCACGCCTGCATCTCTTCGGCCGCTTGCACGAACCGCAGCAACTGAGGCTCGTGGCGCGCCCGTACTCCGCCTCGCCGGCGGTCGGTTATAGCTCGAAACACCTCGAGCAGCAGCAGGCCTTGGTCAGCGAAGCCTTGGGGTTGAATCAGGGTGTCGTCGCGCACCAGAAGACCGCGTAAAGCATTAACCCCCCATGCTCCTAGAGGTCAAGGTTCCAGTGCTGGCCGAATCGATCGCCGATGCGCGCGTGCTCGAGTGGCATAAGCAACCGGGCGATCGGATCGGCCGCGGCGAGCACCTGACCGATCTTGAGACGGACAAGGTGACATTGGAGATCACCGCCCCGGAAGCGGGGGTGCTCAGGGAGGTCTACAAAAAAGCAGGGGAGACGGCATTGAGTCAAGAAGTTTTGGCGGTCATCGATACCGATCACCGGGTCGAGCAGCCGGCGGATAAGGAGCGCAGCATGCCCAAACCGGCTGCCGTGCCTAGGCGCGTAAGCGCGGAGACGCCTGCCGAGGACGTGACTTCGCTCAGCCCGGCCGTCCGCAGGCTGGTCACGAAGCACGCCCTCGATCCTAAGACCATTCCGGCGCGCGGGAAAAGCGGCCGGATCACCAAGCAAGACGTGCTCACTTATATTGAAGCCAAAGACACCGCTCTGGTTCCACCGCCGGTCCGGCAGAAAGATGCTCTCGCGGACCCCGACGCCGGTCAGCGTCCCACGAAGCGCGTCGCCATGAGCCGCTTGCGTTTGCGCGTTGCCGAGCGCCTCTTGGCGGCGCAACGCGAGAACGCGATCCTGACCACGTTCAATGAAATCAACATGCAGCCGGTCATGGTACTGCGGGAGCGGTATCGCTCGGCGTTCGAGTCACGTCATGGCGCGCGCTTGGGGTTCATGGGCTTTTTCTGCAAGGCCGCGGTGTCGGCGTTGAAAAAGTTTCCGATTGTCAATGCTTCCATCGACGCCTCCGATGTCGTATACCATGACTACTACGACCTCGGGATCGCGGTCAGCTCGGAGCGTGGACTCGTGGTCCCCGTGCTTCGCGACGTTGACCGGCTGGGCTTCGCGCAAATAGAAATCGCGGTCAAGGAACTCGGCGACAAGGCGCGGGATGCGAAGCTCGGCATCGACGAGCTTAGCGGCGGCACCTTCACCATCACCAACGGAGGCGTGTTCGGTTCCCTCTTATCGACGCCCATTATCAACCCGCCCCAGAGCGCGATCCTCGGCATGCACCGGATCCAAGACCGGCCCGTGGCGGAAGAGGGGCAAGTGGTGATCCGCCCGATGATGTACGTCGCATTGTCCTACGATCACCGTATCATCGACGGACGCGAGGCCGTGCAGTTTTTGGTCACGATCAAACAGCACATCGAAGATCCGGCGCGGATCCTGATCGAGGTCTAGGGCGTGGACCGCTACGACGTCGTGGTTATCGGCGGCGGGCCCGGCGGTTATGTCGCGGCTATCCGCGCCGCCCAACTCGGTTTTACAAGCGCTTGCATCGACGCCTGGGTCGATGCCGCCGGTAAACCCACCTTGGGCGGGGTGTGCCTGAATGTCGGTTGTATTCCTTCCAAGGCGCTCTTGGATTCCTCCCACCTCTACGAGACGATTGGCCGCCATACCAAGGATCACGGGATCGCGGTGAGCGGGCTGAGCCTCGACCTCCCGTCGATGATGCTGCGCAAGGATAAAGTCGTACGTACCTTGACCCAGGGCATCGCCGGATTGTTTAAAAAAAACAATGTAGCGTGGCTCGCGGGACAGGCGCGCCTGCTGGGCGACATGCGTGTGTCGGTAACCGATCGCACGCGCACTGATGCGTCCATGATCACGGCCTCGCATCTCATCATCGCCACCGGTTCGGTACCCGCCGCGCTGCCCGGCATCGAGATCGATAACGGGTTGATTTGCGATTCGACCGCGGCGCTAGCATTCTCGGAAGTCCCGAGGCGCTTGGGCATCATCGGCGCCGGCGCGATCGGGCTTGAGCTTGGAAGCGTGTGGCGGCGTCTTGGCTCGGAGGTCGTTATCTTGGAGGCCTTGAGCGAGTTTCTGCCGGGCACGGATTTCGAGATCGCGCAGGCCACCGCGAAAGAACTGGCGCGGCAAGATCTGGCGATCCGCTTAGGCTGCACCGTGACCGGCGTGACCGTGAACGGGACGGAGCTTCGCGTTGAGTACCAAAAGGACCAAGGGCAACACGATCTGGCCGTGGACAGACTGATCGTCGCGGTCGGACGGCGCCCGAATACCGACGGGCTCGGTCTCGCGGAATGCGGGATTACTCTCGACGGGCGCGGCTTCGTCGAGGTCGATGATCGGTGCCGTACAAACCTGAGAGACGTGTTCGCCATCGGCGATGTCATTGGCGGCCCGATGCTGGCCCATAAGGCCTCCGAGGAGGGTATGGCGGTGGCGGAAACCATCGCGGGTCACGCCACCGAGGTGAATTACGCTTGTGTCCCATCGATCATTTACACCTGGCCGGAGGTAGCTTGGGTGGGCCAAACAGAGCAGTCGTTAAAGTCGAATGGCACGCTGTTTCGGCGCGGGGTGTTTCCCTTCCTAGCGAGCGGACGGGCCCGTGCCATGGGCGAGACCGCGGGATTCGTCAAAATCCTGGGCGATGCCGAAAGCGACGCCTTGCTTGGGGTGCATATCTTCGGCCCGAACGCCTCGGAATTGATCGGCGAGGCGGTGATCGCGATGGAATTCGGCGCCAGCACCGAAGATCTGGCGCGCGCGATCCACGCTCATCCGACCCTCGCGGAAGCCATGCGCGAAGCCGCGCTCGCCGTGGATAACCGCACGATAAATCTATAACCCCGGGCCGCGGGTTGAACCCGGCGGCCCACCCTCCGTGCATTGACACACTGCACAAAACCTGTAGACTCGCCTCCCTCCGGGACACCTCGGCCGAGGTGATGGCCTTGGTTGATCTGGGTAACGGCGGCTGGATGCCAGCCCCCGTGGCTGAAGGGGCCGCCCCGCCACCGGCCGACTCGGCGCTCGTAACACTCAAGGTCAAGAGGCGCCGAGCCGCCTGAGCCTGTGGCGGGCCGGCATCGCCGTGGCGGCCGACGATGCCGGCAACCCGCCTCGCCATGCTCCCTCGGGCCAACCCGGAGCGCGCTGATCTCGGCCTCGCGCTGTGACGCCTACAGGGATGCGCCTAGAGGCAGATGAGTTCTGTTAATAAAAATGACAGCTCGAAAGAAGCAGTCAACCAAGGGCTTGGAGTCTCCCGGGGATACCCCGGCGGCGCGCGCCGTGGCGGACGCGCCTACCGACACGGATGAGGCTGAGGAAGGCTTCCCAAGGGACTTTCCGGTGGTCGCGATCGGTGCCTCGGCCGGGGGGCTCGAGGCCTTGAAGAGGTTCTTCAGCGCCCTGCCGGCCGGGAGCGGCCTCGGTTTCGTGGTGATCCCGCATCTCGATCCCACCCATGTGAGCCACCTGCCGGAGCTGCTGCGCCGGCATACCCCCATGCCGGTCGAGCAGGCGCGCGATGGAGCGCCGGTCCAGGCCGAGCACGTCCACATCATTCCGCCGAACGCGCTACTGACGATCAAGGGGGGCGTCCTGCATCTCGGGGCGGCGGTGGCACGTCCCGGCATCCCGCGGCCCATCGACGGCTTCTTGCGGAGCCTGGCCGAGTACCAACAGGAGCGGGCCATCTGCATCATCTTCTCGGGCACCGGCAGCGACGGCACGCTCGGGCTCAAGGCGATCAAGGCGGAGGGCGGCCTGGTGATGGTCCAGAGCCCGGACACCGCGGAGCACGACGGGATGCCCCGCAGCGCCATGGCCACCGGGCTCGTGGATTACGTGCTGCCCGTGGAACAGATGCCCGCGGCGCTGCTCGAGTATGTCGAGCATGCCCATCTGCGTGGCGCTCCGATCCCGATCCCCGCCGACACGCGCCACGACCCTCTGCACCCCATATTGGCCCTGTTGTGCACTCGGGAAGGGCATGACTTTCGCTGTTACAAGAAGGCCATGCTGCTGCGCCGTATCCAGCGGCGCATGGGCCTCAATCATATCGCCGCGATCGGCGACTACGGCCAGTATCTGCGGGACACCCCGGCCGAGCTCAAGGCCCTGGCCAAGGACCTTTTGATCGGTGTGACCGAGTTCTTCCGCGAGCCCGAGGCCTGGGCGGTCCTCGAAGCGGAGGTGATCCCAAGGCTCGTGGCGGCCAAGCACCCCGAGGCGCCCCTGCGCGCGTGGGTCACCGGTTGCGCCACCGGCGAGGAGGCGTACTCCATCGGCATGTGCCTCCTCGAGCGGGTGGCGAGCAGCGAGCGCAATGGCAAGCTCCAGATCTTCGCGACCGACATCGATAGCCACGCGCTCGAGATCGCCCGTGTGGGGACCTACCCGGAGGGCATGGCCTCGTCCCTCGCTCCGGAGCGTCTTACCCGGTTCTTCACCAAGTCCGAACATGGCTACCGGGTCAAAAAAGAGCTGCGCGAAGCGGTGGTGTTTGCACCGCAGAACCTGATCACCGATGCCCCCTTCTCGCGCCTGGACCTCATCATCTGCCGCAATCTGCTCATCTATCTCGAGCCCGAGTTGCAGCGGAGGCTCATCGCGCTGTTTCATTTCGCCCTCAACCGCAACGGCTATCTATTCCTGGGCAAGTCCGAGACCGTCGGCCAGCAACCGAGCCTGTTCGAGACCCTCTCGAAGAAGTGGCGGATCTACCGGCGCAGCGGGCCGGTCCGGCATGTGCCGGCGGACTTTCCGTTGCTCCCGGAGGCCCTGCCAGGCGAGCGCCCGGGCGGGCCGCGGCCACGCCCGCCCAGGCCCGGCGACCATGGGGAGGTGATCCGGGCGCTCCTGCTGGCGCGCTATGCCCCGGCCGCCGTGCTGGTCAACCGTGACTGCCAGACCCTCTATTTCCATGGCCAGACCGACGACTATTTGGTACACCCGGCCGGAGAACCGACCGACGACCTCCTGGCCATGGCCCGCGAGGGTCTGCGCCTCAAGCTGCGTGCCGCCCTGCATAAGGCGATGCGGGAGGAGCAGCCGGCAATGGTGGTGACCCGGGTGAAGCGGGGCGGCACCTCCCTCCCGGTACAGGTGACGGTGACGCCCGTGGAGGACCAGAGGCAGGGCGTAGGGCTGTGGCTCGTGACCTTTTCGGCACCACCGGCGGCCGAGGCCGAGCGGGTGCCCCGCGCCATCGAGGAGTCGGCGGCGGTGGGCCACTTGGAAGACGAGCTCACCGGCGTCAAGAAAGAGCTGGAAAGCGTGGTCGCGGACCTGGAGAGCGCCAACGAAGAACTGAAGGTCTCGAACGAAGAGGCCATGTCGATGAACGAGGAGCTGCAATCCACCAATGAGGAATTGGAGACCTCGAAGGAGGAGCTGCAGTCCCTCAATGAAGAGCTCACCACGGTCAACGCCCAACTCGAGGAAAAGGTCGCCGATCTGGAACGCACCAACAACGACCTCGATAACCTGCTCGCCAGCACCCACATCGCGACCCTGTTTTTCGACCGCGAGTTCAGCATCAAGCGCTACACGCCCGCCTCCACCCGCTTGTACAACCTGATCCCCTCGGACCTCAACCGGCCGGTGGCCGATATCGCCAATAAGTTTTCCGATGGTCACCTGTTATCCGACGCTCAGCAGGTTCTCGATACCCTCACCCCGATCGAGCGCGAGGTGCGCACGGTGGGGGGCGAGTGGTACATCCAGCGGGTGCTGCCTTATCGGACCCACGAGGACCGCATCGAGGGCGTGGTGGTGATCTACACCGAGATCACCGAGCTCAAGCGCGGCGAGGAGGCGCTACGCGAGAGCGAGGAGCGGTTCCGCACCTTGGCCGAGACGGTTCCGGACATTATCTTCACCCACCGCCCCGACGGCTTCAGTGATTACACCAATCCGAGGTTCTACGAGCTCACGGGACTTCCGCCCGGTGCGGCGGACGGCTTCGGCTGGACGCAGTCCCTGCACCCCGAGGACTGGGCGCGGGATCAATCCCGCTGGCGGCAAGCGCTCGCGGCGGAGCAGCCCTACGAGATCAAATACCGCCTGCAGAGCGCCGCCGGCGGCTACCGCTGGCACCTGACCCGTGTCCGCCCCATCAGCGACCCGAGTGGCCGAGTGATCAAGTGGTTTGGCGTGTCTTCCGACATCGACGACCTGGTGCACGCGCAGGAGGCCCTGGCGCAGGCCCAGAAGATGGAGGCGGTAGGCCAACTGACCGGCGGTATTGCGCACGATTTCAATAACCTCCTCACCGTCATCGGGGGTAACCTACAACTGCTCGAGGGCCGGCTCCAGGACGACGCGGCCGGGCAAAAGCTGCGGGGTGCAGCGGCGCGGGCGGCCGAGCGCGGGGCGGAGCGGGTGCACCGGCTCCTGGCCTTTGCCCGCCGGCAGGTCTTGCAACCGCAAGCGGTCGATTTGAATGAAATCGTCGCCGGGATGATGCCGGTCCTGCGCCAGACCCTGGGGGAGCCCATCGAGATCGCGCTAGCGCCGGGCGTGGATCTATGGGCGGCGCTCGCCGATCCCGGGCAGGTCGAGGCGGCGCTCCTCAATCTCGCCTTGAACGCGCGCGACGCCATGCCCGAAGGCGGCCGGCTCGTCCTCGAGACCGCCAACGGCACCCTGGAACAGGACGCCATGGCGCCAGAGGCCGGCCTCACACCGGGTGACTACGCGCTGCTCTGCGTGAGCGACACCGGCGAGGGGATGTCGGAGGAGACCAAGAGACACGCCTTCGAGCCGTTCTTCACGACCAAGACGGCGGGAAGGGGGAGCGGGCTCGGGCTCTCCATGGTCTACGGCTTTGCCAGGCAATCGGGCGGGCAGGTGAAGGTCCAGAGCGAGCGCGGAAAGGGCACCACCGTCCAGCTCTACCTGCCGCGGGCCCAGGACGCGCCGGCCGCTGTTGTCGCCCAGGACCCCCTGGCCCTGGAAGACTTGCGGGGCCGAGAGGCCATCCTGGTGGTCGAGGATGATGCGGACGTGCGGGCGCTCGCCGTCACCTACCTGTCCGAGCTTGGCTATCACGTGCTGGAGGCCGCCGAGGCCCAGGCGGCCCTCGCCCTCTTCGAGGACGGTGAGGCCATCGATCTGCTGTTCGTCGATCTGGTGCTGCCGGGAACCCTGGATGGGCACGCGCTCGCGCTGGAAGCCAACAGGCGCCAGCCGGCTCTCCAGGTGCTTTACACCTCGGGCTATCCCAGGACTGCCATCCTGCGCGCAGACAAGCTCGACAAGGGCGCGCGGCTCCTGATGAAACCCTACCGGCGCGAAGACCTGGCGCGGGCGGTGCGCGGGATCTTGGATGCCCCACCGGGCTGATGCCGGAAGGACCTCGGCCCTACGGGTGCTCGGTAATTCTACTGCGTGATCGCCCGTTACAAGTCGCTAAAAATTGGCTGGAAGCCGGCGCGGTGGTCACGCTGCGGGGTGCCGGCTCTGTCCTTGGCCGGTACATTTGGCCCGACCAACTCGAGTATGCGACCCAACAAGGCCTCGATCTCGAACGGTTTGGGGAAAAAATCGACGATGCCGAGCTTGAGCCCCTGGACCACCGTCGCGCGGTCGGCGCGGCCGCTCATCAGCAGCACCGGGATCCGAACCCCTTGCGCGTTGAGCTCCTTCAGAAGCTCGAGACCGCTCATTCCCGGTAAACAAAAGTCCAGCACCAGGCAACGGGCCCGGATAGGCTCGCAGCGGTAGGCGCTCAAGAACGACTCGGCGGAGTGATAGGCCTCGGCGGCCAGCCCAGCCGACTCGCACAGCGTAGAGAGCAGCTCGCGCACCCCGGGTTCATCATCGACCACGCACACGGAGCAGCCACGCGCCCGCGGGTGATGCGGATGAACCGTCGAAACGGTCACGACGAGACGCGCCGGGCCTTGAATTCGGCCATCGGCACCACCTTTCCCGCCGCCGAAGCATGGCGCTCCCTGGCTATTTCCGCGTGCCCGGATGAGGCTTCCCCGGCCCGCGAGCCGTGTAAGGCAGCCGCGTGAGCCGTGAGCAGCCGCGACCAGAATTCAAAGGCCAGCACGGCCGGCCACCACGGGGTCAGCGCCATCATCCACGGCAACGACACGCCAGGCCCGGCGGGCACGCCCCCATCCGCATGCCGCCCGCGGGCGCCCTGTTCGAGAAGCCGGATCACAGTTCCCATCGTGGTATACCTCGCTCGTTTGTATTCACAGGGACCGGGCGTTGCGGCACAATGCCTCCGCGTTGCACGCGCGGGATCGTTCCAACGCCGGGCTTTCCCCCGACTCACCGGGGAACGCGCTGGTTCTAGCCGTCCCCTCTTGAAAGAACAGGCTAACCGAGGGGTGTAATCGCTTGATGTCCCGGTGTCGCCATTGCGTAACGGCGGGTAACAGTGTGCAACTCCTCCTACAGAGCCGGATCAATTGAAACGGAAGCGAATGCAAACCGTGTGAACGATGATGAGCGTTGCGCCGCACATTCTGGTCGTCGACGATGAACCGGACGTCCGGGAATTGATACGAACCTACCTGGCGCAAGAGGGTTACCGTGTCAGCACCCTGGGGGACGGACAGGGGTTGCGCCGCGTGCTGGCCGGGCAGGCCGTGGACCTCGTCATTCTCGATCTCGGCCTGCCGGGCGAGGACGGGCTCTCCCTCGCGCGCTACCTGCGCGAGCATTCCGATTTGGGCGTGATCATCGTGACCGGTAAAGGGCAGACCCTCGATCGGATCATCGGTCTCGAGATCGGCGCGGATGATTATCTAGCAAAGCCCTTCGATCTCCGGGAGCTGCTGGCGCGGGTGCGCAGCGTGCTCCGGCGCACCCGTGGCCCCGCGCGGCAGGAGGCGGGCACGATAGGTACCACGGTGCGGTTTGTGGGATGGCAACTCGAACTCGCGAGCCGCCGGCTGGTCGCACCGAATGGAAAAGAAGTGGCGCTCACGACGGGCGAGTTCGATCTGCTCGCGGTTTTCGTGCAGCATCCCAATCGCGTGCTCTCCCGCGACCAGTTGCTGGCGCTTACCCGCCACCGTGAGGCGGGTCCGTTCGACCGCAGCATCGACGCGCAGGTCGGGCGGCTGCGCCGGAAGATCGAGCCGGATCCGGAACGGCCCGTGCTCATCAAGTCCGTGCGCGCAGCGGGTTACGTCTTCGCGTCAACCGTAGCACGCGACGGGGAACCTTGACTACAGGGCCCAGCCGTCAGAGTAAGGTAGGTATTTTTCAATCCAAAAATGAGTCTGAAGAGAGTCCCACTAGATTCTCCGAGCGTACTTTGTTACGCTGCTTATTGCATTGCAGCGATCCTCGTGCTTACCGGATAGACAGCAGGGTCTAAGCAAGGTCGAAATTTGCTGTACCTATGCGCCTCGTTCGAGCGTCGCGGCTGACCTGAAGCGCCCGAGTAATACCGTTGGGTCAGTAGCGCGAACGCGGTGTCAGTGCGGAGAACTAAATGGCTGAAAACGTAGTTATCGTGGCCGCCGGCCGGACGGCCATAGGAACCTTTGGAGGAACGCTCGCGACTATTCCGGCGGCGACGCTGGGCGCGAAGGTGATCTCTGCGCTCTTGTCCAAGACCGGGATTAAACCCGAGGACATCGAGGAAGTGATCTTGGGCCAGGTCCTGACCGCGGGCGTCGGCATGAACCCGGCGCGGCAGGCGGCGCTGGGCGCCGGTCTGCCGCACTCGGTGCCGTGTATGACCATCAACAAGGTATGCGGCAGCGGGCTCAAAGCGGTGGCTTTGGCCGCGCAATCGATTCGCACCGGTGATGCCGAGCTGATGGTGGCCGGCGGTCAAGAAAATATGAGTCTAACGCCGCACGTGCTCCCCGCCTCACGCTTGGGCCAGAAGATGGGCGAATGGAAGTTAGTAGATACGATGATCAACGACGGCTTATGGGATGTTTTTAATAATTATCACATGGGCATGACCGCCGAAAACATCGTCAAGAAGTACGCTATCTCGCGCCAGGAGCAGGACGCGTTCGCGGCGCTCTCGCAGCAAAAAGCCGAGGCCGCGCAGAAGGCGGGGCATTTCAAGAAGGAAATCATCCCCATCGAAATTCCGCAAAAGAAAGGCAACCCGATCATCTTCGAGACCGATGAGTTCCCCCGTCACGGCACGACCGCCGAAGCCCTGGGCAAACTGAAACCCGCCTTCGACCGGGAGGGCTCGGTCACGGCAGGTAATGCTTCCGGAATCAATGACGGCGCGGCGGGCGTGATCGTCACGACCGAAAGCAAGGCCAAGGCCCTGGGCCTGTCACCGCTGGCGCGAATTGTTGCTTATGCCACGGCCGGCGTCGATCCCGCCATCATGGGAACAGGTCCGACGCCAGCGACGCAACGGTGCTTGCGGAAAGCCGGATGGAAGGTTCAGGATCTCGACCTTATCGAGGCGAACGAGGCCTTTGCGGCCCAGGCGATTTCGGTGAACCGGGATATCGGGTGGGATGTGGCCAAGGTGAATGTCAACGGCGGCGCGATTGCGCTCGGCCACCCCATCGGCGCCTCCGGGGCGCGTGTCTTGGTGTCGCTGGTGTACGAGATGATCCGCCGCGATGTGCGCAAGGGCCTTGCGACCTTATGCATCGGCGGTGGCCAAGGCGTTGCTCTAGCGGTGGAGCGTTGAAAGGGAAAGAATAATGAAGACGGATCTCAGCGGGCGCGTAGCGCTGATCACCGGGGGAACGAGCGGGATCGGCGCGGCCATTTGCAAACAACTTGCGGCGTCCGGCGCCAAGGTTGCCACCAATTACCGCAACGAACAAAAGGCGCAAAAGTGGTTGGCGGAGATGCGCGCCGAAGGCTACGACTTCAAGCTCTACCGTGTCGATGCGACGGACTTCGACGCCTGCGGCCGGATGATAGCCGAGATCGAAAAAGACCCGGGCCCTATCGACATCCTCGTCAACAATGCGGGCATCACGCTGGATGTGACGCTACGCAAGATGAGCAAAGAGCAATGGGACACGGTACTCAGGACCAATCTCGACAGTGTCTTCAATGTCACGCGGCACGTCATTTCGGGAATGATCGACCGTGGCTATGGACGGATCATCAATATCTCGTCCATCAACGGCCAGAAAGGTCAGATCGGGCAATCCAACTACACCGCTTCCAAGGCCGGCATGCATGGTTTCACCATGTCCTTGGCGCAAGAAGTCGCGCGCAAGGCGATCACGGTGAACACGGTCTCGCCGGGGTATATCGCCACCGAGATGGTCATGGCCGTCCCGGAAAATATTCGCAATCAAATTATCGCCCAGATCCCCGTGGGGCGCTTAGGAAACTCCGAAGAAGTGGCTTATTTGGTTGATTTTCTGGTGTCCGACCGCGCCAACTTTATTACCGGCGCCGATCTCACCATCAACGGCGGGCAGCACATGATGTGATGGCCAAGCGCGAAAATTCCATCGGCGCTGCGGATGACGCGGCTACGGGTGACAAGCGTGTCATCAAAAAGTACCCGAATCGCCGCCTGTACGATACCGTCGAGAGCAAGTACATCACCCTCGCGGATGTGCGGACGCTGGTGTTGGCAGGGATTGAATTCTATGTCACCGACCAAAAAACCGGCGAAGACATCACCCGGAGCATCTTGCTCCAAATCATCACCGAAGAAGAGGACCATGGGGAGCCGTTGTTCACCACCCATGCTCTGCTCCGAATTATCCGTTTCTACGGAGACGCGGTCCAAGGCTTGGCGGGCAATTTTATCGAACGCAGCTTAGGCATGCTTACCGAACAGCAGAAGCTATTCCACACGCAGATCAGCGACGCTGTTAAAAACAATCCCCTCACGGCCTTGACCGAGATCACCCAGCGAAACCTGGAAACCTTTAAAAAAATGCAGGACAGCTTGTTCCGGGCCGCCGGTATGACAAATCCCACTCAGAGCGAAGGCGAAGCGGGTAAGAAGCAAGAATAATCGACCTCAACCTCAACCTCAACCATCGACGCAGAAAACAAACGACAATCGGGAGGCGTTACCACTATGTTTCTCGACACGATGTCACTTAAAGTTTTCGAGGTATGGAGCCGTGCCTGGACCATGGCGTTCACCTCGAGCGTCCAGGCCGCCACGGTGTTCGGGCAATCGCTCGATGCTTTAGCAACACATCAGCGGGACGAATGGAATCGAAGCGTTTCCGCGGCCGCGGAGCTGCGCCGCACCTGGACGTATTTCCGCCCCTACCACCGGTCGCAGCACGGCGGGCGAGTGGCTTTAGTCACCGGCGGAACGGGCGACATCGGAACGGCGATTTGTCTGCGGCTTGCGGACGCCGGCGTTTTAGTCATCGCCACGTATCCTCGCCACGAATCGGCTGGCGCGCGCCAATGGCAAGCGGCGAGACGCCGGGCCGGCTATGAGCTTGGTATCGTCGCGTGTGATGTCGCCCGATGCGATGACTGCGCCAGTATGGCGAGCTGGATCGAAGGTCACTACGGTCACCTCGATATCCTGGTCAACTGCGTCGCCATCACCCGTGACGACACACTCAGAAAACAAGAGAACTGGCAGACAGTTCTAGCTACCAACCTCGACAGCGTATTCAATGTTACGCGTACCGTGATCGCGGCGATGGCCGAACGGCGCTTCGGCCGGATAATCAATATCTCCTCGCTTAACGGGCCTGGGCAATTCGGGCAAACCGATGTTGCGGCCGCCAAGGCCGGGATGCTGGGTTTTACCAAATCCTTGGCTCGGGAGCTCGCGGATCGGGGGATCACCGTTAATACCGTATCACAGGGACACGGCGCGGGCATGGTGACGGAAATCCCGGATGGAATCCGCAAAGCGATTAAGGCGAAGCTTGCCGAGGGGCGATGGGGTGAGCCTGAAGAGATCGCCGCCGCGGTTGACTTTCTCGCGGCGGACACGAGCGGCTACATTACCGGAACCGACATCGCGGTCAACGGCCGGCGGTCGGCCGAAGACAAAGGCGGCCTTAGGCCGCCTTTAACCGTCCGCTGAGAGTTTGTGAAAAAACCGTCGCGAGCGAAGGGAGGTCGCGTTCCACCGGAGCGCAGGAACCGGAGTGTATGTTGGAATACATGAGGATTCCGAGCACCGCCGGAATGCGAGATCCCGAGTGCAGTAGGTTTTTTCACAAACGCTGATGTCCGTCCTGCTACGTAGCGCTAGCGAAGCGCAAGTCCCAAACGGTAGGTGAGTGATAGAGACGCGATAGCAATAACTCTCTCTCGATTTCCATCTCGCGCGGGAGATGATCTCCGAAACGCGTGAACAGCTCCTCTTGATCGCTCGCTTCTTGCCGCGCCCGTTCCCGGTCGATGTTCATGATCTCGTAGAAGCGATCCTTCGAAAACTCGATACCGTCCAAGATTAATTCCTCGAACGGCGGTACCCAGCCAAGCGGGCTCTCGACGCCCCGCGCCCGCCCGCGGCAGCGGTCCACCACCCATTTCAGCGCCCGCATGTTTTCACCGTAGCCCGGCCAGATGAACTTGCCCTTGTCGTCCTTACGGAACCAGTTGACACGGAACACCAAGGGCGGGGTGGCGACGCGCTGACGGCCAATACGCAGCCAATGCTTCCAGTAATCCGCCATGTTGTAACCGCAGAACGGGAGCATCGCCATCGGATCGCGCCGCATCCCGGCCTGGCCCACCGCGGCGGCGGTCGCTTCCGACCCCATGGTCGCCGCGAGATAGACCCCATGTTCCCAGTCGTAGGCTTGCAGAACCAGTGGGAAATTCTTACTAATACGCCCGCCGAAGATGAAGGCGCTGATGGGTACGCCGTTCGGGTCCTCCCAATTCGGATCGATCGACGGGCACTGATGGGCCGGTGCCGTGAAGCGCGCGTTCGGATGCGCCGCCGGCGTGCCGCTACCGGGTGTCCAGTCGTTTCCCTTCCAATCGATGAGATGCGCGGGCGGCTCCTTCGTCATCCCTTCCCACCACACGTCGCCGTCGTCGGTTAACGCGACATTACTGTAAATGCAGTTCTCTTTCAGGGTTAACATGGCATTGGGATTCGAATCCATGTTGGTGCCGGGCGCCACGCCGAAATACCCCGCTTCGGGATTAATGGCATAGAAGCGGCCGTCCGCCCCGGGTTTGATCCACGCGATATCATCCCCGATGGTCGTCACTTTCCATCCATCCAAGGCCTTGGGCGGGATCAGCATCGCAAAGTTTGTCTTGCCACAAGCGCTCGGAAAGGCTGCCGACACGTAGGTCTTCTCGCCGGCCGGGGATTCGACGCCGAGAATTAGCATGTGCTCGGCCAGCCAGCCTTGGTCGCGCGCCATCACCGATGCGATGCGCAGCGCGAAACACTTCTTACCGAGTAAGGCATTTCCGCCGTAGCCGCTCCCGAATGACCAGATTTCACGCGTCTCGGGAAAGTGGGTGATGTATTTGGTGCCATTACACGGCCACACTGCGTCTTCCTGATGCGGCTGCAAGGGTGCGCCGACCGAATGCACGCACGGTACGAACTCGCCGTCCGGCCCCAACACATCGAGAGCGGCCTGACCCATGCGGGTCATGATGCGCTGATTCGCTGCGACATAGGCGGAATCGCTGATCTCAACGCCGATATGGGAGATGTGCGATCCGAGGGGTCCCATGCTGAAGGGAACCACATACATTGTGCGGCCGCGCATACAACCCTGGAACAACTCAAGGAGTATGCCCCGCATCTTTTGCGGCTCCATCCAGTTATTCGTGGGGCCGGCGTTTTCCTGCTTTTCGCTACAGATGTAGGTTCGGTCCTCGACGCGCGCGACATCGGTCGGGTGAGAACGCGCCAGAAAGCTATTCGGTCTTATCTTCGGGTTTAAGCGGATAAAGGTTCCTTTTTGCACCATCTCTTCGCATAAGCGATCGTATTCCGCCTGGGAACCATCACACCAATAGATGCGATCGGGATTGCAAAGGCCGGCAATCTCTTCCACCCATTGCAAAAGCCGTTTGTTTTTTGTCCTCTTTGCTCCGTCGTGTGCCATCGTCATGAATGCAACCTCTAACTCTTCAGTAGATAGAAAGATAATTTTGTCACCGCAAACGCGTATTTTTTTGCAGTTTACCATCCCGCGCCGGTCTCGCCTACGTCACGAGCTTGTTTGTTTTCTCGTATTGACCGGCATGCCGCCTCAAAGTAAGCTGCTTTTAATCCCCCGGCTTTTTACTTATACACCGTCAATGACGATTGATACCAGGAGATAAGCGTATGCAGCGAGAAATGATCGACCAATGGGCCGCCTTGAGCAAGAGCGCCCTCGAGTCCATGAAAGAGCTTGGTGCAATCAATGCCAAGCTCGTGGAGAAAATGACGGCGCAGCAGGAAGCAATCCTCAGCACCTGTCTCGAGGCAAGCGCCAAGGAAGTGAATTTAATTAGCGTCGTTAAGGACCCGAAGGACTTACTGGCGCATCAAGCCGCTCTGGCGTCCGAATACGGCGCCAAGTTCGTCGAGATCGTCCGCGGCACCAACGATCTACTCAGCGAGTGCAAGAATGAACTAAGCGCCTGGGCGGAACGCGGCATGGAAAAAACCGTCGCGCCGTTTGCCGGCAAACCCGCGAAGGGCAAATAGACTCGCGATAAAAAAATCCGCTCATTGCGTTACGCGATGTCATGCTCACGGTCGTGGAGCAAGGGTTTTCGTAGCTTGAATTTTTGCGTCTTGTTACCGACTTGACAGCGAGGTTTAGCCATAGTATGGTGCAACGCAGCATTGCGATGTGCAATGCACAACGTCGGTAAATTTCGTGAGGTAACGCTATGCAATTTGAAATTATGGAGCCCTGGGCTCAGTTTGGCAGCATGTCATACACTTCTCTAAAAGAACTGGGTGAGATTAGCACCAAGACGTTCGAGAAGATGGGCGAACAGCAACTCGGCTGGGTAAACGCCTGCGTAGATACCGGTATCAAGCAGGTCACCTTGCTGACCGAATCGAAGGGTTATAAGGATCTCCTGGCGGGCCAAACCAAGCTCATGACCGAATACAACGAAAAGATGCTTGACGCCGCGCGTAAAAGCACCGAGATCATGACAGATTCCAAGGATGAGATGGCGGCTTGGTTCGAGAAGACTCTGGAGAACGGGACCGCGCCGGTAAAGAAAGCTGCGCTCGCGGTAAAGAAATAAACCGCCTAGCCCTTCCCGATCAGCTTTCTCTACAGACCCGATCCAGCCCGCAAGGTGGATCGGGTTTTTCGTGAATAGCGTTGCCGTGGTATTACCTGGCGGCGAGCCAGGAAGTGACCGAGGGGGGGATCATCTGCTGAGCTTTGCCGCTCACATAGATCCCGATGTGTCCGCCGGGAAATTCGATCTCCGAATAATCCGCGCTTCCCACGTATTTCCTTAACGCTTTCGAAGCGGCGGGTGGGACCAGGTGGTCGTCGGTGGCGAAGATGTTGAGCACCGGCATGGTGATGTTTTCGAGATCGACGTTCTTCTCACCGATCATCACCTCGCCCTTAATCAGCTCGTTATTCTGATAAAAATGCTTGATAAACTCCCGGAATGCTTCCCCCGCTTGGTCGGGGCTGTCGAAGATCCACTTCTCCATGCGGATGAAATTCTTGCACTGGACCGGATCGTCCAGGGTATTGACCATATCGAGGTATTTTTGCCCCGAAAGCCGAAACGGTTTGAGCGATAGAAAGGTCCAGTTCAGCATCTCGCCCGGGATATTACCCAGGGTCTCCGCCAGCAGATCGATGTTCACCTTCCG
>JBOIDF010000013.1:0-39854 GCA_050740455.1 Gammaproteobacteria bacterium | reverse complement strand
GCCGTCTTCTTCGCCGGGATTCGCTCGCCGCGGCCTTCGCGCCCCGTACCGTTGCGGAGCGCCGCCAGTTCCTTCCGCAACTGAGCGACGTCGCGTTCCAGCACCGTGACCTTCTCTCTCGTGCCCTCAATGCTTTCGCCTTGGCTGCGCAACTCCTTTTGCGTGCGGCCGTTAAGCTGCTCTGCCCGCGCTCTTAACCGCGCTTGCATGGCCTCCATCACGCCCGGATCGAGTAGCGATCGGAATCCCGCGATCTCGCGCCGGAGCTCCTGCTGCCGCCGCTGCAGCGTCGTGATTCCCTGATGGGTCGGCAAATTCAATGATCCCGCGACTTCATCTACGGCGGTTCGGTTGTGATGCTTCAACGCCATTAGCGCGTTGACCAGCCGTGCATAAATGTCCGCGTATTCTTCCGTGAGCACAAAAGCGCTGTACGCCTCTTCGCCGCAATCGACCCACAGATCATAGACCTCTCGCAGGGTATTGATTTCCCGGCCTTGCTCCGCGCGTTCGATGATCTTGGCGGCCAGCCGTTCGAGTGCATCGACCCCGAGCCGCCCGTGCGCATGCAAGTATTCCTGCAGCGCCTTTTGGTAATCTAGGGTGAGACGCATGCCTCCCTGCATCTGCTCTTGCCATTCGCGCATATAGCCGACCGCGGGGACCGACAAGAACTGATCCATGCGTTCGTGGACCTGGCCCGCGACATCGCGCAAACCCTCGGGTTTCACTGGCCGCAAGAAATCACCGGGCAGCAACGAGCCGCTCGAGAACATGCGCGACCAGGTGTCCATCGGCAGCTCAAAAAATGGTAACAGGCCGCGCAGCGTGCTGGTCACTTCGGAAGCGCTGCCGTGAGTGAAACCCGCTTTCAGTTCATTGAACTTCGCCGCGAACAGATCCTTCCAGTTCGATCCGGCTTGCGCGCCCTCGGCCAGGTTTCGCGTCAGCTTGCTGAACTCCTCTCCTAGGCGCAGAAAGGTCTTTCCTTGCCGCACGATACTTTGAAAAAAATCCTCGTGAGCCGCCGGGGCGGCAGGCGCCGCGGTTTTTGCCCACAGGTCCAAAGCCGCCGTCCACGGAACCGCGAACGCTTGGGAGCTAGGCGATGGCTCCATGGATTGGCTTAGAATATGTGACCAGGCGTCCCAAAAGTTTTTTTGCGCTGCCATCCAATCGTCATTCCCGATGGGGTTACTATCAGTCATGGTTCACTCAACCTTGGCTCGTTTAAAAACACTCTCCGGATTCCTCGCTACACCCAAAGATTTAGCTATTATTGCACTGCACCATGGGCGGCGCAATGTTTACCGGATAAACGCCCGCGCTTCGCATCTCGATGGCCGCGCCTGAACAACCAACCCGGTCACGGTAAGCGCGCATTGTCTCGCTCCCGCGATGCACGGTTATAATGCCAGCAAAATCTCACTTTACAGACGGACCACGCTCATGCAAGTTGAACGCGCGACGGTCACGGCGATCGCCATAGCGCCGTGGTCTCGTAACTGGCTTAATTGCTTGCCGCTGTACCTGCTGCCTCACCACGCCTTGTCGTGGTTGATGCTGGTTGCGACGCGCCTGCGTTTTCGAGCGTGGAAAGATTGGCAAATCCGGTGGTTTATCCGCCGTTACGGGGTCGATATGGACAGCGTGGCCGAATCCGATGCGCGCCTCTACCCGGAATTCAATAGCTTCTTTACCCGCGCGCTCCGAGCCGATGCGCGCCCGATCGCGCCCGACCCTGGCTCATTGGCGTGCCCCGTCGACGGTAGCGTATCCCAACTCGGCGATCTCCGCGACGGGTCGTTGCTGCAAGCCAAAGGACAGCGCTACAGTGTGTCCGGACTGCTGGCAAGCCGCGAGGCGGAAGCGTTCTTGGGGGGTCATTTCATCACCTTGTATTTAGCTCCGAAAGACTACCATCGAGTGCACATGCCGGTCACCGCGCGCCTAGTCCGATCGGTGCATGTGCCGGGGCGCTTGTTTCCGGTGAAACCCAGCACGGTCCGGGGGATAAACGATCTCTTTAGCCGCAACGAGCGCATCGTTTGCCTGTTCGAAACCCATGCGGGCCCGTTGGCGCTCATCATGATAGGCGCCATGTTCGTGGGCGCGATGGACCTTGTGTGGCGCCAGGGCGGCGTGATGCATACGGCCGCGCGTGGCGTCTGCGTCTACGAACAACCCGAATCCTGCCCGGTGATCCTGAATAAGGGCGAGGAGATGGGGCGCTTTAACATGGGGTCTACGGTGATTTTGCTATTTGGGCGGGGCGCGATCCGCTGGTCGAAAACACTGCAACCCGGTACGCCCGTGACGATGGGGCAATCCATCGGGACCCTTGCCGGCGTGAGCTAAGCCAACGCCTCGCGCCGGCAGCCGATACACGAAGCTCACCCGGTCCTCAGCTCAGCCGCGGTAAGCTTGGCGCTCGTTGCCGCCGTGCCCATCGCTTGCGCAGGAGCGGATAACCAAGCAGGGCGAGGATCACAAGGCCTAAGAGCGCATGCACCCACCATAAACCCAGATACACAGGCACGGCGCCCTGCTTGGCCAAGGTCTTCGCAATCCCCAGGAGATTGCTGTAAGTGAAATAAATCAAGACCGCGCTCAAGATCCCGAGGATCCGGTTCTGATCGGAGGCCGCTCGTACCAGCACCACCGCGAGGAGCGTCAACAGCACGGTGCTGATCGGCATGGCGATCCGCCACTGTAACTCAGCGGCCGTCTCCGGCGTGTCGGCCGACCACAAGCTTGCGGTGCTCGCCGCGCTCACGCGCGCGCTCCGGTCCGCCGCCTCACTGCGGTCGATACGCACGCCGTATTTCTCGTACTCGACAATAGAATAATCGAGCCGTCCCGGGGAGCCCATATAGCGGCGGCCGGCGTAAAAGTTCACATAGCGAGATCCGGTTTTCTGGTCGAGCTCGATTTCCGCTCGGTCAGCGGACAGCACCCCGAGGTGGCTGTCTTGCCGCCCTTGCAGGAACACATTGGACATGCTGCGCTTGTCGGGAGACAGTCGCTCCACGTAAAGGATGCGGTTACCCTCCTTGAAATTCTTGAATTGCCCCGGTGTGATCCCGGTCAGGTCGGATTCCGATTTGGCCCGGTTTTCCACCTCAATCAAGCGCGCTTCTGCCCACGGCGCGAGCGCGAGCGCGAGGATCGCGACGGCGAGCGCCACGGCGCAGGCAAGCCTGGCCGTCGTAGCGAAAAGAAATCGCGAGCCCAGGCCCAGGCTCGCGATGGCGATAAGCTCGTTGTCGCGCGACAGCCGGTTCAAGGCGACATAGACGCTTATGTAGTGGCATAAGGGCAGCATCAGCACCAGGGAGGTCGCTATCTTTAAGGCCAGCAGCTCGAAGATCAATCCGCTGTCGATCTTTCCGGCGGCAGCCGTCGCCAGGTACTGTACGAAGCGGCTGCTGGCGTAGGTGAGTAATAGCAGGAGTTGCACGGCCCCGAACCACAATAGGATCTCCCGGATGAGGTAGCGGTTTAGCAGCATGCGGATGCTCGTGCGCTTTGCTTTGCGCTACCTATAACAATACACTTGCTCGCCAAGACGCGATTTACCTTGCTAATGCGCGCGTTACCATTGAATTGCCGATTTCGGTTCGAGCGTTAACTATAACAGCATCGGGAGCTATGGAGTTCGCCATCATCAACGGTGCGCCGGATAAGCAGCGGGTTCCTTGCGTGGTAGCCGCGGTGTTCAATAAGCGCAAGCTTGCGGAGACGGCGGCGCAACTGGACCAAGCCAGCCGCCAGTACATCAGCCGCATCATCAAGCGCGGTGATCTCGACGGGCGATGGGGCCAAACCTTGATGCTGCATCAGATCCCGGGTACGGCGGCCGAGCGCATATTACTCATAGGATGCGGGGCGGAGAACGAGCTGTCCGATAACACGTATCGCGAGATCGTCGCCAAGACGGTCACGGCGTTAAACGACGCGGGGGTGACCGAAGCCGCGAGCTACCTCGCGGAGATCCCGATCCCGGATCGCGGCCTCGACTGGAAGGTGAGGCAAACGGTGGAAACCGCCGAGAGCACCCTCTACCGCTTCGAGCGGCTGAAAAGCAAGCCTGACGCCCCTGCGGCGGCCCTGCGCTCGCTGCGGGTCGCGATCGCAAACCCGTGCGACCTCTCGGCCGCCGAAGAGGCCTTAAGCGATGGCCGAGCCATCGCCGAGGGGGTCCGTTTGGCGAAAGATCTCGCCAATCTGCCGAGCAACCATTGCACCCCGGCCTATCTCGCAAATGAGGCGCGGCGGATGCAGAAACGCTACCCGGCGTTAAAGGTCGAGGTCTTGGGGGTGGCGCAGATCAAGAGGTTAAGGATGGGAGCCTTCCTGGCCGTGGCCCGCGGCAGCCGCGAGCCGCCGGCGCTGATCATCGTGCAGTATCGGGGAGCGCGCGCGCAAGCCCCGGTGGCCTTGGTAGGCAAGGGGATCACCTTCGATTCGGGCGGCATTTCGATCAAGCCGGCCGCCGCCATGGATGAGATGAAATACGACATGTGCGGCGCGGCCAGCGTCCTCGGGACACTGCGGGCCGTTGCCGAGCTGCAATTGCCGATCAACCTCATCGGCCTCATTCCGGCGACCGAAAACATGCCCGGCGGTAACGCGGTGAAGCCTGGGGATATTGTAACTAGCCTCTCGGGCCAGACGATCGAAATCCTCAACACCGACGCCGAAGGGCGGCTCGTCCTTTGTGACACTTTGACCTATGCCCGGCGCTTCAAGCCCGCGGTGGTCATCGATATCGCGACTCTGACGGGTGCCTGCGTGGTCGCCTTGGGTCAGCACGCCTCGGGGCTCTTGAGCAACCACGAGCCCTTGGCCGCGGCCTTGCTGGCCGCGGGCGGGCAGAGCGGCGATCGGGCTTGGCAACTGCCCCTTTGGGAGGACTATCAGAAACAGCTCGACAGTCCCTTCGCGGACTTCGCCAATGTCGGCGGCCGCGAGGCCGGTAGCATTACCGCCGCGTGCTTTCTCGCGCGCTTTGCCAAGGATTTGAAATGGGCGCATTTGGACATTGCCGGAACCGCGTGGCGTACGGGAAACAAGAAGGGGGCGACGGGGCGTCCGGTGCCGCTGCTCGTTCAATACCTGCTTGACCGGGTACGCAAGCCCGAGGACCATGCCCCGGGTTGATTTCTACCTCCTGGAGGAGGGCGATGCTCGTACCCGCGGCCAAGTCCTGTGCACGCTCGTCGGCAAGGCCTTCGCGAACGGCCGGCGTGTGTGCATTCTTGCGGGGTCCGCGGAGCAAGCGGAGCAGATCGATGACTTGCTTTGGACCCATAAAGACATCAGTTTTCTGCCGCATCAGCGCTGGGATGAACATCCCGATCCCGAAACCCCCATCTTGATTGGATGGCAAGGCGAGTGCCCGCCCGCCGAGATCTTGGTCAACATGAGCGCTGCTGCGCCCAGTGGGCCATTCGAGCGCCTCATCGAGGTGGTTGATTGCGATCCCGCGCAACGTGAGGAGGCGCGAGGGCGTTATCGAACCTATCGGCAGGCCGGTTATGCGCTGGAAACGCACCGGCTTCACGCTGCACATGAGCGATCCGGCGCGCCCTGATGCTTCCCTGCCGGCGTCGCCGGTCGAGGATGACTACCAGCAATCCGATCGCGCAGCTTCGGGGCCCGTGCAAGCGGACGGCGAGGCCGAGATCCCGGTGCTCAAGGATGTCGTGGTTCAAGATCGCGTTTCGGCTTTGCCAGCGATGCCGCCGTTGGACCCGCCGCAGCTCGAGGCGCTCGCGGTGCGCATTACCGGCCACATGCAGCGCATTGTTTCGGTTCAGATCGCGCATGCCACCCATCGCATTTTGACCGAGATCCGAGCCTTGCGCGGCCCGCCCGCCGCCGCGCCGGCGAGTGCCTCCGCACAAACCCGATCGATAGCACGAAATCCGCCCGCAATCCCCGCGATCACCATGGACAAGACCTACGATCCCAAGGACATCGAACAGCATTGGTACGACACCTGGGAAAGCCGCGGTTATTTCGCGCCGTACGGCTCCGGGTCCGCGTACTGCATCATGCTTCCGCCGCCCAATGTCACCGGCAGCCTGCACATGGGCCATGCATTCCAAGACACGCTTATGGACTGCTTGATCCGCTATCATCGCATGCGGGGTTGCAGCACGCTCTGGCAATGCGGCACCGACCACGCCGGGATTGCCACCCAAATGGTGGTCGAGCGCCAATTGACCGAGCAGGGGTTGACGCGGGAGGAAATGGGACGAGAAGCCTTCACGGAAGCGGTGTGGCGATGGAAAGCACAGTCGGGCGACACGATTACCCGTCAGCTTCGGCGTTTGGGCGCCGCCATGGACTGGTCGCGGGAGCGCTTCACCTTGGATCCCGGTTTGTCCGCGACGGTGACGGAGGTATTCGTGCGCCTCTATGAAGAGGGGCTTATTTACCGCGGGCAGCGGCTCGTGAACTGGGACCCGGTCTTGTTAACGGCTCTTTCGGATCTCGAGGTGGTAGCCACCGAGGAGCAAGGTCATCTCTGGCACATCCGCTATCCGCTGGCCCATGGTAAAGGATATCTGGTCGTGGCCACCACCCGGCCCGAGACGATGTTGGGCGATGTCGCGGTGGCGGTCCATCCTGCGGATGCGCGCTTCCAGTCCTACATCGGTCAAGAGGTGCAATTGCCGCTCACCGGCCGGAACATTCCGGTGATCGGCGATCCCTATGTGGACAAGGAGTTCGGGTCGGGGTGCTTGAAGATCACCCCGGCGCATGATTTTAACGACTATGACGTCGGGGTCAGACACAAGTTGCCGTTGATTACTATCTTCAGCGAACGCGCGCTGCTCAATGCCGAAGCGCCTCCGGCCTATCGCGATCTTGATCGCTTCGAAGCGCGCACGCGCATCGTGCACGATTTGGAGCAACAAGGGCTGCTCGAAAGGGTCGAGGACTACAAGCATACGGTGCCGCGCGGGGATCGCTCGAATGCGGTCCTTGAACCTTATCTCACCGACCAATGGTTCGTGCGCGTAGCGCCGCTCACCGAGCCCGCAATTCGTGCGGTCGAAGAGGGCGCCATCCGCTTCGTCCCGGACGTTTGGGCGAAGACCTACTTCGAATGGATGCGCAACATCAAGGATTGGTGCATCTCCCGGCAGCTTTGGTGGGGACACCGGATCCCGGCCTGGTATGACGAACAAGGCCGCGCCTATGTCGGCCGTACCGAGGCAGAGGCACGCGCCCGCCATGGGATCCCCGACGGGCAAGCTCTGGCCCAGGATCCCGACGTGCTGGATACCTGGTTTTCATCGGCGCTCTGGCCGTTTTCGACCTTGGGCTGGCCGGAGGAGACCGATGAGTTGCGGCGCTTTTACCCGAGCGCTGTCTTGGTGACCGGGTTTGACATCATTTTCTTCTGGGTGGCCAGGATGATCATGATGGGGCTCAGGTTCACGCAGCAGGCTCCGTTCAAGGAGGTTTATATCCATGGACTGGTGCGCGACGCCGACGGCAACAAGATGTCGAAATCCAAAGGCAACATCCTCGATCCGCTCGATCTCATCGACGGCATCGAGCTCGACGCTTTGGTCGCGAAACGGACCACGGGTCTCATGCAGCCGCGAGACGCCGCTAAGATCGAGCGCGCCACGCGCAAGCAATTTCCTCGGGGTATCGGGGCGTACGGCGCCGATGCCCTCCGCTTTACTTTCGCGGCGCTCGCCACTCAGGGCCGGGACATCCGCTTCGACCTCGGCCGTATCGAAGGCTACCGGAACTTTTGCAATAAGCTCTGGAACGCCGCGCGCTACGTGCTGCTCGCCACCGGGGGCGAAGCGGCCGTCAGCGCGGACGGAACCTATGATAACGGCTTGGGGGAGCGCTGGATCCGATCGCGTTTGCTCCAGGCGCAACAGGCTGCCATCGAGGCCTTCGGGACTTACCGCTTCGACCTCGCGGCCCAGGCGATCTACGAGTTCACCTGGGACGAGTATTGCGACTGGTACCTCGAATGGTCCAAGGTTGCGCTGAACCACGCTACTGACGAGCGGGTGCGGCGCGGATGTTTACGCACCCTGGTCGAGGTGCTCGAGACCTTGTTAAGGCTGGCGCATCCGATTATTCCCTTCGTCACCGAGGAGATCTGGCAAAGAGTCGCGCCGCTCGCGGGCTCTAGCGGCGATTCGATCCTATTGCAAGCTTATCCGGCGCCCGGGGCGCTTGAAATCGACACCGCTGCGGTGGAGGAATTCAATTGGGTGAGGAGTTTTGTCCTCGCTGTGCGGCGCGTACGCGCGGAGATGGACATTGCGCCGGCGAAGCCCTTGGCAGTGCTGACAGAGCATGGATCGGGCGCCGAGCATCAATGGCTGGAAAACAATCGCCTGTTTCTCACGCACCTTGGCCATATCTCCTCACTGCAAACCCTCACGGGCACGCCTTCCGCGGATATGGCCGCGGCTTTAGCGGGTGGGCTGAGCCTGTTCATACCCTTAGCGGGCCTGATCGATCGCGAGGCGGAGCTGCGGCGGCTCGATGCCGAGGTCGAAACGCTGGAACACGCTTACACGCGGGCGACGCAAAAACTCGAGAATCAAGCGTTTCTCGAACGCGCGCCGAGTGCAGTCGTAGCCAAGGAGCAACAACGCTGCGAAGAGTTGACGCGCGCCCTCGATCGGCTGCGGGAGCAACGCACGCGCGTCGAATCGTTGCGCTGACCAGCGAGCACGCGACAAAGCAGATGGGCTGCGCAGTAACTTTTGCGGAGCTTCCTTAGATGCTATCCTGGTCGGCGATTCTAATTGGATGCGTGGACTTCTTGATGTCTGCGAAAGTGGCGGAATTGGTAGACGCGCTGGACTTAGGATCCAGTGGGGAAACCCGTGAGAGTTCGAGTCTCTCCTTTCGCACCAGTTGCGTAAATTACGCCGCCGCTTGGTGACAGGTAGATATCGATGCAGGTTTCATTGGAAACGACCGGAGCGCTCGAGCGCCGCATCACCGTCGAGATCCCTGAGGAGAGCATCGCCTCGGAGCTACAGCAGCGGCTCGTGAAGTTAACACGAACCGCCAGGATCGACGGCTTTCGCGTCGGCAAGGTGCCCATGAAGCTGGTGCAGCGCCGTTACGGCGAACAACTGCGTCAAGAGGTACTGGACGATATCCTGCGATCCAGCTATGCGGAAGCGATTCGCAAAGAGAACGTTCGGCCGGTGGGAGATCCCGCCATCGAGCCGCTCACTGCCGCCCCCGGTCAGGGATTGATCTACAAGGCGACCTTCGAGATCTACCCCGAAATCAAGCTGGTTCCGGCCGAAGATCTTCAAGTCACAAGACCGGTTTGCGACCTTACCGATGAGGATGTGGATAGCGCGATCCATGCGCTGCAACAGCGGTATCGCGGTTGGGAAAAAGTAGCGCGGCCGGCCCAGCGCGGAGACCGTTTGGAGATCGATTTTCAGGGTAGCATCGCAGGCCTACCTTTCGCAGGCAGCCACGCGTCCGGTTTCACGTTAGCACTGGGCGCATCCGATCTGCTGCCTGGATTCGAGGACGTTCTGGTAGGAATTGAACCCGGCGCGGAACGCAGCGTCGATCTCACCTTTCCGGCGGAATTCCAGAATTCCGATCTCGCCGGGAAGCCGGCCCGGTTCCTGATCCAATGCTTGAGTGTCTCAAAACCCGTGTTGCCCTCGTTGGATGAGGGGTTGCCCGAGCGCCTAGGGATCGAGCCGGGTGGAGCGGAAGAGGTGCGCGCAAGGGTGCGCGCGAGCCTCGAAAGCGAGCGCAATGAGCGCCTGCAAACGCGGGTGAAAACGGGCGTCATGCAGGCGCTGTTCGCAGCCAACCCGATGGAACTGCCAAAGGCGTTGGTCCACGCCGAAGCCCGGAGTCTCCGGGATGAAGCCTATCATACGCTGGTGTTGCGAAGCGGCAAGCAAGAACGGATTGAGCTGCCCCCCGTCGCACTGTTTGAGGAGCGTGCCCGGTGGCGGGTTGCGGTCGGCCTCATCATAGGCGAGCTCGTTAGAACTATCGGATTCACGGTGAGCTCATCGATGCTGAGATCCGCCGTCGAAAGCATGGCGGTCGGTTTCGAGGACTCCGCGGCCGTGGTTAAATGGTATTACGAGGATCGCAAGCGCCTCGCGGGCGTCGAAGCCCTGATCCTTGAAAACGAGGTGGTAAATTGGGTGCTTGGCAGAGCTACAATCAAGGAACAAGCGTTGACGTTTGACGCGCTGATGAATCCACGGCAGACTGACGAGCAAGCGACGGCAACCTGATTAACTATGTACGAGAGTGAGAAATCCATCCTAAGAGGGCTCAATCTGGTGCCGATTGTTGTTGAACAGTCGGCGCGGGGTGAGCGGGCGTACGATATTTACTCCCGGCTTCTTAAGGAGCGGGTGGTGTTTCTCGTCGGGCCGGTAACGGATGAAGTGGCCAACCTGATCGTGGCCCAGTTGTTGTTTCTGGAGTCGGAGAACCCGGACAAGGACGTGCATCTGTATATTAATTCGCCTGGGGGTTCCGTGAGCGCGGGCCTGGCAGTCTATGACACCATGCAGTTTATCAAGCCCAGCGTCAATACCATGTGTGTCGGGCAGGCAGCGAGCATGGGAGCGCTGCTGCTCGCCGGCGGCGCGAAAGGCAAGCGCCACTGTTTACCGCACTCGCGCCTCATGATTCATCAACCGCTCGGTGGCTTTCAGGGCCAGGCATCCGATATCGACATCCACGCGCGCGAGATATTAAAGGCGCGGGAACGCTTGAATCAGATACTCGCGCGGCATACCGGACAGGCACTGAAGAAAATCGAAGCGGACACTGAGCGGGATAATTTCATGGGAGCGGAGGAAGCCAAGGAGTATGGGTTGATAGATGATGTGCTCTATCAACGCGCGCTGCGTCCGGCGGGTGGCTTATAGATTGCTATGGTTAAAGATCAGCCCTGCAAGGTTAAATCCCTAATGCCTAGAGGTGGCCAATGAACGACGGCAAACAGTCTAGAGGCGGTGACGGAGAACGGCTCTTGTATTGTTCATTCTGCGGTAAGAGTCAGCACGAGGTGCGCAAGCTTATCGCCGGTCCGTCGGTGTTCATCTGTGATGAGTGCGTGGAGCTTTGCAACGATATCATCCGCGAGGAGATGCACGGTAAATCCGCCGCGGGAGGAAACAAAAAGCTGCCGGCGCCGCAGCAGATCCGGCACATACTGGACGAATACGTCATCGGGCAAGACCGGGCGAAGAAAATCCTGTCGGTTGCGGTATACAACCATTACAAGCGATTGACCTCGCGCATCAAGCAAAACGATGTCGAGCTTGCCAAGAGCAACGTGCTGTTGGTCGGTCCCACGGGCAGCGGAAAAACGCTCTTGGCCGAGACCTTGGCACGGCTCCTCAATGTCCCTTTCACGATTGCCGATGCGACCACCTTAACCGAAGCGGGTTACGTGGGCGAAGATGTCGAGAACATCATCCAGAAGCTGCTGCAGAAATGCGACTACGATGTCGAGAAGGCGCAAACGGGGATCGTCTACATCGACGAGATCGATAAGATTTCTCGCAAGTCGGATAATCCCTCGATTACGCGGGACGTCTCGGGGGAAGGCGTACAGCAAGCGCTCCTGAAACTCATCGAGGGTACGATCGCCTCGGTGCCCCCGCAGGGCGGCCGCAAGCACCCGCAGCAGGAATTCCTGCAGGTCAATACCAGTAATATCCTGTTTATTTGCGGCGGAGCCTTCTCGGGCCTCGAAAAAATCATCCGCGCGCGTTCCGAAAGGGGTGGGATCGGTTTCTCCGCGGAGGTCAAAAGTAAGGAAGACAAGAAGAGCATGAGCGAGCTTTTGCACCAAGTCGAACCGGAGGACCTCATCAAGTATGGGCTGATCCCCGAGTTCGTCGGACGGCTCCCGGTGATTGCTGTGCTGGACGAATTGGACGAAACACAGCTGATCAAAATTCTTACCGAACCGAAGAACGCAATCACCAAACAGTATGCAAGGCTCTTTGAGATGGAAGGGTGCGCCTTGGAGTTCCGGGACGAGTCCTTGCGTGCCGTCGCCCGTAAAGCGGTTGAGCGCAAAACCGGGGCGCGCGGACTGCGTTCGATCCTTGAGCACAATTTGCTCGACACCATGTTCGAGTTGCCTTCGCTCGAGAATGTGGTCAAGGTGGTGGTCGACGACGCGGTCATCAAGGGAGAATCGAAACCTCTGTATATTTACGAGAGTGCTGAAATCTCCAAAGCGGCATCGGATTGAGCGAGCAAGACAAGATGACTGAACAGACGATAGTGCCCGTATTGCCGCTGCGCGATGTGGTGGTTTACCCGCATATGGTGATCCCGCTGTTCGTGGGCAGGCAGAAATCGGTCAAGGCGCTTGAACAAGCGATGGATGGGGGCAAACAAATCGTGCTCGTCGCCCAAAAGAGCGCGGCCGACGATAACCCTGATGTCGGCGATCTCCATTGGGTAGGAACCGTGTCGAACATCCTGCAACTGTTGAAGTTACCCGACGGCACGATCAAGGTGCTGGTGGAAGGGGTGCGTCGCGCGCGGATCCTCGCGTTTACCGAGACCGAGCGTTTGTTCAACGCGAAGGTGGAGTTTCCGAGCTCCGACGAGATCGACCCGCGCGAGGCGGAGGTGTTGTGCAGGACGCTGCTCGATCAGTTCGACCAATACGTCAAGCTTAACAAGAGAATCCCCGCGGAGATCCTTGCGACCTTATCGTCTATCGACGATCCGGAGCGGTTGGGAGACACCATCGCCGCACACCTGTCGATTAAGCTCGAGCAAAAACAAAAGCTCCTCGAGATCACCGACCTTTCCAATCGTCTGGAGCAGTTGGTCGGCGTCCTTGAGAGCGAGCTCGATCTCCTGCAAGTGGAAAAGCGCTTGCGAGGGCGCGTGAAACGGCAGATGGAGAAGAGCCAACGCGAATATTATTTGAACGAACAAATGAAGGCGATACAAAAGGAGCTGGGGGATCTCGAAGAGGGCGGCAGCGAGCTCGATGAGCTGGCCAGAACGATCGGGAAGGCCGGAATGCCCAAGGAAGCCAAGGATCGGGCGCTGGCGGAGTTAAAGAAGCTCAAGATGATGTCGCCCATGTCCGCGGAAGCGACCGTGGTTCGGAATTATGTCGACTGGATGGTGAGCGTGCCATGGAAAAAGCGCACGAAAATCAGCCGCGATCTGTCCCAAGCCGGATCCATTCTCGAGGAGGACCACTACGGGCTGGAAAAGGTGAAGGAACGAATCCTGGAATACCTTGCCGTGCAGCAGCGAGTCAAGAAATCCAAGGGCCCCATCCTATGCTTGGTGGGTCCGCCGGGCGTAGGCAAGACCTCGCTAGGGCGATCGATCGCGCGCGCGACCAACCGCACCTTCGTGCGCATGTCGCTGGGCGGCGTGCGCGACGAGGCGGAGATCCGCGGCCACCGGCGCACCTATGTCGGTTCGATGCCGGGTAAGATCTTGCAGGTCATGGCCAAGGGCGGGGCCAAGAATCCGCTCTTGTTATTGGATGAGATCGACAAGATCTCCGCGGATTTTCGCGGCGACCCCGCTTCGGCGTTGTTGGAGGTCCTCGATCCGGAGCAGAACCATACGTTCAACGACCATTATCTCGAGGTCGATTACGATTTGTCGGAGGTGATGTTCGTCACGACGGCGAACACTCTCAACATCTCGCCGCCCTTGCTCGACCGCATGGAGGTCATCCGCATCCCGGGCTATACCGAGGACGAAAAGGTCAATATCGCCGATCGATACCTCATTCCCAAGCAGAAGAAGAACAACGGCCTGCGTGATAACGAGGTCTTGATTACCGAGCCGGCCGTCCGGGAGATGATCCGCTATTACACGCGTGAAGCGGGCGTGCGGAATTTGGAACGCGAGATCGCCAACATATGCCGCAAGGTCGTGAAGCGCGTGCTTTTGAAGCCCACCGAGAAGATGGTCGCCGTCACGCCAAAAAGCTTGCATAAATATCTTGGTGTAAAGCGCTTCCGCTACGGTTTGGCCGAAGAAGAGGATCGCGTCGGCCAAGTCACGGGACTGGCGTGGACCGAGGTCGGAGGGGATTTATTGACGATCGAAGCTGCGGTCGTTCCGGGCAAGGGCAAGGAGACCTATACCGGGCAGCTAGGCGAGGTGATGCAGGAATCCATCAAGGCCGCCATGACCGTGGTGCGCAGCCGCGCGGCGAATCTGGGGATCGATCCAGCCTTTTATCGCCAGCATGACGTTCACTTCCACGTGCCCGAAGGTGCAACGCCCAAGGACGGACCGAGCGCCGGCGTGGCCATGTGCGCGGCGCTGGTCTCGGCGCTGACGGGGATCCGCGTACGCTCGAGTGTCGCCATGACCGGGGAGATCACCTTACGCGGTGAAGTCCTGCCGATCGGCGGGTTGAAAGAAAAGCTCCTCGCCGCGTTGCGCGGCGGGATCAAGGTGGTTCTCATTCCCGCCGAGAATGAGCGGGAGCTGGAAGATGTTCCGAAGAACATCAAGCAGAATCTCGATATCAAACCCGTGACCTGGATCGACGAAGTCCTGACGCTGGCATTGCAACATATGCCGGAACCCGTCGCCTCGGCGAGCGAGAACCTCGATGCCATCACCCAGGAGTCATCAGGCGCCGAGCCGGGCAAGGATGCCATCAGACCGCATTAATGTACGGCCGCCGCAAACTCAGACCGAGCGGGCAAGCGCGGAGCGCCGGGGCCGCTAATTGCTTGCTTGACGCGTTTTAGGCGAGTTGGTATAACACATCGCCGCGCCATCCAACGCCGTTCTACCGCAGCGTTATTGAGATCCCGGGTTTAGCGCGACCCACTACAATGAATCCACAACTGCTTCGCCATGGGAGGCAAACGAATGAATAAGACTGATTTAATCGACGTGGTTGCTGAATCCGCCGATCTACCCAAGGCCTCGGCGGGCCGCGCGGTGGACGCGATGGTTAATGCGATCACCAAGGCGCTAAAAAAGAACGACGAAGTGACCTTGGTTGGTTTCGGCACCTTTTCCGTGCGCAAGCGGGCGGCGCGCGCGGGCCGCAACCCTCGCACCGGAGAAACCATAAAAATCGCGGCGTCGAAAGTCCCGGCATTCAAGCCTGGAAAGGGCCTCAAGGATGCCGTAAACTAATCGCCACCTTGGGTGCTTAGCTCAGTTGGGAGAGCGTCGCCCTTACAAGGCGAAGGTCGGGGGTTCGAACCCCTCAGCACCCACCAGCGCCCGTCGCTCAGCGCCGGAGTGGTAGTTCAGTTGGTTAGAATACCGGCCTGTCAAGCCGGGGGTCGCGGGTTCGAGTCCCGTCCACTCCGCCAACCTCCGTGCAGCGCGCAACCCCCTCGGGTTGCGCCTTCCACTATTCCCGTATAGCTGGATTTCACCGTGGGGGTTGCAGTGCCGTCCGCTGGCCGTTTCCATATCATTCCTACGAGGTCGTTCCGGCAAGATGTTACAAAGCATTCATGATCGCGCTCAAGGTTGGCTCGCGTGGATCATCATTGGATTGATATGCATTCCGTTTGCCTTCTGGGGGATCCAGGAGTACTTGACGGCCGCCGAGGACGTCGCGGTGGCGGAGGTCAATGGCGAGGAGATTGAATTGGACGCCTTCCAGCGGGCCTACCAACAATACCGTAAGCAATACCAAATGATTCTTGGGCGCTTATCGGAGAAAGCAAACGAAGATGGGCTGAAACAGCAAACGCTCGATCAAATGGTGGAGATGCTGCTCAAAAAACAGCTCGGCGAAAAGCTTGGTCTGAGGATCAGCGATCAACAAGTTACCCAGGCGGTGAAAACCTTTCCCGCGTTTCAAAGAGACGGTAAGTTTTCCAATAATCTTTACGAACGGGGTTTACAGAGCGCGGGGATGTCAGCGGTTTCGTTCGAGGAGCAGTTGCGGCGTGAATTGTTGACCGACCAGGTTCGCAAAGCCGTGATCGACACCTCCTTCGTAACCCAACGTGAGATTGATCTGGCCGCTAAAATCAAGAGTCAAACGCGTTTGATCACCTATGCGATCATTGCCGCGCAGCCGTTACAATCCTCCGTGCAAGTCAGTGACGAGGAGATTGCACGGCGTTATAAGGATCAAGCCGAGACCTATACCGCCCCGGAGCAAGTGAAGATCGCCTACCTCGAGCTGTCGCTCGAGGAGATTGCCAAGCAGATCGAGGTGACGCCGGATGCGCTCAGTGGGTACTACGAGGAGCATAAATCAGCCTATACGCTGCCCGAGCAGCGGCGGGCGCATCATATCTTGATCAAGGTCGCGAAGGAGGCCGCTCAGGAAGCGGTCAGTAAAGCCCGCAAGGTGATCGAAGCGCTGGCGGAGCGAATAAAAAAGGGCGAATCGTTCGAAGAGCTTGCCGCGAAGTATTCCGAGGACCTCGGGTCGAAAGCAAAGCGGGGCGATCTCGGTTTCTTCCAGCGTGGAGTGATGGCGCCGCCGTTCGAAGAGGCCGTCTACGCGCTGAAACCGGGAGAGATCTCGGGCGCGGTGCGGACCGATTTCGGATTTCACCTGATCCGCGTAGACGGGATTAAGACAAGCAAGACAAAATTGTTCGAAGAGGTTCGCGAAGAGATCGAAAAAAACTACCGTAACGAGCAAGCCGAACGGCGGTTCTTCGATTTGAGCGAAAAGATCGAAACACTAGTCTACGAACATCCCGATACGCTGGATGTCGCCGCGCAAAGCTCGGGATTGAAGGTCCAAGAAAGCGCTTACTTCGGGCGTACCGGAGGCGAGGGGATCGGCGCGCATGAAAAGGTCAGCGATGCCGCCTTCAGTCCGGAGGTTTTGGAGGAGCGCTTGAATAGCGAGCCGTTGGAGCTGGGTGACAATCATATCGTCGTGATCCGCGTGAAAGAGCATAGAGCGGCAAAATTGCGGCCTCTCAACGAGGTGAAGAACGACATTCAGGCAGCCCTGTCCTCGGATAAGGCCAAAGCGGCGGCGAAAACGCAAGGTGAGGCGTTATTGCAGCGCTTGAAGAGCGGCGAAGGCCGCGAGCAGCTTGCATCCAAGGAAGGATTAAAATGGGTGGAGAAGGAAAAGCTTGGCCGCGATGACACCGGCGTCGATAACGTCGTTCGGCGGATGGCGTTCAAGTTAGCGCGGCCAAACGAGGGCAAGGCTAGTTATGGCGGTAGCGTGCTCGATAACGGAGATTATGCGCTCATCGCGCTGTTGGACGTTGATAAGGCCGAGACCGTGGACGCAGAGCGGCGTAAGCAATTAAAGGACGAGCTCCTGCGCAATACCAGTAACCAGGAGTGGCGGGATCTCATGAGCGATTTACGGCGGCATGCCGATATCGCGATTTTTTCGGAAAACTTATGATCAGACGTTTCCAATCCCGACGATATTAAAGCCGCCATCGACGTAGGTGATCTCGCCGGTGATTGCCGAGGCGAGATCCGAACACAGAAACGCGGCAGCGTTTCCAACCTCGTCGATCGTAATATTGCGCCGCAGAGGCGCGGTCTTCTCGACGTGATCGAGGAACTTACGGAATCCCGTGATGCCCGCGGCGGCAAGCGTCCTGATGGGGCCCGCGGAAATCGCGTTGACACGGATCCCCTCGGGGCCGAGGCTGTGCGCCATGTATCTTACGTTTGCCTCGAGGCTCGCCTTGGCGAGCCCCATGACGTTGTAATTAGGCATGGCGCGGATGGCGCCGAGATAGGTCAGGGTTAAGAGAGATCCTTGTCGGCCATTCATCATCCCCCGCGCCCCGTTGGCAAGCGCGGAAAAACTATACGAGCTTACCTCGTGCGCGATGCGGAAACCGTCGCGAGTGACGGTGTCGAGGTAGTGGCCTTCAAGCTGCTCCCGTGGTGCGAAGGCGACCGCGTGCACTAGAATATCGAGATGATCCCAATAGTCATCCAAACGTTCGAACAGTGCTTGGATCTCGGCGTCACTGGCGACGTCGCACGCGACGGTGATGGTGGAACCCAATTCGGCGGCAAGTTCCTCGACGCGTTCTTTCAGACGCTCGTTCTGAAACGTGAACGCAAGCTCCGCGCCCTCGCGCCGCATGGCTTTGGCGATCCCCCAGGCAATCGAACGGTTGCTGGCGACTCCCACGATCAAGGCCCGTTTTCCGTCAAGAAATCCCATTGAACATTCCCCTAAGCTTGATGGCTGTTTACGCGTTACACGTTCCTGCGCTGCGCACCTAACGCTATCATATACAAGCCATGGTCTTCGAGCTACGCCGTCGATTCCCCGGGGTCCGCGGCTCCGCGAAAGGTAGCCGATGGCGTTAAGACGCTGGCTCCTGGCCGTTCCTTCGGTGCTGCTCGTGGTGCTGCTACAGGCTTATTTCTGGGTACCCACCTATGACCAGCAATCCGCCGGCAATCCCAAGCGCTTGCTTAAGTATATCGAAGCCTCGGCCGCCGATGCCAAGATCCTAAACCCGATCCTCAACGCGGACAGCGTCAGCAGCGGCATTACCGATTATGTGTTCGAGGGTCTGTTGGGGGCGGATGAAGATCTCAGGCTCCGAGGCCGTTTGGCCACGGACTGGGCAATCACGGAACAAGCGTATTTAGTCGTGCGTCCGGACAAGCGCTTGCCGGATGGAACGCCGGTTTCCGCTGCCGAGCTTAAAAAGCGTATCCTCGACGCGCGCGATCGCAGCGACAGACATGGCTTGAAAGGATTATTACTGGCTATCGACGTGTTGCATCCTGAAACGCGCTTAGAGACTGTAGTGACACCGCCAGCCGAGGGCAAACCCGTGGAAATACCTGTTGAGGTGCGGGTTCCGGAGCGCCTTCGGTTTTCGCTAAGCCGGGTGGACCAGGATTTTTTTACGCGCCTCGAGCCCATCTTGGGATCCGGGTATCTCGATGGGTTCCACCACGAGCGGCACGTAGATGCCGAGGAGCCCGGCGCCGCGGATCGACTCCGGGCCCATCTGACGGAACTGCTTCCGGTGGCGGAGCATAATCCGGTGATCGTATTCCACCTCCGCCGCGGTGTCCGCTTCCACGATGGTACGGAGGTGACGGCGCGGGATGTGAAATTTACCTACGATGCCATCATGGATCCCAAGAATCTCTCCCCGCGCGTGTCCGACTTCGAGCCGATCAAGTCGATCGAGATCCCCGATCCCCATAGCGTGAAGATCACATACAAACGGCTGCATTCCCCGGCGATCAACGCCTGGACGATGGGGATCCTGCCCCAGCACCTTTTGAGCAACGAGGCTATCAAGGCGGAAACGGAAAACCTGTCCGCGGCGGCGCGCGCGGACTTCGGCATGCGTGAGAGTCGCTTCAATCGGCATCCGATCGGGTCCGGTCCCTTTAAATTTGTTGAGTGGCGAGGCGATGAATTTATCCACCTCGAACGCAACGACGATTACTGGGAGGGCCGCCCCGAGTTCGAAGACTACTATTTGCGCATCATTCCCGACGCCTTAACCCAGGAGGTGGAGTTTCGTACCGGCGCCGTCGACTACTACGGGGCCATGCCCCATCAAGTGGCCCGGTATCTAAAGGACGGCAGCTATCAGTCGTTTTCGAGCCTCGCCCTGAGCTATAGCTATATCGGGTACAACCTGCGGAAGCCGCTGTTCGCGGACCCGCGGGTGCGCCGGGCGCTCAGCATGGCCATCGACGTGGACGAAATTATCCGCTACCTCTTGTATGGCGAAGGCGAGCGCACCACCGGTCCCTTTCCCAAGGAGACCGCTTGGTACGATCCCACGGTGCAGCCCCTGCCGTACGATCCGGCGGTCGCATTGCGGCTGCTGGAAGAGGCCGGTTGGCGCAAGAACGCCGAAGGATGGCTGGAGAAAGGCGGGATCGTCTTCGAGTTTAATTTGATCACCAACAGCGGCAATCCCGCGCGCAAGAATATCATGACCATCGCCCAGAATGCCTGGAAGAGAATCGGCATCAAATGCAATACTCAGTATTTCGAATGGGCGGTGTTCTTGGAGGATTTCGTGGACAAGGGCGCGTTCGACGCCGTGGTCCTGGGGTGGACCACTCCGCCGCTCGACCCGGATCTATACCAGATCTTTCATTCCAGTCAGTCCGGACCGAAACAGCTTAACTTCGTGGCCTATAACAATCCCGAGGCCGATCGGCTGATCCTGCGCATTCGCCAGGAATACGATCCCGAGCGGCAACGCGCGCTTGCCCACCGGCTGCACCGGATCATCTACGAGGATCAACCCTATAATTTTCTCTATACACCGCGCGTCACCCGGGTGTTGGACAAGAAGATCGTCATCGTTGAGCGTGACGCAAAAGGCCAGGAACGGTACGTAAAGATCTATCCGACCAAGGGAGGCACGATTTCCTATTACTTCAACAAGTGGCGTAAATTGGCGTTTACCCCCGAGTTTTAGTATTTCAAGAAAGATACCATGTGGGCCTATATCCTACGCAACGTCTGGCAGCGTCTCATTTTGCTCGTCTTCGTCTCGATCCTCGCGCATTCCGTGGTGCATCTCGCGCCGGGCGAGCCGAGCGAGGTGGACCCCTCGAACCCGCGCATGAAACCCGAGGACATCGCGCGCATCCGGGCCGCGTTTCATCTCGACGATCCGCTCTACCTGCAGTATATCTACTGGTTGCGGGATCTCGCTTCCGGTGATTTGAAGTCCTTTAAGGACAGTCAGCCGGTTTTGCCGAAGATAGGTCAACGTCTGTTGAACTCCTTGCCCTTGTTTCTGCTCACCACATTAATTGTCTGGGGCTTGTCGTTTCCAACCGGGATCCACGCCGCGGTCCACAGGGACTCTCCTTTCGACCGCTCGACGACCTTTCTGTCCTATATGCTGATTTCCATACCCGGATTTTTTCTCTCCTATCTGGTGATTCTCGGCGTCGTCGATACGCTCGACGTACCGGTGATCGGGATGAGCACCTTCGGGATGGACGAGGCCGTACCCGTGTTCCAATGGATGGATCGCCTCTGGCATCTGGCCATCCCGGCGTTGATGTCGGCCGTGATGGGCATCGCGATCCTTTCCCGTTACGTGCGCTCGCAAATGCTGGAGGTCATCGGTCAAGATTATGTGCGCACCGCGCGCGCCAAGGGGCTGCCCGAGGACGTCGTCATCTACCGCCATGCGTTGCGCAATGCGCTTTTGCCCTTCATTACCATGTTTGGTTTTCTGGTGCCGGGCCTCATCGGCGGTTCGGTGATCTTCGAGCAGATCTTCGCTTGGCCGGGCATCGGCCGTCTGGGTTATGAAGCCATATTGGCGCGCGATTTCCCGGTGATCTTGACGCTCAACTTCATCGCCGCGGTGCTGACGCTCATCGGCACCTTCCTCGCGGACATCTTGTATCTCTTCGCCGATCCGCGCATTCAATTCGAGTAACCGTGAGCGCCGCGCAACCGCAAAGCATTGCCGGCGAGGCCCTAGCGCCGGATCTGGCCGGCGAGGCCCCGGCGTTTTGGCCCACGTTTTGGAAAAACCGGCTGGCCGCGGCCGGCGCCGTCGTCCTCCTGATCCTGCTCGGGTTGGCGATCGCCGGAAAGGTGTTGACCGAGTGGTGGGTGGTGTTCGACACGGAAACGATTCGCTTGCCGGATAAATTTAAACCCCCGTTCTCAGAGGCTACATCAGGCATGATCCCCGCACGGGATATACCCGTGTTCGACCGCTATCTGCTCGGCACCGACGAGCTCGGCCGCGATGTGTTCGCGCGCATGCTGCAAGGCTCCTTTGTGTCACTCTCCATCGGGTTCGTCGCCGTGGGGATTTCGGTGCTCATCGGCACCACGCTCGGGGCGCTTGCCGGGTTTTACGGAAATCTGCGGCTCGGCATCGTTACGGTTGATACCTTGATCATGCGGTTTACCGATACCATGATGTGCTTCCCGACCTTTTTCCTCATTCTTACCGTGGTCGCGCTCTTGCCGCCGAGCATATACAACATCATGATCGTCATCGGGCTGACGAGCTGGACCGGCACGGCCCGTTTCGTACGGGCCGAGTTTCTGTCCCTGCGCGAGCGTGATTTCGTGGTGGCGGCCCAAGCGCTGGGCGTACCCGAGATCCGCATCATGTTCCGGCACATGCTCCCGAACGCGATGGCGCCGGTGCTGGTGTCGGCCACCATCGACGTGGCCTCGGCGATCTTGACCGAGTCGGCGCTGAGCTTTCTCGGCTTCGGGGTACAGCCGCCCTACGCCACCTGGGGGAATATTCTCGCCGACGGCAAGGATTTCATTTTCGATGCACCGTGGCTTTTTTTCACCCCCGGGTTCGCTATCCTCATCGTGGTTTTGGCCTTTAACCTGGTGGGAGAGGGATTGCGGGAGGCGTTGAATCCGGGGCTGCGGACGCGGCGAACATGACGCGGGTAGGTAGGGCCGGCCATTGAGGGTTAAAATACTCGAAAGTTCAAAATAACGGAGACTCAGCATGCCTAAATATGTCATCGAACGCGAGATCCCCGGCGCGGGGAAACTTTCAGCGCAGGAATTGCACGCGATCTCGCAGAAATCTTGCGGTGTCTTGAACGGGCTTGGACCTCAAATTCAATGGGTTCAGAGCTACGTGACCGGGAACAAGGTCTACTGTGTCTATATCGCGCCCAACGAAGAGATGGTGCGGGAACATGCCCGCCAAGGCGGCTTCCCCGCAAACCGGGTCTCGGAGGTGGCGTCGGTGATCGACCCAACGACCGCGGAAGGTGGTTGAGGAGTCGCTATGACCATCAGCGAAACACGCCTACCGGGGCGGCCGGTGTTCATCATCGACGGGAGCCGCACACCTTTTCTCAAAGCACGCGCTAAGCCGGGACCGTTCACCGCCACCGAGCTTGCGATCCACGCCGCCCGGCCGCTGCTCGCCCGCCAGCCCTTCGCGCCGGCGGACTTCGACGAGGTTATCTTCGGTTGCATCATGCCGGGTCCCGATGAGGCCAATATCGCCCGGGTCATCGCTCTGCGCCTCGGCTGCGGCGATGCGACCCCGGCGTGGACGGTGCAGCGCAATTGCGGATCGGGGATGCAAGCCATCGACAGCGCCGCGCGCGACATCGCCTCGGGAAACGCCGAGCTGGTGCTCGCGGGCGGCACCGAAGCCATGAGCCATGCGCCGGTGCTCCTCGGCAATGCGATGGTGGCCTGGCTCGGGCAATGGAGCCAAGCGCGCAACTTGGGACAGCGGTTCAAGGCGCTGACGCAGCTACGTTTGGGCTACTTGCAGCCCATCATCGGGCTGCTGCGAGGCTTGACCGATCCCGTGGTCGGCTTGTCGATGGGACAGACCGCCGAGATCCTGGCGCACCGCTTTGGGCTCAGCCGTGAGACCATCGACGCCTATGCGCTCGAAAGCCATCAACGCCTCGCCCAAGCGCAGCGCGAGGGGAAGCTGAAAGAGATCGAAATCCTCTACGATTGGCAGGGCAATTACTACGATCACGACGAAGGCGTGCGGCCGGATACGAGCTTGGAGCAGCTCGCGCGCTTAAAACCCGCCTTTGATAGAGACTTCGGCAAGGTGACCGCCGGCAACAGCGCCCAGGTGACCGATGGGGCTGCCTGCGTGATCCTGGCGAGCGAGAGCGCTGTCGGACGTCACAAGCTTCCGGTGCTCGGGCGGATCATCGACAGTGAATGGGCCGGGCTGGACCCGGCCCAGATGGGGCTCGGCCCCGTCCACGCCGCGACACCGCTATTGAAGCGCCACGGCTTGAGCCTCGCCGATGCTGAATTCTGGGAAATTAACGAAGCCTTCGCGGCCCAGATCCTCGCCTGCCTCGCGGCCTGGAACGATGCAACGTATTGCCGCGAGCAGTTGGGCTTGGATCAACCGATGGGGGTGATCGCGCGCGATCGCCTGAACGTGGACGGCGGCGGCGTCAGCATGGGTCATCCCGTCGGGACGAGCGGCGCCCGCATCGTTTTGCATCTGCTGCGCGTCCTCGAGCGCAACCAAGCCGTCCGTGGCGTGGCCGCCCTTTGCATCGGCGGCGGTCAAGGAGGCGCGATGCTGATCGAGCGGCGATGAGTGATATTCGGATGTCGCATCGGCTAGAGTTCTGTAACTCAAATAAGTCAGAAAATACTGCCGGCGTCGAAAATCAGATTCGTCATTCCCGCGGAAGCGGGAATCCGGCGCCGGCCTATGCTTCGCATGGATTCCGGCTCGCGTCCGCTGCGCGGACTTGGCCGGAATGACGGGCTATGCGGCGTGTTTCTGTGACACTCCACTAGAGTCAGCCTATTAGGGTGGGATAATGGGATTGGAACCAGGCTTTAAACATTGGCGCCTTGAGATTGACGCATCCAACATCGCGAACTTGCATCTGGATAAACGAGGCCCGGGGCCTAATGTGCTGTCCTCCGAGGTGCTGGGCGAGCTCGATGTCATCCTCGGTGCTATCAGCGAAAGCGTACCGCGCGGATTGATCATCCGCTCCGCCAAGCCGAGCGGTTTTATTGCCGGGGCTGATGTCAAGGAGATTGCGTCGCTCCGTGATAGCGGGGAGGCGCTCGCACTCATCCGGCGGGGACAAACGATCTTCGATCGCTTAGAAGGCTTGGCGTGCCCGACAGTGGCGGCCATTCGCGGGTTTTGCGTCGGCGGGGGCCTAGAGCTGGCGTTGGCGTGCCGTTACCGCGTCGCCTTGGATGAACCGGCAACGCGCTTGGGTTTACCCGAGGTTCTTCTAGGTATTCATCCAGGCTTCGGCGGCACGATGCGGCTGCCGAGGCTCATCGGCGCTCCGGCTGCGATGGATCTGATGCTGAGTGGGAGGACCGTGGACGCACGCATCGCCAAAAAGCTCGGCATCGTCGATGCGGCGGTTCCCGAACGCCATTTTGAATCCGCGATTATCGCCCACGCGCTGACCCCGCCGCCTATCAAGAGACCGAAGTATTTCCTACAGCTCGCGAACACCAAGCTGCTGCGTCCTTGGCTCGCGCGCTACCTCCGTGCGCAGGTACGGAGGCGCGTGCGCGCAAACCATTATCCGGCGCCCTATGCGCTCATAGACTTGTGGGAGCGACACGCAGGCGACCCGGCACACATGCTCTTGGAGGAAGCCCGGTCGGTCGCCCGGCTTGCCACCGGCCCGAGCGCCCGTAATCTGGTGCGCGTATTCTTCTTGCAAGAACGGCTGAAGGGCCTCGGGCGCAAACAAGGGCAAGCGCCGCCGAAGATCCATGTCATCGGCGCGGGTGTCATGGGCGGGGACATCGCGGCCTGGTGCGCGCTTCGGGGCTTGCATGTCACCCTGCAGGATCGCGGTGCGCAATATATCGCGCCGGCGCTGCGGCGTGCTCATGACCTTTTCGCGAAACGCATCCGGGACCGGCGGCTGCGGCGAGACGCCTGCGACCGATTGGTCCCGGACCACGATGGCTTGGGATTGCCGCATGCGGATGTCGTCATCGAGGCGATCGTCGAGGATGTCAAGCTGAAGCAAGCACTTTACGAGACGATTGAACCGCGTCTCAAAGCGGACGCGATCTTGGCGACCAATACCTCCAGTATCCCGCTCGAAACCCTGGCCGCGATCCTCAAGCGTCCCGAGCGGCTGGTCGGATTGCACTTCTTCAATCCGGTCGCCAAGATGCAGTTGATCGAGGTGATCGACGCCCCGGCGACGGACCCGGAGTGCTTGGCCAAGACCGCTGCGCTGGTGCGTGCGCTCGATCGCTTGCCGCTCCCGGTGAAAAGCTCCCCCGGGTTTCTCGTCAACCGGGTGTTAATGCCCTACCTCATGGAAGCCATCGTCCTGTGGTCGGAAGGCATACCGCCCGAGATCGTCGATCACGCCGCAACCGAGTTCGGGATGCCGATGGGTCCCTTGGAGCTGGCGGACACCGTCGGCATCGATATTTGCCTGTCGGTGGGCCAGATCCTGGCCGGGCATTTCAAATCCGAGGTGCCCGGGCAGCTTAGAAAGCTCGTGTCCCAAGGCCACCTCGGGCGCAAGAGCGGCAAAGGGATCTATGCGTATCGCAAGGGCAAGCCCGTGCGTCGACGCAGTCACGGCAAGGACTCGTATGACCTCGACGAGATCCGCGACCGGCTCATGTTGCGGCTGATTAATGAAGCGGTGGCTTGCTTACGGGAGGGGGTGGTGGAGGATGCCGATCTCTTGGATGCGGGCATGATCTTCGGTACCGGGTTCGCTCCGTTTCGCGGCGGGCCATTGCACTATGTAAAGGACGCCGGGAAGGAGGCGATAGAGGGGCGGCTAGAGGCGTTAACAACGAGGTTCGGGCCGCGCTTTACCCCCGATCCCGGGTGGACGACGCTTGCCCTTTAAGGTGCGGACGATAGTCAATTTAGATTTCGCCACCACGGGGTATACAACCCCGTGGGGCGACCACAGGGGAGAGCTGCGCCTCTCCCCTTTGGAATCCCCACCGCTAAGTGTGTTTTCAAGAGCAATAATAGGAGGATTAAATGAAAAGAAATTTACAGGCGTTAGCCTTATTGGGTTGCGTGCTTGGACTAGCCGCCTGCGGCGAAAGCGATGATACGGCGGCGATTGCGAGCCCCGATAACTTCAATCTCGGCGGGACTTGGGAAGCCGAGTTGCCCGATCTAAGCGACTCGTTGGGAACCCATAAATCCAAGGGTAAGGTGACGTTTTCAGGGGATACCTACACCTATTCGTGGTACAAAAGCCTCATCGGAACCAATGGTCAGGGGCTGTACGAAATGACCGAAACCGCGCGCGAGACCGGTGCGGTATCAGCCACGCCCGAATATATGGAATGGACCGCTGAGTCGTTCGGGGAGGCGCAGTACAATCAGGCGGCCAATACCTGGAGTACGATCGAGATGAAGTCGTCGACGAGTGACTACGCCATTCAGTACAAGCTCGATGGGAACAAGCTGACGCTCAAGGAAGACATCAATATCGATGGGGATTTCGATGATGTCTTCCAGGCGCCCGAGACCCTGACTTACACCAAGGTCAATTAACCGCTTCCTCACCCCCGAGCGGATGTTCGCCGTCCGTAACGCCGCTTAATCTTTAGCCGCGGCAGATCCTGCGCGCTACTGGCAGGCGGGCGTAGCGGTGAGCGCCGCGGCGTAATTTTTTCACACACCAGATAGGACATAGTTCACCGAATCACGCAACGATCGCACTTATATTATCCCGCAGTTTCATCAACCGTAATCCAACAGAGCGGCTGCCTCGTAAATGATTTTGGAGACGAACCTTTCTACTCGGGAGCACGTCGACATGGATACCGACTTTGAAGCGATCTTAGGCGGGTGTGTGCAAGGCGACCTTAGCGCTGTCACGGCGGCGGACAGGGCCGATCCCTTCGATCCCATTGTGGGACGAAGCGACGCCGTGCGGGTTGTCATAGACGCCGCAAGACGGGTGGCAAGGTGTTCCGTTCCGATCTTGATCGGGGGAGAGACGGGAAGCGGAAAAACACTGCTCGCAGCGGCGATTCACAATGCGAGTCCTCGCCGCGGACGGCCGTTTATCGCCCAAAACTGCGGCAACCTGCAGGAAACTTTGTGCGAGAGCGAGCTCTTCGGCCACAAGCGCGGCGCATTTTCGGGCGCGGCCCAGGACAAGAAAGGGTTGGTTGAAGCCGCGGACGGCGGCACGCTGTTCCTGGACGAAGTGAGCGAATTGAGCCCGGCGTTGCAGGTGAAGCTACTGCAGGTGTTACAGGACGGAAGCTTTCGGCGCGTGGGAGACAATCCATACCGGCGTGTCGATGTAAGGTTGATCTCAGCAACCAACAAAGATCTCCAGCGCGAGGTGGAGCGGGGTAATTTCCGAGCGGATCTCTACTACCGTCTGAGTACGTTCCCTATCACGATGCCCGCGTTGCGGGAACGCCGCCGCGACATACCGGTGCTCGCCGAGCATTTTCTGGCGAAACACCGCCCAGGCATTAACGATAGCATCATCGGGCTTAACGGCGAGACCCTGGCATCCTTATGCGCCTATGATTTCCCGGGCAACATACGCGAGCTTGAGAATCTCGTGATCCGCGCATTGGTGGTGACCGAGGGGCACGAGATCATGCCCGGATCCTGGTTGCCCAAGACGGTGAGACCCAGGCATCAAGCGCCGCTCGTGCGCCTCGATAACTTGGAGCGCGAGGCGATCCTTAAGACCCTGGAAGCGCGCGACGGTAATCTCGATTCCGTAGCGAAAGACTTAGGGATCAGTCGTACGACGCTCTGGCGGCGCATGAAGGGTTACCGGATCCCGGATAATTCTCACGCCGCGGCACTCGGAAACTGACACTGCCCGTCCACTCCGGTCCACGGATCGGTTTCCTGAACGGTTTCAGAAAATGTGGGAGTTCTGTTTGGTCGGGAGTACAGTGATTTTTCAAGTACGCGCCCGCTGAGCTATATGAGGCAGATCCTACACATCGACATGGACGCGTTTTTCGCGGCCGTGGAGCAAAAGCGGAACCCGGATCTCGCCGGTAAACCCGTCGTCATCGGCGACCGGGGTGATCCGCGCGACCGGGGCGCCGTATCGACTGCCTCGTACGAAGCTAGAAACTACGGGATCCATTCCGCCATGCCGCTGCGCGCGGCCTTCAGACTCTGTCCGCAGGCAGTGTTTTTAGCGATGGATTACGAGCTATACGCGCGCGTCTCGGCGATCATCAAAACCATACTGCGAGACTTCACCCCGCGGGTCGAAGATGCCGGGCTCGATGCGGCGTACTTGGATATCACCGGCCTCGAACCGGCGCCGGAGCAGCTTGCAACTAAAATAAAACAACGCATTCGGGAACGGACCGGTCTTAGTTGCTCGATCGGGATCGCGCCGAACAAGCTGCTTGCCAAGATCTGTTCCGATCTCGACAAGCCGGATGGCCTGACCGTCCTCACCGAAGCGGAGTTGAAAACTCGCATTTGGCCGCTGCCGGTTCGCAGCATACCTGGCATCGGGCCGGTGACGGCGGAGCGCCTAGTTCCGATGGGCGTGACCACGATCAGACAACTTGCTCGCCTGCCGCTTGCCGATCTGGTGAAGGAATTCGGTACATCCCACGGAGAGTTTCTTTACCTGGCTTCGCGGGGCATCGATCGACGGCCCGTGGTCACGCATCGGGAACCGAAATCCCACGGCCGGGAGCGGACCTTCCAATGCGATATCGGAGACCCGGAAACGCTCGCGAGTGTGATTGCGACGCTGGCGAAGGAGGTGGCCGAAGATCTGCGCAAAGAAGGCTCTGGAGGCAGAACCGTCGCCGTGAAAGTGCGGTTCAGCAATTTTGAAACCCATACCCGCGAGAAGACCTTGGACCAACCGGCCGATTCCAGCGACCTTATCCGGCAAGCCGCTCTTGATTGTTTGCGGCGAGTCGCGTTGAGCAAAAAGGTGCGGCTCATCGGTATTCGGGTCGGCGGGCTCGAGAAATCGCGCTTCCAATAACGCCAATTAGCCCGGCCGGGATCTACCGGAGTGGTGGCGTGGACGCGGTGTTTCTGCGTAATATTCACCCTGCGGCCCGCGCTGTCTCGGGGAGGCGCCAGCAAAAATAAGCGAGCGGAGTTGTGGTCCATCGAGTTAAGCGTATATTCTAGAGTGAGGACCCTATGCAATATATAAAAATACAATCCTGGGCCCGCCTCACCGCGCCGCGCTTTCTCATCCTCTATTGCGGATTGCTGGGCCTGATCATCCCGCTTTGGGTCATCATCACCTATGCTCCTTACGAGGATTTCCGCGCGATTTTCATCGTCGTGCTCATATTGATGGGTTTCGGGTTCGGCATCAATGAATTATGGCTGCAAACCACCGACATCGAGCAATTCCAACAAGAACTCCAAGCACTGGATGATAACCTGCCCGCCGAAGAGCAGTTCGACAGCTTAAGCCCCGTGCTCTATCGAATCGTGCATGGCCGGCTTTACGAGGGTGTGCAGGTGAGTAGTTTGCGCGCACCGTACACGCCCTATTTGATCGGTGCGTTAATCTTGCTCGGGCTGATTGGGACCTTCATCGGTTTGGTCGACACCTTGAGCGGTACGCGCGCGGCGCTACAGACCACGGCCGAGCTGGAAACCTTGCGCGACTCCCTGCTCGCCCCGATTGCCGGGCTGGCCCGCGCGTTCGGTACCTCGGTCTCGGGGGTGGCGACCTCGGTGGTCCTGGGCTTGGCGGCTACCCTGACGCGGCGCGAGGAAAGCCGCCTCAATTATCTTGTCTCGGGCCTCGCCGCGAGCTCGTTGACCCAGCTTCATCCAGTTGCGCGGCAGACGGCGGCGCTCGAAAAGCTGGTCGAACAGGGGACGGCCGTTCCCGCTGTCGTGGAACGCTTTCAGGATGCCGTGACGGGATTGATGTCCGCGCGCGATGATGTCCGTAACGCTCAGGAGTTGCTCGCGAATCACGTCGCCGGCGCCATTAGCGAGAAGGTGGAGCTTATCCGGGCGGATTTAGACGTCGCCGTGAAACGCTTTGGCGCCGAGATTGAACCCGCCGTCAAGGGCATACTCGCGCATGCGGCCGGCATTATGGATGATGCCGGTAAAGATCTTTTTTCCAAAGTCCAGGCCCGCTTCGATAGCGGTACGCAACGCGATCAAGAACAACGTGGTGAGCTCTTGAAGTTGTTTGAACTGGAGCGGCAAGCTCGAAGCGTGCAAGAGCTTCACCATTTCGACAAGTTAGCTGTCCATGCCCAGGAGCTTACCGGCGCGTTGAAAGCGTATGTGGAAACGATCGCTAAACACTATTCCGGTTACCTGGAGAAGTTGGAACAGCATGTGGCCACGATCGATGCAAGCTGGCGCAATGATGCCGAAAGCCGGCTCAAGGAGGGCGAGAGCCAGCGCCGGGCGCTCGATACTCATCTCGAGGCCGTTCGCGCTCGATTCACCCAGGAGTCCGAAGCGCTGGCGACGCAGCACCAGGAACTCCTGGGACGGATGAACCAGCACTACCAGGATCTGGTGATGCGCTTTGACCAACAGACTTCCACGTTCGCCGATCAGGCCGCCAAGAATCTATCCGAATTGTCGCTTAAGTATGCGCTAATCGTCGATCGGCACGAGGAAGATCGCCAGCAATTGCGCAAGACCTGGGGCATTGAACAGGGCCGCCAACAGCGGCAGTTCGACTCCATGTTGGAAAAGATGCGCGAGGATCTCGAGGATCGCCGGCGCGCCGACACCGAACAGATCACCAGCCTCAATGCCTGGGCGCAGCAGTTGGTAAAAAGAGTGGAGCTTGGCATCGCGGACAAAGCCGCCGGTTGGGATTCGCATTTCAATAAGCTCATCGCGGCACTAGCGGAGACCGCGGAAGCTTTGCACTACGGAGAACGGGCGCGTATCAAGGAATTCAAGGAGATCGTGCAGGTGATTTCCGAAGCGGACAAACATCGCGGTGACGAGTTGCGGCGTTTGATCACGGCCTTGCGTGAATCGAGTTAGCTACGGCGCCGAGCTCCATGAAGATCTCACCGACGCCGCCCGCCGATGAAAGCATGGATGTCACCCCGGCGTGGAGCATCTGGCCCGCGATCGCCGATATCATGGTCGGCCTGCTCGGGATCTTCGTATTGCTTTTCGTTTGGTCCACGGTGCTGCAAATCGAGTTGGCGGTGCAACTGCGGGAAGAAAAAGAAGCTCGCCAAGCGGAAGCCAAGCGCTTGGCGGCGTTGGAGCGCGCCTTGGCGAAACCGCTGGCCGAAGGGCGTATCACCCTTAGGGAGGGCCGCATCGAGATGCAGGGCAGCGTGTTATTTCAGTTGGGATCGGCGGAGCTTTCCGCCGAAGGCCAGCAACTGACCGTAAACATAGCCACGCCGTTGCGGAGCTATATCGAACAGGGCGAGATGAACGTAATGGTGAGCGGCTTTACCGATGATCGGCCGTTGCGCGGGATCACCAGCCCCTTCCGGGATAATTGGGAGCTATCGACCGAGCGGGCATTGACCGTCATGCGGGCGCTGATCGCGGCGGGGTTCCCTAGCGGCAAGGTTTTCGCCGCCGGATTCGGCGAGACCAAACCCATCGCCGCCAACATCTCCGATGCCAACCGCGCCCGTAACCGGCGCGTCGAGATCGCGCCCGTTCCGACGCTGGAATCGATTCCAAAAATAGGCGCTCTTGACTAGATTCTCACCTATTCAATGTCGTACAGAACCCGTATTTTTCTAATCCAGAAATGATACTGAACTGAGGCGATAGATACCTGCTTGAGAGGCCGTTGATCAGGCGGTTCTTGGCTTCCACCAGCGCGTTGTCGTTGGTTTTGCGGGCGCGGGATTTCGTGAGCTCGATCAAGAGCTTGTTGAGCAGTACGGCGACGCGCGTTGGTGGATGTATTCGGAGCCGTTGTCGGCGTGGAAGCCGAGGCAAGCGAAGGGGAACTGAGCCAGCAGATCTTCCAGCAACAGGCGCCGAGCCCCTAGTTCAGTATCATTTCACGTTAAAATCGCACACCTCGCCCAGTATCATTTCATATTGGAAGAGATCGGGGCTTGGAATGAAGCGGCGATAGGGATACGCTTATGGTTTCGATCACTTGATCGCCTGCGCACGGGCGAGCCGCGGCCGAATAACGATACTAACTAACATATATGGCAAAGTGGAAGAGCACATGAATATCCTGCTGGTCTACCCCGAGATGCCCTACGCCTTCTGGTCGATGAGCAATTTGCTCAGGATATCGGGAAAACGGGCTAGTTATCCCCCGATCGGATTGCTAACCGTCGCCGCCATGTTACCCCAGGAGTGGAATAAGCGCCTCATCGATCTCAATTTAAATAAGCTTGCCGAGGAGGATCTCAAATGGGCGGATTATGTCTTCATCGGCGCCATGAATGTCCAAGCCACCGCCGCGCGAGCGCTGATCCGGCGCTGCAAGTTGGCGAGCGTCAAAGTGGTTGCGGGTGGCCCACTGTTTACCCACGAGTACGCCGCGTTTCCGGGCGTTGATCATTTCGTGCTCAACGAAGCCGAGGTGACGCTGCCGCGATTCCTCACCGATTTGGCACAGGGCTGTCCCAAGCCCATCTACACCTCGCCCGAAATGGCCGATGTCCACACCACCCCGGTCCCATTGTGGGAGCTGGTCGATCTCAGTCAATACGGCTTCGCGATCGTCCAGTATTCGCGCGGTTGCCCCTATCAATGCGACTTTTGCGACGTGACGGCCCTCTTCGGCCGGCGGCCGCGTACCAAGACCTCGGCGCAGATCATCGCCGAGCTCGAGGCGCTTGGGGATCTGGACCGCTTCGATCTGGTCGTCTTCGCCGACGACAACCTCATTGGCAACAAGAAACTCCTTAAAACCGATCTCCTGCCCGCCTTGATCGAGTGGCGTCAACGTAAGCAGCGCGCCGTCGGTTTTGCCACCCAGCTGACGGTAAATCTGGCCGACGATCCCGAGCTCATGCAACTGCTGCTGGACGCCGGTTTCCGGCATATCTTCGTGGGTGTGGAGACGCCTGATGAAGACAGCCTCATCGCCTGCAAGAAACGGCAAAACACGCGCCGCGACTTACTCGACAGCATCCGGCAACTGCACCGCTCGGGCTTCATCGTCACGGCCGGATTTATCGTCGGTTTCGATACGGACACACCGGCGATTTTCCAGCGCCAGATCGATTTCATCCAGGACTGCGGGATCGTCATCGCCGGGGTCAGCGTGCTCAAGGCGCCTCCCGGCACCGAGTTATACGATCGCATGAAGCGCGAAGGACGGCTCATCTACGAGTTCGATTTTCACGAGAGCCAAACCAATATCGTGCCGAAGATGGATGCTCGCACCTTGAGCGCGGGTTACAAGCAAATACTGACACACCTGTGCGCGCCTGAACATGTGTTCGAGCGCGCAACGGCGTTCTTGCAGGATTACCGTACACAGTACTTAGGCCAATTGCCGCTCACCGCGCGGTGGAACCTCACGTTGGTACGGCGGTACCTGGGCATCCTTTGGCGGATCATCTATTCCGTGGGGATCAGAGGCCCACAACGCGCGCATTTCTGGCGATTGATCCGCTGGACCGCGGTGAATCGCCGCGATCTCATCGATCTCGCATTCTTCTTTGGCGTATGGATGTATGAGTTGCAGGCGATGTACAAGAGCTACGACGCCTCGGGCCATTTCGACATTTACAAGGTGCCGATGGCGCTCGCGGAGCGGACCGAAACGGCGGCGATTTCCGGTATCGCGAGTCTGTCGCCGTCTTAGTTCTGTGATCGAAAACAATTGTTTAACCAAGAACTTCAGCGGGGTAGGAGCATGAAAACGATAATACCGGTATCACTCCTCGTGTGCGGCGCCTTGAGCGGTTGTAGCGACATCAACGCCAATTCCGCGCTGATCACCACCACCAGATTCGACGGCGCGTGGCAGGTCGGGGGCGGCACCCGGACCGCGCATCCCGGCGAGCACGAGAAGTGCGGCTATGGGATTGGGGAAGGAACCATCACCATCACGGGCGGCAGGGTAAGCGGTAACCTCACCGATAACTCCGGCTATGCCTATGCGCTTGAAGGCGTGATCCAGGATTCGGGGAAAATGGCTGGCGGATTCACCTACGAAGGCTACGATGCGGCGACCTTCGAAGGATCCCTGTCGGGGGCCAAGGGCGGAGGAAGTTGGAAAGATATCAACGGTTGTCCGGGGACCTGGCAGGCCATGAGGAAAGAGAGCGTACCGACGGACCCGGTCAACGGAAAAGCGGATATCACGCCGTCGTCTTAGAGTACATATATAGGGCTGCATTGACGCCAATCGCGCTTGACCCACTCCACCTTAGAGTACTACTACACCTCAATCGTGTTGCTTTAAGGTATCGCGGGGTTTAACGGGCCGCAACAAGGGGTATTTCCTGATGCTCGCCTGACGCTTCGTTGACGATGAGAAGCTTGCCCTCATCCATCTGAATAAGCTGGGCATTTGCGTTCAAGAGTTCTATCCCATGCACGCTCCCATCCGCGCCCAAATCGATGTTGAGCTCCTCGCTGATGCGAATCGTCTCCACTTCGGATGTCTTTTCCCTTAGCCGTATGTAAGCGATGTTATTTTTCGGGTCATAGGTCAACTGCATACAAATCTCCGCCATTAAAAATATCGAGTGATCACCGTGATGACGAGCCAATCATTTCCGCCCTCCACGGCAAGAACCTCGACTTGCTTCGTTTCATACCGCCGACCTCGCCAGTTGGCGCCAAATGGAAAATTCCGACGAAAACCGCACCGCCCGTACTTCGCGGGGAGACGTTCGCCATGTTCTACGGTTCCGATCACCTCGGCCTCGGTCGCGCCGCGTTCTTGCATCCGGTCTCGAGCATGCGGATGAAATCGTATAGTCACGATTCGCTTTATCAGGGTCAGGGCGAAGCCTGTAACCCACCACTCCGCCAAGCAATGGTTGGCTCCTATTCATCGCCGCGGCATTGATACCGACGGGCATTCGTCTTTTCCGTTCGCCGAAGGTCATTTTTCCATTCGGCGAGTCCCTTTTCCAGACCGAATAGCGTGTGGCTTGAGAAAGCCCTGTTTCCTGAGAGAGCATCAAGCAGCGATGCGCTCTTGCTGAGCATCGTTAGAACCGCGTTCTGCGTTAGGGTTGGAGAAAATCGCTTTTTTGGAAAAGCGCGCGTACGTGGCCATACGACTGCTCGAGTCGCTGTTTTCCGCCTGCCTCGCGATCGACGATTGCGATAATGCCAACGATCTCATAACCGGCAGCAGAGAATTCCTCGCACGCTTTAATAGTTGACGATCCGCTTGTGATTACATCATCAACCACAACGATCGGTGTTCCTATTGGAAGCTGATTTTCGATTTTGTTCATCGTTCCGTGCTTTTTCGGCTCTTTTCGAACTATCGAACCGTGAACGGTGCTAAGGCCTCTCTGGTAGGCCAGCAATGCAACCGCGGCTGAGATGAAATCAGCGCCCATCGTCATTCCTCCGATTGCCGTAGGACGCTTCGGGAACGCTTCTATTTCTCGAAGAACTTCGGATGCAATGAGAGCCAATCCTTCACCTTCGAGAGTAACCGCCTTACAGTCAAAATAGAATCCAGACTTTTCCCCTGTGCTAAGGGTAAAGCCTTGGCTAGTTATCAAGCATTTCTGCTCGATCAGTTGTCGGAGGCGCTCGCGTTCGCCTGTCATTTTCGTTCTCCAGGAATGCTATTCGCCTTGTCAAGTGTCTTGAAGAACGTAACATTACAACATACGCAATACTATGGCATGCAACAATATACAACAAAAGGCTGTAAGGGTAGTGGCTCAGTCTGAATTTCGGCTTCCGACCCAGACCTAGGTCTGGCCAATCGAGCGAACTGGTGTCTTACGTCATAATCTCCGCTCTGAGAGTGAAGCCAGCTTCCTTCTAAAAACGTCTAAACCTGAAAATGCGACCAAACGTATGCGCGTCCCGGTTTCTGCGCCGTCGCGCCCGTAGGTCAACGACAGAGCAAGGTCCGATGGTAGACCTTGCCTAGGATAATAGGCTCGTATCAACCTTTTTATGCCATTGAAAGAAGATCTTCTTCGGAAGGGGTATTTCCCCGAGAACCTTCCCCCCGCTTTTTCATCGCGTAGTATTGCGGACTACTTCGACGCCAATCCCCCGCCCGACTTTCTCAGTCAAGTGGACCACCCAGTGCGGACGGCAGTTTATAGCGCATCCAAGAGAGGTATGACACGACGGACGTTTTCAGTCGTCCATCCCGTCACGGGACACGATCTCGCAGCGTTCATTTCTACAAGATGGGACGAGATGGCCGACTTTTTCGGCCAAAGCAACTACAGCCTGTCAGTTCCCCGCCACACCCCTGATGGTGATCGAGCACTCGTGATTTGCTCGCAAAGCGAGTTGGAGAAAGTCAGGCACGCCCGCCTCTCACAATACCGATTCATCGCTAAGACCGATATCTCAAGGTTTTACCATTCAATCTATAGTCACTCCATTCCATGGGCTTTCCATGGGAAACATGCTGCAAAAGCCGACCGTAATGCCGATTCGTCGGAAGTTTTTTTTAATCATGCAGACCAAATTCTGAGATGCGGCCAAGATGGGCAAACCATCGGCCTACCCGTGGGCCCTGATGCATCGCGGGTTTTTGCAGAGGCTATCTGTACCGCGATCGATTTGGAATTTCGGAGGCGCTGTGATGATGTGAGCTGCGCCGTCTTGCGCCATGTTGACGATGTGTGGATCGGCGTACATTCTCACGCTGTTGCGGAGCGTGCCTTGTGGCGATACCGAGAAGCAATTCGCGCGTTTGAGCTCGACATCAATGAGAACAAGACTCGCATATACTCGGATGATTTCCGGTTTTCGGATGGCTGGCCGACCGAAATCCAGAGACAACTCGAATTTGCAATCAATACGCCTGATAGACGCGCTCCAGAGCGATTAAGGGTAGGCCTCGAGCATGCCTTTTCATTGGCGGTATCCGGCGGTGACGATGGTGTGTTGAAATATGTGGTCAGGTATCTGGACCAGTCAGATTTTCAGTGGAAGCATTGGGAAACAGTCGAGCCGTTTCTTAAGCGCGCGGCGGTACACTTCGGGCATACTGTCGACTATGTCATGCGCGTGCTCGTTTGGCGGCACCTCGCGCGTGAAGACTTGGATAATAAAGCGTGGTCTGCCATTTTGGCGACAATCCTTGACAGGCATGGCCGACTCGGTAATGACAGCGAGGTGTGCTGGGGAATTTATGCATGTATGCGCCTTGGTATTCCAATAGATCGAGACGTGGCTAACAATATTGTGGGAAACTGTGGAGCTCTGTCCGTTCTGGCGCTGTTAAATTGCGTTGAGCTCCACCGGCCGCTCGCGGGCGCCTATTCCCGCCGTATCAATGTCCAGCACCGACTCGTCTATCAAGTGCTGGAGCAGGAACGTGTCGTTAACGTGATCCGGATGTGGACCCATTATGAATGAGATCGGTTAGCCCCAGTTCACCGCCCAAACCTTATGTGGTGTCTGACCGCATATACCCCGCTGCTCCGCTCGCCCGAGGCGAAAGTGGCGTTCACGACGTTCTTCGAAAAGCAGAAGCCGGATTTCTCGAAGCTCGGCTGAAAGAGTAGATCAATCGGAGGTGCTATGAGCCTTGCCGGCAAGACGCTATTCATCACCGGCGCATCGCGCGGCATCGGGAAGGCGATCGCGCTGCGCGCCGCGCGCGACGGCGCGAACGTGGCGCTCGTCGCCAAGACCGAGCAGCCGCATCCGAAACTGCCGGGCACGATCTACTCCGCCGCCGAGGAGATCGAAGCCGCGGGCGGGCGCGCCTTGCCGATGCCGGTGGACATCCGCGACGACACCAAAGCCGCCGAGGCGGCGAAGCGCTGCACGGAGCACTTCGGCGGCATCGACATCGTGGTCAACAACGCGAGTGCGATCTCGCTCACCGGCACGCTCGAGACGCCGATGAAACGGTTCGACCTGATGTTCGGCGTGAACGTGCGCGGCACCTATTGCTGCTCGCAGGCCTGCATCCCTTACCTCAAGCAGTCGGCGAAGGCCGGCCGCAATCCGCACATCCTCAATCTCGCACCGCCGCTCAACCTGAACCCGAAGTGGTTCAAGCATCACAGCGCCTACACGATGGCGAAATACGGCATGAGCATGTGCGTGATCGGCATGGCGGAGGAGTTTCGCGCCGACGGCATCGCGGTCAACGGGCTCTGGCCGCGAACGGTCATTCACACCGCCGCATTGGCGATGCTACCCGGCGTCGATCCCAACCGCTGTCGCACCCCGGAGATCCTCGCCGATGCCGCATACATCATCCTGAACCGCGAGAGCCGCAAGCACAGCGGCAATCTCTACATCGACGAGGAGGTGCTCGCCGCCGAGGGCGTCATCGATCTCGCGCGCTATGCGGTGGTGCCAGGCACGAGGAATTTGCTGCCCGATCTATTCGTCGATTGACGCACCACGGAGTAAGATTGGTCGGCCATTCCGGGGCACGAGACTGCCATGACGCGCCGCTGATTTTCTGAGAAACCACTCACCGGTCACTCGCAATCTCTCGCGGATACCAGACGGGTATAGGCTATAACCTGTCCCCTACTCCTTCGACACCTTACGCGGGTCGTCGGCAGGGTTCACGTAGTTAATCTCAAACGGGCCCGCACCCGATACCTGAATTACGGTCTCGCCCTTTGCCCAAACGAAGTGTCTCACTCCTTTAGGCATCAGCGCGTACGACCCGACCGGCAGCTCATGGCCCGTCGCCTGGTCGAACTTCTCCCCCACCCCCATCCCGAATGCGCCTTGAAGGACGACGATCCTTTCGTCCGTCGGGTGCCAGTGTGCCGGGACTCTGTAGCCGTCCAGGAACTTTACACGGATGGTGAACGGCGCACCGGCTTTCGACAGGTCACCCTCTAAGACTGCGAGCTGGGCGCCAGAGGGGAGCGACGGCGGGGAAGGTCCCCACTTGACCTGATCGGGGGTGAGGACTACATGTGCCGTGTGCGAGCCGGTAGACGCGGAACGGTCTTTCCTCTCTTGACTAGATTGGGCAAGGCACAGTGAGGCGAGAGTCAGCGAAGCGAGAATTATGAAGCTACGTTGATACTTTCTCATATCTTTGTTTCCTCCTAAGCAGACATGCTGGGGCAACTGGGGAGACGAGCGGTACTCTTATGCTAAATTTGAGGCTCAGTCAATGTTAATACGGGGCGACCTTAACCGCATCCTATGGTCCTCTCCTCGCGGGAGGGAATCAAAGAGTTTTCCAGCGCTTCCTTAGTAGTCTGGTTCATAAATTCGGCAACTATGATTTCATGCTGCGAGACGCCAGGGAACCGGCTCGACCACGAATTTTTTGATGAGCCTGGCGAGGTCGTCTCGCGTGAATCGCCACTCGAAGGG
>JBOIDF010000012.1:0-62222 GCA_050740455.1 Gammaproteobacteria bacterium | reverse complement strand
CTAATGTGTTTGCGCTCCATCCGAAACCTCCTGATCGCTTGGTTGTACTACTCATTAAACGATCAGATCGGGTGGAGCACTTTAAGTTCCCCTTATTTTTCAATAAGTTTAAAGATCCTACCTATGAATGCTTATTAGTTTAGGCTTTGTTGGAGACAATGAACCTCACGATATGCATCCTCCTTATTGCCATTTTGCTCACCGTTGCACTATGGCAGTTTACCGCAAGCCGTCGCGCTTATCGGAAGTTGAACACCGTGAATGAGTATGTTCAGTTTCTGCTCTTTCGTCCAGAGGTCTACGAAGATCATACAAGAAAGTTTATTGCTTTCGTGTCAGACAAATCCAAATCGACTGTTTCAGACCAAGCAAGGGCCGCGTACCGGGCGATAGAAGACATAGCTACCACGCTGGAAGGGGAAATCCTTATTGCCAATGTGGCGAGCCGTGCAAGCAGCAGCGTTCAGCAAGAACTCCCGGCAAAAACAAGCAGCACCTTAAGTTCGCAACTTGTAGACGCCAAAAATACAGAACACCTGTTAGTAAAGCAGCAGCTAGAGAAATTGCTTCAAGACCCTCACGTGTCCGGCTGGATTAAGCAGGTGATGCCAGAGTTATTGAAGCTTAACCCAATTGAGGCCCAAGCCGAGGTCGAGTATCTCTTGGAGATTATTAGATGGCGAACAGGTCAATATTTCGGCCCGGATGCTCCTCACCGTTGGGTTTAAGGGTGTCAGGTTTGAAACATGGCGAATCGTTGCCTAACGAAGGCATCGAGAGCGACGCTTCTAACGTCGCGCCCCTCATGCCAAGTCGTTGGTCGTCAGAATGAACTGGTTCGCGGCGCTTTTGGATCTCGTCGAAAGGATCCCACTGACCTTTTGGGGAGTAGTGGTTGGCTCTTTTTTCTCCCTGGGTGGTGTCGTCCTCACCAACCACGCCAACGACAGAAGATTGCGGGCACAGCTCGCTTATGATCGAGATCTTAAGAATCGGGATCGAGAGTTATCCCTGCGCAAGGAAGTCTACCTAGCAGCGGCTGAGGGGATCTATGCGGGAATCATCTCCGTTAGCAAGTTCGCTAATTTCGACATCTCGCATGACAAAATTACTGAGACATACCTTGAAAAAGCTCCCGCTATTGGGAAGATTCAGGTCATCGCACAGGAGGCGACCGCAAGGGCTCTGGCCCACTTTTCCGGTGAGCTCGGTGCCGTTTATCTGCGACTGTTTGCGAAACGCATTCCGCTGGGGTTGCAGAAACAACAACTCACCATACTCGATCAGCAGATTGTCAGCTTCGCCAATGAACGCGACCGGAAGGAGCAACCGATCAGCGCCGCTGGGAGGTTATACAGTGTACTTTGACTTCGAACAGAAACGCATAGCCGAGACGAGGAAGCAACGAGAGGCTCTTTCAGAGACTCTGTATGCGAATCAGCTAGAGTACACGAAGGAATGCGTGTCCGAGACGACTACACTTAGCCGTTTGCTGGTTCCAGTTATCGTCGCTATCCGTACCGAACTTGATCTGCCTATTGATGAAGCCGCGTATATGCGAATAGTTGAGGAAGCAATCAAGAAACAAGAAACCAATTTCACCGAGTTTCTGGATCAAGCCCGTGCGTTCGTCGCCGCCCAACTCGGCGCTGCAGGGGACGCGCAAACAGCCGAGCACCCCTGAGCTACTTCGTTTGGTCGGCGCGCGGCGCCGGGGCCACGGCCTTTGGAACGGGAGATGCGCATGGATAGGGTCACAGGCTTCGATAGCCGCAATCGCGACGGCGCTAAGCGCGCGCCAACCAACGGAGCGCGAGTTGTCTCACGTCGAGTTCCGGTGGGCGTCTGTAAACCGTAACGCGTTAGGTTACAGTCTGCCGGATGATCCGCGGCTTCAAGCACAAGGATTTGGGCAAGTTCTTCGAGACTGGAGCGAAAGGAGGCATCCAAACGCAACACGTTAAACGGCTGCGCCTCATTTTAGGCCGTCTGAATGCGGCCACCGCTCCGAACGATATGGCGCTTCCCGGGTTGGGAGCTTCATCCGGCTCAAGGGTGAACGGAAAGGTACTTGGGCGGTGTCGGTAAGCGGGAACTGGCGGGTCACATTTAAGTTTGTTGGAACGATGCGTATGCACAACCCCCCTCATCCGGGCGAGATCATCAAATGCCTTTGCCTTGAGCCCTTGGGCGTGAGCGTCACACACGCCGCAGAAGCCCTCGGCGTCAGCCGCAAGACGCTTTCTGCCATTCTGAAGGGCCGGGCTGGTATCAGTCCCGAGATGGCCGTTCGCCTTTCCATTGCGTTTGATACGTCTGCTGAAAGCTGGCTCAATCAGCAAACGCAGTACGACCTTTGGCACGCGGAGCGCCGTCGCAAGGAGCTTCGGGTTGCTAAGTTGGCCCGCGGTATAACGACACGCCCAATCGGGTAACCGCGGGCTTGTGAGGAACGCGGGCTAGTCGCGCCGTAACCGATCCGAGACTGCGATAGGGGTCGGATACCGCAGTACGATCACATACGAGGAGATGATAAACGTTATTAAGGTCGTGATCTGCACCAGATAGGAAATATCCTCGCCGACGAACTTCGATTCCACCGCCAGCACCGCGATGAGAAGGGCGAATTCGCTGTTCTGGCCGAGCCGTACGCCGATTTCTTGTGAAATATCCGGTTTTTCTCCGGCCCACTTTAACAGCTCTCGAAACACCCAGGGCTTTACGACCAGTATGGCGCCTGCAATCACAAGCGCCGGAACCATGAGGTGACTCAGCGCGCCCAGATCGAAGGCGGCGCCCAAGGAAAAGAAGAACAGGATCAGGAAAAAGTCGCGCACGGGCTTCAAGCTCTCGGCGATGAAGGCAGCGATCGGGCTGGTGGCCAGGGTGACGCCGGCGATGAAGGCCCCGATTTCATGGGACAATCCTAGAACATGGGCGAGCTCCGCGATGCCGAGACACCACCCGATCGCAAGCAAAAAAATATATTCATGGATCTGATCGAAGCGCGTAATAAGCCTTTCCATCACTAGGCGATCGAGGGCATAGGCGATCAGCACCAGCAGCGGAAAGGCTAAGAGCTGCATCACGATGTCGACGCCAAGCTGTCCGCTTTTACCATATCCCTGTAAAAGGAGCAGGATCACGATGGCCACCAGGTCTTGGAGCAATAACACGCTGATGATGACCTGTCCGGTGTGCCGATGGTGGAGCGCCGTCGTCGGGAGCAGCTTAACGCTGATGATGGTGCTGGAAAACATGAGCCCGCAGCCAAGAAAGACCGCATCCGCGGGAGACCATCCGAAGAGGAGCCCCAAAGCGCCTCCTAGCAGAGCGAATACCACCGAGCTTAACAAGGTCACCCGCAAGGCCTCACCGAGTAGACGCCACAGTTGTTGCGGGGGGAGGTTGAGACCGATGAGATACAACAAGAACATGATCCCGATCGCCGCGACATCCTCGATCCACGCGGTATCCGAAACCAGCCCGATACCCCACGGGCCAAGCACTACACCGAGCACGATATACGCGACCAGCATCGCCTGACGGGCGTAAAGAGCCAGCGTGGCTAGAAACGCCGCGCCGGTGAAAACGAGGAAAAGCGAGAAGACGATATTTTCCCCGGTCATCTTTAGGCGACTCGTCCCGCGGCAGGCAAGCTCGCCTGGACTCGGTTCCATTGTGCGTTCAGCCGGGCTTCGGAGACCGGGCAGGAGGTGCCAAGGTCTTGGGCAAAGAGCGAGACCCGGTATTCTTCAACCAGCCAGCGGTAGCGGATGAATTCCAGCGCGCTATCCTGAGCCCGTAGCCTTTCCAAGCATCGATTCCAGGGGATAGTGATCGAGGCGGCGCGTTGGCTATCTTTTAAGGGATCGCGTTGGAAGCGCTCTAAGCGGAGACCGGCGGCCTTGAGAAAACGCGGTAGCTCGGGCAGCCAAGCGGCGGGCGTGGCGGAAACAAAACCGGGGTGGACGAGATAACCCAGTTGCTCGCGCACGTCCTTTGGCGCGCTCGGATGGGCGCCGGCGAGTTCCTTCTGAACGGCCTGCCACTCTACCAAAACGGCGAGCACGAGATCGACGAGTCCGTCAAAGATCTGAATTAACTCCCCGCTCCCCTGCGCCAATCGCTTTCGGAATTTGTCTTCCGCCCGGATCTCGGCAGGCGGACCCAGAAAGGCGCGATCGATAGCGGCATCGATGAGATCCCGGAGCAATGCATCCCGGCTCCCGAGCGGCCGATGCAACACAACCGCTTTCTCGATCCGAGGCGTTGTTTTCTTCAGATATTTGATTTGCCGAGGTAATTCCAGCGCGAATAAGCGCCGCAAGCCGGGTCTATGCTCGCGCTCGGCGCGCTCCCGTGAGTCGAATACCCGGATCGCCACCGCGTCTTGGCAATCCACCAAACCCGGGAACCCGTGCAGCGAGACACCGCCGGAGCTTGTTTGCACCTGCCGCGGAAGCTCGCCGAAATCCCAGCGGGTGATGCGCTCGCGTTCGAGCGTCCAGTTCACGCAAAACGCCGTGCGCGCACGATCGCCGAGCTGGCGTTGCAGCGGGCCCAGCCGGCGGCCTTCCCCGAGCACTCGCCCCTCGCCATCGACCACCCGAAAATTCATCCGCAGGTACTCCGGCAGCCTACTCGCGTCCCATGCGTCATGAGGGATCAGAATGCCTGTCAGGCGCTTAAGCTCCGCCACCAGGGCCTCTGTTAACGAGCCGCTATTCGGCCGCAACGCCCCGGCGCAGGCGTCGGCATAGTGCTCGACAGGTATGAAATTCTTGCGAAGCGCTTTGGGCAAGAGGCGAATGAGCGCCGCGATTTTCTCCGGCAACCAACCCGGAACCAGCCAATCAAAAGACGATTCTTGGACTTGATTTAACACGATGACCGGGAGCGTGACGCTCACCCCGTCGGCGTCATGTCCCGGTTCGAATCGATAGCTTAAAGCCAGTTCGGTACCATCGATCACCAGCCGTGACGGATAGCTCCCTTCCGTTTCCACGCTGGCACGCATGAGCATGTCGGTGTTGAAAAAAAGATGGCTCGGGTTATCCCGCTCCATCTCGGCGCGCCAACGTTCGAAGCTCGCGACGCTATCGACGTCCGGCGGGATCCTCTGATCGAAGAAATCGTAGCGCACCTGCTCGTCGGCCAGTGGATCGAGCCGCCGTGCGCGCTGCTGGAATTCCTCGCTGTCCGCGATCAACCGCCGGTTATGTTCGATGAAAACCGCGGCCGATTCATACTCTCCCTGGACCAGGGCCGCTTGAATGAACAACCGGCGTGACTCGAGCGGATCGATCGCGGCATAGTCGACCTTGCGGTTGGTGATCAAGGTCAAGCCGTACAGCGTGACGCGCTCATAGGCGCTCGCCCGTCCCGTCTTGCGCTCCCAGTGCGGTTCCGAATAACTGCGGCGCACCAAATGGCGCGCGGCGTGCTCGATCCATTCGGGCTCCACCGCAGCGGCGGTCCGGGCATATAAGCGTGAGGTGTGTACGATCTCCGCGGCGACAATCCACGCGCCCGATTTCTTGAATAATGACGAGCCCGGGAACACGTAAAATTTCGCGCCACGCACGCCGAGGTATTGGTTTTTCTCGTATTTGAACCCGACCTGATCCAAAAAGCCCGTGAGCAAGGCCTGATGAATCGCATCGTAATCGGCGGGCGCCGCATTGGTCACCAGACCGAGATCATGCGCCAATGCCCGCAGTTGGCCTTCGACTTCGATCCACTCCAGCATGCGAACCGGTGAGACGAAATGGGTCTTACACAATTGCCGCAGCTTGTTCTTAGAGAGGTGGCGCGCTTGCTCGCTATAGAATTGCCAGAAGCGCAGGAACCAAAGAAAGTCCGAGCGCGGGTCTGCGAATCGACGCTGCGCCAGGTCGGCCTCATCGCGAGCATCGAACGGCCGCTCGCGCGGATCTTGGATACTTAGTGCGGCTGCAATGATCAACAATGCCGCCAGGCACTGGTATTCATGCGCACCCAAGATGATTCGCCCGATACGCGGGTCAACCGGAAATCGCGCAAGCCGCCGCCCCAGCGCCGTAAGCTTCTTGGCGGCATCGGTCGCACCCAGTTCTTCCAGCAGTTTGTAGCCCGCCTTGATCGCGCGGCTGTCCGGCGCATCGAGCAACGGGAAGCGCTCAAGCTCCTCCATTCCCAAGGCGCGCAGCTTGAGAATCACCGCCGCCATGTTGCTACGCAAAATCTCCGCATCGGTGTATTCCGGCCGCGCCTCGTAGTCTTCGCGTGCGTACAGGCGAATACAGATCCCGGCGCTCAAGCGTCCGCAACGGCCCTTGCGCTGTTCCGCCGAAGCTTGCGAAATCCTCTCCGTCAGCAAGCGCTGAACCTTGGTGTTGGGATTGAAGCGGTTGATGCGCACAAGCCCGCTATCGATCACATAGCGGACACCCGGCACCGTGACGGAAGTCTCCGCCACATTGGTGGCCAAGACGATGCGGCGGCCGGGGTGGCCCGTGAATACCCGGTCTTGCTCGACGGCGCTCAAGCGCGAGTAAAGCGCCAGGATTTCGGTCATGCGCAGATGGCGCAAACTCTCCGCCGCGTCGAGGATCTCCTTTTCCCCGGGGAGAAAGATCAAGATGTCTCCCGGCGGCTCGCGCACGAGCTCATCGACCGCGGCCACGATAGCTTGCCCCAGATCGCGATCCTCCGCGCCTTCCTCGGCTTCCTCTGGCGGCCGGTAGCGAAGCTCCACCGGATAGGCTCTCCCGGAAACTTCAATGATCGGCGCGTCATGGAAATGCCGCGCGAAGCGCTCGGGATCGATGGTCGCCGAGGTCACGATCACTTTGAGATCGGGGCGTTTGGGTAGCAGATCTTTGAGATAACCCAGCAGGAAATCGATATTGAGCGTACGTTCGTGGGCTTCGTCGATGATGATCGTGTCATAAGCTTCCAGCCGGCGATCGCTCTCGATTTCCGCGAGCAGGATCCCGTCGGTCATGAGCTTGATATAGGTCGCGGGTCCGGCGCGGTCGCGGAAACGCACCTTGAATCCGACCGCTTGGCCCACCCCGACACGAAGCTCCTCGGCAATCCGGGAGGCAATGGTCCGGGCGGCGATCCGGCGCGGTTGGGTGTGGCCGATCATGGCGCGTATACCCCGGCCCAAGGACAGACATAACTTCGGTAGTTGGGTCGATTTTCCCGAGCCTGTCTCGCCGCACACGACGACAACCTGACGCGACGCCAGCGCAGTGGCGATATCCTCCATGCGCGCGTAGATCGGCAAGGACTGCGGAAATTCCACCCGCGGGCAGGCTTCGGATCGCCGCCGGGCGGTATCGATCGATGCCTGTATCTGCCGTTCGAGTGCGCCGAGCGCGTTCGGATCCGCTCCTCCGGCGGCTTGTGCGGCGCGCACGCTCTTCAAGCGGCGTCGCAACGGACGCTGGTCGCGCAGCATGCATTGCCCGATGGCTGGATCCAAGCGCTCAAGGGCTTCCATAATTTGCCTCACCGCCATAAGCCCACGCCGATCGGTCGATTCAGATAGGCATGTTTCGCGCCTATAATCCCGCGTCATCCGTCAAGCAACACGCCCGTTCCCGATAGCTTTATTTGGTTTGATAAACTAACCTACTTAAAATTACCCCCCGCCAACGCTTTATAACAAAAGTCTAAAGCCCGGTCGATTACCCACGATGCCAATACAGTTCGAGCTTGCCGGATCACAGATCATCGGCCGCCGCGATTCTCAGGAAGACGCGTTTCTAATCACGTATCTCAGCGAGACATCGGATGCCGGCGCCGACGCCGTCCTCATCGTGGCCGACGGCATGGGCGGGCATGCGGCTGGTCATCTTGCCAGTAATCTCGCGGTACAGACCTTCAATCGGCACGTGACCACCCACTACGCCGAAGGAGATATTCCAGCCCTACTCCACGAAGGGATAGCGCACGCCAACAAAGTCATCGGTGACACCGCCAAGGAAATGAGCGCCCTGCAAGGCATGGGATGCACCTTGGCAAGCGTCGTATTATCGGGTTCTCATCTCTATTATGTGAGTGTCGGCGATAGCCACATTTACCTATTGCGCAATCACCAACTGAAAAAGGCCAACGCCGATCATAGCTACGGCGGCTTTCTGGACCGCATGGCGGCTTTGGGCCAGCCCTTGGAACCCGAACCGGGGAGCTCCAGAAACATGCTCTTAAGCGCATTGACCGGCGAGGATATTTTTGAGATCGACTGCCCCGGCGAGCCGCTGGAGCTCCTGCCGGGCGACAAGGTGATCCTCGCCACCGACGGTCTCGATACCCTAGCCGAGGATCAGATCGCGGCCCTCAGCGCCGAGGCAAGGTCAGCGAATCGCGCGGTGGATGAGTTGCTCGAAGCCGTGGATAAAGCCAAAGCCAGACACCAGGATAACACCACCGTGCTCGCCATCCACATTCTCGAACGCACGGAGCCGGTAAAAAGCGCGCCTCCCCCCTCGCTTCGAACCGCAGCCGTCACGCCCCGCGCGCCACCGGCGGCCGAAGAGATACCGGAAGTGGCCGCCCCACAACCGCGGCGAGCCCGGCCGGCACTCGTCATAGCCGGCATCGCAGCGGTGTTGGGCTTGATCGCAGTCTTACTCTTTAGGTATGCGCAAAACCTCTTTCCCCCCGAAGCGGCGCCGCCCGAGCCGGTGTCCATGGATAATCCGGCCGCCGGTGAGGGGCCAGCGCCCGGCTTAACGACGCCGGAGATCGATCGACCCCAAGCCGGTTCGGACCGGGATACTGAAACGGATCCCTCGGCCGCCGAGCCAAGCGAATCAAGCGCGACGGTACCGCTCGCCGCACCCGAGGTTTTTCGCGACTCGCTGGGCGGCGGCCAGGGACCCGAGATGGTCTGGATCCCGGAGGGTTCCTTCCCGATGGGAAGCACTAAAACCGCGGCGGCGGCCGACGAAAGTCCCCGGCATCAAGTCGCCGTCAAACGCTTCGCGATGAGCCGTCACGAAGTCACCCGTGCCGAGTATGCTCCGTTCGCACGGGCGACGGGGAGATCGTTCGGCAACCGTTCCGCCCGCAGCGGCGATCGTACGCCGGTGGTCCTCGTTACTTGGAATGATGCCGCCGCCTACACGCGCTGGTTGGCGCAGGCGACCGGACATCGTTACCGGCTCCCCACGGAAGCGGAATGGGAATATGCCGCGGCGGCAGGTACGCAGACGCCCTACTGGTGGGGTTATCAGATCGAAGAAGGTGAGGCGAACTGCTATGGGTGTGGTAGCGATCTCACTGCTCAACAACCGGCGCCCGTCGGCAGCTTTAAGGCCAATCCCTTCGGTCTGCATGATACCGCCGGGAACGTGTTGGAATGGGTACAGGATTGCTATCATCCGTCGTACATGGGCGCTCCCACCGATGGGCGCGCCTGGGAGACCAACGGGTGTAAAATGCGAGTGGCCCGCGGTGGTGCCTACAGCACGCCGGCGAAGTCCCTGCGCTCGACCAAGCGCTTTCGGCTCAATGCCGGCGGCCGCTACGATGATGTCGGGTTGCGCGTCGTCCGCGAGCCTTAATGCCTGCTTCCCAAGGGTCATTCAGCGCCAGACCTGGCCCGAAAAGAGCCCAGGTATCAAGCAACTTCACCCACACGCTGGGGTCGAATTAGCGACAAAGAGCGAGATCCGCACCCATGCAAAGCGACAAGCGAAACACCTGCTTCAAGTACATCCTGCTCTGCGCCTTGGCTACCGCTGCCTTGGCTTCCGTTTCCATGGCAGCCATCGCCGGCGATCGAAGCGGTATTTCGGTATACGGATATAGCACCGATCAGGGTTACCAGCGCCAAATCTATGGCGGGGGCAATGGCGTCTATCGCTACTACTCATCGCCCATCCAAGATTCTTGCAACCAGCCATATAGCCGCTGCCCCCGGAGTGGCGCCTACGAAGGGTATTACCAACAACCACATCCCTATTATTCCCCTTCTCCCTACGGTGGATATCAACCGCCCTATAACCGCGGCTATTCTGAAGGTTATCACCACGGGTATCATCAAGGGCTACCGAGCAAGCCCAGGCACGGCACATGGTTCGGTAATCGGCGCTATAAGAATTGATCTCGGATCATCCCTTAGCGAGCCGCGTGAAGGCTTGCGATATCCACGCGCACGCGATAGAGGAGCCAGAATACGGGTAGGGAGACAACGAAGGTAACCAGAAAAAAATTAGCCCACCCGATCACCGCAACCATTTGCCCCGAGGCGGGACCAACAAAAATGCGGCTCAAGCTCGCGATGGCGGACAGCAAAGCATATTGCGTGGCTGTATAGCGCGGGTCGCACAGGCCCATCAGCAGCGCCACGAAGGCGGCGGTTCCCATGCCGCCGCTCAGGTTTTCGAGGGCGATGACGAGGGCTAACAGCGCGTAGTTTTTTCCTAGCCACGCAAGCGCCCAAAAACCGAGGTTGCTCACGCCCTGAAGCACCGCGAAGGCGACCAGCGAGCGGTACATTCCCCAGCGGATCATCAATGCGCCGCCCAAGGCCACCCCCAGCAACGAACAGCCGAGCCCCAGCCCCTTATTGATAATGCCCACATCGGAGAGTGTAAATTTCATCCCGCCGATGAGGAATGCCGTGGTCAGGGAACCCGCGAAGGCATCGCCTAATTTATACAAGACGATCAGCACGAGCAGCGCCAGAGCATTGGTGCGCGAGAAAAATTGCCTTAGCGGCTCCGCGATCGCGTCAAGCATCCGCGCGGGCGCGTCGGCGGGCCGCTCCGGCTCTTCGCTCCAGAAGGTCGCCACGACGCCGAAAAGGAGGAGCGCCGCCATGGCAAGAATAGGTCATGCTCCATCCCATCCGATCCGCTATGATCAAGGCGAGCGCGCCTGAAACCAACATGCCAAGCCGATAGCCGATCACCGACAAGGCCACCCCCAGGCCCCGCTCCCGGGCGTGTAATACATCTGCGCGGTAGGCGTCGAAGGCGATGTCTTGGGAGGCGGAGAGAAATGCGATGGTCAGCGCGGCGAAGGCCAGTAAGCCGATATGCTCAAGGGGGTTAAGGCGCGATAAGAATCCGATGGCAATCAGTAGTACGACCTGGGTCGAGATCAGCCACCCGCGCCGGCGGCCCAGAAAATCGGGGGTGTAGCGATCCATCGCCGGTGACCATAGAAACTCAGCGTATACGGCACTCCGATGAGGAAAAAAACCGATTGCCTGAATATCCAGGCCCGCCACCGTTAACCAGGCTTGCAGGGTCCCGGAGGTAAGCGCGAGCGGCAGCCCGGAAGCAAAGCCCAGAAAGGGCATCGTCATCAGTCGCCGGTTAAACATAGCACGGGAATCGAAGCTGTCCTCGGGCGAAAGGGCACTATTAGATCTGCCCTTAATAGATTGTTATCTTTGGGGTCAGAGAGAATTAGTATACATTGTCGCTGCGGGGGCCCGGGCTTTGGCGCGCGAAATCGAACGTAAATTCTTGGTAAAAAACGACGCTTGGCGCGAGCACGGCGCCGAACCCGTGCGCATGCGTCAAGGGTATTTGAACAAGAACGGGCCTGCTTCGATACGCGTGCGCGTCGCGGGGGATCAGGCCGCCCTGAACATCAAAAGCGCGACACTGGGTGTGTCGCGCACGGAATTCGAGTATGCGATCCCCTTGAGCGACGCGGAATACATCTTAGCCTCCCTGTGCCTCAAACCGCTGATCGAAAAGACACGTTATAAAACCGAGGATGCCGGTCACCTGTGGGAAATCGATGTCTTTGAGGGAGACAACGCGGGCCTCGTGGTCGCGGAAATCGAGTTGGATGCTCCCGAAGAACCGTTCCATCTGCCCGCTTGGGCTGGCGCCGAGGTCTCCCACGACCCTCGCTTTTATAACGTGTGCTTAGTGTCTCATCCTTACAAGAACTGGTAGCTTGATATTGGCGCGCGACCTCCCGTGTTCCGCCCGCCGCCGCACTCAGAGCGCTTCGCTGGCGGGTGATAGGCCTTTAGCCGAACGGCCGACGCAAACATAGTTGAATCCTATGGCCTTCATCCGCCCGGGCTCATACACATTGCGCAGATCGCAAAACACCCTTCCTTTCATCCGTGCCAAAACGTCGTCGAGATCCAGCCCACGATAGGCGTTCCATTCCGTCAGCAGCACGACCGCATCCGCCTGCTCAAAGGTCTCATACACGCTGCCGCAGTAGGTAATGGAATCGGGCAAATGTTTTTTCGCCTCCGCCGTTCCATGCGGATCGTGCGCGCGTACCATGGCCCCTTTCTCGACGAGTGCCGGTAAAATGGATAAGGCGGGAGCATCTCGCATGTCGTCGGTCTCCGGCTTAAAAGTCAGCCCGAGAACTGCGATGGTCTTGCCCGCCTCGCTGCCGCCCAGCGCATCGCGGATCTTCTTGATCATGCGCGCCTTCTGCGCGGCGTTGACCTCGATGACCGCCTCCACAATGCGGCTCGATACGCCTTGCTCTTGGGCGATCCTGACCAAGGCCTGCGTATCCTTTGGGAAACAAGAACCGCCATAACCTGGGCCGGGGTGTAAAAATTTGCGCCCGATGCGATTATCGAGCCCCATCCCCTTGGCCACGGCGTGGACATCGGCGCCAAGGGCTTCGCATAGCATCGACATTTCATTGATAAAGCTGATCTTGGTCGCGAGAAAGGCGTTCGAGGCGTATTTGATCAGCTCGGCGCTTTCTAAATCGGTCTTAACAATCGGGGTTTCGATCAAGTTCAACGGACGATAAAGCTCGCGCAGCAACGCTTCCCCGCGCGCGCTCTCCACGCCGATGACAACGCGGTCGGGACGCATGAAATCCGAGATTGCCGCGCCCTCTCTTAAAAATTCCGGGTTTGACGCAACATCGAAATCAGCCGCCGGATTCTCTTCTCGAATAATGCGCGCGACGTTGCGCGCCGTGCCGACCGGGACGGTGGATTTATCCACGACTACCGTGTAGCCCTTCAAATACCGCGCGATCGTCCTTGCCGCCTCGAAGACATAGCTTAAATCCGCGAAGCCATCGCCATGCCGCGAGGGTGTCCCCACCGCTATAAATACCAGATCGGCAGTGCCAATCGGATGCGCGAACTTACCCGTAAACTGCAGCCGCCGCTGTGCGGCATTTTTATCCACGAGATCTTTGAGACCAGGTTCATAAATGGGGATCTCGCCCCGCTGCAAACGCGAGATCTTATCCTCATCGACATCGATACAGGTGACGTTCGCCCCGGTTTCCGCCAGACACGCCCCTGACACCAAACCCACGTAACCGCTACCGACCATAACCACATTCATCCTGACGATCTCCTCATAGGCGCCACAAAGTAATGCTTTCCGGGCATTCACTCCTCGGCAGGACGGCTTTCACGTCAATGACCACGCCCGCGCCATCTCTTAATAACGGGATGATTCCCGCCCAGCCCTGAGCAAGATATTCGCGATGCGGTACGGCAAGCACGACCGCCTCCGCGGGTTGGAGCCGCGCTTCGCTCAGCAATTCGATACCATATTCCTCTCTTGCCTCTTCAGGGTCGGCAGAGGGATCGTGCACCTGTACCCTGACTGAATAATCCATCAGCTCCCTGGCGATATCGATCACGCGGGTATTGCGTAGATCGGGCACGTTCTCTTTGAATGACAAACCCAGGATCGTGACCGTGCTTCCCTTGACGCTGTGTCCGCGGTGAATGAGGTGCTTTATGATCTGATTGGCGACGTAACCACCCATGTCATCGTTGATTTTGCGTCCGGCCAGGATGACCTGAGGAATGTAACCCAGCACTTGAGCTTGATGGGTGAGATAATACGGATCGACGCCGATACAGTGCCCCCCGACGAGGCCCGGGTCAAAGCGCAAAAAGTTCCATTTGCTGCCCGCGGCGGCCAGAACATCGCGCGTGTCGATATCCATTTTGTTGAAGATAAGCGCCAGCTCGTTCATGAGCGAGATATTCAGATCGCGTTGTGTATTTTCTATCACCTTCGCGGCTTCCGCGACTTTAATCGATGGTGCTCGATGCACACCGGCCACCACCACCGAGCTATAGACGTCGGCTACAATATTCAATGTTTTCGCATCCTGCCCCGAGACGATTTTGGTAATCGACTTGAATGTGTGTTCCTTATCCCCGGGGTTAATTCGCTCCGGCGAATAACCCACGAAAAAATCAACCTCGCTTTTTAGCTTGGACTCCCGTTCGAGGACCGGGACACACTGTTCCTCCGTCGCACCGGGGTAAACGGTGGATTCGTAGACCACGATGTCGTCGCGCTTCAACTGCGAGCCGATGATCTCCGATGCGCCGATCAAGGCGCCGAAATCAGGCCGTTTCGCCCGATCGATCGGCGTAGGCACGGCGATGATATGAAAATCGGCAGTCCTTAGATCACCAGGATCCGAGGTATACAGGACGTCCGCTTCCGCGAGATCAGCCGGCTCGACCTCATGGGTCCTGTCGGTTTGTTGTTTAAGCTCGGCAATGCGCACTCGATTGATATCGAAGCCCACCACGCGTTGCCGCTTGCCGAATTCCACGGCGACAGGCAAACCGACGTACCCCAGCCCGATAACGGAAATTTTTCTACCGTGTGTCATGGTTTCTAAAATAGCCTTTATACCAGCTTACAAACTTTGCGATCCCCGCTTCGATCGGCGTCGACGGCCGGTAACCTACATCCCGCTCGAGATCGGTAATATCCGCATAGGTATCGGGAACGTCGCCGGGCTGCATCGGCAGGAAGTTTTTCTGCGCCTTTTTCCCTAGCGTTTCCTCCAGCACTTCGATGAACCGCATCAGGTGTACCGGCTTATTGTTCCCGATATTGTATAATCGATAGGGCGCGCGGCTGGCACCGGGATCCGGCGCGTCACCGGACCACTCCGGGCTGGGCACCGCGACCGTATCTATGACGCGAATGACACCTTCAACGATATCATCGATATACGTGAAATCGCGCCGATGGCCGCCGTAGTTGAAGACATCGATCGGCCGTCCCTCGATGATATTACGCGTAAAAAGAAACAGGGCCATGTCGGGTCTGCCCCAGGGACCGTACACCGTGAAAAATCTCAAGCCCGTCACCGGCATGGCGTATAGATGGCTATAGGTATGCGCCATCAACTCGTTGGCTTTTTTGGTCGCCGCATACAATGAAACGGGGTGATCGACGTTATCGTGAACAGAGAACGGCATCCGGGTGTTGGCTCCGTACACCGAGCTCGAGGAGGCATAGGCGAGGTGCTCGGCGCCATAATGGCGGCACCCCTCGAGGATATTTATGAAACCGAGGAGATTCGAATCGACATAGGCGTGGGGGTGCGTGAGTGAGTAGCGCACCCCGGCTTGCGCCGCTAGGTGCGCAACTCGCACCGGCCGCTCCGTATTAAACAGCGCCTCGATGCCCGACCGATCGGCAATGTCGAGTTTGACGAAACGAAAATTTTCGTGAACGGCAAGCCGGTTAAGACGGGCCTCCTTGAGGCCGACATCGTAATAGTCATTCAAATTATCGACACCAAGCACTTGGTCGCCTCGATCGAGCAGGCGCCCGCTCAAGGCCGCGCCGATAAAACCAGCCGCGCCGGTCACTAGGATTTTCATTGCTGTTGCTTAAGCTGCCTACGTGTATTCGTTATGATAAATTGCGGCCTTGCGGTTTCGAGCGATCCCAGACGATCATTGTTATGCGCAACAGTCGGCGTTTCGCGCCACCCTCCGGGCTTCCTCGACGGAGGCTGGTATGCATGCCGCTCGCGTACTAGGCTCCGGCAATAAATGACTATTCGAAGCGCGTGGAAGCTCGCCGGTGGTTTCCTCATCGGTGTCACCATCTTCTTCTCACTTATACCTTTACCTTCGGCGCAGGCTCCGGCGATCCTCGATAAACTAGTCCACGGCGCGGTTTACGTCCTGCTGATGCTATGGTTTGTCCAGATCACCCGGCGCAATCGTTGGGCTGCCCTCGCGCTTGCTTTAACGCTGCTCGGTATCAGCCTGGAGCTCGGTCAAGGAGCCGGCGGGTATCGAACCTTTAGCTACCTGGACATCGCGGCCAACACTGTCGGCGTTGCGCTCGGCTGGACCCTGGCGTTGCTGGGAACGTCCTCCATTTTAACGCGTCTAGAAACCGTCCTGGAGATCCATAATACCCGCCGCAGCACGCCGTAAGTCTATGTGCGCGGCCCGTACAATCATCTGACTGCCGAACGATTGGCGTCCCCAAGGGGATTCGAACCCCTGTTGCCGCCGTGAAAGGGCGATGTCCTAGGCCTCTAGACGATGGGGACAGGATTGTCTGTGAGATTCCCGGGGCGCGCGCCTAACCTTCCTCTACCGTAAACCGCTGGAGGCCGCGGCAGGGCAAACCGCTTACCCGTGCGATAGGTGGTGGAGCCAGGCGGGATCGAACCGCCGACCTCTACAATGCCATTGTAGCGCTCTCCCATCTGAGCTATGGCCCCACGGATTGTTCAAACCTTAAGATAGGCCCGCGCCGGTGTCAATCACCCCTTGGCTCTGAACATGGGCAATGGCCTTGCCTATACGCAGCAAGGAACGTTCCCTACCCAGGAGCCAGACCGTGGTGTCGATAGGCGGAGAGACGCTCCCGCCGGTCAACGCGACTCTTAGGGGCTGAGCAAGCTGGCCTAATGTCAATTCGAATCTCTCCGCTACGTGGGTAATGGCTTCATGAACAGCCTCCTGAGTCCACTGTGGCAAGTCTGAGAAGTTTTGCCATAACATCAGCAGTGGATCGGCCATAAGCGGCGTGAGGTACTTCGCCGCGGCCGGCTCGTCATAGGTGGGGAAATCCCGGTAAAAAACGGCAGCGCTCTCCGCCATCCCCACCAAGGTCTTAGAGCGTTCCCGTAATGGCTGAACAACATCCGCCAACGCCGGGGGTCCGCTCGCCGCGATCCCGAGACGGTCTAAATGCCAACCGAGGCGAGCTACTAACTCAGGCGTAGAGATGTTTTTTAGATAATGCTGGTTCAACCACTGTAACTTTGCCGAGTCGAAGGTGGCCGCTGCCTTGTTGATCGCTTCGGTCCCGAATTTATCGATCATTTCCTGTTTCGAAAAGATCTCTTGATCCCCGTGCGACCAGCCCAGCCGGAGCAAGTAATTCAGCAGCGCCTCGGGGAGATAACCGTCCTCCCGGAACTGCAGCACACTGACCGCGCCATGCCGTTTCGACAGCCGCTGGCCGTCGCCGCCGAGAATCATCGGCACATGCGCATAGGCGGGGATGGGTGCACCCAAGGCCCGCAGGATGTTGATCTGCCGGGGCGCATTGTTCAGGTGATCATCGCCTCGAATGACATGGCTGATCGCCATATCCATGTCATCGACAACCACCGTGAGATTGTACGTCGGCGTGCCGTCCGCCCGCGCAATGATGAGATCATCGAGCTCGCGATTGCGGAACACGACCTGGCCTCGAATCAAATCGTTCACGGCCACTTCGCCGTCCAGCGGGTTCTTGAACCGCACCACGGGCCTGCTGCCCGTCCTCGCCGCGTTACGGCAGGAGCCGTCGTAACGTGGTTTTTCCTTGCGCCCCATCTGCTCGGCCCGCAGGGCCTCAAGCCGCTCTTTCGAGCAATAACAATGGTAAGCCTGTCCCTCTCGCAGCAACCGATCGATGATCTCTCGATAACGATCGAAGCACCGCGATTGAAAATACGGGCCTTCGTCATGGTCGAGACCGAGCCATGCCATGCCCTCGAGGATCGCGTCGACCGCCGCTTGCGTCGATCGTTCGAGATCGGTGTCCTCGATCCTCAAAATAAATACGCCGCCATGTCTTCTCGCATAGAGCCAAGAGAAGAGCGCCGTCCTCGCGCCGCCGATATGCAAGTAACCGGTCGGACTCGGAGCGAAACGCGTACGTACTTGAATTTCCGCCATCATGCCGCCTGCGTTGTCTTTCAATCTATTCGCCGCTGGCCACCGCTCCCATCGCCTGGGGATTGTTTGACCCTGCGGTTTAATGTCCTTAGAATTCCTGCGACGGGCGATTAGCTCAGTGGGAGAGCGCTGCTTTCACACAGCAGAGGTCGCTGGTTCAATCCCAGCATCGCCCACCAAGTAAATCAAGCTGTTACGCTCACCTCGATGCGCAGCTGCGTTGCCGCGCTTCAGCTTGCAATGAGATCCGACCCTCGTTCCTTTTTCGTTAACGAGGAAAGTATCGTCGGGCTGGTGAGTTGTCAAACACGCGAATCCTCGTGCAACCGGTGCTACGGCGGCTGCTTGCTCGCCATCAGGAGGCGGTGGCCGGGGCTTTGGCCTGCCCGATGGGCTCGGCGGCATCGGACTCGAACAGGCTGCGCAGCTCATCGGCCGCTTGCTTTGCGCTCTGGATGAGGGCGGTCTCATCATGGTAGATCGCGTGCTGGCGTTTCAGCAGAGCCTCGTCGTAGTCGCGGAACATCCTCACCGTTCGTTCCCCCTCCGCTCTAGCTACACCTAATCCGCAAAGAACCTCGCGCGCCATTTCCAGGCTGGAGAGATACGTATCGCGATACAGCACCTCGACGTTGAGGTCCATGAGCTTGTGACAGTGAAAGCGGTTGCGCGCCCGCGCGTAGATGGGAACACGCGGTAAGTGTTTGCGCAACACGATCGCGATCTTGATGGAGGTCTCGATGTTATCGATGGCGAGCACGAAGAGCTTCGTGTTCTCGACCTTGGCCGCGCGCAGTAGCTCCAAGCGGGAGGCATCACCGTAGTAGATCTTGCTGCCGAACTTGCGCACGAAGTCGACCTGGGGCTGACTGATCTCGAGCGCGGTGAACGCGATGCCGCGCATGCGCAGGATCCGGGCGATGATCTGGCCGAAGCGCCCGAAGCCGGCGATGACCGCCGGGTTGGCAGGCTCGTCGATGCGGTCGTATTCGGGCTCCTCGTGTCGCGCGGCCCAAGGCTTGAGCAGCTTGTCGTTTATTAAAAAGAGTACCGGGGCGAGCACCATCGCCAGGGTGATAACCATCACCAGCGTCTCGGCCGTCTCGGCCGCGACGATGCGGTGGTCGCGAGCAAGGCTGAACAGCACGAAGGCAAACTCGCCGCCCGCTGCGAGCGCGATGCCGAGGTTGCGGGCGGCATCGCGCCCGCCGCCGGCCAACCCCGCGATGAGATAGAGCACGGCGAACTTGATGAGAATGAGCGCCGTAGCAAGGCCGATGAGCAGCAGCCCCTGCTTCCCGATAAGGCCGAGATTTACCGACATGCCGACAGCGATGAAGAATAGGCCAAGCAGCAGGCCCTTGAACGGCTCCAGTTCAGCCTCGATCTCATGGCGGAACTCCGAGTCGGCGAGCAGCACGCCCGCGAGGAAGGCGCCCAGTGACATCGAGAGCCCGAGGGTGTGCATAAGCAGTGCGGTCCCGACGACCACCAGTAGTGCCGCCGCAGTAAAGATCTCGCGGGTGCCAAAGCGGGCCACGCTGCGGAACGCCAGTCGCAGCAACTGGCGGCCGACGACCACCATCGCCACGATCACTGCCAGCGCACGCATGATCCCGGACCAGTCCACACCTTTCTGCGACAGTTCCGGGCCGACTGCCAGCAGCGGCACGATGGCCAGCACCGGGATCACAGCGAGGTCCTGGAACAGCAGGATGGCAAACGAATCGCGCCCGTGCCGCGTGGTCAGCTCGCCGCGCTCCGCCAGTGTCTGCAATACGAATGCAGTGGAGGACATAGCAGCCCCCACGCCAATCACGACCGCTGCCAGCCAGCCTTGCCCCATGGCCGCGGCAAGGAGCGCAATCGGCAGGGCGCTTAGCAGGAGTTGCGCGCTGCCCAGACCGAATACGGTGCGGCGCAGGACCCAGAGTCGCGAGGGTTGCAGCTCCAGTCCGATGACGAAGAGAAGCAGCACTACGCCGAGCTCGGAGAAGTGCAGCGTGTTCTCGACATCGCTCACGAGCTCAAGACCCCACGGGCCAATGAGCATGCCGGCGATGAGATAGCCGAGGACGGTTCCGAGGCCAAGTCCCTTGAAAAGCGGGACGATGAGCACCGTTGCGGCTAGGAAGATCGCGATTTGTTCTAGCATGAGGGTTGTGGTCAGTTGTGTATATGGTGATCGTTGCAGGAACAGCGTCCTGCGCCGCGGTCGCTTGTTAGGTCCGTGGCGGCGATGTTGTGCTGCACCTCGAAAGCCCCTACAGCGACGGCACCACCCATATCGTAATGTCACCCCTGGAGGTCGATGGCGATGTCGAAAAGGCGCGCGGCCTCCCCGGGATGATGACGCGCGCGCCTTCGGCGGCCAGCGTTTGTGCGATGGCCAGGCCGATGCCTCCGAAGGAGGCGGTGATGAGGGCGAGTTTGTTGTGGAGCTGAAGATCCATGATGGTTTTCTTTTGGTTGAGGATTAGGCCGCTTGTTGCAGCGAAGCCATGTCGATGACGAAGCGGTATTTCACGTCGCTCTTGAGCAGGCGGTCGTAGGCTTCGTTGATCTGCTGGATGTTGATCTTTTCAATGTCGCTGATAATGCCGTGCTTGCCGCAGAAGTCGAGCATCTCCTGTGTTTCAGCGAGTCCGCCGATCAGCGAGCCCGCCAGTTGGCGGCGCTGGAAGATGAGATTAAAGGACGCCACCGGCAGGGGCTGTTCGGGCGCGCCGACCAGCACCATGGTGCCGTCGCGCTTCAGCAGGTTTAGATAGGCATTGAGGTCGTGCTGGGCCGAAACGGTGTCGAGGATGAAATCGACGCTTCCTGCGTGGGCCTGCATTTCCTCTTCATTCCTGGAAACAACCACCTCATGCGCGCCAAGACGTTTGGCGTCTTCGCTCTTGCCGGGAGACGTGGTGAAGAGGACAACGTTGGCGCCGAAGGCGTTTGCGAATTTCACCGCCATGTGGCCGAGCCCTCCAAGGCCGACGATTCCGACTTTCTGTCCCTTGGAGACCTTCCATCGGCGAAGCGGGGAATAGGTGGTAATGCCGGCGCAGAGCAAGGGAGCCACTGCGGCAAGATTCAGATTCTGAGGAACGCGGAGGACAAAATTCTCATCCGCGACGATCATGTTGGAATATCCGCCATACGTAGTGCCCCCGGTTTGTTTTTCCGGACTGTTGTAGGTGAAGATCGGGCCTTTTTCGCAGAACTGTTCCAGATGCTCGCGGCAGCTGGGGCATTCCCGGCAGGAATCCACCAGGCAGCCGATCGCCGCGGTATCCCCGACTTTGAATTTGCGGACGTGATCGCCCACTGTGGTCACCTTGCCAACGATCTCATGGCCGGGAACGCAGGAATCGTAACCACCTTGCCCCTAAAGGCACCGCTCGGCAAGCTACCTTACATCGAAGACAACGGGTACAAGGTTGCCGACTCACGGTCGATTCTCCGCTACCTGAAAACCACTTACGGTGATAATTTGGATTTGCGTCTTTCAGCGGAGGAGGAGGCGGTTGTAAGGGCGTTTCAAAGATTGATTGAAGAGCACTTATATTGGATTAGCATGTTTACTCGTTGGGGCTACATCGAGTCGAATTGGGAAATTATCAAACAGGCTATTTTTTATGTGCTACCACCGATCGCTCGCGAGTTTGCCGGTCGGGGCTATCGTCATCGCATCAATGGACAGATCCGTGGCCACGGGATTGGCCGACTTCCTGCCGAGGAAATCTGGAAACTCGGCCAAGAAGATATCGGGGCACTGGCTGAATTTCTAGAAAACAAGCCCTACTTTATGGGAAGCAGCCCGACGACCCTGGATGCATCGGCCTACGGTGTACTCGTCAATATTCTTAGCTGCCCCATCGAATCCCCTGTGAAGGACTAGGCCGCATTTCTCACCAGCTGGTACGGCGCAAACAATCCCGAAGGCGCTGCTCAGCGACAAGCATTCTCAGACCGGGACCGTCGGCGATACGGTCACCTCACATTGATGGCTTCTGGGCAAAGCGGTTGGGTGTCCGAAGAAAAGGCGATGCCCCTACTCGCCACGGCTCGCAAGCAGCCTTATGATCGTCACGACAACCAAGAGGGGCTGGTGCGCCACAGGAAACAGGTTCTATTAATGCAAAACGACCGCGCTGACTCTAAGGCAGATAACCTTTTTCCAAGAGGAGCTTTGGAAAAATGGGCAGAAAATTTCCCCGCCTTTGTAGAAATCAATGTGTCTGACAAAGGACTAATTTATCGAGAAGGCGATCGATGTACTAAAGTCTTTTGTGTCATCAATGGGTGCGTTAAGCTTTCTGTGATGACAGCAGAAGGCAACGAATTGACTATGGCCCTTCTTCGGCGCGGTCAAATTTTTGGGTCTTTGCGGCCCGAGTCTTCACAAGACGCAGAGGAAACGGCACAAGCAGTAGGCGAAGTAAGAGCCTATCAGATCAGCCGTGACGAATTTAAGGCGCTGTTATTCCAACATCCCCACCTATCGTGGTGGTGCATCGAAGTCTTATGCGCTAAAAGGCACCAGGCCGAACGCAAACTTCATAACATCCTGACGCAGACGGTGGAGATGCGTGTACTTGGAACATTAAAAGACTTGTCTGAGGCGTTCGGTGTGCGATGCGTGCACGGATATGCTTTGGAGGTCCGTTTGACCCAGCAGGACCTCGCAGATTTAGTGGGTGCTAGCCGTTCGGTCGTGAGCACTGTTATGAATGAGCTCAGACGCCGCGGTATGCTGGATTACACGCGCGACCTTATTTGCATTAATGATCGTGCATTATCGGAATCTTCGCACTGCGAGATAAAGCTCTAACTGTCTCCGCTGGTCTGGTGTTATCCAGCTAACAGACATCGTTGTTCGCCGCGAATTAAACTGTCGCGGTGCCAATCGCTTAAAAGTCGGAGAGTACCGTGAAAATTCTCAACCCACGCACGCATGGCTATCTTGATTATGTTACTGTGATTCTATTTCTGGTCGCCCCAACGGGTCTCGGGTTGACCGGAATACCTGCGACGCTTGCCTACGCCTTGGCTATCATTCATCTTGTAATGACTCTTGTTACGGATTTCCCTCTAGGGGTTGTCAAGTTGATTCCCTTCACGATCCATGGTTGGATAGAGCGTGTGGTAGGACCGTTGCTTATTATCGTGCCCTTTGTGCTCGGCTTTTCTACTGATTCGACGGCACGGAATTTTTATGTGGCGATCGGCGTTGTCATCGTTCTAGTCGGATTAGTCACCGATTATAAGGGCACTGAAACGGCAAAAGCACAATCTTGAACGGGTCCCGTAGGCGTGGTGCCCTCATCCCGATGTTGGGCGACGACCGTTGTAGGTCCCCGCATCACCGCGCGACCACGCCTCACGCGGCATAACGACAAGCTCAGCCGCGTCGTGTAGCGGCGTCGGTTGCAGAAACTCGTTAAGCGAATTGCAGGCGGGCTTTGATAGGGCGGGATGAAGAAAACGGATAACGGCATGAAGGCACAAATCATAGGATTGCGAGTGGCAAGCGCAGTGTTCGGGCTAATGGCCCTAGCGCAATTGGTGCGGCTGGTGATACACCCCGACGTACTGGTGGCGGGCTACCCGATGCCGTTGTGGCCAAGCGCGTTGGCCTTCGTCATCTTGAGCGGTCTGAGTCTCTGGATGTGGATACTCGCTCGCACGCCGACCAACTGAACCATTCCGGACCCACTGAACCACCGCCCCGCTGCCGAACTGCATGACGGAAACTGACTTTTTTCCGGCGAACCAGGGTGTCTGTCAATCCAATCCGCCTGATGGCTTCTTACGGGTCTGAGGGCTAACAAATCCGCTAAAGCGGGCCGCTGAATTTCATCGTTCGGCGTCATTCGCCCGCGTTGTCTCGACATCGCCGGCTGGATTGTTCCGGGCGCGATTCTGGCGCTCGTGCCGAAGTGCCCCGCGTGTCTGGTGGCATACGTGGCAGTTGGGACTGGCTTCGGGCTTTCTCTCTCGACCGCAGCGCACCTGCGGGCGTCGCTTCTGATTTTGTGCATCGTGTGGCTGCTATACCTGGCGGTGAGACGTCTGACCCAGCACAGCCCGAACAAGAATATCGTTGCCGGCCTGCTTTTCTCCCGGCCTTCATCATTCGCCGGGTGGAGTTGATCGCGCACGGGCTCGGCGATGTCGTGCTCGTCGGGTCGAATCATTGCTCTGGAACGCTCCGCGTCAAAGAGTTTCTGACGCGCAACGGCCATCCGTACTCCTACATCGATCTCGTGAGTGAGTAGCGCACCCCGGCTTGCGCCGCTAGGTGCGCAACTCGCACCGGCCGCTCCGTATTAAACAGCGCCTCGATGCCCGACCGATCGGCAATGTCGAGTTTGACGAAACGAAAATTTTCGTGAACGGCAAGCCGGTTAAGACGGGCCTCCTTGAGGCCGACATCGTAATAGTCATTCAAATTATCGACACCAAGCACTTGGTCGCCTCGATCGAGCAGGCGCCCGCTCAAGGCCGCGCCGATAAAACCAGCCGCGCCGGTCACTAGGATTTTCATTGCTGTTGCTTAAGCTGCCTACGTGTATTCGTTATGATAAATTGCGGCCTTGCGGTTTCGAGCGATCCCAGACGATCATTGTTATGCGCAACAGTCGGCGTTTCGCGCCACCCTCCGGGCTTCCTCGACGGAGGCTGGTATGCATGCCGCTCGCGTACTAGGCTCCGGCAATAAATGACTATTCGAAGCGCGTGGAAGCTCGCCGGTGGTTTCCTCATCGGTGTCACCATCTTCTTCTCACTTATACCTTTACCTTCGGCGCAGGCTCCGGCGATCCTCGATAAACTAGTCCACGGCGCGGTTTACGTCCTGCTGATGCTATGGTTTGTCCAGATCACCCGGCGCAATCGTTGGGCTGCCCTCGCGCTTGCTTTAACGCTGCTCGGTATCAGCCTGGAGCTCGGTCAAGGAGCCGGCGGGTATCGAACCTTTAGCTACCTGGACATCGCGGCCAACACTGTCGGCGTTGCGCTCGGCTGGACCCTGGCGTTGCTGGGAACGTCCTCCATTTTAACGCGTCTAGAAACCGTCCTGGAGATCCATAATACCCGCCGCAGCACGCCGTAAGTCTATGTGCGCGGCCCGTACAATCATCTGACTGCCGAACGATTGGCGTCCCCAAGGGGATTCGAACCCCTGTTGCCGCCGTGAAAGGGCGATGTCCTAGGCCTCTAGACGATGGGGACAGGATTGTCTGTGAGATTCCCGGGGCGCGCGCCTAACCTTCCTCTACCGTAAACCGCTGGAGGCCGCGGCAGGGCAAACCGCTTACCCGTGCGATAGGTGGTGGAGCCAGGCGGGATCGAACCGCCGACCTCTACAATGCCATTGTAGCGCTCTCCCATCTGAGCTATGGCCCCACGGATTGTTCAAACCTTAAGATAGGCCCGCGCCGGTGTCAATCACCCCTTGGCTCTGAACATGGGCAATGGCCTTGCCTATACGCAGCAAGGAACGTTCCCTACCCAGGAGCCAGACCGTGGTGTCGATAGGCGGAGAGACGCTCCCGCCGGTCAACGCGACTCTTAGGGGCTGAGCAAGCTGGCCTAATGTCAATTCGAATCTCTCCGCTACGTGGGTAATGGCTTCATGAACAGCCTCCTGAGTCCACTGTGGCAAGTCTGAGAAGTTTTGCCATAACATCAGCAGTGGATCGGCCATAAGCGGCGTGAGGTACTTCGCCGCGGCCGGCTCGTCATAGGTGGGGAAATCCCGGTAAAAAACGGCAGCGCTCTCCGCCATCCCCACCAAGGTCTTAGAGCGTTCCCGTAATGGCTGAACAACATCCGCCAACGCCGGGGGTCCGCTCGCCGCGATCCCGAGACGGTCTAAATGCCAACCGAGGCGAGCTACTAACTCAGGCGTAGAGATGTTTTTTAGATAATGCTGGTTCAACCACTGTAACTTTGCCGAGTCGAAGGTGGCCGCTGCCTTGTTGATCGCTTCGGTCCCGAATTTATCGATCATTTCCTGTTTCGAAAAGATCTCTTGATCCCCGTGCGACCAGCCCAGCCGGAGCAAGTAATTCAGCAGCGCCTCGGGGAGATAACCGTCCTCCCGGAACTGCAGCACACTGACCGCGCCATGCCGTTTCGACAGCCGCTGGCCGTCGCCGCCGAGAATCATCGGCACATGCGCATAGGCGGGGATGGGTGCACCCAAGGCCCGCAGGATGTTGATCTGCCGGGGCGCATTGTTCAGGTGATCATCGCCTCGAATGACATGGCTGATCGCCATATCCATGTCATCGACAACCACCGTGAGATTGTACGTCGGCGTGCCGTCCGCCCGCGCAATGATGAGATCATCGAGCTCGCGATTGCGGAACACGACCTGGCCTCGAATCAAATCGTTCACGGCCACTTCGCCGTCCAGCGGGTTCTTGAACCGCACCACGGGCCTGCTGCCCGTCCTCGCCGCGTTACGGCAGGAGCCGTCGTAACGTGGTTTTTCCTTGCGCCCCATCTGCTCGGCCCGCAGGGCCTCAAGCCGCTCTTTCGAGCAATAACAATGGTAAGCCTGTCCCTCTCGCAGCAACCGATCGATGATCTCTCGATAACGATCGAAGCACCGCGATTGAAAATACGGGCCTTCGTCATGGTCGAGACCGAGCCATGCCATGCCCTCGAGGATCGCGTCGACCGCCGCTTGCGTCGATCGTTCGAGATCGGTGTCCTCGATCCTCAAAATAAATACGCCGCCATGTCTTCTCGCATAGAGCCAAGAGAAGAGCGCCGTCCTCGCGCCGCCGATATGCAAGTAACCGGTCGGACTCGGAGCGAAACGCGTACGTACTTGAATTTCCGCCATCATGCCGCCTGCGTTGTCTTTCAATCTATTCGCCGCTGGCCACCGCTCCCATCGCCTGGGGATTGTTTGACCCTGCGGTTTAATGTCCTTAGAATTCCTGCGACGGGCGATTAGCTCAGTGGGAGAGCGCTGCTTTCACACAGCAGAGGTCGCTGGTTCAATCCCAGCATCGCCCACCAAGTAAATCAATCAGTTGGAAATCCTCTGCGACGGAATTAGGGTTTTCGGCTGATTATTTGTCACTCCGATGTCACACTCGATTTCTTAGATGAAGGGAGTGTGACGACTATGGCAACAATCCGCAAGCGTGGTCCTTATCAGTGGCAGGCCCAGATCCGCAAGAAGGGCTACTCGCTTCGGACCAAGACCTTCACATAATGGGTCTCCCCCGCGGTAGCGCATGCCGCAATCGCAAGTGAGCCATATTCCGTAGCTAACCTCGTTCTCTTAAACCGCGTGCTTCGATACGTCTTGCGGCGTTTAGATGGACGTTGAAGCTGTCGAAAAACCCCCTTTTTGTGTGTCGTGTGATAGAATGATGCTATCTGATCATAACAACAGCTCTCCTACCCAGGGCTCGCGCCCTCGCCAGCGTCACGCCCTTCTTCTTCTGCAGGAAGTCGTCGGGGAAGACGTGATGGTCATCGGTGCCCTGCTCGTTTATCAGGTTGCCGGTGATGACGGACTGAGTATGGAAGTCGCATCGGCCAGCAGGAAGCGCGGCGGCTGGCGCGGAAGCATCGCGTCGCAGACCGCCGTGATCTGGTGCGGCAGTGCCTCGACCATCGAGGTGTGCACGGCGAGGATCGGATCAGAGTGCGCGAGCGGTGCGCTTCGGAGACGAGCCGGAAGAGGTGCTCGTCGCCATCGAAGCCCAGGGCTGGTCCTGCTCGGCGCCTTCGAGGCGCGGCTCGTCGTGGCGGTAGAGCAGCACGTTGGCCACCCGCCCGGCCGGATCCTTGTAGGTCAGCTCGATGGCTTCGGAGCCATACCAGTGCACGTTGACGACCGTGACCAGTGAGTCCGGCAGGACGCCGCGTACCGCGGCGTTGGGTTTAAGATCTTCGAGGCGGCTCAACCTAGAGCTCGGGATAGCCAATGTGCGTCGCAATTTGACGGCGGTAGGACCCGTTGCTGTTCCGTTGGCAACCAGATCTTATCGTAGCCGGAAAGTTCGACGCGCCCGTCTCGCGCCGGGATGCAAACCTGTCGAGTCGATTGGGGGACCGCTTAGGGTACGCAGTGGTGCTCATCGAGTAACCACCCAGCCTTCTAAATGCCTCACGTGCGGTTCTGAGCGCACCCGGTCGCGGTATTTTTCGTCGACTGTCACGAAAACGCCGTTTCGCAATATCGCAAGCGCATGATAGGACGCGTCGTAGAAGGTCGTTTGGTGCTGCACGGCGAGCCGTACGGCGATAGACCGCCACTCGGGCGTCGGTTGGGCCTCCGGTATCTTGTAGGGACTCTAAGGTCCCGACCGATTCGTCCGGAAAAACGGCACGGTAGTGGGGAGCAGATCTTCGATGTCTCTAAAGCTCAGCGTGAACCGATGGTATAGCCATACTGCCTGGCTGATGATTTCGGGTTGGGAAGCGATGACCACGATAGCTTGATTGACGGTTCATGCCAGGATTATGGACGATCGCCACTCGAGTTGACAGAACCCACCGGGCCTCGTTTCCCTTTACAGGTCTTCTATACGCAGCTTCACCGTCGCATCCTTCCACGCGGCATTGAATTGCTGTGCGACGAGCGCCACTTCATTATCACGTTTCTGCGCCATTAAGCTCTGCCACAGGCCAAAGAGCAGCCGGCCGTCGCGCGGATGCTTCTCGAGCGCCTCGCGGAACACGGATTCCGCCTCCTTCGCTTGTCCGTTGCGCAAGAGCGCGGCCGCGAGCGGCTGCCGGACAGGATAGAACCAGGCTGGCGGCTCGTCGTACTGGATCGTGGACTCGAGCTCGACGGCACGGCGCCACTGGTCAATGGACTTGTCCTTCTCCCCGCGTGCCCAGGCGAGCTGTGCGTCGAGCGTGGCTGCGGCAAGCGCTAACAGATCCGTGGATTTATTGTTGATCAGGTACTGTGATTCCGCCGGGACTGCCCGACGTCGCGCCTCGAACTGCTGCTGCTCGGCCGCCGCTTCGTTCAGCGTCCCCTGTGCGGCCAGGGCCATCGCTCGCGCGTACTGCCAAAACGCGCGGTGAAGCTGCTGTTCGAGCTCGGGAGCTGGCGCCGTGAGGATGTCGTCCCAGCGATGAAAGCGGAGGTCGGTCATCAACGGGTAGAGGTGAAATCCCTCCAGTATCTGCATCTGCGCATCCGCGTCCCCGACGTTGTGTACCATGTCCTGCGCCGCCTGCTTCGCCTCCTCGTAGCGGCCTTGCTGGGCCCGCGCGTAGGAGATGAAGTGAATGTTATGCGTCCAGTACATCAGCGGGTACATGCCGGTCGCTCCGGTGCGCTCAACGAACGCCTTGTCCGCGGCTGCAGCCTTCACGTTTGTCGTGGCGGCCAGTTCGTAGTCGCCGGTCTGAAGGAAAATATGTCCAGGCATGTGGACCAGATGGCCGGCTCCCGGAACCAACGTCATTAATCGAATTGCGCTCGGAATGGCGCGCTCGAGGTTCGGCGAGGCTTCCACGGCGTGGAGGTACAAGTGGTTCGCCCCGGGATGATAGGGATTGCGCTTGAGTACGGACTCCAGCACGGCGACCAGCTCCGGCGTCCCGGGGCGCGGGTTCCCATCCAGCGTCCAGAGCTGCCACGGCCGCAGCATCATCAGGCTCTCGGCGAACAGGGTAGCGGCATCAAGGTCATCGGGATAGGTGTTTACTACCTCACGCATGGCGTTGCTGTATTCGAGGTGGAACCGCTTCCAGTCTGACTTCGCCTCCGGCGACGGGTAGCGTTTTTCCAGGGCGCGGATGTAGTCCTGTTCGCGGGCACTCGCCTTCGGCGCACGCGCAACTGCCTGCCGCACAGCGTCGTAGGTCGTTTTCGCGCGGTTCTCATCTACCGCGGTATCGTTGTAGTTGGGCCCGATCGCGAGCGCAAGGCCCCAGTTGGGCATCGCCGCGTCAGGATCGAGATCAGCAGCGCGCCGAAAGTAGCGGGCGGCTTCGTCGTGGTTGAAGCCGTAAAGAAGCATCAGTCCCTGGTTGAAGTAGGTTTGCGCTTCAGGGTTCTTGGTGGTAATGGTGTGGTGGTAGTTGCCAAGCCCAGGATGAAGCTCAAGCGCTGTTGTAATTTGGGCTTTATGCTGATGCTGCGCCATTGCGGGAGCAACACAAAGCGCCAGGACACAACAGATTACTACCGTTCGCACTCTTTGCCTCCGGTTCTCTTTGCCTTGACATCGTCGTTGGGCCGCGAGCGCGCATCCGTGGAGGGCCCCAGGCAAAAACCAAACGTAACCCGGAGGGTATTGTTCCAATTCTCGGCCCTTGATGCAATCGTGAGGTCGCCCCTATAGAGCTCGAGTGTTAGTTGAAGTTATTGAACCACTATAAGAAAATCGTATCGTATTGCTGCGGTATTACGAGCGGTGCGTTTACCCACGGCGCGATCTACTCTTCAACTAACAGCCGCTGCAACACGCGCTCATAGATCGCCGAGAGTGTACTCAGATCGGCTACGGCGACCCGTTCGTTGACCTTGTGCATGGTGGCATTGATCGGCCCCAGCTCTACGATCTCGGTCCCGCCGGGCGCGATGAAGCGCCCGTCCGAGGTCCCGCCGCTGGTCGAGAGCGCGGCCTGGTGTCCCGTCACTTCCCGCCCGGCGCTTAGTACGGCGTCGAGCAATTTCCCCTGTTGGGCCAGAAAAGGTTCACCCGCGATACGCCAGTCGCAGTCATGACGAAGCTCATAGCGGTTTAAAATTCGGAGGATGCGTTTCTTCAGCGTCCCCGCGCTCCAGTGGTTGGAGAAGCGAAGATTGAACGCGATCTCGATGTGAGCGGGGACGACGTTGTCCACGCCCGTCCCGGCGTGGACATTGGTGATTTGAAACGTGGTCGGCGGGAAGTGCTCATTGCCCGGGTCCCAGCGTGTATCGAAAAGCTCCGAGAGTACCGGTAAGGCCGAATGGATGGGATTGACGACGCGATCCGGATAGGCCACATGACCCTGTACCCCGTGGATCCGGAGCGTGGCGCTCAGCGAGCCGCGGCGGCCGATCTTGACCGTATCTCCGATGCGCTCCTCGCTGGCCGGTTCCCCGATCACACACCAGTCGATGGTCTCGCCGCGTGCTCGCAGGGTTTCCACCACCTTCGCGGTGCCGTCGATCGCCGGGCCTTCCTCGTCGCTGGTGAGGAGAAACGCCACCGATCCCCGGTGATCGCCGTGCCCGGACAGAAAGCGTTCCGTGGCCGTGACCATGGCCGCGAGGCTTCCCTTCATGTCGGCCGCGCCCCGGCCGTATAAGAAATCATCGCGAATGTCGGGTTGAAACGGATCGCTATGCCAAGCCGAGGGCGGACCGGCGGGCACGACGTCGGTGTGCCCCGCGAACACCACGAGCGGCCGCGCTTCGCCACGGCGAGCCCAAAGGTTCTCGACCTCACCGAAACGCAGGGCTTCGATATGAAAACCCAGGCGCGCGAGCCGCTCGGCGATTAGCCGTTGGCAACCGCTGTCCTCGGGGGTGATCGAGCGCCGCGCGATGAGCTCCATCGCCAGCGTTACGGTCGCGTCCACGGCTTACCAGGGGAGCGCGGCGTCGGCCACAGTTAAGCGCCGTACCGCGATGTCGATAAACCCGCTGTCGCGCTCACAGCCGGTGAATGTCCGTCCGATCTGCAATGCCGCGACCCCCGCCGATGCGCTTCCGGCGAAGGGGTCCAAGACCCGCTCGCCCGGCTGGGTGCTGGCCCTGAGGCAGCGGTCGATGAGCGCCAGCGGTTTTTGTGTTGGGTGTTTGCCATGCACTTTTTCGGCTCGGCCGACCGCGGCGATGCGCCAGACGTTTTTCATTTGCCGGCCGCCATTGTCCCTACGCATCGCGGCGTAGTTAAAGGTGTATCGGTGTGGGCTTCCCTTGGCGGCCTTGGTCGCCCAGAGCACGATCTCGGTGGCGTGCGTGAAGCAACGGCGGCCAAGATTAGGCGGAGGGTTGGGTTTTTCCCACACGATGTCATTGAGGATCCGAAAGCCTTCTTCGAGCAGGGCCATGCCGACCGAGAGGTAGACATGCAGCGTACCGCTGACCCAGATCGTGCCAGTGGGCTTTAGGACGCGGTAGCAATCGCGTAACCAGCTACGGTTAAAATCGTGGTCTATCGCGAGTCCTTGGCTCCGATCCCAAGCGCCCTTGTCCACCGGCACGCGTTTGCCGGCCACACAAGTCGTCCCGCCGGTCGAGAGAAAATAGGGCGGATCGGTCCAGATGCAATCGATGCTGTCATCCGGAATATCTCCCATGATCTCCGAGCGGTCACCATGATAGAGGAAAGAGCGGTCGTCGCGCGAACGCCACGCGAGGCTGGCGCGAGCGGGCCTCGCGTCGAACCCCGCGTCAAGCAGCCCGCTATCCGCTGGTTCGCTCTTCATCCGGGGTCAATGCCTTGATGCTGATGGCATGTATGTCGGTGCCGACAAGGTCGCCGAGGGCTGCGTAAACGGCACAGTGGCGGGCGATGGGCGCGAGGCCCCGGAAGCGCTCCGAGACGATCGTGACCGTATAGTGACCGCCACCGCTCGCCGCGCCCGCATGCCCGAGATGATGCGCGGACTCGTCGTCGATCTCAAGCCGCACGGGATCGAGTGCGGCATTCAGACACTGGCGCAGGCGCGTGATCCGATCGAGACCAGACACTTAAGGAAGCTCTGCAAAAGTTACTGCGCAGCCCATCTGCATTGTCGCGTGCTCGCTCGTCGCTCGCCTATCTATCTGATATGTCTCGCGACTCGCTCCGCGGCTTCGCGCATCTGGGCTTGCTCGCGACACTTTTGCAGAGCTTCCTTACGGGAAAACCTTTTTGAAGGGCTTAACCGTGACGCGCTGATAGACCCCCGCGGCCACATAGGGGTCCTCTTGGGCCCAGATCTCCGCTTCTTCGAGCGAATCGAATTCCGCCACGATCAAGCTGCCGGTAAACCCGGCCGGACCGGGATCCTCGCTATCGATCGCCGGGTGCGGGCCGGCGATGAGGATACGCCCTTGATCCAGCAATACGCGCAAGCGCGCGATGTGCGCCGCGCGGGCGCTTGTACGTTTGTCGAGACTATCCTTTGCATCGTCACCGATGATGGCGTAATACACTGCTAGCGCTCCTTACCGTGTAAGGAATCCGCTTGGTGCATAAGGTACAGGGCTTGTAAGAGCACAAACACGAAGGTGAGACCTAACATACCGAAAAGCTTAAAGTTGACCCAGACTTCGGTCGCGAAGTTGAAGGCCACATAGAGGTTGGCGGTGCCGAGGATCAAAAAGAAGATCACCCAGCTCAAATTGACGCGGGTCCAGACGGCCTCGGGTAGGTTCATGTGTCCCGCCATCATGCGCTTCGTCAGGTTCTTGCTTCCTATAAACTCGCTGCCCAGAAAAGCCATCGCGAACAACCAGTTGACCGCCGTCGGCTTCCATTTGATAAAGCGTTCGTCTTGTAACAGCAGCGTGGCGCCGCCGAGGATCACGATGAGCGCGAGCGTGACCAGCAGCATGGGTTCCACGCGGCGGTGCTTAATCCAGGTATAGAGTACCTGTATGAGCGTGGCCACAATGGCGGCGGCGGTCGCCGTCAAAACCCCTTGGTGAGGGTCATCGGCCAGCTTGAAGGCCGTGAAAAACACGATAACGGGGAACAGATCAAAGAGCAGTTTCATAAGTCGTGCGAAATGAGTACTCGTATAATCATAAAGGAAACTCCCTGGCGACTCTATTCGCCGATGTCGGATCCGTGAAACAATAGCGTGAGTAGTCGGTTTCGCGGGGTTGAACGAGTGGTTGACGACGACCAAGGGGGATGAATCCATGGATTTCCGCTGGGAGTGCCGCGGCGGGGCCGCCCCCTGGTGGGAACTAAGTTTCTGATCCAGTATCACCTCATGCAAAAAGGCTGTCCGTGAACCCCAGTCCGAATCGCCGTGTCTTGTCGGGGATGCGCCCGACCGGGGTGCTGCACCTCGGGCATTATCACGGTGTCTTGAAGAACTGGATCGAGTTACAGCACCAATATGAATGCTTCTTTTTCGTCGCTGACTGGCATGCGTTGACGACCGAGTATGAGAACCCGAGCGGCATTGCGGATTCGGTTTGGGATCTGGTCATCGATTGGCTCGCCGTAGGCATCAATCCGGGGGAGGCTACGCTGTTCGTCCAGTCCCGGGTGCCCGAGCACGCGGAGTTGACTCTGCTGCTGTCGATGATTACGCCTCTCGGTTGGCTCGAGCGCGTTCCCACGTATAAGGACCAGCAAGAAAAGCTCAAGGACAAGGACCTTGCCACCTTCGGGTTTCTGGGCTATCCCTTGCTGCAAACCGCCGACATATTAATCTATAAAGCGGGCCATGTTCCCGTCGGTGAAGATCAAGTGGCCCATATTGAATTCGCGCGCGAGGTAGCGCGGCGGTTCAACTATCTCTACGGACGGGAGCCCAATTTCAAGGAAAAGGTGGAGGAAGCCGCGCGCAAGATGGGTAAGAAGGGCGCCAAGCTGTACTTCGATCTGCGCAAGCGTTTTCAAGAGCGCGGGGATAACGAGGCCCTGGCTACGGCCCGGGCCTATTTGGAAGCGCAACATAACATCGCGCTCGGTGATCGCGAGCGCTTGTTGGGTTACCTTGAAGGCAGCGGCCGGGTGATATTACCCGAGCCGCAAGCGCTGCTCACCCCTGATTCCAAAATGCCGGGCCTCGATGGGGAGAAAATGTCCAAGTCCTACGGGAATACCATTGGACTGCGCGAAGCCCCGGATTCCATCGTGCAAAAGCTCAAGACCATGCGCACCGATCCGGCGCGGGTGCGCAGGCAAGACCCCGGCGATCCCGACAAGTGTCCGGTATGGAAGCTTCACTCCGTCTATTCGGGCGATGAGGTCAAGGCCTGGGTCCAGGATGGATGCCGTAACGCCGGGATCGGCTGCCTGGAGTGCAAGCAACCGGTGATTGATGCCATACTCGCGGAACTCACGCCGATCCGGGAACGCGCCGAGGAGTATGCCAAGGATCCCGATACGGTGCGGGCCATCGTCGCCGAAGGTTGCGAGGCGGCACGCGATGTTGCGCGCGACACCATCGAAGAGGTGCGCGAGGCGATGGCCGTGGTGTACCGTTAATCGTTCGTGAACAGCAGGATGGCGCCCGAGTCGAGCGCGGAGACCGCGAGCGGCATCGCGCTTCGCGGCACGCGAGACGCCCCGATCGCGATGGTGCGCGGGCAGCCCGTCACTGCGTTGCCGGCCGATCTTTATATTCCTCCGGATGCCTTGGAGGTCTTTCTGGAAGCCTTCGAGGGCCCGCTCGATCTCCTGCTGTACCTGATTAAACGCCAGAACCTTAATATTCTGGATATCCCGATCGCGCGCATCACGGAACAATACATACGCTACATCGATCTCATGGTGGTGGTGAAGCTGGAATTGGCCGCCGAGTACTTGGTAATGGCCGCGGTCTTGGCCGAGATTAAATCGCGCATGTTGCTGCCGAAGCCGGCGCCGAACGAGGAAGAAAGCGCCGATCCACGCGCCGATCTCATGCGGCGTCTGCAAGCATATGAACGTTATAAGCGCGCCGCCGAAGACCTCGATACGCTGCCCCGTTTGGAGCGCGATCTGCGTCTCGTTACCCCCGAAATTGCCGATCGCCAGACGCTGCGGCGTGACCCGGCGGTCAAACTCGACACGCTGCGGAGGGTTTTTTTCGAGGTGCTGGCGCGGGTGCAATTATTTTCCCATCACCATGTACAGCGCGAGCGCCTATCGGTGCGCGAACGCATGGTGATGGTGCTCGATCGGCTCGCGGGATGCGAGTTCATGGAATTCACCCAGCTATTTTCGCGCGCGGAGGGACGCATGGGGGCGGTGGTGACGTTTCTTGCTATCCTGGAGCTGATGAAAGAGTCCCTGATCGATATCGTTCAATCGGAGCCGCTGGCTCCGGTCTACGTCAAAGCCGCGGCGTGAGAGCTTATGAATAAATCTACTGCGCAGCCCGCCCGCATCGTTGCGCGGTGCTCGGAATCCTCATGTATTTCCACATACACTGCGGTTCCTGCGCGCCGTGCGCCTCGCGGGCGTGCGTGCTCGCTACGATTTCTCCGCAAGCTCCGAACTCTGTGAACGCTCAGGCGATTAAGGACATCGTCGAGGCGGCGTTGATGGCTTCCGATCAGCCGCTGACGGTGGAGCGGCTGACGGCACTGTTCGAGCCCGACGGCCCACCCGATTCCCTGCGGGACGATATCGAGCGCGCGCTCGCCGCGCTCGCGGAGGACTATGCCGGACGCGGCATCGAGATAGTCCGGGTGGCGCGTGGGTACCGGGTGCAGACGCGCGCGGGCCTTTCGAGCTGGATCAATCGGCTGTGGGAAGAGCGTCCGCCGCGTTATTCGCGCGCGCTTCTCGAAACGCTGGCGATCATCGCCTACCGGCAACCGGTAACGCGCGGGGAGATCGAGGCGCTGCGCGGGGTCGCGGTCAGCACCGGGACCCTGAAGACCATGCTTGAACGGGAATGGGTGCGCATGGCGGGCCATCGCGATGTCCCGGGGCGGCCCGCCGTTTACGCCACGACCCCGCAGTTTTTAGAGTACTTCAATCTCAGGCACCTCTCGGAATTACCCCTGCTTGGCGAGCCCACCGGCTCTGAGCAGCTACCGTTGGCACTCACAATCGAGGCGGAATTGGAGCCAGAAACGGCGGAATGATTGGGCGCTAGGGACCGGAATCGTATGGTTGAATCGCAAGCGCGCCGGAGAAAGCATACCGTGAAGGCCCTGCCATGCCGGACGCGCGCAACCGCCGAAGCGCCGCCCGAGCGCGTGCAGAAGGCGCTCGCGCGCGCGGGTTTGGGATCGCGGCGCCTCATCGAGACGTGGATTGCCGCGGGGCGTGTCCAGCTGAACGGGCGGATCGCCCAAGCGGGCGACCGCGCCGGCCCAAGCGACGAGATTCGTATTGATGGGCAAACCGTTCCCGCCGCCCGCCGCGCTTCGCCACGGCGCCGAGTCATCGCCTACTATAAACCCGCGGGTGTCCTCTGCAGCACCCGCGATGAGGGCGGGCACCGTCCCACGGTTTTCGAGCGCCTGCCCGAAGCCGGGCATTGGATCAGCATCGGCCGGCTGGATCTCAATTCGAGCGGGCTGCTGCTATTCACCAACGACGGGGCCTTAGCGCACCGCCTGATGCATCCGTCCTTCGGGCTGGAACGCGAGTATGCCGTCAGGGTGCTCGGCGCGGTCGATGGGAGGCTACTCGAGCGCCTCACGCAAGGTATCGAGCTAGATGACGGCTGGGCCCGCTTTGCATCGGTAACCGCCGCCGGCGGTCAGGGATCCAACCGCTGGTTTCACGTGGTCCTACGCGAAGGCCGCAAGCGCGAGGTCCGCCGCTTGTGGGAATCGCAGGGGCTCCGTGTGAGCCGCCTCATCCGCATCCGCTTTGGCAACATCCGGCTGCCGCGTGATAAGCAAGCGGGCGAGTGGTGGGAGATCGATGGCCGCGAGGTCGAGCGGCTTTCGGAAGGTTAACGCTCGCCCGGGCACACGGGTTCGGCATTCACTAGGCTCACGATTCCCTCGATCTCGAGCAGCAATGCGCTGCGGCAAAGATCGCCTCGCAGGAACAGGCAGCGCGGTACCGATCCGAGCCGATCGGCAAGCGCCCTTTCGATGGCCGGAAGGTGTTCGGGCCGACGCACGTACACCTTCAAGAGCGCTGCTTTGGACGTGAGGTTCCCGATCCCATGCCACACCGGGTGCGCAACGAGCGCCGCTGCGATCACCGCTTCGATGTTGTCTAGGGTCTCGACGGTCTGTCGATAGGGATCGCCGGCATGGCGGCTGGCGTGGCCGACGATGCTGGCCGTCCCGGCGATGAAGAGGCGGTTGCCCGACTCGGAGGGGAGTAAGGAAGCACGAGCGAAGGACGGACTCTTGGGGCCGTAGCGGCGCGGGTAGTGATAGGCGTTTACCTGGCGCGGGTTCTCGATCTGAACACCCTCCCGCCGGCTGGCCAAAAAATAGATGTGTACCGGTCCCGGCCCGGTGCCCACCGCTGTCGCCGCGGGGAGGCTGTTTTGGAATTCCACCCGCTCCTCGACCAATGCCTGATATCGCCCAATACAAAACTGCTGATAGCGCTCCAAGCCGTCTGAGAGCTCAGTGATCCCCGGCAGATAGTTCCACACGCGTAGCAAGTGGGGATACCCTGAAGCGCGAACATTCGTCAAAATGCGGCGATAGGCCGCATGGACGAGCCCCGCAAGCGTGGATCCTGCCGATTCTTGCTCCTCGAAATAACCGAACAGGATCTCTTTGTTGGCGGCGAGCCAAAGACCTTCGTGATGGAAATATTGGACCGGAAGCCCGCTGGTCCAAACCTCGGCGAGTGGGGCCGCTTGGAGTTGCGGCAGCTTGAGGCGCACGAGCGGCCAGGGACTCGTCGTTTCAGGCGGCCGGACATCACCGAAATCTATCCGCGCGAGAGGAAACCGGCCCTGTAGCAGCGTCTGCACTCCTTCGCTCTCCACGTAGCCCACACGTAGAACCTCGCTTGCCGCGGGTTCCGGACGTCGATCCGACGGCACATGGCTCACCGCTCCAAACACGTGCTCGGCTAACATCTTTGGTCCTGGCAGTTTAGACCGCCTTGGGGGCCGGGATGCCTTCCATGCGCTGCCGGAAGGCCGCCCAGTTGCGCCGGATATCCTTGAGTGAGACCAGATAGTAGCTCAACTTGAAGAGCCAAATAGGCAAGGCCGCGCGGCGATTCTGGAACACATCGCCGGCCAGGATGGACAACACTGCTTCCTCCATTTTACAGAAACTGTTCGGCGACATGAAAAGCTCCCGGAAGGCCGGCTGGGTGAAGCGGTAAATGAACCACGAGAAGGTCCCGACGCCGCAGCGCACGCTGCGTTCGAACGTGCGCAACCGGGCCGGATACTCTGGACTTGCGCGCAGGTAGGCATCCACCGCCCGCGCGCCGAGCGTGGCGCTATTGAGCGCTAGATGGACACCGCTCGAGAACACCGGATCGATAAAAGCGAAGGCGTCCCCCACCATGATATAGCCCTCGCCCCTCATGGTGGCGCGCTGATAGGAGTAGTTGCCGGTCGCGTGCGCGGGCATGGCGAGTTTGGCGTGTTGCATGCGCTCGGCAAGCGGCGGGCAAAGTGCAATCGTGTCCCATAAGAATTGATCCAGATCGGTCTCACGGCTCTGGAGATAGGCGGGCCAGCACACCGCGCCGACACTCGTGATCCCATCCTTGAAGGGAATGACCCAGAACCAGCCGTGCTCGAACCAGGCGATGCTGATGTTGCCTTCGTCGCGCCCGCCAAGCCGGCGCACTCCCTCGAAGTGGCTGAAGATCGCCGCGCTGTTATGGTGCGGGTTGCGCCGTTTGCCCCCTAACTGGCCGGAGAGGAAGGTGTCACGGCCGGTCGCGTCTACGACGAAGCGCGCCTCCCAGGTTCTGGCCTGTCCATACCCATCCTGCGCGTGAACGAGCACGGTCCGTCCGGGACGAAATTCCACCTGCCGCGCTCGCACGCCGGTATGGGTACGTGCCCCTTTGGCCGCGCAATTATCAAACAGGATGCGATCGAAATCCGCGCGCCGCACCTGATAGGCGTATGGCCGGGCGCCACCCAGGGCGCGGCCAAAATAGACCGTGCGTGAGCGGCCATGGTCGTGGGATACGAGCTCGGCTCCGTATTTTCGCAGGCCGATCTTTTCTACTTCGGCCAAGACCCCGAGGCGCTCCAGCATGGGCAGGGTTTGCGGCAGCAGGGATTCGCCGATGTGGAAGCGCGGGTGCTGGTCTTTCTCCAGCACCTCCACGTGCCAGCCTTGTTCGGCCAGCAGGGCGGACACCGCTGAACCGGCGGGACCGCCGCCGATGACCAGCACATCGCAACGGCTTAGGTTCGTAGTTGAGTTACCGATAGCATGGGTCATATCTTCCTCGCGAAGGCAGGGCGTGCCTGATAGCGTTTTTTAAAGATGCGGCCTGCGCGCCACCAGGGTTCATACGCGCTATAATAGCGTAGCGAAACGGGCCTTGTCTCTTGATGATGGTGCATGCTGCTGGTGCCATATACAGCATCAAGGGGTGGCCTAGAAGGTTTACCGGCATCGACGCGCCAGAGTGGAGCCTAACGGTTTACAATAATGCCAGTTCGTGGGATGGTTTGGTCCTTTCCAATCAATACGCGGAGGTTGACATGTTGAAATTCTCATCTCGTCTATGGCCCTATATCATCGCGGCGGCATGCGCGGCCGCGCCTTTCCCGACGGCGCGGGTGGCCTGGGCCGACCACGTGGCCGATCTGGGTGGCGGTGCCTATCAATACAACTACGGACGGCGGTTCCACTCGGCTTACGCCAATCCATCTACGAAAGCCGATTACATGGCCGCCGACGGCCTCCTGGCGCGGCCGCTTGGGATCGCGGCCACAGCGATCGGCGCCGGTATCTATATCGCGACATTGCCGTTTAGCCTATTGGGTGGTAATGCCGACGAGGCTGCCCGTATCCTCGTCGGTGATCCGGCCTGGTACACCTTCCAGCGTTGCTTAGGGTGCTTGTACCGCGAGTCCTCGGGGGCGCTCAGCAGGACTCCTGGTGCCGAAGAAACGCGCTGACGCGGAATTGGGACCACGGTTTCTTCCTTAGTTGACGCGAGAGTAGTGGCCTAGCCGCGGGCGGTAGCGGCCGTGAAGCTACGCTTCAGCCGCCTTGCGGTCGGTGATATCTACCATGGTCCCGTACATAAACCGCCTCTTTTGAAGCGGATCAGTAATCACCACGCCATGTTCTTGAAACCATCTTGAGGTGCCGTCACGTGTCACCAGACGGTAGTCCATCTTGAACGGCATCCCTGAGAGAAACGTATCATTAAACGCATCCAGGACGCGATCACGATCTTGCGGATGCAATTGCTTTACCCAGCGTTCGGGATCCGTCAACCATTCTTGCACGCTGAAGCCGAGCAAGTTTTCGGTCTGGGGGCTGACATAATGCATCTTGACCTTATCGGTCAGATCAGCCATGTAGGTGATGGCTGGAGTGGTTTCCACCAGCGCGCGGTGGCGAGCCTCCGCTTCAGTCAGCCTGAGTAGTCGTGCTTTGAGCTTTACCGTGTAATCAAGGCTCGCGACCTGTTCCTCTGCGACTTCCTGCGATGCGCTGGCTGCATCGGCCGGTGGCAGCTTCAGATAGGCATCTGCTTCACCATGGTCGTGATGGACTTCCATCCCAGCCCTTTCTGCAATATGCATCATGCTCTGGTTGGACGACAGAAACTGCATGTACAGGGTGTCCACATCGGCGTTACGGCAGTGTATCGCCGCACGATCGAAAAGCCTGGTGCCGATGCCTATGCCTCGCGCCGATGCGGATACCGATACACCGAACTCCGCGACGCGCTCTTTGCTGGTGACACGGGCGACTACAGGCAGGGCTTCGCGCGGCATAAAGGCGAGATGTCCGACACCGGCCAACATGAGCGCGCCGTCATAGACGCCGAATAGGGTATCGCGTGCGAAATTCATCTGTTGCACATAGGCGGTAATCAGTTCATCAGGGAAGACCATACCAAAACGGAACAGCCGGGCGCTTGCGTCAAGCGCGAGGAAATGCATTAGCAAACAATGGCGATCACCCTCAGTTAATTCCCTGACGTACATACCGGGTTTCTCCGGCGCGTGGCCGATTGTAGCCACATGAGAGAAAGGGTTGATAGATAAATAAGCCGAGCTCATCGTGAGCCCTCCCATAACAGATGTCATAATTAATTATCCGGCGCACGATTTCATTAAGCAAGCGGCCTACACCCAGCGCTTCCTCAAGGACGGCCTCGCCTTGAGCTTGCTGACACGCACCACCGTCGTCTTGAGGCGTGCCTGAATGTGTATCCTGGTGTTGCAGTCGGATGCGTACGCTAGGCGCTGAACTTTGAGCGACCTACCCCTATATCGTTTAAGCGACGTTTCAAAATTCCGGCATAGTCAGCGGTGTGCAACCGCCTTCTTACGCGGCGTACGGACGAACTTCTTCTTCAAGACGGGAAGCTAGCGCCTGTTGCGCCTGGAGCAGGTCGTACCGCGCTTGGAGGTTTAACCAGAACTGGGCTTCCATCTGAAAGAAGCGACCTAGCCGGAGGGCCGTATCGGCCGTGATGGACCGCTTGCCCTGAACGATCTCACTGATTCGTCGCTGAGGAACGCTAACGTCTTTTGCCAATCGATACTGGGTGATGCCCATTGGCTTAAGGAATTCCTCAAAGAGGATTTCACCCGGATGTATGGGTTCAAAATCGCGCTGACTCATAAACCGATCTCAATGATAATCCACTATCTCGACGTCATAAGCATCGCCGCCGCGCCAGACGAAACATACTCGCCATTGGCCGTTGATGCGAATGCTGTACTGGTCTGCGCCGGTGCTGCCTGATTCGATTCCCGCATGGACAACCACATTGGGGTTCCCAAGGCGCACTTCGTGCTGCACTTAATACGTGTACCCGTGTCGAAGCCTGGATAGGGATGACAAACCTAACGATCACCGTAGACGACGAGGCGCTCAAGCGAGCGCGCCTCCGGGCGTTGCAGGAAGATACTTCAGTGAATGCTTTGCTCCGGGATACCCTGGAGGCTTACGCTGGCGTTAAGGCGGAACGGGAGTCCGCCGTGAGCGAACTGCTGCGGCTTGCGAGGGAAGCTCAAGCCGGCAGTGGCGGACGGCGTTGGACACGCGAAGAACTATATGAGCGGTGAACGTTCTGCTAGGAGCGGAACGTCGCGCAAGCCGCGGAGCGGCGAGTCTCAGGGGCGAGACGAGCAACGTCGGTTCCTGGACACCAACATTCTCGTCTACCTCTTCGATACCGACTCGCCGGAGAAAAAAACAACCGTCTCCGGACTGTTCGAAACGGAGGGGGCCAGCGGCTTGCTCATCCTAAGCACGCAGGTGCTGCAGGAATTCTACGTAAGCTACGCGTCGCGCTTTGTCGGCCGACCCCAAGGCCAGATAGGCCGGATGAGGGCTGAGGAGCGGTGAGAACTGTCCGAGAGCGTTGGCTCGATAGCTGGTCCAACGTGAGTGCGCCGGATCGTCCACCATCGCCGCACGAACGGGGTTCAGTTCGATGTAACGCATGCAGGTGAGGAGATACGTCTCCGCCTGGATCAGTGAGGACTTGTAGCGGCTGTCCCACAATGTGCCCGTACGCCGGTACTGGCGGTTGATATACTGCACGTAGCGCCGTCCCAACGAAATCACGAGCTTGGGTACCGTCGGGGCGTTCTTCGGGGTGAGAAGCAGATGTACATGGTTGGTCATGCCGGTTACGGACTTCGCCCGCAGGCACCCGGCCCACCAGGAGAGAAGAAGCCCGGGGAGAGAGCGACAGGTACGCCGGAACGGGGCGGTAGGCCGATCCCCGAAGTCCGCAGGAACCCTCACTGACCCCGTCGGTTCGCGCCTTCCCGCAAAAGAAAAAGGCCAACCGAGAGTGGTTGGCCTTGGGTGATTGGTGGAGGCGGCGGGAATCGAACCCGCGTCCGCAAGTCCTCCGCCCTCGGTTCTACATGCGTAGCCAGCTCTTCAATTTAACCGCCGGTCTTCCGAGTGGCAGGAACTACCGGCGGCGGGCCCGATTAGGTTTTAGCGAATCCGCCTCGGGCGGGTTTCATCGCGAGCTTGTGAGAGTCGGCCCCTGAGTTGAGCGCACAAGCACGGGACTCAGTCAGAGGCTAGCGGGGATTAAGCCGCTAGGGCGTAGTTGTCGTCGTTGGCAACTATATTGGTTTGCAGTTGGATTTACGAGGTGTGCTGCGCCTCGGCATGCCCCTTAGGTTTTGTGACCCGCGTCGAAGCCAGGTCGCCCCCATGGAAACTAAGACCATCTCAATCACTACAAGTTTAGGAAGTTCTGCAAAAGTTACTGCGCAGCCTATCTGCTTTGTCGCGTGCTCGCTCGTCGCTCGCCTATCTACCTGATATGTCTCGCGACTCGCTCCGCGGCTTCGCGCATCTAGGCTTGCTCGCGACACTTTTGCAGAGCTTCCTTTACATTATACGCGCAATACGCCCAATGGGAGCAGTCCGCAGGGCGCGACAATCGTCGAAGTTACGCCCGCGCTTTCAAAACCCGTTCTTGCTCGCGCCGCCAATCCCGGTCTCTTTCGGCGGCCCGCTTGTCGTGTTCCTTCTTACCTTTGGCCAGTCCGATTTCCAGTTTGGCTCTCCCGCGCTTCCAGTACATGGCGGTCGCGATGGCCGTGTAGCCTTTGCGTTCCACGGCGCCGATCAAGCGGTTGATCTCGGCTCGATTCAATAATACCTTGCGGGTTCGCTGGGGATCGGGGTGAATATGCGTCGAAGCCGTGGGTAAGGGCGTGATGAGGGCCCCGAATAACCAGGCTTCCGCGTTTTTCAGTAAGACATAACTATCGCGGATCTGGATGCGTCCGGCACGCAAGCTTTTGACTTCCCAGCCCTCGAGCACGAGTCCGCCTTCGAATCGCTCCTCGATGGAGTAGTCGTGCTTGGCCTTCTTGTTGAGGGTGATCGTACTTTCAGGAATCCTTGCTTTTTTCATAACCGCGAGCCGTCATTGCGACCAGGCGGCATGACTACGCGTACCGCGTTGGGACCAGCGTGTACTTATAAACCCGTCTGGATTGGTATTAATATCACTCATGGATGAACGGCTTGATGAGCGGCGATGAGCAGTATTAATCGAAGCGCCTTGGTCCCCTATGCAGCCGAGCAGATGTATGATCTGGTCGATGACATCGAAGCTTATCCGGAATTCTTGCCTTGGTGTACTGCCGCGACGGTGCTGGCCCGCGATCCACACACGGTGCGCGCCACGCTGTGCTTGGCCAAGGGCGCCCTCCAGCAGAGCTTTACCACCCGGAACACCCTGCACGCGGGCCGTCGCATCGATATGCGATCAGAGGCGGGACCGTTTCAATACCTCAACGGCACCTGGCTTTTCCAGCCCATCGGGACGCACGGATGCGAGGTCTCCTTGCACCTGCACTTCGAGCTGGCCCACGGGCTACTCGGCCTCGCCTTCGGCCAAATCTTCAATCAATTGGCTAATTCGCTCGTGGACGCTTTTTGCCGCCGTGCCGAGGAACGCTATGGAACCGAGCGGCAACGCTAGCACCGCGCTCGCGATCCGAGTGGCCTATGCCACGGGAGAGGAGCAAGTCATCGTAGAGTTATCCGTAGCGGATGGCACGACGATACAGGAAGCCATCCAACGATCGGGTATCCTGAATCGCTATCCCGACATCGATCTGCGGCGCCAAGGGGTTGGTATCTTCGGCCAAGCCCGTGCCTTGGACTATTGTCCTCGAGCCGGAGATCGGATCGAGATCTACCGCCCCTTAGTGCTTGATCCTAAGGCGGCGCGCCGGACGAGGAAGAATAAATCATTCCGATGACGGCAGGCCAGGGCGGTTTTGGTGCGTGGCGAGCTCGACTTCCTCTTTTTCCTTGACCTGGTCCGCGACACGGTCCGAGTCGTCCTCGCCCAAACCGATGCCCGCCAGCAAGCGCTCGAACAAGCTCCGTTTCCGTTCGTCGGGGACTTGAATGGTTACCTCTTGGCGCGGCGTGTAGATAAGCGGGGCGCGCGCGGCCTTCACATCGCCGCCGATGCGAGCCAGGCGATCATTCTCGAAAACTAAGGATACCCGCCGCTCTACCGGAGTGTCGCCGCCGTTCTGTTGGGTGTAGACATAGTCCCAGCGGTCCTGATGAAAGACGTCCGCGAGCAGGGGTGTGCCCATAATATATCGGACCTTGTTCTTGTCCATTCCCGCCTCGAGTTGGGCCAGCATTTCCTGAGTGACGACATTGCCCTGCTGCACATCGACGCGATAAACCAACGGCACGCGAAGCGATTCCAGAGTCGGGGCACCCGAGCAAGAGGCAAGTAACAACGCTAGGCAAAGCGGGGCTAAGGTGCCAATAGTACCTTTATGCATGGACAGACTCCCCCTTTCGTCGAGAATAGTTTGTAGCTATTTTATCCGGCATTGCTACGCGCCGCCACCCTTATACAGTAATCCATCGATAATAGGTATACTGGCGACCGGATGGGCGTGCTCGCGGAGGTCAAGCGCTTCATAGGCCGTTCGTGGCCTGCGCCGGTCCGCCACTCAGTGACGATATGACTCTGGAAACGCAAGATCTCAAGAAAGCCGGGCTCAAAGCGACGCTACCGCGGCTGCGCATACTGCATATCCTCGAGACCGGCGATCGCCGGCATTTCAGTGCCGAGGACGTGTACAAGGCCTTGCTGGATGCCGGGGAAGACGTGGGTCTCGCCACGGTGTATCGCGTGTTGACCCAATTCGAAGGGGCGGGGCTGGTCACGCGCCATCATTTCGAGGGTGGGCATTCGGTCTTCGAGTTGAATCAAGGAACGCATCACGACCATTTGGTATGCGTACGCTGCGGCAGAATCGTCGAATTCGTGGACAACGTTATCGAGGACCGGCAAGTCGATATCGCCCATCACCATGGATTCTCGATTACCGATCACGCGTTGTATCTCTATGGGGTCTGCCCAAAATGCCAAGAGGGGCAATCCCGTGAGCCGTGAGTGGTATACCGGTATTTGATCCTTCGCGCTAGAATTCCTAGAATCGCCCCCATGTACTCGCTGGCGTAGCTCAGTCGGTAGAGCAGCTGATTTGTAATCAGCGGGTCGGGGGTTCGAATCCTCTCGCCAGCTCCACTAAGACCCCGGCCGGAGGGTATGCCATAGTCGATCAATAACTTATAAAACGAACGAGCCATTATGGAACGCAACAAGAAATACCGCTCGATTTTTTCCCCAACCACTGCCGAGGATCGGCGTCGCAACTTCGAGAATTATTGGGGGTTTACGACCCGCCATGGGGGCGATCTATTGGAAGAGGATAAGGATCTTACGGAGAAACGGGCGCGCTTGGGGTATTTCAAGAACAATCCGGTGCGTTCGCGGCAACCGTTATGTAAACCGTCGGCCTTTTATCGCAACTATAAGACACTTACCGATCCCCTTGAAGCGCTCGACCGCAAAACGCTGTTGCTGACCTGTATCTATAAGTTCGCCCGCCATGAGTGGGTCGGCATCCAGGCCGCGTGGGACGTCATCCCCGCGATGGCAAAGACCAAGAATCTGACACAACGGATCAGCCGCATGCATCTGGCGGAGGAATTCTGTCACGCACGCCTGTTCCACGAGATGTTTCGTACATTTCATCTTGATGCTGTCGAATGGGAGCCGCTCGGTTGGGCCCAACGCTGGTTCTATCAATTTTTTGCCCGGCTGCCCGGTGAGCTGATGAACGCGCCCGCCTTTGTCACCGAGCTGATGGGTTTGACGTTCTATCACCAATTGGAAAACGCATTCGACACAATTCTTGCCGACGAACCGGAGGCCCGCGACCGGCTGCGGGAATTGCTCCACGAGATCATGGTGGACGAGCTCGCGCATGTGGGCCAGCGGCGAAATTTTATCGGCCCCATCGGGATTAGGTTCGCGCGCTTGATCGTGCGTCCGATGTGCCGCCTGTTCTTTCGCGATCTTCCGGAGAGCAGGTTGCTTTTTGACCTCGACGCGATGATCGCGGAGGGGTTGGCTTTCGACTACAACGGAGTCCGGCCGGCGCTCCTAGAGCGCAGTTGGGTACCAAGCTACTGCCGAGTCGGATAAACCTTCGACAGAACGCTCGGGACAGGGATGCATCAGCCAGTCAGTCTAACCCAGCGGATCTCGGCCCAGATCTTGGCGGTCCGGCAGGGCGAGAAACAGCGCGCGCGTCTACGGGCTGTTTTAGAATGGCTGCATGACAAGGAAATAGCGATCGTACTGTGGCAGGTGGACGCCGCGCGTCGAAGCAGCCTGCGCGCCCTAGCGAGGGCGGTTAACCACCTCAGCAACGGTTGGCTGTTCGTCCTGTACGGAGTTGCGTTGTCGATCTATCAGGGGTGGAGCGCGGCCTTGATAATCTTCGCCGCGTTGTTATCGCTCGGGATAACGCATGTCATCTACCCGGTGCTGAAGGCGTATATCGCGCGGTTGCGCCCAATGGATCGCATGCTGAACCTCACCTCCGAGGTGCGGCCGCTGGATCGGTATTCTTGTCCGAGCGGCCATTGCATGACGGCGATGGCGCTTTCGGTCCCGATCGTGTTCACGCTGCCCGACACCGCTTCGGTATTGTTCCCGATCGTGGCCCTGATCGGATGGGCGCGGATCGCCGTCGGGCATCATTATCCGAGCGATCTGCTTCTCGGCGTATTGCTCGGTTATGTCGTGGCGTGGCCGGTCAGTCATCTCTTGTTCTAATTCCGCTTCCATTTCATTCGTATAACTTTGTCGCCTTCCTCGCTCGCTCCTCGCCTACCATCTACGGTATGTCTCGTCGCTCGCTCGTCGGCTTCGCGTTCTACTTTTGAACTGGAACCGGAATAGGAACCAGTTTTCAAAATGTGGCGAGCGGGTGTCAGGCGAGGAAGGACGGAGCGCAGGAACCGGAGCATGCACGGCAGCATGTGAGGATTCCGAGGACCGCCCGACCCCGGATCACGCCCGCGCAGCCATTTTGAACACTGCTTCTAACGCGCTCGGCGTAGCTTCCGGCGGGCCCCGCGCTCGCTTTCGTAGAGGCGCTTCACGCCATCCCCCATCGATGTTTCGATATCCCTGATGTTTCTTACCAGACGCTCGAACCCTCCGATCTCGACCGAGGCGGCTTGGTCCGTCCCCCACATCGCTCGATCGAGCGTGATGTGGCGTTCGAGGAAGGTCGCGCCCAAGGCGACCGCGGCGAGCGAGGGGGCGAGACCCACCTCGTGACCCGAGTACCCGATAGGCGCCTCGGGATACATGCCCTTGAGCGTCTGAATCATGCGCAGGTTAAGCTCCTCGAGCCCACAGGGATAGATCGATGTGGAGTGGGCGATCAACAGGTTCGCGGCATTGCCGATGGCGTTCACCGCCGCGGTGATCTCGTCCAGCGTGGACATGCCGGTGGAGAGCATCACCGGCCGCCCCGTGGCGCGGGCCTTGCGCAGCAACGGTAGATCGGTGAGCGAGGCGCTCGCTATCTTGTAGAAGGGCGGATCGAAGTGCTCCATGAAATCCACCGACGCCTCGTCCCAACACGAGGCGGTCCAGTCGAGCCCGAGCGCTCGGCAGTAGCGGTCGATGTGCGCATACTCCGGCCGGCCGAGCTCGATCTTGCGCCGGTAATCGATGTAGCTCATGCGGCCCCAGGGCGTATCGCGCTCGATGCGCCACTGGTCTTGCGGAACACAGAGCTCTGGCGTGCGTTTTTGAAACTTGACCGCATCAGCTCCGGCGCGCTTGGCGCCTTCGATGAGCCGCTTGGCGATCTCGACCGAGCCGTTATGGTTGATGCCTATCTCGGCGATGAGGTAGACCGGCTCCCCCTCCCCGATCGCGCGTCCTCGAATGTTGACCTTTGGGCGTGACATACGCTTCGTTCTCCTACTATTCGGTAGGCTGCTACCAGACCGTAAACCCGCCGTCCACGACCAGGTTCGCGCCGGTCATATAGGCCGAAGCATCGGAGGCGAGAAAGACCAGCGCCCCCATGTAGTCCTCCGGTGCGGCCATACGCCCCAACGGCGTGCGCCGTGAGTACTCGGCAATGAAATCATCGTCCTGTTCGTTTTCGACACCCCCGGGTGAAAGCGCATTGACCCGCACCCCGCGTGGCGCCCAATAGGCGGCCAAGAATCGGCTGAAGGCGAGCACCGCGCCTTTGGTCGTCGGATAGACCGCCGACTTATAAAATCGCTGCTGGCCGTGACGGTCCCGGTACAGGGACTGGTCCGGCGCCACAAGCCCATAGGTCGAGGCAATGTTAATGATACTGCCATGGCCGCGCGCGGCCATCCGCGCGCCGATGATCTGGGAGCACAAGAATACCCCGGTGACATTAACGTCTAATGACCGTTTCCAGTGCTCCAAAGGATAGTTCTCGAATTGCGAACGCTCAAGCGCCACCGATGGGCTCTCGAAGTGGTCGTTGACGGCGGCGTTATTGACCAGAATGTCGATTTGATCGGTGCGTTCGAGCACCGCATCCAATAGCCGCCGCAAGGAAACAGGATCGGTGACGTCCGCCGCATAAGCGAGTACGCCGTGGCCAAGCTCATTGGCGATGCCCTCGCACGCGGCTTGCTCCAAATCCGTCGCAACCACCGCTGCGCCGGCTTCGGCTAAAGCCTTGCAGTGATAACGGCCCAGGAGCCCCGCGGCGCCGGTGACAATAGCCGTTTTACCGTGCAGGGAAAAGCGCTCCAATGTGTTCATGGGAACTTAGGATGCATCAAAGCCCTCACCTTTGAGCCAATAGGCTTCGCCCTCGGTGTGGTCGGTCCGGTGCACGGCGAGTCCGAGCACACCTTCGGAGGCCGGCTCGGACAGGCCGCACGAAGTGCGACTTGATGTGGTACATGAGCTCCGACGGCGCCAAGCGCGACTTGACGTTCACCGCCACCCGGTAATCGGTTCCAGCTTCGTCGACGACTCGGATCTGAAAATGCGGCGAGGAATATTGCCGTCTTATTTTTTGTGCCGTTTCGCGAAGCGCGCCTATCTGGTCGTAACGTCATTAATATTTGCGGATACTCGGTCAAAATTCGTCATGCCAGCGAAAGCTGGCATCCAGGAGCTATGGAAGCAACACGTGGATTACCGCTTTCGCGGGATGACGGTAGCAGGTGATCGGCTGCGTAGAGATGCGAATCGAGTTGCGCCGCCGGGTCTAGTAGCGCGTTTCAGTTAATCGTCCACAATAATGTTCCCGTCATGCCAGCACAAGCTGGCATCCTAGAAGCAGAGTAAAAGCCTGGATTCCAGCTTGCGCTGGAATGACGAGGTAGCAATAGCATGACACCTTCAGTGATTCTGACGTAACCGTATCGTTGAAACGATGTATTAGCCATTTCATCCCTCGCGTTTTAGCTTAGCTTTAAGATCGGCGAAAGGCTTAAACGTGGCGGATCCCTCCGGTGCGGTGCCCAGAGTCATTCCCTCGCCGAGAACCGCGTCCGTGTATCGGGCGTGCTCGTTGTCGTGGCAGTAGCGGCACAAGAGCTCCCAATTGCTGCCGTCCGGCGGGTTGTTGTCGTGGTTATGGTCTCTGTGATGGACGGTGAGGTCATGCACGCTTTCGGGGGTAAAGCCGCGCCCGCAGCGCGTGCAGACCCAGGGGTAAAGGCGCAACGCTTGTTCACGGTACCCCTGGAGCCGCTGGTCGTGCTCGTCGCGGGCTCGGGTTACGATTTCATTGAGCTTTTCTTGGTTAAGGGCCCCGCGCACGGGCCGCGGCGGCCGGGAATGTGTCGTTGCCATAGGCGCTCGCTTGAATTGAATATTTCCATAACTATAGCCGATGGAAGTGGTTTGGATCGCTACGCACGGGCATGTTACCTCGCGCCCGACCCGTTATCCGTCCGCGAGCGGTTGCTTACATCGGTTGTTCAGCCAGTTGATAACGATGTGAGCCAAAGCGATACGCCGGCTCGAAAACACATGATCACTCTCCAGCGTCTCTACCGTAAGGTCTCCGTGCCCGCTTTTGCGTAGCGCCTCTGCCAGGGGTTCGTGATGCTGGTCGAGGGGAACGATCGTGTCGCCTTCGGCCCCGAGGAGTAACAGCGACTTACCCGCCAGCTTGGGGACCAGCCTGCGCAGATCGTAATCGGGCGCGTGCGCCATCCAGCGCGCGACCGCGGCTTGGCCAGCGTCGCCGACGATGGCGTTCGCATCGTCGATGTAATAGGCGAGTTGCGAGGCAAACTCGGCGCTTTGTTGGGCCAGCTCGCCGAACTTCCCGAGATTGGCGCCAGCGAGCGAAGCCGCACACCGGAGGGAAGAATCCTCGGCCGTCGCCTCGAATGCGATATACCCGCCCATGCTGTGACCGATGACGGCAAGGCGAGCCGGATCCGTGCGGTACTTGCGGATGAATTCCGCTGATCTCGTAAACGCCACCGCGGCGTGAGTGTCCGCAATGGCGTGCGCTATCGAAAACCGTCCTTCGCTGCCCCAGGAGCCGCGATAGTGAAAAAAGAGCAAGTTCCAGCCGGCGCGGCGGATCGCATGGGCCAGATCCAGGTTTCTCTCGTTGCCTGGATAACCATGCAACAGGATGACGGCCGGGTGCGGCCCGGGGCCCTGCGCAACATAAACGATACCACTGAGCTTGGCGTCTTGGCTACGGATCACGACCGGCTCCATCGCCGGGGGATAAGCCGGATCGACGGTCGCGGGATCCATGAACACGGGATCGAGTTGCGTGCGCGGGGCGGGTGTTTGGCACCCGGCCCCGGCGACAATGCTTAGTGTGATCGCGATGAGCGCGTTCCGATAGCGATACGCGTGGTGCATTGGCGTGGCGCAAGGCTTATTGTTCAGGGAAATATATCTTCTATAAAATTGAGCCGCAATGAGTCCGTTAAGAATTGATGTCAACACCCGCCGTCTGGAGCGCGGGCCTTTTCGCGACCGAAGTTGAATCTGCTCGCAAGGTGCTTCGGATCGCCTCTTTTGGCCGCGGCCGCGCTGTTCGCGGCGCTCGCACTTATCGCATGCGGCGCGCCTGCGCGGTTGCCGATCCTGCCTCAAACGGCGCTGCCGATGTTGGAGCCGATGCACGCGGTGATGGCGGATGGAGTCTCGCTGCCATCGCAGGCCTGGGTGCCGCCCGGGCCGGTGGTGGCCGTGGTGCTCGCTCTGCACGGGTTTAACGAATATAGCCATTCGTTCACGGCCGTGGGTCCTTACCTCGCCTTACACGGTATCCTCACCTATGCATACGACCAGCGCGGTTTCGGCGCCACCGCGCGTCCTGGGATCTGGGCAGGCAGCGAGCGCTTAGTCGCGGATGTTTATGAGCTTACACGCTTGCTGAGACGGCGCTATCCGGGTGTTCCGCTCTACCTTTTAGGCGAAAGCATGGGCGGGGCGGTCGCGATGGCGGCTTTGACGCGGCCCCGCCCCCCGGAGGTCGACGGTGTGGTGCTGGTGGCGCCGGCGGTGTGGGGGCGGCGTTTATGGAATCCGTTCATGCGGGCGACGCTGTGGGTGATGGCGAATACCTTTCCGGGTTTTACCGTCACCGGCCAGGGTCTCAACCGTCGCCCCTCGGATAACGATGCCATGCGGGCGAACCTGTCCCGCGATCCGCTGGTCATCAAGGCGACACGGTTCGACGCTATCGCCGGGCTGAGCGATCTCATGGATGAGGCTTTGGCGGCGCTTCCCCGGCTAAGGCATCCGTCGTTGATCCTGTACGGCACCCACGATGAAATCATTCCGAGAGCCTGCTTCGAAATTTTTGTCGAGAGGCAAGCGGAGCACGATTGGCGGCTCGCATGGTATCCGGAGGGTTACCATATGTTGACCCGCGATCTGCACGCCTCGGTGGTGCTCAAGGACATCGCGAGTTGGATCCTAAACCGAGCGGGCGCGCTGCCCTCGGGGCACGAGTGGTTTCCATCCAAAGCGAATAGGTCACTTCTGACAGGCGCGGCGCCGGCCAATCTCTGACAGGGCCGGGTGGTCGATCCTAACGTTTGACAGCACGCCGGCAGATAGGTAACGTCGTTGTCGCGATTAGCCTTGCGGTTCGTCTACTTGAAGACGCGGATTGATGCGAACTCTAAGGAAGGTCTGAACAAGTCCGCGTTTCTCCCTCTCCCTGGGGGAGAGAGGACTTAATCAGAGTTTCCCTAAGTTTAGCTATTCAGGCGCGACAAGGGGTTTGTTTAGAGGTTGGAGTTTTCCGAGGCAAGGTCTTTGGATACGAGATTTCCTAGAATCGAGCGGTTACCCCCGTATGTGTTTAGCAGCGTCCAGGAGCTCAAGATGGCGGCGCGCTATCGGGGCGAGGACATCATCGATTTCGGGATGGGAAACCCGGACCAGCCGACGCCGCAACATATCATCGATAAGCTGGTCGAAGCCGCCCAGCGTGACGATACCCATCGCTACTCGATGTCGCGCGGGATCCCGCGTCTGCGCAAGGCGATCTGCGACTGGTATAAACGCCGCTACGATGTTGACCTGGACCCGGAAACGGAGGCCATCGTGACCATCGGCTCCAAGGAAGGATTGGCGCATCTGTCCATGGCGATCGTCGATGAGGACGATACGGTACTGGTGCCGAATCCCGCCTATCCGATCCATCCCTTTGGCTTTATCATCGCCGGCGCCGGCGTGCGGCACGTGCCCATCGGGCCGGGGATCGATTTCTTCGCGGAATTACAGAAGGCCATCCGCGACTGTTGGCCGAAACCGAAGCTGCTGGTCCTCAACTTCCCGAGTAATCCGACCACCCAATGCGTGGAGCTGCCGTTTTTCGAGCACGTCATCGCCATCGCGCGCGAGCACGGAATCTGGGTCATTCAAGACCTCGCCTACGCGGACTTGGTTTTCGATGGTTATCAGGCGCCTTCCATTCTGCAAGTGCCGGGCGCCAAGGATATCGCGGTGGAGTTCTTTTCACTCTCCAAGAGCTATAACATGCCGGGTTGGCGCGTGGGTTTCATGGTGGGTAATCCCCACTTGGTGAAGGCATTGGCCCGGCTCAAGTCGTATTTGGACTATGGGACTTTCACCCCGATTCAAGTAGCTGCCATCGCGGCCTTGGAAGGGCCGCAGGACTGTCTTACCGAGATCAGACGCATGTACTGGCGCCGCCGCGATGCGCTCTGTGAGGGGCTCAACGCCGCCGGCTGGAGCGTCGAGAAACCGCGCGGGACCATGTTCGTTTGGGCACCGATTCCGGAACCTTATCGGAGCTTGGGTTCCTTGGAGTTTTCCAAGAAACTTCTCTTGGAAGCTAAAGTGGCGGTCTCGCCCGGGATCGGTTTCGGCGAGTACGGCGATCAGTACGTACGCTTTGCACTCATCGAGAACGAGCACCGGACCCGGCAGGCGATCCGGGGGGTCCGCGAGATGCTGCGCAAGGGCAACGCTATGCCGGTGCGTTCAGTCCATGGCGTGTAACTTGCCGGCTAGCGAATCACGCTGGAACCACGTATTCAACGGATCATTACAGGCTGCTTAAAAACGTCGCGAGCGAAGACAGAACGCGACGCGAGCGGCCGAGAAACCGGAGTTTACACGGCAGTAAATGAGGATTTCGAGGACGCAAGCAACAAAGTTATGTCGAGCACAGCAGTTTTTCAGCAGCCTGTTAAGGAGTGCAGGACTTGAATCCCGTACAAGTCGGGCTCCTGGGGCTCGGCACCGTGGGCGGCGGGACCATCCAGGTTTTGCGCCGGAACCGGGATGAAATCACCCGCCGCGCCGCAAGGGCGATTGAAGTCACCCGCGCGGCCGCGCGCGACCTCGATAAACCCCGCGGCCTGCCTCTCGATGGGATTGCAATTACCAGCGAGCCCCTGACGGTCGTTAACGATCCCGAGATCCGGATCGTGGTCGAATTGATCGGCGGCGTGGAGCCGGCCCGCACCCTGGTGCTCAAGGCCATCGCGAACGGCAAGCACGTGGTAACGGCGAATAAGGCCTTGATTGCAATCCACGGTAACGAAGTGTTCCAAGCTGCCCAGGAGCGAGGCGTGATGGTGGCCTTCGAGGCCGCCGTGGGCGGCGGAATACCGATCATCAAGGCGATCCGCGAAGGGCTAGCCGGGAACCGCATCGAGTGGCTCGCCGGGATCATCAACGGGACCGGGAATTTCATCCTCACCGAGATGCTGGATAAAGGCCGCGATTTCGAGACTGCGCTGCGCGAGGCGCAACGCCTCGGCTACGCGGAGGCCGATCCGGCTTTTGACGTCGAGGGCATCGACGCCGCGCACAAGCTCACGATCCTGGCCGCGATCGCCTTCGGCATTCCCCTGCAGTTCGACAAGGTGTATACGGAGGGGATTAGCCAAATCACGCAGGCTGACATTGATTACGCGGAGCAACTGGGTTACCGGATCAAACACCTCGGAATCGCGCGCGATGCCGGAGACGCCATCGAGCTGCGGGTGCACCCGACCTTGGTGCCGCGGCGGCAACTGCTTGCCAATGTCATGGGGGTGATGAACGCGGTGCTGATCAAGGGGGATGCCGTCGGCCAGACCTTGTATTACGGGGCCGGCGCCGGCGCCGAGCCGACAGCCTCGGCGGTGGTGGCCGATCTCGTGGACGTGGTGCGTACGCTCACCTCCGATCCGGAGAACCGCGTACCGCATCTGGCCTTTCAACCGGCCGCCCTGTCGAACCGCCGCGTGGCTCCCATGGACGCTGTCGCCACGGCCTATTACTTGCGCATGCACGCGGTGGATCAGCCCGGAGTCTTGGCGGACATCACGCGCATCTTTGGCGATCTTCGGATCAGCATCGAAGCGATCCTGCAGAAGGAGCCGGTGGCGGGCGAAGCGCATGTCCCCATCATTTTACTAACGCACCGGGTGCGGGAGCGCTCCATGAACGCGGCCATCACACGCATCGAGGCCTTGGAGTCGGTGACAGGCCGGGTGACGCGCATTCGCCTGGAGACGTTTGCGTAATTTTGGAATCAAATCATGATGCCGTACACCGGACTCATAGACCGTTACCGCCAGCGCTTGCCGGTCAGAGAGGCTGTGCGCATCATCAGCCTCTGCGAGGGGAACACGCCGCTCGTTCGCTTACAGAATATTCCCGAGGTCATCGAGCATGATGTCAGGCTGTATGTCAAATACGAGGGCCTGAATCCGACCGGTTCTTTCAAAGACCGGGGGATGACCGTGGCCGTCACCAAGGTGGTGGAGGAGGGCAGCCGCGCCGTGATCTGCGCCTCGACGGGGAACACCTCCGCTTCCGCGGCGGCCTATGCCGCCCGCGCGGGGATCGCCGCGTTCGTGTTGATCCCCGAAGGCAAGATCGCGCTCGGAAAGCTCGCGCAGGCCATGATGGCGGGCGCGATCGTGTTGCAGATCCGGGGAAACTTCGATGCCGGGATGCGGCTGGTCAAGGAGGTCGCCGCGCGGGCACCGGTGACCATCGTCAATTCCATCAATCCCTACCGTTTGCAGGGACAGAAGACCGCGGCGTTCGAGATCATCGAAGCGCTCGGGCGGGCGCCGGATTTCCACTGCATACCGGTCGGTAACGCCGGTAACATCACCGCCCATTGGATGGGCTATAAGGAATATGCCCGCGATGGCCTCGCGAAGACCTTACCGCGGATGTGCGGCTACCAAGCGAGCGGCGCCGCGCCGTTTTTACGCGGACATGCCGTCGATGATCCGGAAACGGTGGCGACCGCTATCCGCATCGGACATCCGCAATCCTGGGACCCGGCTTGGCAAGCGAATAAGGAATCTCAGGGATGGTTTGATGAATTGAGCGATGAGGAGATCCTAGCGGCCCAAAAGCTCCTCGCGGAGAGGGAGGGCATCTTCTGCGAACCCGCGTCGGCGGCCTCGGTCGGCGGAGCCTTGCGCGATCTCGCGAGCGCTAAGATCCCCGCCGGGAGCCTGGTCGTTTGCACGCTCACGGGCCACGGCCTCAAGGATCCCGACATCGCGATCCGGCAAAGCAGCGACCGGCGCGTGGATGTCGATGCCACGCTCGCGGCGGTGGAGCGGGCGATTATGGACAATATGGCTTAAGGGAACGCTAATTTTAGGCTCTTCGGCAGAATTTGTAGGTCGATGGGCGTACCTGCGACGGGCGCCGAGGTAACCTGTCAGGAGGTGAATATGGAAACCGTCAAACAAGTCCAACACGTGTACCGGAGTGCCTCAACGCATTGGGTGGGCGATGGTTTTCACGTGCGCAACCTTTTCCCGAGTAACGACTTGGGCCAACGAATCAGTCCGTTTCTCCTGCTCGACTATGCGGGCCCAACCGATTTCGCTCCCACCGACACGCCGCATGGCGTGGGCGAGCATCCCCACCGCGGCTTTGAAACGGTGACCATCGTTTACCAGGGGGAGTTAGCGCACCGGGATTCCGCCGGAAATCACGGCACCATCGGCCCCGGAGACGTGCAATGGATGACGGCGGCTTCCGGGGTCGTGCACGAAGAAATGCATGAAAGGGAATTCGCGAAGAAAGGCGGCATCGTGGAGATGGTGCAATTATGGGTCAACCTCCCCAGGGCCTTGAAAATGTCGCCGCCTGGATATCAAACCCTGCTGAAAGAGCAGATCCCCGTCATCGATCTACCCGAGGATAGCGGCCATGTCCGGGTGATCGCCGGTGAATTCCGCGCCATCAAGGGGCCGGCCAGGACCTTCACTCCGATCCATCTGTATGACCTGCGGCTGAAGGCCGGCCATGCCACCGAGCTTACGCTGCCTACTGGGTATAACACGGGTGTGTTCCTGCTGCAAGGGAACATTGTCGTGAATGGCTCGCATTCCGTAACAGGAGCCGAGTTGACTTTGTTCGACACTCAGGGGGAGCGCGTTTCAATCGCAGCCAAAGAAGACGCGACTATATTGGTGCTCAATGGCGAGCCGATCGGCGAGCCGGTGGCAAGAGAAGGTCCCTTTGTGATGAATATCCAAGAAGAGCTCGTGCAGGCAGTAAGCGACTACCGAACGGGCAAGATGGGCCATTTGCATTGAGAGTTTGTGAAAAAACCTACTGCGCTCGGGATCTCGCGTTGCATCCTCGGCGCGCCAAACAGGGCCACCTTCGGCCCCGGCCAGCTTGCATCCAAGGCGGTGCCAAACAGGCCCCTCCCTGGGCCTGGCTTTCGCTGGCACTCGGGTACTCGCCCCTGGCCCTGGCTTCCCGGCGGTGCTCGGAATTCTCGTTCATTGGTGCACTGCCGAGTTATGCGGGTGAGATCAGCCTTTTGATCCAGTCCACGAATGCGTCCAACATCGCGGCCCGGACTTGCGAATCCTTGCGTCCGGTGCGGGCGGGCACATGAAACGAATGATCGGCGTCGGTAAACCCCTTGAGGGTCGCACGCGCGCCGAGCTGTTTGAGAAACGGCTCTAGCAGCTGCAGGTCGGCGAGCGCATCACGGCTTCCCTGCAGGAACAGCATCGGGATTTGCACATCGAAGAGGTGTTTACCGCGCTCGTCCGACGGCCGCCCCGGCGGATGAAGGGGAAATCCCAGGAACACGAGACCGCGGACTTCGGGCAACGGCGACTCTGCTTGCGCCTGCGAAGTCATGCGCCCGCCGTAAGACTTGCCGCCCGCGAACAGGGCGAGCCCGGGGGCCAGGCGCGACGCTTCCGCGACCGCCGCGCGGACGGTGGCCTGGGCAAGTCCCGAAGCGTCCGGCCGCTTCGATCCACGCTCCATGTAGGGAAACTGATAGCGCAGCGTGGCGATGCCGCGCTCCGTAAGTCCGTCCGCGACGGCTGACATGAACGGGTGCGCCATACCGGCCCCCGCGCCGTGCGCCAGCACGTAGCAGGCGCGCGCGTTCTGCGGTGCTTGTAGCAAACCGGAGACGCGCTGGGTATCGTCAACGGCGATCGACACGGGCAGCGGATTGGTGGAAGGCATTGCGGCGATCTCGAACCGGGGTCAGCGACGATGACCTGACTTAGCGATGTAGGTCTTCATGCGGGGCTCGATCCGAACCGCATCAGCGCCTGCGCATACCCCGGCGCCGTCAGTTCGTGCATGAAGTACGCGTAAGTTTCGCGCCAAGCGGTAGCCGCGAGCCGCTCCGCCCACTGGTTTAGATCGGCGTCCGAGTAGGTTTCGAGCCGCAGCCGGATGTAGCCCCAAGGAGCGGTTTCCACCAGAGGCGGCGGCGCGTTGTCCTCGCGCTCCGATAGGCATAGTGCCGCCCCGGCCTTCTCGAGCGCGTCGTAGACATCGTCGGAAAACCAAGTGTCGTTGCGGAATTCGAAGGCGGCGCGGTGCTCCTCGGGCAGTAAGCCAAGAAACTCCGTGAGGCGTGGCAGGTCCTTCTTCAGGAATGGCGGCAGCTGGAACAGCACCGGGCCGCGCCCGGCGCCGAGGGCCGCGAGGTTCTTGTAGAGATAGGCGACGGAGTCGGCCGCCTCGTCCGCCTTGAGCCGCGCCATGTGCGTGATGCGCCGTGACGCCTTGATCGCAAAGCGGAAGTCTTTCGGCGTCGAGCTTGCCCAGTTCTCGAGCACATCCTTCTTCGGCATGCGATAGAACGTGTTGTTGATCTCCACCGTCGGCAGTCGTTCGGCGTAATACGCCAGCATGGCATCCGGCTTGATGTCCTCGGGATAGAAGTCGCTCTTCCATTCCTTGTAGGAGTAGCCGCTAGTACCTGCGAAGATCTTTGAGGTTGTCATAATAGTACGACCCTGTTTTTACTCATCGGAAGGTTCTGCTCAGTCCGCGATCCGGCAAAGGCACTGGACCCTGGCTTTCGCCGGTAATAGGAAACTTTCTAGAATACGGCATGACGAAAAGCAAGCTCAGCGAATACTCCGCCAAGCGGAGCTTCAAGGCAACGCCCGAACCAGCGCCAGCGCTGGCCGAGGGGCGTAGCGGGCCGCTGCTGTTCGTCGCCCAGCAGCATTCGGCCCGCCGGCTGCACTACGACTTCCGGCTCGAATGCGATGGGGTGCTCAAATCTTGGGCGGTTCCCAAGGGACCGTCGCTCGACCCCGGTGAAAAGCGCCTCGCCGTCCACGTGGAGGATCATCCTTACGATTATGGCTCGTTCGAGGGCGTGATCCCGCCCGGTCAGTACGGCGCGGGCGAAGTGATCGTCTGGGACTGCGGCGTCTACTCGCCCGACGAAGGCGGCCAGACCTGGTTTGACGATCGCAAGCAGGCTGAGCGGCAGGTCCGGGCAGGGGTGGAGCAAGGCAAGCTCAGCATCGAGCTCCGCGGCGAGAAGCTCAAAGGCTCCTTCGCGCTGGTGCGTACCAAGGACAAAAAGAGCTGGCTCCTCATCAAGCACAAGGATCGCTTCACCTCCCGGGACGATGTCACGCACAAGAACCGCTCGGTACTCTCCGGCGTCGCGGTAGAAGATCTCAAGGTCGTTCCCGCGCATCGGATTCCCGCCGCGCTGCTGGTCCCCGCCGGCGAGATCGAGGCGATGCCGGAAAAGCTCGCGCCGATGCTCGCGGAAGTCGCCGACGCGCCCTTCAACAAAGCTGACTGGATGTGGGAGCCCAAGCTCGACGGCTATCGGGTGCTCGCCTTTATCGACCAGCATGGCGTGAAGCTGCGTTCGCGGCGCGGGTTCGATTTGTCCGGCAGGTTTCCGGCCCTCGCCGCGGAGCTCGGCAAACAGGCCGTGAGGGGCATGATCCTGGATGGCGAGATCGTGGCATTCGATGCGAGCGGCAGGCCCTCGTTCAACGCGCTGCAGAACCGCGTGCAGTTGAAGACGGCGCGGGAGATCGCAGCGGCGGACCGGAACGTGCCCGCGGCGTTCTACTGTTTCGACCTGCTGTATTTCGCAGGCATCGACCTGCGCAAGGCGCTCTACCGGGACCGGCGTCGCTATATCGCGCAATGCCTGCTGCCAACGCCCCTCGTGCAGCTCGTGCACGCTTCGGAAGACGGGATTGCAATGCACAAGGCGGCGCTCGCCAGCGGCTTCGAGGGCGTGATCGGCAAGCGCAAGGACAGCCGCTACGAGGCCGGCCGGCGATCGGCGTCGTGGCTGAAGATCAAGCCCACACGCAGCGCCGATTTCGTCGTCGGCGGCTACACGAAAGGCAAAGGCTCGCGTGAGCCGCTCGGCGCCCTGCTGCTCGGCTACTGGGAGAAAGGCAAGCTGCGCTACGCCTCGCATGTCGGGTCCGGTTTCGACGGCAAGACGCTCGCGCAGGTCAAGGCGCGGTTGGATGGCCTGCAACGGAAGAGCTGCCCCTTCACCGAAAAGCCGGGGCTGAATGGTCCGGCAACCTGGGTCGAGCCCGAGGCCGTCGCCGAAGTGAGCTTTCAGAGCTGGACCGAGGACGGCTCGCTGCGCGCACCGGTATTTCTGCGGCTGCGCGATGACGTCGATGCGAAATCGGTGCGGCGCGCCGAGCCCGCCCGAGCGTCGCAGGCGGGTCCGCGTGCCGACTCCCGCACTGGGGGCGAGGTCGGGGAGATCCTGGCGCAACTCGAAAACAGGAAAGCCGCCTTCCCGCTCGCGGTGGGCCCGCACCGGATCCCTCTAACGCACCTCGATCGTGTCTACTGGCCCGCCGATCCGGCGCTGCGGCAGCCGGCGCTCACCAAGCGCGACCTGCTGCGCTACGTCGCGCAGGTGTCGCCCTACATCCTGCCGCATCTCGCCGCGCGGCCGCTCACCATGATCCGCATGC
>JBOIDF010000011.1:0-62918 GCA_050740455.1 Gammaproteobacteria bacterium | reverse complement strand
ACTAAACGATAAACGCAAAGCCGGTGTTTTACATACACCAAAAACCCAATAACCCTACAATCTAGTGGATCAAAATTAGATCGTCGTTTTCTAAAAAAGTGGGTCAGTTTTCAATCATCGTTGACAAAGTACGCGAGAAGTGCTGTTTTGGATTTAAACACCCGTAGTCATAGGCATACCGGCATCGTAGAATGTCGAAATTCAAGCGGATCGCTTCCTCCTTTTCCAGGATTAAAGACTATGCCTAGCACTAAGCAAAGCCGCCGGAGAGGCGGGTACCGGCACGGAGGTGAGCGTCGCCGGGGCCACAGCCAGGTGCCTCCCGAGAGAAACCATTTGAAGGGAGAATGAGTGGCTTTCATTAAGGACAACGCCCGCGGTTTAGGCGAGGGCGCCCTGCTCAACGGGCGTTTTGAGCTGATCAAGTGCGTCGGCGCCGGAGGCATGAGCACGGTATACAAGGCGCTCGATCGGCGCAAGCTGGTGTTCGATAATCGCGAGCCCTATGTGGCGGTAAAGATCTTAAACCCGCGCTTTGCGCCTGACGCAGAGCGGCTGGGGGCGCTGCAGCTGGAAGTCGAGCGCTGCCAGAGGCTAGTGCATCCGAATATCGTGAGGGTGTATGAGTTTCACCGCGAGGGCCCCACTGCGTACATGAGCATGGAGTACCTCTACGGTGAGCCGCTGACGCAGCGTATTCGCCATGGAGACTTCAAGGGCCTGCCGCCGGGGGAGGCGCTGCGCATCGTCGATGCCATGGGGCAGGCGTTGGGCTTTGCACACAGCCAAGGGATCGTGCACTGCGATTTTAAGCCGGGCAACGTGTTCCTCACCGAGGCGGGTGAGGTCAAGCTGATCGACTTTGGGATTGCGCGTACGTTTCGCGATCCCGAGGAGGCGGCCTCGAGGGAGTGCTCGTTCGAGGCAGTGAGCCCCGCCTACGCCAGCCCGGACATTCTAGCGGGGCGCGAGCCTGATCCCCGCGACGATGTATACGCCTTGGCGTGCACGGCGTATGAACTGCTGAGTGGCGCGCATCCTTTCGCCTACAAATCGGCGCTAGAGGCGCGGGAGGCCGGGCTGACGGTCGAGCAGTGTGCGGAACTGACCCGAGGGCAATGGAACGCCCTGCGTGGCGGGCTGTCGTTTGAGCGAGATAAAAGGACACCCACCATAGAGCAGTTCCTCGAAGAGTTCATTCGCGGGGACCGCCCGCGGCGGCGTGTGTCGATCGCAATGAGTCTTGTGGCATTCCTCATGGTGTTTGCGGTGCTGATTTGGCGGCTGAACGGATCAGTGCTGGAGGAGTGGCTCTCGCCAACCTCGAGCAGCTCGGGCGTCCCTACCCCTGGGGACCGCCTGTCTGAGGCTAGGGACGAGAGTACGGCCACCCCACCCCCTGTACAACGCACCATTGCTCAGAGGGAGTCACAGCGGGAACCGCCCGCTGCTCAGAGGCTACCGCCAGGTGGAGACGACGTCGGAGAAGCCCTTCAGACGCTCTTAGTGCCCGCAGCCTCATCGGAAGGCCCCCTGGACGAGGCAGAGGTTGTACGGCCTGGAGCGGGGTCGGCCGTGGCCGCGAGGAGGGCTGATACTGTTGCCGATGAGGCTGGATCCTCGGCCGAGAAGATCGCAGCGGACGCTGAGGACACCGCGCCCTTGACCAGCAGGGTGGAGCCTATCGTTGGCAAACAGGCGTCCGAAACCGGGGCGGTGTCCTCACCGGACCGTGAGCGCTCAGCCACGGCGCCGCGTGAAGCCTTGGCGATTAAGCCTCAGGACGGGCACGTGATCAAGGCGCTTCGCGAGTTAAAAAAAGCACGAGCCTCAAAGAAGGAGAAGGCGAGAGGCAAGATGGAAACGGAACTGAGGCAGGCACCTAACGAGGCTACACATCGTTTTCAAGAGTTGGAAAATCGTTTGGCTCAGGCGCGGCGATCCAAGCATTGACGTATGTTAGTCAATACCTTCTCTGAGAGCTTGTGAAAAAATCGTCGCGAGCGAAGGGAAGTCGCGTTCCGCCGGAGCACAGGAACCGGAGTGTATATTGAAATACATGAGAATTCCGAGCACCGCCGGAACGCGAGATCCCGAGCGCAGCAGATTTTTTCACAAGCTCTGACAGTTGGTGCAGGTTTCGTATTGAGGACGATCAAGGAGCGCGAATATCGCCCCAACACGCGACGCGGCCGTTGGCGCGTACCCCGCAGGTGTGGTAGCCACCTGCGGTGATTTGAATGAACTCGCCCACTGCGGCGAGCGCCTGTCGATAGTTGTTTTTGCCCCAGCACTCTACGCGGCCGTCGGGGCGCCGCCCACAGGTATGCAGGTATCCCGCACTGACCTGGACGAAGCTACCGGCCCGCGGTGTGCTTTGTCCATCCGAGTTGGACCCCCAGCACTGTGCGTGCCCATCCGGATGTAGCCCACATGTGTGCATGCCGCCCGCACTGACTTCCATGAAGAGGGTGCCGGGCGCGGTTACCTGTCCATCTGAGTTGAGCCCCCAGCATTGCAGGTGGCCATCGGGGCGTAGCCCGCAGGTATGCACGCCACCGCTGCTGATCTCGCGAAAGGTAGCGGCGGGGGTTCCTTGGTGGGCATGGCTGTTCCCCCAGCACTCCGGGCGGCCATCGGGGCGCAGCCCGCAGGTATGCAGGTATCCCGCACTGACCTGGACGAAGCTACCGGCCGGCGGCCTGGTTTGCCTATCTGAGTTAGATCCCCAGCATACTATCTTAGCGTCGGGACGCAGCCCGCAAGTGTGCCTGTATCCTGCACTGATCTGCGTGAAGGGCGGTCCGGGAGCTTTTGTTTGGCCATCCTTGTTGGATCCCCAGCATTGAACGTGACCGTTATTCTGCCGCTGACAGCTGTGTAAGCCGCCTGCACTTACACGTTCGAGACCTAGGCTATGGCTAGGAGGGCTAGCCTGTCTATCGCGGTTCTCTCCCCAACACTCGACCCGCCCGGTGGAGCGTACCGCGCAGCTGTGATAGCCGCCCGCGGCAACTTCTATGAATACGCCGTTCGGGACATCGGTTTGGTCGTAGTTATCGTTCCCCCAGCAGGCCACCTGACCTTCTGGCCGCAGCCCACAGGTGTGGTAGCGGCCCGCGCTAAGCTGGGTGAATGCACCGGTCGGGGGGCTGCTCTGACCATAGAAATCGCTTCCCCAGCAAGCAGTGGTGCCATCGGCACGCCGCCCACAGGAATGCAACTGCCCGGCGGCGATTTGGACGAAACTGCCGGGCGGAGGCGTCAATGGTCGATAAAACAACCAATTGCTCCCCCAGCACCTCACCGTGCCATCCGGGCGCACCCCACAGGTGTGCCAGCTCCCCGCACTGAGGTGGGTGAACGGGCCATCGGGGGGCGTTGCTTGTCCAGAGCGATTGTCACCCCAGCATTCCGCGCGGCCATCCGGGCGAATCCCACAGGTATGGGATTCGCCGGCGCTGACTTCGGTAAAGCCGCCATTCGGTGGGGCTGCTTGTCCAAAGTCGTTATACCCCCAACAAGCCACGGCACCATCGGAGCGCAATCCGCAGGTGTGCTCAAAGCCCGCACTGAGCTGGACGAGGTGGTGACGGAACGGTGATGCTAGCGTACCCCAGCATACGGCGCTGCCGTCGAAGCGGAGCGCGCACGTATGCTTTCCGCCGGCGGTCAGTGTGGTCGCTGCGGTATTAGCCTGAACCACCGCTGTGATCCCGACGAGCACCGGCAACACGACGCATAGAACAACGCTCACTCGTCGAATGAGGCGGAGTTGACCTTCCCCCCATTCAATGCGGGTTCGCTATCGACCAACCTTAGGTTGTCAGTAAAGTCTACGTCCGGGGGTCGGATTTGTGACGGAGTCGACATTTTGCATCATTTCTAGAGATTTTTTTTGTTTTCGAGGCTAAAAGAGAGCGTGCGAGTGTATACAAGAAAATGGGAGGCAAAGCAATGCCGAAATTACCTTGCTCCGGGGTGCTTTTAGCCTTGACAATCGCTCTCACGGTCATCCCTCCCGCCGCGGCCGAGAGAAGAGCGACCGCCGCTGAGACACTTCCCACTGAATATCGTATTATTGCTGGACAACTCCAGCAGCATGAAAGTAAATGACCCGCATTCCTTGGCCAAAACTGTGGCTGGACAGTTCGTCCGGGACGCTTCGGCGGATACTCGGTTAGCCATCCTCGTCTTTGATGAGGAAGCTCGGTTCGTTGTGTCCTTGGCACCGGCTCCGGGACAGACCAGGGATGCGGTGGTTGCGCGCTTAGACCAGGTGAATTATGAAGGACTTGCCACCAATATCCCCGGCGCCGTCTCGCAGGCTATCCATGAGTTGAAGCTCAATAGTCGAGCCGAAGCAACGAAGTCGATGATTCTGTTGACGGATGGGGTTGTGGATACCGGTGATAAAAATCGTGACCTTGACGATACGGAATGGTTGCGCGAAATACTCACGGCTGACGCTGCGCATAACGATATCAACATCTTCTCGGTCGCGCTGACCAACAAGTCTGATACCCGACTCCTGCATGCATTGGCCAAGCGAACGGGAGGTGAATACTTTTGGGTGGCGCGTCCCGAGGAACTTCCGCCTATTTTCGAACGTATCCGGCAACGAATGATAATGCGCGCCACCCCGCTCGGGCATGGAAGATCCCAGCCAAGCACTCAGGGCGAGGAGCCAGCGCCAAGACGTGACCCGAGGAGCCGGGAGTTATTGACTAAAACCGCAAGCACGCTACCTTTCGAGGTAGCGCAAATAAACTCTGCGCTGACTACCCCTTGGTTACAGCCCCCCGATATCGTATCCTCACCCATAGAGGGCTTGACGAACGACCGCGGCCGTTTGTGGTTAATAGGAATCAGCCTAGTGCTCGTCACGCTTATCGTTCTAGTCCTGCGGAATTCCGCCCGGAGCCAGCGAGTGCGGCTCCGCAGCAGGGAGCGCTCTCGGGCGCCTGGCGATATACCTTTCCCCGAGGCTGTTTTATATGACCTCATGGGAATCACGGGTCGCCAGCGGTACGAGCTTAACAGCCCCATCACAACGATCGGGCGTTTTCCTTCACCTGTTGAAAAACAGAGCAACCAGATCGTGATCGCACAACCCACGATAGGTCGCATCCACGCGGCGATCGAGCGTAAGCATTCCGGATTTTGGCTGGTTGACCGGAACAGCAAAAACGGCACGTTCGTCAACGATTATCGTGTCGTCGGGCCCATCAGTCTTACCCACGGCGATCGGGTGCGCGTCCACAATATTGAGTTCGAGTTTGCTTTGACCGGATTCAGCTTGGCGGACAAGACCATCGTCGTGGGGAGGTTTAACTATGCGGGGTAGGGTCGTCGGCCCGCCCCCTTCGAAATCGAGCCTTGACCGGGCTGCCCAAGCGGCTTGGGGCGTGTTGGGAGGCGGAACGCACTCGCTTTGAAGCGATCCTGCGTGCCCAAGAGACGGTGCCCTCGAAAGCGTCACGGTAGCGGTCTCGCTCGATGGGGTGATGGGTGCCGATGAAAGACGGGGGACGTGCACAGAAACGCGATGAGGCCAAGGCCCAAGGTAAGCGCACCTGCGGCCCCGCGGGCTATTTGGAAGTGGGGTGTGGCACGTTGGGTTTCCATGATGGCACGGAATGCACCCGAGGGAGTTTCTAACACGCCCGCCGCCACCAAACCGCGTCTTCTCGGTCACGTGCGGTAGCGCAGCTATCCACCTGAGCCAGGAGCTGCAGCTTGTATATTTCGCGCTGAACTGCCGTCGCGTTGCTTTCGCTACTACTTCTAGATCCGCGACGGGGATTGCAGGCATCTCAGTTCCAGTCTTCGGATCAATCAGCTTCACCGCTGGGCTCTTCATGCTTCCATCCTTCCCGCCCTACTTTATTTAGTTTAACGGGAGGCGGAGCCAACCCTAACCATGACGCCGGAACGGCAAGCCGGCATTGCAGTCCAATTGCAAGATCGATGGTGTAGTACCATGCTAACATTGACTTTGTCTGAGCAAGAGGAGCGGTCATGAGTTTCGACCCGGAGACTTGGCGAAAGTCGGTACGCGCGTTTGCCGAGGCCGAGATCGCGCCGCGCGCGGCGGCCATCGACCGCGCCAACGACTTCCCCGCCGATCTCTGGCCTAAGCTCGGCGAGGCCGCTCTGCTCGGGATCACGGCGGGCCCGCACGACCGCGGGCGGGGGCTCGGTTACCATGCCCATGTCATCGCCATGGAGGAAATCTCACGCGCCTCGCCTTCCGTCGGACTTTCCTATGCCGCCCATTCCAATCTCTGTATGGATAACCTCGGCCGCCACGGTTCGGAGGTGCAGCGGCGGCGTTACCTTCCTCGGCTATGCACCGGTGAGTGGGTGGGGGCGCTGGCCATGTCCGAGCCGGGCGCGGGTTCCGATATCATCGGCGCCATGAGCTGCCGCGCCGAGCTTAAGAACGCCGCTTGGATCGCGAACGGCGTCAAGAAATGGATCACCAACGGTCCCGAGGCCGACGTGCTGATCGTCTATATGCGCACCGCCCCGCCCGAGGCGGGCTCGCGTTCCATCACCGCTTTTCTGGTCGAAGAGGGCCTGGGCGGTTTCCGCAAGGGCGAGCGCACCGACAAGCTCGGCATGCGGGGTTCGAATACTTGTGAGTTGGTGTTCGAGAACTGCGTCATCCCCGCGGAAAACGTGCTCGGTGAAGTCAACGGCGGAGTGCGCGTGCTCATGCAGGGGCTGGACTCGGAGCGGCTGGTCCTCGCGGGCGGACCGCTCGGGATCATGCAGGCGGCCATCGACACCGTCCTCCCCTATCTGCGCGAGCGCCATCAATTCGGTCGGCCCATCGGCAGCTTCGAGCTGATGCAGGCTAAGCTGGCGGATATGTATACGCGATTGCAGGCGGCGCGGGCGTATGTTTACCGTGTCGCCGAGCAGTTTGACCGCGGCCTGCGGTCGCGCAAGGATGCGGCGGCGTGCTTGCTCTTCGCCTCGGAGGCCGCCGTCAACGTCGCCTTGGAATCCATACAGAGCCTGGGCGCGCGCGGCTATACGAACGACGCACCGGCCGGGCGGCTGTTGCGCGACGCCAAGCTCTACGATATCGGCGGCGGGACCAACGAGATCCGGCGCATGCTCATCGGCCGGGAGCTGTTCGAGGAGACACCCGATCGATGAAGAGCAGCGTCATCGTTGGCGCCAAGCGCACCCCGATCGGCGCCTACCGTGGCAGACTGGCGGCGCTCGCGGCCCCTGAGCTCGGCGCCGCCGCTATCCGCGCGCTGTTGGAGGACTGCCGCCTCGATCCCACGCTTGTCGATGAGGTTTTCATGGGCTGTGTGTTGCCCGCCGGAATCGGCCAGGCGCCCGCGCGCCAAGCAGCGCTTGCGGCCGGGGTGCCGCTCGCGGCCGGGTGCACGACGGTGAATAAGGTCTGCGGCTCGGGAATGAAGGCGGTGATGCTCGGTTGCGATGCCATCGCCGCGGGCAGCGCCGCGGTCGTCGTCGCCGGAGGCATGGAATCCATGAGCAACGCCCCTTATCTCCTGCGCCGCTCATTGTTAGGGCAGCGGCCCGGTCACCAAGCCTTGCTCGATCATATGTTTTACGACGGCCTTGAGAACCCCGCGGATCGACAGCTCATGGGCTACTTCGCCGAACAATGCGTGAACCGCTACGGCTTCACGCGCGCGGCGCAAGACGCCTTCGCGGCGGAGTCGGTGCGGCGGGCGTTGGCGGCCATCGAAAGCGGCGCCTTCCGTGCCGAGATCGCGCCGGTGACTTGCGGGGGTCAGACGATCGATGAAGACGAAACGCCGCACAAGTGCGACCCAGTCAAGATCCCTAAGCTCAAACCGGCCTTTCGGCCCGAGACGGGAACGGTCACGGCCGCTAATTCCTCGTCGATATCCGATGGCGCCGCGGCGCTCCTGCTGGTCGCCGAGGATGAAGCGAAGCGGCTCGGGCTCACGCCCCTCTTTGGCATCGCGGGATCCGCCTCCCACGCGCAAGCCCCCGAGGAATTCACCACCGCACCCATCGCCGCTATCCGCAAGCTGTACCAAAAAGTCGGTTGGCAAGACCGCGATGTCGACCTCTACGAGATCAACGAGGCGTTCGCCGCCGTGACCCTGGCGGCGGAGCAGTCGCTCGATCTCGATCACGCCAAGGTCAATGTCCATGGCGGCGCCTGCGCCTTGGGGCATCCCATCGGCGCGAGCGGCGCACGCATCATCGTGACGCTCGCGCATGCGCTGAAACGGCGTGGGTTACGCCGCGGGATCGCCGCGCTTTGCATCGGCGGCGGTGAAGCCACGGCGATCGCATTGGAGCGAATATAATAATGATCTCTTATGCCTGTCCTTGAGACCAAGATCGATCCGAACAGCCCGGCGTTTCAGCAGAACGCGGAGCACATGCTCGCCCTCGTCGCGGATCTCGGAGTCAAGATCGCCAAGGTCCGGGAAGGCGGTCCGCCGGCCGCGCGGGAGAAGCACCGGCAACGCGGCAAGCTGTTGCCGCGCGAACGCATCGCCGCGCTGCTCGACCCGAACGGCCCGTTCTTTGAGCTTTCGCCCTTGGCCGCCCTGGGACTCTATGACGATGAGGTCCCCTGTGCCGGGATCATTACCGGGATCGGCCGAGTGCACGGCCGGGAGGTGATGGTGATCGCCAATGACGCCACCTCTAAAGGCGGAAGCTACTATCCGTTGACGGCCAAGAAGCATCTGCGCGCGCAGGAGATCGCGGCGGAAAACCATCTGCCCTGCATTTACCTCGTGGATTCGGGCGGCGCATATCTGCCGCTGCAAGACCAGGTGTTCCCCGACCGCGACCACTTCGGCCGTATTTTCTACCACCAGGCCCGGCTTTCGGCCCGCGGCATCCCGCAGATCGCCGTGGTGATGGGCACCTGTGTCGCCGGCGGCGCCTATGTTCCGGCGATGTCGGACGAGACCATCATCGTGAAGAACCAAGGCACGATCTTCCTGGGCGGGCCGCCCTTGGTCAAAGCGGCGACCGCGGAGAGCGTCGATGCGGAGACGCTCGGCGGAGGCGAGGTGCATTGCCGGCTATCCGGCGTCGCCGATCACCTGGCCGATAGCGACGCGCATGCGCTCCGCATCGCGCGCGCTGTCCTCGCGCATTCGAAGCCGCCTGCATCCACTTTGACGCCAGACCCGGTGTCCGCGCCCGGCTATGCGACCGAATCGATCTACGGCGTGATCCCGCGCGATCCGCGCTATACGTATGATGTGCGCGAAGTCATCGCGCGCCTCGTTGACGGCTCGGAGTTTCACCAATTCAAAGCCCTCTACGGCAAAACCTTGGTCTGCGGCTTCGCGCATATCGAGGGTTATCGCGTCGGCATCCTGGCCAACAACGGGATCTTGTTTTCCGAATCGGCGCTCAAGGGAACGCACTTTATCGAGCTTTGTTGTCAGCGGCGGATCCCGCTGGTGTTCTTGCAAAACATCACCGGCTTCATGGTCGGCAAGAAGTACGAGCACGAAGGGATCGCCAAGGACGGCGCCAAGATGGTCGCGGCAGTCGCGTGCGCGGCGGTGCCGAAACTGACCGTGATCATTGGCGGTTCGTTCGGGGCGGGTAACTACGCCATGTGCGGCCGCGCCTACGGGCCGCGGTTTTTGTGGATGTGGCCGAACGCGCGCATCTCGGTGATGGGCGGTGAAATCGCCGCCTCGGTTCTGGCGGCGGTCAAGCGTGAGAGCACGGAAGCGCGCGGGGAACATTGGAGCGCGGACGAGGAACAAGCCTACAGGGAGCAGATCCACCAGCAATACGAGACGCAAGGTCATCCCTACTACGCCACGGCACGGCTCTGGGACGACGGCATCATCGACCCGGCCAAGACGCGCGAGGTCTTGGGCCTGGGGCTAGCCACGGTGAGGAATGCACCGATTCGCGCCACGCGCTTTGGTATTTTTCGGATGTGAACGGTTGTGAAAAATTCGTTATCTGTCACCATCGACCGGCGCGGGGCGTGTACCTTAATGCTCCAGCGCCCGGAGCGGCACAACGCCCTCGATTCCGCTCTCATCGGCGCCCTGCTGTCCCACTTGCAAGCGCTGGAACGCGATCCCACGGTCCGCATCGTGATCCTGACGGGGAGCGGTGAATCGTTTTGCAGCGGCGGCGATCTGGATTGGTTTACAGCCCTCGCCAGCCGGGAACCGGGATCTCATGGTGATGAGATCAAGGATTTCGCCCCGCTGTTACAGACCCTCAGCGGATTGAGCAAACCGAGCATCGCGCGCATTCAAGGCCCAGCCTACGGCGGCGGCGTGGGTCTCATCGCTTGCTGTGATCTCGCCATCGCCAGCGGCAGCGCCCGCTTTGCCCTTACCGAGCTCAGGCTAGGTCTGCTGCCGGCCATGATCGCGCCCTATATCCTTCAGGCCATCGGCAGGCGCGAGACCCTTCGGTTGGCGATCAGCGCCGAAGCCATCAGCGCCGAGGAAGCTCTGCGGATCGGCTTGCTGCACCAGGTCGTCAAGCCTAGCGAACTGGATCGCGCGCTGGATATCCAAATCGGGCGCGTGCTCAAGTCAGCGCCGACGGCGATCGCCGAATTCAAACGCTCGATCGCGAACTATTCGCCGCTAGCGCACGGAGATTTCGACACGGCTGAGGCCTTCCTTGCGCGGCTGCGCGGCTCGCCGGAGGCGCGCGAAGGGATCGCGGCTTTTGTGGAGAAGCGCAAGCCGTTCTGGCAAGAGTAATCCCATGACCCACCACTATCCAAAACGGGTCAAGCTGGTGGAAGTCGGCCCCCGCGACGGCTTGCAGAATGAGCCCACAATGCTCGCCACCGAAACCAAGGTCGAATTCATCGATCGGCTGTCGGCGACCGGGCTCCCGGTCATCGAGGCGGCGAGTTTTGTCAATCCCAAGGCGGTGCCGCAACTCGCCGACGCCGAGGAGGTGTTTGTCCGCATCGAGCGCAAGCATTCCGTACAGTATCCTGTGCTCTTGGCCAACCACAAAGGACTGCAACGGGCGCTCCGCGTGGACGCGCGAGCGATTGCTGTCTTCACTGCCGCCACGGAGACCTTTAGCCAAAAGAACAGCCGCTGTAGCATCGCGGGATCCATGGAACGCCTAGCCCCGGTCATCGCCGAGGCTCGCCAGCGGGGGCTCGAGGTTCGTGCTTATGTCTCCTGCGCGTTCGGCTGTCCCTACGAGGGTGCGGTCGCCGCGGAGACCGTGGCCAAGCTCGCCGGTGATTTTTATCGGCTCGGCTGTGCGGAAATCGCCCTCGGTGACACCGTGGGCCTAGCGACGCCCTTGCAAGCGCGGGACGTGTTCGCCGCCTGCGCCGGGCAAGTGCCTGCCGCGCGGCTCGCGCTACATTTCCACGACACCCGTGGCCAAGCGCTCGCCAACATCCTGGCCTGTCTCGGGCTCGGCGCCGAAGTGGTCGATGCCTCGGTGGCCGGGCTCGGCGGCTGTCCCTACGCGCCGGGCGCAAGCGGTAATGTCGCGACCGAAGACGTGGTCTACATGCTCCACGGCATGGGGATCGAGACCGGCGTTGATCTCAATAAATTAATCGACGCAGGCCGTTATATTTGCGCACGCCTTGGGTGCGACAACCAAAGCCGCGTGAGCCGGGCAGGCGCCAGAGCTTGCGGCGCGCCTTGAGCCAACTGGCCGAGGTGGGGGTGAAGTGGAAATGCACGTTCGGGTGGGCGGCGAGCCAAGCATCGTTTTTCTTGTGAGTGCTGTAATTGTCGAGGATCACGTGAATGTCCTGGTCAGTGGAAACGTCCGCCACGACCTCATCGAGGAAAGCCTGGAAGTCGGGCCGCTTCTTGGTCGTGGTGGTCTTGGAGTGAATGGCTCCCGTGGTCACGTTGAGTGCGGCAAACAGGTTGATCGTCCCATGACGCTTGTAGGTACTTTTCAAACCCCGCACGATCTTTCCGCTGCTGGTGTAGACATAGCCGGTGCGACGCTCCAACGCCTGGATCGAAGGCTGCTCGTCGATGCTGAGTACCAAGGCGTTCTCCGGTGGATTCAGATACAGCCCGATAATGTCCGCGGCCTTTGCCGAGAACTGGGGATCGGTGCTGACACACCACGAACGCTGGCGCCGCAACTGGACTCCTTCCTGGCGCAGTACGCGCCAAACCGCATCGTCCGAGATCCCGAGAGCCTCGGCCAACATGCCGCCGTCCCAAGTCGAATAACCTGCCGGCGGGGGTTGCTCCAGTTGCTTGAGAATGCGGTGCCTGAGTTCCGCCCGCGGATATCTCGGGGGCTTACCCGAGCGGGCACGGTCGCGCAATCCCGCCATTCCCTGCGCCGCAAACCGAGTGCGCCAAGTGGCGACCGTTCCAGCACGTCTCCCAAATTCGGCCGCCACTTCGTCGTTACGCCGACCCGCAAGACACCCCAGAACGATCCTCGCACGCTCCACCAGACGCGCCTCGTCCGTACGACTCCGACTCAACCGCTCCAACTCTCGCCTCACCTCGGACGTACAACTGAGGGATACCGCAACTCTCGGCATGGTAGCCTCCATGGCTCACGGCATAGAGGCACGATAAATACATACTATGACTAATGCAATTAAACACTAGGTTGCAGTTTGATGTTTTATAATATCGCCTGATGAAACTTGGTGAAGCTAAGGCGATCGTCGCGGAATGATACCTCACCGGATATGCCACAGACCGCTGCCGGGGGTCTGGAAGGCGCCGAGAGCGCCTATTCGGCTTCGAAGACCTCGTCCAATGGCAGCGTGAGGCCGGGAAAGAGCGGCGAAGCGAAACGATCGCCCTTCCGATAACGCCCCTTCATCTCGTATCCATCGGTGCCGAGGGCATGCACTTCGATGGCCTGCGCCTTCGGATCCACGATCCAGTACTCGGCGACGCCAAAACGTGCATAGAGAGATTTCTTATAGCCGCGATCGAGCACTTTGGTGCCCGGTGAGAGTATCTCGACCACCAGATCGGGGGCACCTTCGATGGCGTCATGGCCGATGATCCCGCGGCGCTCGGCGCGCACGAAGAGGAGGTCCGGCTGGGCCACCTCGCGATCGGCGCCTGCTCCAAACACGACATCCATCGGGGCATCCAAAACCGTCCCGAGCTTGTGCGCCCGCACGTGGGCGAGGAGCAGGAACTCCAGATTGCGGGAGACTTGCTGGTGTACGGTCGTGGGTGAAGGGACCATGACGATATCTCCATCGAAGAGCTCGTAACGCTTGTCGCTCGTGGCGACTAGCGACCGATAGTCCTCGTAGCTGAACCGGATATGAGGGTTGGGGATGCTCACTGTATTCACCTCGCGTGCCCTAGGTTTCTTCAAAAGTAAGCGTAGCCCGCAATGGAGCGCAGCGCAACGCGGGAAATCCTTTAGTCCACGATAGCGCGGATGGCCTGGTTCAGCGCCTTAGGCTACCATCCCTTAATGAAGCTTCACAACTCCAGGTCTTGGTTGCAGTTTGATGTTTTATACTATCGCCTGATGAGACTTTGTGAAGCGAAAGCGATCGTCACCGGCGGCGGCTCGGGCCTCGGCTTGGCGGCGGCAAGGCGCTTGCTCGAGGCTGGCGCGCGCGTAGCTATCCTCGATATCCGCCCTGCTCCTGCCGAACCGCTCGCCGAGCCCTGCTCGGATGGCTTTCTTTTTCTCGAAACCGACGTGACCTCGGAAATCGCGGTGGACCGGGCTTTCGAGATCGCCGCGGCTCGGCTCGGCGGGATCACCTTGACCGTCAACTGCGCCGGCATCGTGCAGGCCCAACGGGTGCTCGGCGCCGGGCGCCTGCTCGATCAGGCGGAGTTCGCGCGGGTCATCGCCGTCAATCTCATCGGTGCCTTCACCGTCTGCCGCGCCGCCGCCAACCGCATGCAACACAATGAGCCGAACGCCGAAGGGGAACGCGGGCTCATCATCAACACGGCCTCGATCGCCGCCTACGAGGGCCAGATCGGCCAAGCCGCCTACGCCGCCTCCAAAGGCGGTGTGATCAGCCTCACGCTGCCGCTCGCCCGCGAATTCGCCGCGCTCGGCATCCGCGTCATGGCGATTGCGCCGGGTCTCTTCGATACCCCGATGCTCGCGGGCCTGCCCGAAAAGGCGCGCGCCGGCTTGGCCCTGCACGTCCCTTTTCCCAAGCGCTTGGGCAATCCCCGCGAATTCGCCGCGCTTGTCTGCCATATCTATGAAAACCCGATGCTGAACGGCGAGGTCATACGCTTGGACGGTGCGCTGCGCATGCCGCCGAAATAATCGCGATGCCGATCTGGACTCCTAGCTCACAGCGGGTTGATGCGGCCAACATGACCCGTTTCATGACCATGGTGCAACGAGAGTATGCGCCTAGTGTCAACGACTATGCATCGTTGTATCACTGGTCGATAGACGCACCGCAAGAATTCTGGCCCGCGGTGTGGCGCTTCTGCGACATCAAGCATTCCCGCGCTTGGGATACGGTCCTGGAACACCCCGGTCGCATGCCTGGAGCGCGGTGGTTCGGCGGCGCGCGGCTGAACTTCGCGGAAAATCTATTGCGTCGGCGCGACGAGCATCCGGCCCTCATCGCCTGGAACGAGCACGGCCGCTACCGCGTCGTCTCTTACGCCGAGTTCCATTCCGAGGTGGCAAGGCTCGCGCGCGCCTTACAGGCGGCGGGCGTCGTCGCCGGGGACCGGATCGCTGGTTTTTTACCCAATATCCCGGAGACCGTCGTCGCCATGCTGGCAAGTGCCAGCTTAGGGGCCACCTGGTCGTCGTGTTCGCCGGATTTTGGACTCGCGGGCCTCTTGGATCGGTTCGGCCAAATCAAGCCCAAGGTGTTGTTCACGGCCGCTGGTTATCTTTACGGCGGCAAGCGCATCGATTCACTGGAACGCGTCCGGCAAGCCCTGCCGCACTTGCCCGAGGTCCAATGGGTGATCACCGTGCCCTATCTCGATGCGGGGGAAACCGCCCGCCGATCGCTGCCGCGGAGTGTTCTTTATACGGATTTCCTAGCGCCTGAGCCAGCACCCGATCCGCCTTTCACGGCGCTGCCCTTCGACCACCCGCTATATATCCTGTACTCCTCGGGCACGACCGGGAAGCCCAAGTGCATCGTCCACGGCGCCGGCGGCACGCTCATCCAGCACCTGAAGGAATTAGCGCTGCATACGGACGTTACACCCGAGGACCGGATCTTTTATTTCACCACCTGCGGATGGATGATGTGGCATTGGCTCGTGTCGAGCCTGGCGCTCGGCGCCACCGTGGTGCTCTACGATGGCTCGCCCGTTCATCCCCAACCCCAGAGTTTATTCGACCTCGCCGCAAAGGAACGGCTGACGATCTTCGGCGCCAGCGCCAAGTACCTCGCAAGCATCGAGAAAGCCGCCGTCAAGCCGCGCGCGACGCACCGGTTGGACGCGCTCAAGACGATCCTGTCCACCGGTTCGCCGCTTGCCCCGGCATCCTTCGATTACGTCTATCGGGACATCAAGGAGGACCTTCAGCTCGCTTCCATCTCCGGGGGCACCGACATCATTTCGTGTTTCGCCTTGGGCCACCCCTGCCTGCCGGTCTATCGCGGCGAGCTACAGTGCCGCGGGCTGGGAATGAAAGTCGAGGTCTACGACCAGGCCGGACGATCCGTCGCCGGTGCAAAAGGTGAGCTTGTATGCACCGCCCCGTTTCCCTCAATGCCGATAGGCTTTTGGAATGACCCCGATGGGACAGCCTACCGCCGCGCCTACTTTGAGCGCTTCCCGAATGTCTGGGCCCATGGGGATTACGCCGAGATCACCGTGCGCGATACGGTGGTTATCTACGGCCGCTCCGATGCCACGCTCAATCCAAGCGGCGTGCGCATCGGCACCGCCGAGATCTACCGCCCCATCGAGGCCATGCCCGAGATCCTCGAATGCCTGGCGGTCGGCCAAGAATGGAATAAGGACGTGCGCATCATTCTGTTCGTGAAGCTGCAAGAAGGCTTGATGCTGGATGACGAACTCGTCACGCGCATCAAAAATACCATCCGCGAGCAGGCCTCCCCGCGTCATGCACCCGCCAAGGTGATCCCGATCCGTGACATCCCCCGCACCCGCAGCGGTAAGATCATGGAGCTCGCGGTACGCGATCTCATCCACCACCGGCCAATAGAAAACCTCGAAGCGCTGGCGAATCCCGAGGCGCTGGAGGCATTCAAAGATATTCCCGAATTAGCCGAGGATTAAGGCCCTCGGAATTATCTACCGGTTGCGTTGACCCGGCGATTGAACGATATCCTTCGGTCCGGCCGGGTTAGTTATTTTTCCAGTGCGGCGGTAGGGTCCGGGCAAAATAAGGGAGGGCTTCGATGCGCCCCATCCAGGCCGTGAGCTTGGTCCCGACGAGGGAACGGATCGCGAGGGCTGGATCTTTAAGATCGGCCCGCAGCACCAGTGCTATCATGGGATAAAGCGTGAGATCGGCCGCGCTCAGTGTCCCAGTGAGATAATCGCCGCGGATCTCGCGCTCGAAATGCCCGAGCTCGGCCGCGAGCTTGCCGCGGCCATCCGCGATCAGTGCGCGATCCCACTCCTCCTCGGCTTTGTGAAAAATCTCGCGCAGCATCCGCCCCATGGCCATGCCGAGATACCAGTCGGTCTCTTGGATGAAGCGGCGGACGAGGGCCCGCTCCCGCGCCTCGTCCGGGAATAATCGCCCCCGGCCGGCAAGGGGATAGCGTTCGTCGAGGTATTCGAGAATGGCCACGGACTCATAAAGGACGAAACCGTTCTCGACCAGGACCGGGACCTTTTGCCTGGGATTGAGTTGGGTAAATTCCTCGGTCTTGAGATCCCCCGCCGAAAACGACAGCATCTTCAGCTCATAGGGGAGTTGTTTGTGTTCGAGGCCAAGCCAAACCCGCCAAGCGGGAGGTGAACCGGAACCGCAATAAAACATCATGGACATAAAAGCCTCCCGAACGCCGGCATCAAGCCGTCACCGATCGTGAACCATCGAGCCCCTCGCGGGTCATTACGCGATTCTCTGTTAGTATTTAGGTGAGTGCAACCTAGAGTCAAAATATTTCGCCTACAGGGCGAATGAGGGGGCAAGCGTGGACTCAAACGACCGGCGGATCCTGGTCACCGGCGCGCTCGGGCAGATCGGTTCGGAGCTCGTTCCCGCGTTGAGGGCGCGCGTGGGTCCCGATCGCGTGGTGGCCTCGGATATCCGCATGCCGCGTCCGGACTCGCCCCTCAGTGAAGGCCTTTTCGAGCATGTCGATTGCACCGAGCTGCGCCAGATCCAGGACCTCGTGCGCCGTCACGATATCGGAGCGATTTATCATCTTGCCGGGGTCCTTTCGGCCGTGGGGGAGGACTGGCCGCACGTGGCGTGGGATGTCAACATGGGCGGTCTCTATCGCATCCTGGAGGTCGCGCGGCAGAACCGTTGTGCGCTTTTCTTCCCGAGCTCCATCGGGGCTTTCGGCCCGACGACACCGCGCGAGCGCACCCCGCAGGATACGCTCCAGCGGCCGCAGACGATCTATGGGATCACGAAAGTCGCGGGCGAGCTTCTGGGTGATTACTACGCTCGGCGCTTCGGTGTCGATACGCGCGGCCTGCGGCTTCCGGGCATTATTTCCTACGTCGCCCCGCCGGGCGGAGGCACCACCGACTATGCGGTGGAGATCTTCCATCACGCCATCCGTTACCGCCGCTATACATGTTTTCTGCGCGCCGATACGCGTCTCGACATGATGTACATGCCCGATACGCTGCGGGCGATCATCGCGCTGATGGAGGCCGAGCCAGTGCGTTTGCACCACCGGAATGCCTTCAACATCACTGCCATGAGCATCACGCCCGCGGAGCTGGCGCAGGCCATTCGCCGCCATGTTCCGGAGTTTGTGATCGACTATAGGATCGATCCCGTGCGCCAGGCCATCGCCGATTCCTGGCCGCGATCGCTCGACGACAGCGCCGCACGGGCGGAATGGGGGTGGGCGCCGGCCTATGACCTCGAGGCGATGACGGCCGACATGCTCGAGCGCTTAAGCGAGCGGCTGCGGAACGCACCCTGAGACTATCGGCATGCCGCTTGACCGCATTAAACACCGGCTCGCCCAAGAGATCGTCCAGATCGATGCGAGCGGCGCCGCCAAACGGCGCGAGCCGGTCATTACCAAGGTTCTCCGCGCGCACGGCGCCCGCGGGCCGCGTGTCCTCATCGAGGATGAGGGCGAGCGGCCGTTTATCCGCATGAATTCCAATGCTTACCTTGGCATGGCTTTGCGCGAGGAGGTGATCGCGGCCGAGGAGCACGCCGTGCGCGCATTCGGCGCCGGACCTGGGGCTGTACGGTTTATCAGCGGCACCTACGCGCCGCATGTGGAGCTTGAGCGGCGGCTCGCGGCATTTCACGGGCGCGAGGCCGCGCTCGCCTTCAGCTCAGCCTATGCTGCGGTCATGGGCGTCCTGCCGGTCTTGGTCACGCCGGACACCGCCATCATCAGCGATGCGCTCAACCACAATTGCATCATCAACGCCGCGCGCCTCGCGCAGCCCAAGGAGAAACACGTCTATGCGCATCTCGATATGGCGGCGCTCGAAGACTGTCTTTCGCAGGCGGCGGGTTGCGAGAGAGTCCTTGTGGTAACCGATGGGATCTTCAGCATGCGCGGCGATCACGCGCCTCTCGCGGAAATCCAAAAGATTGCCGCGCGCTTCGATGCCCGCTTCAAGGAGGGCGTGCTCATGCTTGTCGATGACTCGCACGGCGTGGGCGCGATCGGGGCGACCGGTCGGGGTACCGAGGAGCACACCGGCTCGGGTCCGGCAGATCTCCTGATCGCGACGCTCGGCAAGGCGTTTGGCGTAAACGGCGGTTACGTGGCCGGTGAGCGTGTGCTCATTGATTACCTGCGCGAGAAGGCGCCTTTGTATATCTATTCGAACCCGATCACACCGGGCGAGGCGGCCGCGGCCGTGAAGGCTTTGGACATCGTGGACAGCCCCGCGGGCCGGGGTCTGCTGGCAGGGCTGCGGCAATCGACGCTGCGCTTCCGGCAAGCGCTAACGCACCTTGGCTACGAAACCCTCGCGGGCGAGCACCCGGTCGTGCCGCTACTCTTGCGCGACACCGCGCGCACCCGGACGATGGTTCAGTATTTGAAAACCCACGGCGTCTTGGCCACCGGTCTTTCCTATCCCGTGGTGCCGCGGGGCGAGGAGGAGATCCGGTTCCAGATCTCGGCCAATCACACCGAGACCGACATCGACGAAGTGCTCGCGGTCCTGGGCGCGTTCCCAGGGCGGGTTTGAAGGCGTGAATTGCGCGTGACGAGTCGTCTGAGGAAGCCGCCGTGACCGCCGCATTATCGCTCTATCTGGACCTGGTCCGGTTTGTCGCCGCAACCGTGGTGCTACTTTCCCATTTCGCCTACACGCGGATCTCGGGCGGCGAGTATTTGATCTTGCGGCGCTTCGGCGCCGATGCGGTCATCGTGTTCTTCGTCCTCTCGGGCTATGTCATCGCCTACGTTTCCGCGGAACGCGAACGCACGCTCACCGAGTATGCGATCAACCGCTGCGCCCGGCTCTACTCGGTGGTGTTCCCGGCCTTGATCGCCACCGTGATTCTCGACCAGATGGGGCGCGTCCTCGATCCTGCCCTTTACGATGGTTGGTGGTATAAGGACAGTGAAGCGCTTTGGCGTTTCCTCGCGAACCTGCTGTTCGTCAACGAGTTGTGGTTTACATCGATTCGCCCGTTCAGCAACGGCCCGTACTGGTCGCTCGGCTATGAGTTTTGGTACTACGTTCTCTATGGGGCTTATTATTATTGCCGCGGACGCATCTCCGCCGTCCTGCTCATCGCGCTTATCGCCGGCCCGAAGATCCTGGTGCTTCTGCCCGCCTGGCTCATTGGCGTATGGACTTACCGCTTCAATCGCAGCAAGCAGGTCTCCGTCGCCATCGGTTGGCTATTGTTTCTCTCACCTATACTGATATACAGTTTCATCAAGGCATCCGAGATCGATATCGCGGCCCGCATGGCAACCATGGCGATCATAGGCCCGGAGTTCGTGATGTCAAGGCTTAAGCATTCGGACGAGTTCCTGATGAACCATATCTATGCGGTTCTGGTGGCGCTCAACTTCATCGGGATGCACGCGATCTCTCATTCCCTGGATCAGGTTCCGCGGTGGCTGGACCAAACCATCCGCTATTGGGCGGGTCTCACCTTTTCGATCTATCTATTGCACTATCCCGCGCTGCATTTTTTTGCCGCCCTCTACGGCGGGGAGCGTTCCGAGCCGCTAACGCAGATCTCGATCCTCACCTCGACGTTCGCGGCGATCGTCCTCATCGGGGGATTCACCGAGCGGAAAAAACACCTCCTGCGCCGCCTGCTCGCTCGGATTGCCCGCGCATTATCGCCCAGGCTACATCGGCGGCTTGACGATTGGCCTTGACGTCGTGGACACGAAAGTATCGCACGCCGGCAGCGACGCCTAAGGCGGTCGTCGCGCAGGTGGCGCCGACCAGCTCCCGCGGGGTTTGTTCGGCACACACCGTGCCCATGAATCGCTTGCGGCTCGTGCCGAGCAATACGGCGTAACCGCTAGCGGCGAACGCGCCCAGATCGGCGAGCAGGGCGAGGTTGTGGACTTTGGTCTTGCCGAATCCGATCCCCGGATCGATGATGATGCGCTCGCGCTCGACCCCGGCCGTTTCCGCCAGCCGAGCGCGCTCGATGAGAAACGCCCGCACCTCCCCGAGCACATCCCGATAGTGAGGATCGGTTTGCATCGTAAGCGGCGTGCCCTGCATGTGCATCAGCACCAAAGCGACCTTGCGCTCGGCGGCCAACGCGAACATCCCGGGGTCGTCACGGCCCGCGGATATATCGTTGATGATCGTGGCGCCGGCCTCTAGCGCCGCGGCCGCCACCTCGACGAGCGTCGTATCGATGCTGATCGCCACCCGATCAGGTAAGGCGTGGCGCAATCGCCGGATCACCTCACGGGTGCGCCGGATTTGCTCCGCCGCGGCGACGGGCTCCGCGCCCGGGCGCGTCGATTCGCCGCCGGCATCGATGATATCCGCCCCTTCGGCGGCGATGCGGCAAGCATGACGCACCGCCGAGTCCGCATCGGCGCATACCCCGCCGTCGGAGAAACTATCCGGCGTGGGGTTCAAGATCCCCACGATGGCCGGGCGTTCCTGCCGCGGGATCATGCGCGCGGGCCGGATTCGGGGAACTTGCGGATCCTGAGCCGGTATAACACCGGCGACACCGCGATGTCCAAGAGATAAAACAACATGACGATGATCGCCACATCGAGGGCGCCGAGGTCCAAGTACGGGAGCGCGGCCAAGGCCGGAAACAAGGCTTCCGGGATCTGGTCGAGGCCGGTCACCGGGCTGCTCGAGGCGACACCCATGCGCCGTTTGATGAAGCTCGAAAATAAATCACCGAGCATCGCCGCCGCGGCGATGTAGGCGCCGAAGCTGGCCGGGAGGCCCAGAGCCGCAGCTCCCGCGGCGCTCAGGAGCAACGAGGCGAGGAGCCCGCGCACGGTTTTCGTGCTGCCGAAAATCGGCGCGCCGTCGATGAATGTTTTGCCGCCATCGATCGGCCGGTTAAAGCGCTCGCCGAGCAGTACCCGCGCGCCGATTGGCGCCCCGTTGGCCACGCCCAAGAGTATCAAAACCTGTAATATCGCCATCGCCTTGCGCGGAATCGTATGATAAAGCGCTATCTTACTTCAAACTTGGGCCCATAGAGATTGGTGCGGGGCGCGGTGTTTCGCGCAAGCCTCGTAGGTGATTTCCTAGCCGGCTTGAGGCGTAACGAGGGATTCATTATCCTGGCAGTGATCGGCCCGAACTCTTTCGGTAAGCGGGATCCGTGCTAAATATAGCCTAATAAACTCGCGGAGATCTATGATGGAATCGAAATCACCTTCAACCGACCGTTTGACCCTCGGCAAGCTCTTCTGGGGGATATTGATAGTCTTCGGGGTTGGGGCGGTAGCCATAATGATGCAGGATAGCGAACGGCAGTGGGCCACCGACGCCTTCATGCTGACGACCAAGCACCTGAAGGAAAACGCCGCGGAGGAGTGCCCCGTCGCCATAAGACAATTCCTCAAATCGGAACTGGGTACCGCGGACTACATGACGAGCGACGGCGCTACGAGCGTGACCTTGCAATGGAAACGCCCCGCTGGCGGCGAATTCAGTACCGTCGATTGCACTTATATCCTGGATCGGGGCATCGTAAGCCTGGTGATTGACGGTAAGACCGTCGCCTCCAAATAGGCCCTAGCGGCGGCGCGCCGGCAGCGCGAGCGGCGCCGCCGAGGCCGAGTCAACGCGGCCCAGGTAGCCCGTTACCTCGTCGCTCGGGCGGCGAGGTACTAGTGAATGAAACACGAAAGCCAGTTTTCGCTCCTGCGGGAGCGGCGTTTCGTTCCGTTCTTCTGGACCCAGTTCCTGGGCGCCTTCAATGACAACGTCTATAAGAACGCTCTCGTCATCATGTTCGCCTTTCAGGTGACTTCGCTCAGCGCTCAAGATGCCAATACGCTCATCAATCTCAGCGCCGCTATTTTCATCCTGCCCTTCTTTTTGTTTTCGGCGACCAGCGGGCAGATCGCGGACAAATACGAAAAATCCCGCCTCATTCGCTATACGGTTTTGCTCGAGGTTGGCCTCATGATCCTGGGTTCGGCCGGATTCTACCTCGGGAGCTTGGGTTTGCTGATGTTCACCTTGTTCCTAGGCGGAGTTCAATCGACGCTTTTCGGCCCGGTCAAGTATGCCTATTTGCCTCAGCACTTGAAATCCGAAGAGCTTGTGGGCGGTAACGGCTTAGTGGAGATGGGCACCTTCGTCGCGATTCTGCTCGGCACCGTGCTCGGCGGGATACTCATCGCGGTGGCCGACTGGGGCAAGACCCTGGTATCGATCGCCACCGTGAGTACCGCCCTTCTAGCCTATGCGGTCAGCGGGCGCATCCCGGTTACACCCGCGCCCGATCCACAGCTCGCCATCCGCTGGAACCCGGTGACGGCCACCCGCGATACTCTGCGCTTCGCGCGCCGCAATCGAACCGTGTTTTTAGCAATGCTCGGGATCTCGTGGTTTTGGTTTTATGGGGCGACGTTTCTGTCGCAGTTCCCGAATTTCTCCAAAGACGTCCTCGGCGGGGATGAGTCTGTCGTCACCCTGCTGCTCGCGCTTTTTTCGATCGGGATCGGGACCGGTTCCTTGCTCTGCGAGCGTATGTCCGGACGCGGCCTCGAGCTGGGTCTCGTACCGCTCGGCTCCATCGGGCTCACGCTATTCGCCATCGATCTCTATTTCGCCTCCCGAGGTTTCGCGCAGCCGTCCACGCTCGAGTGGACCGCGTTTATCGCGCGGCCCGAGGCTTGGCGCGTGGTGCTCGACCTGGTTCTGATCGGCGTCTTCGGGGGCTTCTACACCGTACCTTTGTATGCGCTTATTCAAGCGCGCAGCGATCCCACTCACCGTTCCCGCATCATCGCCGGCAACAACATCCTCAACGCGCTCTTCATGGTCATCTCGGCCGGATTCGCCATCGGACTCGGCCAGGCCGGTTTCACGGTCGCGCAGGTCCTGCTGCTTACCGGGATCGTTAACGCCTTCGCCGCGTTTTACATCTACACGCGGGTCCCGGAATTTCTCCTGCGCTTTATCGTCTGGCTACTGGTTCACTCCGTGTTCCCCATCAGGAAAACAGGATTGGAACACATTCCTCAAACCGGAGCCGCGCTGCTCCGCTGCGAATCCGGCGGGATCGTGGACGCGCTGATCATTGCCGCCGCCGTGCGCCGGCCGGTCCGGTTTGTGGTCGCGGAGCGCTGGCTGCGCGCGCCGCTCATAGGCTTTCTGCTGCGTAGCGGCGGCGCCATTGCCCTGCCCGCGGCCCCTGCGCAAACGCGGTTCGAGCAGGAGATAGGCGCGGCGCTCGAAGGCGGCGATCTGCTCTGCGTTTTCACCCATCCACAGGCTGCCGATCTTGTCCGTCCACTGGCCGAAATCCCCGTCATCGCCTTAGCGCTCCGAGACCGCTCCGGGATCCAGCCCCGGCCACGGGGTTGGCGGGCGCTCTTTCATACTATCGCGCTTTCAGCGTCGCCGCACGCTAGGATTTATGAACGAGCGAATGATAAAGTGAGTTAGGCGCCAGAACAAACCGAGCAAGAAAAAGACGATGATGACCAAGAAATCATTAAAAACACTTTACGAAATGCCACTCGGGGCAACACGCAGCGGCTCGCTGTATCACGCACATTGGTATCCGACGAAGATCTCGCCGCACAGCATCGCCCTGATGATCGCGTGCCACACCAAGCCGGGGAATATAGTGTTCGATGGTTTTGGCGGAAGCTGTACAACTGCGCTTGCCTCATTGCTCTGCTCGAAACCTTCTGACGAACTTCGCGCCGTAGCCAAGGCGCGGGGTATAAATCCAATTTGGGGACCACGTCGCACTGTGGTCTACGAACTCAGCGGATTGGGGTCTTTCATCGGACAAACGCTTTGCTCGCAGCCTGACCCTGACCGGTTCGCGGCTGCGGCTAAACGTATTGTTGATGAGGCGGAACGGCGTTACGGCTGGATGTATCGTGTCGTGGACGAGACAGGCGATGAAGCTGTCGCTCGTCACTTCATCTGGTCTGAGTTGCTCGAATGTCCTTCTTGCCGCGGGATTATGACACTTTGGGATGCATGCGTTCGGCTCAACCCTGCCCGCGTTTCCGACCGATGGAAATGCCGGGCGTGCGGCAGGATCACGGAACTGAACGCCACGCCGAGGTTGTTGGAACGTGGTTTTGACTCGATGCTTGAGAGCGAACGCGCCAGCAAGGCGCGGCGGCTGGCGCGCGTCGACGGAATTACGGGAGGGCGGCACTGGACACGTCAACCGACCCACCGCGATTTGGAACTTCTCGCGCGGATTGAAAATGAACCTTTTCCGAATACCGTTCCACTTGCTCCCATGATGGGGAAGGGTGGCGCGGCGTGGGGCGACCTGTGGCGCGCGGGCTATCATGAAGGTATTACCCACGTTCATCATTTTTACACGCGGCGAAACTTGATTGCGGTGGCAGGTCTCTGGGAGTTGATGGAGAACGCACCAAAGCCGTTCCGAGACCCGCTACGCTTCTGGATTTCGAGCTACAACAGTAGCCACTCGACGCTGATGACGCGGGTTGTGGCAAAACAAAACCAAGGTGATCTCGTGCTGACGAGCGCGCAACCTGGCGTCCTCTACATCAGTGGCTTGCCAGTCGAGAAGAATGTCTTTCTCGGATTGCGCCGGAAGCTGAAGACCATTAGGGAAGCCTTTGTAGCTCTTCGTGATCTGGAGGGGCAAGTCGAAGTGAGGCAGGGATCATCCACCCGGACAAATCTCGCTGACGAATCAGTCGATTACGTTTTCACCGACCCTCCATTCGGGGGAAACATTCCTTACAGTGAAGTGAATTTCATCAGTGAAGCATGGCTAGGGCGCAGCACACACACGCGCGATGAAGCGGTCGTTAGTTCGACGCAGACGAAAGATATTGAGGCTTACCAGTCCCTTTTGACGAAGGCTTTTCAGGAGATGCGCCGCATTCTGAAACCGACTGGGAAGGTCACGGTCGTTTTCCATTCCACGCAGGCGGACGTATGGCAGGCACTCGTCAACGCCTACTGTGCGGCGGGCTTCGGCGTGGAGATGTCGAACATACTCGACAAGAAGCAGGGCAGCTTCAAACAAGTGACAACGATCAATTCCGCTAAGGGCGATCCAATGCTACTTTTGTCCCCTAAAGATCGCGTGAGAAGCACTAACGGCACTAACCTTGAGAAGGTAATCGCTCGTTTGGTATCGCAAGCCGATGCGCTCGAAGACCCGCAAGAACGTTTGCCGCAACGCATCTACTCGCGATTCGTGGCTCATTACTTGGATCGACACAGTTCTCCACCCATCGACGCTGACGAGTTTTACGCGAAGCTATCCCTCGCGAGGCCACCCGGATGACAGGCCTATTCCCCATGCCCGACTCGCTCACTGAAGGGCGTCCGCTTCTTGAGGTGGATGTTCCTCCCGCGAGACGCAAGCAACTGGGGCAGTGTTTCACCGGCTTGCGAACAGGAGGCCTGCTCGCCGCGCTGGCCGTGCAGCACGGACAAAGGCGAATAGTTGATCCGATGGCTGGCCACGGGGATCTCCTTGAATCAGCCGCCGAGCGAGCACGTCGTCTTCATTTGAATCCCGGCGAATTGGTGGGGGTAGAGATCGAGCCGGAGGCGGCAAGGCTGGGTGAATGGCGAGTCGGAAAATGTGTGCAAGAGTATGGCTTCCGGCGTGGTCACTTCATTCATGGCGACGCCTTCGCTACGACGACTTGGAACGAAACTAGTCGTTTTGATTTGGTCATCACCAATCCGCCGTATGTTCGCTATCAGACGCTCTCGAACGGAGGAAAGGAAGGCGGTGTAAAGTTATTGAACGCAGAAGCGACACGGCACGCTTTGGAACGAATCGCGGTCAAGCTGGCCCCGCCGGAAGAACACATGATCTGGCAACGCCTCATCCGTTCCTACTCTGGACTCGCTGACCTATCCGTGCCGAGTTGGTTGCTGTGCGGGCTCCTGACCGCCCCAGCTGGCGTACTGGCCCTGGTTGTGCCACAGACTTGGCTGAATCGAGACTACGCACGCATTGCTCGTTACTTCTTCCTGCGCTTCTATCACCCCCTGGCCATCGTTCAAGAGTCCGGCCAGCGCTGGTTTCGCGATGCGCTCGTTCCAGTCTCGCTGGTAGTTGGTCGGCGATTGTCGTCTGAACAAGTAATCACACCGTTACAGGAACGAACCTACCGGTTCGGTGACACCCCATTTGCCGAGGTTGGCCCTGCCGCCGCGTCTGCGCGAAGCCACGTTGGTAATGCGTTCAGAGCGGATGACCCCGAAGCCGAGTTCGCCGACTGGCTGGAGCACGGTACCGGTTCGCGATCAGGCGTGAAGCTGAAGCACGTTTCGTGGGAATCTCAGCGCGACGAGGTGCTGGCGACGTCATGCGGAACTGAGTGGCTGCGTCGGCTGGAGGGAGATTCCTCAACTAGAATTTTTGTGGCCTCGTCCACACCTGCTCTACCAGCTTCAATCGCATTTCATTTGCCTGTTGAGTTACTGAGGAACGTGCGGCCTCTGTCGTCGGAACCCATTCACGTTGGTCAAGGGCTGCGTACCGGTTGCAATGCGTTCTTCTACTTGGACATCGCGGCGGAAGCGACGAACGAGGATTCAGTCACGGTGCTGACCAGCGAGCTTTTTGGCAGAAGGCGCATCAAGGTTCCCGTTTCCGCATTGAAGCCAGTCCTCCGCCGGCAGGCTGAGTTGTCGACGATTCAGATCGCCGCAGATGCGCTTCGCGGACGCCTGCTCGATCTGCGGGAGTTTGTTCTTCCAGAGAATGCAACACGAAATGGTCATGCGCGGCGGAAAACATGGCAGGTTATGCCGGAAGCTCTTGCGGACTACGTCCGTCTGGCTGCTCGCACGCATCTAGTGCGTGGGGAAAGCCGAACGCTGATTCCTTGTCTCTCGGCTGTGAAACCAAATGGTCTAGGACCGGGCGAAACTAGCAGTTCCCCGTTACTACTAGCGGAGGACGTGGCGCGCATGTGGTATATGGTGCCCAATTTCGCGCCGCGTCACATTCCCTCCCTTTGTGTGCCTCGAATCATCCACGATGAGCCGAACGCGATTCTGAACGCCGAGCCGCCCGTACTGATTGACGCCAACTTCTCAACCCTGTGGTGCGAAGATGGCACGTGGAACGCCGAAGACGTCTTTGCCATTCTGAACAGCACTTGGGGCGAGCTTTGCCTGGAATCTCTCGGGGCAACTTTGGGCGGCGGTGCTTTGAAGTTAGAGGCAACGCACTTACGCCAGCTACCCATCCCAGCCCTTTCAGGTTCGGAAAGAGAAAGTCTGCGCAGCCTCGTGCGCGAAGCTCTTGAATCGGGATGCAAAGTGGACGAGCTACGGCATCACCGGGCCAAGATTGATCGGATCGTCGTCTCAGCTCTAGCGCAGCGCAAAGTCTCGGTGAGCGAGGCTGGAGCATATGTTGAGAAACTTGAGGCAATTATCCGTTCGCTGCGCGCCAAGAGAAGGCGGAACCGCAATTACGTAACACTGGATGAGGAATGAAGATCTTCGCTCAAAACAGCCGCTGTCCAAGTCAAGTCTTGTTCGCCTTCGACGAGGTGGCCGATGCCAGCGTGCAGCAGGTGCGGTGGGCGGTCGCCTACTCGACGCGCAGGGGCTGTGAGCGACTTGTGGATCGTATCTCGACCCGGATGGGAAAATCCCGATGGGAAAAGAGCGAAAAGCAGTTCATCACCTCGCTCGATTTTGGTCTCACTGACCCGGGTGCCCTTGAGTTTCTTGCGGGATTGCCCGAGAGCAAAGTTCACATCGCGAATTCAGAGGCCGTCAACAAGCCGGGCCTCCTGCCTGGCAAGGCATACCATCCGAAGATCTACCTGTTTGATACCGCAGAAAGCACTGGTTACGTCGTAGGCTCTGCAAACCTGACTGACAGCGCACTCATCGCCAACACAGAGGTTGTCGCCGTCGGCAAAGAGAAACCCGAGAATGCCACATGGAACGATGTTTGGGCTGAACTCTTTTTCAATACTGCGCCACTCACAACCGCTCTGCTTGGCGAATACCGCCGGAAGTGGATACGCCCCCAAAGGCGGGCTGTCGAACCGGAACCGAAGCCCCATCCTCCGGAAATCAGGCCGGGTGACAAACCTGTCTTCTGGGAGGCGATCACGACTGGCGGCATTTCGCCGATGGCTTTCAATCACTTCTGGATCGAGGCTGGCTCGATGTCTTCGGGCGGTTCACACAATCAATTGGAGTTACCGAGAGGCGCCAATCGATTTTTTGCATTCACACACACCAAATACGGGGAGGCGCACGTCACGATCGGTCATCCCACCTTGACACTTCGCAGACAAAAATGGACCAACCGGCCACTGACTTGGCACGGGAATAATAAGATGGAGCGCATCAACCTTCCTACGTTGGCACAAGGCGGCTTCGATTATCGAAACACCGCTGTTCTTTTTCGCCGGCACGAAGGAGGTTTTGAGATCAACGTGTTGCCGTGGGAAGACGACGGTGCGGTTGCTTGGAGAGCGGCTTCGGATGCTTTGAATACCGTTTTTCGGCTCGGTGAAAAAGGGGCTCGTATTTGTGGGCTTTTTTAACCAGAAGCGACCAAGGCATGGCCTCGATCAAGTGATGGTACGAAAAGCTTGGTTCACCAACTTCGCCCAAACGCTACCGACATTGGGGCGCTGCACCGGACGGCAATTCCGCTGCGCTCCATTGCCGCTGGTGAGCTTGGTCGTTTGATAGAGCATAGGCCTGTTCCTAAGTCTACCATGCAAAGCAACCTCGCTTTTTATGAAACCCGTGTTATTGGTGCCTTGCTGGAAAAGGAGATCACCACCCCCGACCAATATCCGCTCTCGCTCAATGCACTTACCAACGCCTGTAACCAGAAAAGCAACCGCGATCCGGTGCTTAACCTCGATGAGGCAACGGTACAACAAACGCTCGACGGGCTCATCAAGAGGCACTTGGTAAGTGAGAAAACAGGGTTCGGCAGCCGGGTTACGAAATACCAACATCGCTTCTGTAATACGGCGTTCGGTGCTTTAAGACTGTCGGCACAGGAGCTTGCCATCATCGCCGAGTTGCTGTTGCGCGGCCCGCAGACGCCCGGTGAGCTGCGCACGCGTGCGGAGCGGCTTGGCAAGTTCAATGATGTGCAAGAGGTTGAAGCCGCCCTGAGAAGCTTGATCGAGCGGGGGGATGGGCCTTTCGTTGTGAAGCTTGCGCGCGAAGCCGGGAGAAGAGAATCTCGTTACGCCCACCTATTGAGCGGGGAGGTGCAAGCAGCAGAGAGCGCTGCCGGCCCGGATATAGAAAGCAGTCTCACGCGTTCGGACCACGATCGTCTGTCGGAGCTCGAGCAGCAGATCGCCGCGTTGCAGCAAGAGCTCAGTGAGATCAGGTCCCTGCTTGAGCAACGGACATGATCCCGATTACGCTGCCTATCAGAATCTTGGGCCGCGTTTCCCCAACGCGTGTTACGCGCCGTACTTAGGGATACCGAGTTGGCCATCGTCCCGGTAAAACAAGACACGAACACTACTCCGTATCGGCGGCTGACTCCCGATTGCATGCTCGATGCATTGAATAGCGTGGGCTTGCGGAGTGACGGACGTCTGCTGGCGCTCAACAGCTACGAAAACCGCGTCTATCAGGTTGGCATGGAAGAGGGGATGCCCCTGGTGGTGAAATTTTACCGTCCTGGGCGTTGGAGCGATGCGGCGATCCTTGAAGAACACGCCTTCGTGCAGGAATTAGTCGAGCGCGAGATCCCGGTGGTGGCGCCGTTGGCGACCAAAACTTCCGGCGCGGGTCCGCATCCCGCAACGACGTTGCACACCTTCGGCGAATTCCGATTCACGCTTTATCCTCGTCAAGGCGGCCGTTCACCGGAGCTCGATCGCAACACCCTGGCCTGGATAGGGCGCTTCATCGGCCGAATTCACGCGGTCGGCACCTTACGGCCGTTCGTCGCACGACCGGCATTGAACATCGTCAGCTTTGGTGACGAGCCGAGCGACTTCCTGCTTGCGCACGACTTTATCCCGGCGGATCTCGCGGGCGCCTATCGGAGCGTGGTTGCTCAAGCGCTAGACGGTGTGCGGCATTGCTTTAAGCGCGCGGGCGAAATCAGAGCACTGCGGCTACATGGTGACTGCTACGCCGGTAATGTGCTTTGGACCGAGGGTGGACCGCATTTCGTCGATTTTGACGATAGCCGCATGGGCCCTGCGATGCAGGATCTGTGGATGTTACTCTCCGGAGAGCCGCTTGCGATGGCGCGCCAGTTGAGCGACGTGCTGAGCGGCTATGAGGATTTCTTCGAGTTTGATCGCCGCGAGCTGCATCTCCTAGAGCCGTTGCGCACATTGCGCTTGATCCATTACTCCGCGTGGATCGCCCGGCGTTGGGAAGACCCGGCCTTTCCTGCCGCATTTCCCTGGTTCAATACCCAGCGGTACTGGCAGGATCGCATCCTCGAGTTGCGCGAACAGATCGCTGTCATGAATGAGCAACCCATCGCGTTAACGAACTGAAATGGAAAAAGACTCGCCGCTGTGTCCGAGGCGCATCGTGTCGCTCTTACCTGCTGCTACCGAGATCGTGGGCGCCCTGGGCTTGATGGATTCCCTCGTCGGGGTATCGCACGAGTGTGACTATCCGGCGGCGGCGAACGAGAAGCCACGGGTGACGCATTGTGCCATCCACCAGGCGGGCTTGCCGAGCGCCGAAGTAGACCGCTGGGTACGCGAGACACTTGCGACGACAGGTTCCCTCTATACACTGAACGAGGCGCTGCTACGCGGGTTGCGCCCGGAGGTTATCGTGACCCAACGCCTCTGTGATGTCTGCGCGGTTGGGTATGGTTCGGTCGCAGGGTTCGCCCGGTCACTGCCCGAGCCACCGCAGGTGGTGAACTTGGAGCCCGCCGGTCTTGCGGATATCTTGGAGGACATCCGCAAGGTAGCGGCGGCGCTCGGGGTGGCCGAGCGCGGTGAGGCTGTGGTGAGCGCGCTTCAAAACCGGATAGAACAAGTGCGTGCTCGCGTTATGAAAACAAGCGATCGCCTCCGCTGTTTTCTGATGGAGTGGATCGACCCGCCTTTCTGCAGCGGCCATTGGGGACCGGAACTCGTGGAGATCGCCGGGGGCGAGGAGATCCTGGGTAAAAAGGGGGAAGCCTCAAGACGCATTCTCTGGGAGAGCGTGCGCGAGGCGCAGCCCGAAGTCCTGGTAATCGCATGCTGTGGATGCACGGTGGGCCGCACTTTGGATGATTTGCCTCGCTTGCAACGCGCAGCCGGGTGGGAGGGATTGCCCGCGGTTCGAAACGGCCGGGTCTATGTCGTCGATGGGTCCGCTTATTTCAGCCGACCCGGCCCGCGTATTGTCGACTCCTTAGAAATCCTGGCGGCCTGCCTGCATCCGGCCCAGTTTCCCGAGGCGCGCGCCAGATACCCGCACGCGGTGGTACGCATCGCCGCGGGTGGGCAGGCGGCAGCCTGGTGATGGCGCGCCTGAAGCACTGGTCGCTAGAAGCAGTGGCAGTGGCGTGCACGAATCAAGCGATAAGATCACGGCAAAGAAGTAAACTATCGTGCATGAGCCGAAAGATAAGCTTCGCGCAAAGCGGTAACGTATCGTGCAAGAGTTGAACGATAAACTTCGCAGTAAAAAAATCAGACATCGCGTAAAACAATAACCGTAGGAGGTGCAGATCATGGCTGGCGAAAACACGGTAGAGTTGGCTTCCCTGCGCTTCGAGGGTAAGCGGTTTGAGGGGCATGCGCTGGACATCGAGTGCACGCAGGAGTTGATCGCCTATCGCACGCTTGTGCTCGAATGCGCGAAGGAACTTTGGCGTCGCAATAACCCCGACCGGGTACGTTTGCCCAAGCGGTTCGAAGACGGGTTCAGGTTGGAATTTGACCGGATCGACCCCGGTTCTGCGACGATTCCACTACGTCGGGTGCGTGACGTACTGCAGGGAGAGCTCGATCTCGGCGACGATTTCGATGAGGCTGCGACCCTTATCGATGCGGCGATTTCCGCTGCGGACCGGGACGACTTGCTTCCTGAGGGCCTGCCGGCGAATGTCATTCCGTTGTTCCGGGACTTCGGACGTTCACTTCGCGCAGACGAAGTGCTTTTCACAAAAGCCCGTCAATGCGACCAAGACGCACCGTACACCGCGAAGGCGAGGGCCCGACTTGCCGACTGGGTCGGCCCGACTTATGAAGACAGAGTCGACCTGGTTGGCGAGGTCCGCATGGCCTATCTCGGGCCCGGTGCATTCAAGCTGCAACTCGCCGACACCGGAGTACTTGTCGACGGCCGCTTTGATGCGAATCAGGAGGTGCTTGTTCTGGATGCCCTCAAGAATCACCGCAACGTACGATTGCGTGTAGAGGGCACGGCGGAGTTTTCAACACGTGACCGACAGATCAAGCGGCTGACGCGCATCGAACGCGTGTCGCTTGCTCCGAGCGACGCAGAGCGCTTTGACGAGACGGTGCCGCCGATTTGGGAACAGCTCGCAGCAATCGGCAAGCAGGCACCTGCGGGCACGTGGGAAACGGTACCCAACGACCTTTCGATGCGCATCGACGAGATTGTCTTCGGTCAGGGAGAGAACAACCGGTGAAGATCGTCTTTGCCGACACCGGTTACTGGGAGGCGTCGCTGAACCCGAACGACAAACTGCACGCCAAGGCGATGGAAGTCTCCGCGTCTCTCGGGAAGGTTCGTCTGCTCACCAGCGAGATGGTGCTCGATGAACTCTTGGCCGCGCTTTCAAAGGTTCCCGTTCGGCCATATGCGATCCAAGGGGTTGAGGCGATCAGCGCGAATCCAAACGTCGAGGTCGTTCCGCAGACGTCGCTCCAGTTCGGCCGTGCGTTCGATCTTTACCGCCGTATGGCAGATAAGGAGTGGAGCCTGACTGACTGCGCCTCGTTTGAAATCATGCGCGAACGCGGGCTGACCGAAGCGCTTGCCCACGACCACCACTTCGTGCAGTCGGGCTTCGTAGCGCTGCTTCGTGATTAGCCTCAAGCACCACCCGCGCGGTCGTCGCTGCGCCAAAGGATTCCGAGCACCGCCGGAATGCGAGATCCCGAGCGCAGTAGGTTTTTTCACAAACCCTCAGTCCAAGAGCGCCTGCAGCACCGACTCGTAGATGCACGAGAGGCTTAGCAGCTCGTCCACCGCCACACACTCATCGACCTTGTGGATGGTGGCGTTCACGGGGCCGAGCTCGACCACCTCGGCGCTGCTCCTGGCGATGAAGCGGCCGTCGGAGTTGCTGCCGCCGGTCGAGGGGCGGTGCTCTGATGGGCAAGCCGAGATGCGCGAGGATCTTGGCAATCACGGGCGGGATCTTCGATGGCAGCGATGATCGTCAAGGTGCCGCCGCACTGGGACACCGTTCAATATCGATATCGAACACTTGTTTGAGCGCCCGGCCCAGTTTCCCGAGGCGCGCGCCAGATACCCAGACGCGGTGGTACGCATCGCCGCGGGTGGGCGGGTGGAGCACTGGTGATGGCGCGCCTGTAGCACTGGTCGCTAGTGTAGTAGTGTCTCGTAAATAACTGGTAGCGTTTGCCCCGTCATTCCGGGCGAAGGTGCGAAGCGCCGGAGACCCGGAATCCACAAAAGACGCTGAAGGGAAAAAAGGGACCACGCTCGATTGACACTGTGGACAATAGCCCGCGTTCATGGTGCGATAGCTTTACGGCACCAACTGACAGACTTGTTTTTACCACCTCAATAATACTCAGAGTATCGATATGAAATTCAGCGTTACGATAAACCGCGACGAAGATGGTATTTGGGTCGTCGAATGTCCGGCCATTCCGGGCTGCGTCAGCCAGGGGCAGACCAAGGATGAGGCGCTAAAAAACATCCAGGATGCGATTTGCCAGTGTCTCCAGGTGCGTGCGGAGCGCGGTTCGCCCTTGACTATCGAGACCCGACAAGTTGAGGTAGCCGCCTAGTGGCGTCTTCGCTTCCCGTTCTCAGCGGACGCGAGGTTGCCCGAGTATTCGAGTCGCTGGGACGGCAGGTTGCGCGGCAGCCCAAGAGCGCCTGCAGCACCGCCTCGTAGATGCATGAGTGGCTCAGCAGTTCGTCCTTGATTTGCAACACGGGCGCGAGCAGGTGGGGATGGGCAGCGAACAGAAAGTGAAGCGGTCGAAGCCCCCCGCAAACGGGTAAACTCTTGGATTCGTACTCTTGAACCCTACGAGAAGGCCCGGCATGGCAAAACGAACCACCAGTGGCTACACGGCCGCCCACGGCAGCCAGGAAGTACGGTGAGCCGCATTCTTGTCGATTATCTTGCCGAGCTGAAGGCAATCCGTGCAACCGGCGCTGGTGTGCCCGAAACGTCCTACTACCCGGCATTATCAACCCTATTCAACGCGGTGGGCAAGGCGCTGAAGCCCAAGGTCCGCTGCGTCATGAACCTCAAGAATCTGGGGGCGGGCCTGCCGGACGGCGGGTTATTCACGGCCGACCAATTCCGACGCCAATCGGACGGTGCACTGAAGGCCGGCCAGCTTCCGGCGCGTGGCGCGATCGAAGCTAAGGGCACCAAACCGGAAGTAACCGCCATTGCCGCAACTCAACAGGTGAAGGATTACCTCAGCAGATACGGCATTGTCATTGTGACGAACCTGCGCGACTTCTTGATTGTGGAGCGCGACGCAAACGGGCTACCGACGGCGCGCGAGGCCTTCGCCCTAGCTGATAGCGAGGCGGATTTCTGGCAACAGACGGCGGCGCATCCCCGTACCACAGCCCAATCCAGGGGCAAGCAGTTTATTGAGTTCGTTACGCGCGCCTGCCTTCACGCCGCGCCGCTGACAAACCCGAAAGATGTGGCCTGGTTCCTTGCATCCTATGCCCGCGATGCACTTTTCCGCGTTGAGCAACAGAAGCATTTGGCGGCCCTACAAACCGTTCGGTCCGCCCTAGAAGAAGCTTTGGGAATGAAATTCACCGGCGACAAGGGTGAGCATTTCTTCCGATCAACGCTGGTGCAAACTCTTTTCTACGGCGTGTTTTCCGCGTGGGTCCGCTGGCACAAGGATAATCCCGGTCCTAAAGCGAAGTTTGATTGGCGGACGGCCGAATGGTCCCTGCATGTTCCGTTCATCCGAACACTGTATGAGGAAATAGCAAAGCCGAGCCAGTTGGGGCCGCTCGGGCTGGTGGAAGTGCTCGATTGGTCGGCCGGCGTTCTCAACCGCGTGGATCGGAGCGAGTTCTTCGGCCGCTTTGAGGATGAACTCGCGGTCCAATACTTCTACGAACCGTTCCTGGAGGCCTACGACCCGGAGCTACGTAAGCAATTGGGCGTTTGGTACACCCCACGCGAAATCGTCAAGTACCAAGTGGCCCGCGTGGATCGGGTCTTGCGCGATGAACTGAATCTAGCCGATGGGCTGGCCGATCCCAACGTCGTCGTACTGGACCCGTGTTGTGGCACGGGTGCGTATCTGGTGGAAGTGCTGCACAGCATCGCCGCGACGCTGCGCGAGAAAGGGGGCGACGCCCTGGTGGCGTCCGACCTGAAGCAAGCAGCGATGGATCGGGTATTCGGCTTCGAGATCATGCCCGCCCCCTTTTGTGGTGTCACACCTGCAACTAGGGCTGATGCTGCAAACCCAAGGCGCACCGTTGGACCAACGTAAGAATGAGCGAGTCGGCGTGTACCTCACAAACGCGCTTACGGGCTGGGAGCCACCCAACGGCCCCAAGCAGCAGGTCATGGCTTGGACCGAACTACAAGCGGAGCGCGATGCCGCCGAGAATGTCAAACGCGACAAAAAAATCCTGGTGGTGCTGGGCAACCCACCGTATAACGCCTTCGCGGGCGTCAGCCCCCAAGAAGAACAAGGGCTGGTTGAGCCGTACAAGGTCAACCTGAACCAGCCAGTGAGCGCCGGCGGGTGGGGAATCAAGAAGTTTAATCTGGACGATCTCTACGTCCGTTTCCTCCGCCTGGCCGAGCGGCGCATCGCAGAGATGAGCGGCAGCGGCGCGGTGTCGTTCATTTCCAATTTCTCCTACCTTGGTGATCCGTCGTTTGTGGTGATGCGCCAGCGCTTCCTTGCCGAGTTCGACAAGCTGTGGCTGGACTGCATGAACGGCGACAGTCGGGAAACCGGCAAGTTGACCCCCGACGACAAACCCGATCCTTCCGTCTTCTCCACCGACTACAAACGCGAAGGTATTCGGGTCGGCACAGCGATCTCCGTTATCGTTCGGAAACCTAGCCGGGACAAGAAGCCAATGGTTCGCTTCCGGCATTTCTGGGGCACGAGCAAACGCGCCGACCTGCTAGACAGTCTGAACCCCGACGATATTGATGCTGCGTATATGATTGCTGAGCCGCGCCCCGAAAACCGATTTTCCTTTCGCCCTGAAGACGTGGACCGAATGGCCGACGATGGTGGACCTGTGTAAAGTAGCACCGTTGAATGGTCTGATGGAGAAGCGCGGTGGAGCGCTGATTGACATTGAACGAGGTAAGCTGCAATCCCGTATGCGAGACTATTTCAATGCGGAGCTGGACTGGAACGAATACGAGGCGAGGCAAACTGCTTTGGTTCAAGACGCAGCGCGCTTCGTCGCAAAAACGGCTAGAGCGAAAGCGACTAGGCTAGAGTCATACAACGACGATCGACTCCGAAGATACGCGCTCCGACCATTTGACACGCGTTGGTGCTATTACACATCGGTTAGGCCCATCTGGAATGAGCCACGTCCAGCCCTCTGGAACCAATCTTTCAGCGGGAATACATTTGTAATTGCTCGGCCCGCAGGTGTAGCTCATCCTGAGGGCCGCCCCTTAAGCTATACAACATCTTTGGGTGACAATGACTACCAGAAGGGACATTCATACTACTTTCCAAAACGCTACTTGATAGCGAAGAGACGCACGCAAACCTGTCGAAGATTGCACGAGCATATATTGCGGACCTAAACTTTAACGACCCCGACTCCGACGCCAAGACTGCGGGGTTGATCTGGATGCACGCGCTGGCAATTGGCTACAGCCGCGCGTACCTGACCGAAAACGCCGACGGGGTCCGGCGCGACTGGCCGCGCATCCCCCTGCCCGCCGACCGCGAGGCCCTGCAAGCATCGGCTGCACTGGGCGCACAAGTCGCGGCGTTGCTGGATACCGAAGCCGATGCAGTGGGCGTGACCAGCGGAAAGATTTCTCCGCTTTTGAGAACCATCGGCCTGATAACCAAGACCGGCGGCGGGCAATTGGACACCTCGGGCAGCGACCTGGCAGTAACCGCCGGCTGGGGACATGCAGGCAAAGAGGCCGCGATCATGCCCGCCAGGGGCAAGTTAGCCGAACGGCTATACGACCGGGAAGAAGCCGATGCAATCGACGCGGAAGCCACGGCGCGGGGGATGTCGGCCAAGGATGTTCGGCGGCTGCTGGGCGAGCGGACCTACGACGTGTATCTGAACAATGTGGCCTACTGGCGCAACGTTCCGTTGAACGTGTGGGAGTATTACATCGGCGGGTATCAGGTCATCAAGAAATGGCTAAGCTACCGGGAAGACGATATTCTCGGGCGTGCCCTAACGCCGGAAGAGGCCCGCGAGGTAATGAACACCGCTCGGCGCATCGCGGCCATCATCCTGCTGGAACCGAAGTTGGACGAGAACTACCACACGGTGAAGGCAACGGCGTTCGATTGGCCGCCAACCGCCGCTATGGCAGCTGGACAAGATTTCGGTAAGTGACCGATAAATCGCGCCACAGTGGGCGATACTGGACTCGAACCAGAGGCCCCCAGCTTATCGAGATAACCCTTAGCGGATAAGGGGCCGGGTTCGATTTAACTTGCAAAACCCGTAAGAGCCCCGTCCTGGGGGTAGCTGCTGATTCGGGAAGGGCCGCTGCTGCGGCCGCCGTTCAGGATGCTCAACCGATGACCTGTGCGATGGCTTTTCGCAACGTGCGCAGATCGGCGGCCGAAAGCTTGCCCATGACGCGGACGACGAGGCCGTGCTCGATGGTCGTGAAGACCGGCTTGAGAACGGAAGGCTTGATGAGAACTCGTAGGGCGGAATAGCGTCAGCGTATTCCGCCGAATTCGCCGGCGGGGACGGCGACTCCTTGTGCACACGAGGTTCAATGAGACCCGCTACGGCGGGTCCGTTCGGCGGGTTACCGGGCTTGCGCCCTCACCCGCCCTACATCGCCTGGAAGACGAGCAAGGCCTGGGCAGGCACGTGCCGGCAACTCGTGGTGCGGCTCAACGACGGTACCGAACACAAGGCGAGCTTCAAGTTCAAATAGCACTCATGAGCAGGTGCACTGGCATGGGCGGAGAGGCATCGCTGCGGGCATGACCGGAGCTTGCTTAAGTATATCTAGAGTGCTTTAATTCTCTCTATGAGGGAATTAGTGCGCTCTAAATATACTGAATCTGCCTCCAAAGGGCTGGGCGGACGGTCGCGCGCCCAACTGGGGGAATTACTCAGGCGTACGATGGGCACGGTGTCGCCTGAGCAGGCGGCGCGCGTTCTGAAGTTACAACCGGGCAAGGCAGCAAAGCTCCTTTCGCGTTGGGCAAGCCAGGGCTGGCTTGCCAGGGTGCGCCGCGGGCTTTATGTGCCGGTGCCGCTGGAATCGCAGACCGCGGATGTGGCCCTGGAAGATTCGTGGCTGGTGGCCGAGCGCCTCTTTTCTCCCTGCTACATCGGCGGCTGGAGCGCGGCCGAACATTGGGGACTGACGGAGCAAATCTACCGCACGGTGCTGGTCTTCACGGTGCGAAAACCGCGCAACCGTGCGCCAGTGCTCAGGGGCGCGAGCTTTCAGCTCCGCAGCATTCGAGAGCAGGCTTTGTTTGGCCTAAAGCCAGTCTGGCGTGGACGAGTACGCGTGAACGTATCCGATCCATCGCGTACGGTCGTGGACATGCTTTCCGACCCGGCTCTCGGAGGAGGGCTGCGCTCGACGGTGGATGTGCTGCGGGCCTACTTAGGTTCGCCAGAGTTCAGGAACCTCAAGCTTTTGCAGAATTACGCGGAGCGGCTCGGAAACGGCGCGGTGTTTAAGCGACTGGGCTTTCTGCTGGAGAGATACGCCCCTACGGAGAATGACGCGATCGCGTTCTGTCGTGCGCGGCTGTCGCAGGGCAACGCGAAGCTCGATCCGCCCATCCAAGCCAAACGCCTCGCGTCAGCTTGGCGTCTGTGGCTGCCGGCTGGCTGGGACAAGGTGCAGCCGTGATCGGCCGGCAGGAAATCCTGGACTTTGCCGCGGACCTCGGGCTCGACCCGCAGGTGGTCGAGAAGGACTACATGCTGGGATGGGTGCTGGCGGGCGTTGGCCAGCATGCCGAGATCGGCAGCGAGTGGCTATTCAAGGGCGGAACTTGCCTGAAGAAGTGCTACTTCGAGACCTATCGCTTCTCCGAAGATTTGGACTTCACGATTCTCAATCCGGCTCACCTCAGCGGCGAGTTTCTTACGCGGGTGTTCAACGAGATTGCCGCGTGGATCTATATGGAGTCGGGTATTGAGATTCCCGTCGACACGCACCGCTTCGAGGTCTATGGAAATCCACGTGGTAAGGATTCTGTTCAAGGCCGAGTCGGCTATCGCGGCCCACTGGGACGCCAAGGCAGCATCCCGCGAATCAAACTGGACCTATCGAATGACGAGCGGGTTGTGCTGGAAGCGGATCGCCGCGAGGTACATCACCCTTACTCTGATCGGCCGGGCGACGGTATTCAGGTGCTGACTTACTGCTTCGAAGAGGTGTTCTCTGAGAAGACGCGGGCACTGGCAGAGCGGTTGCGACCGCGCGATCTGTACGATGTGGTTCATCTTTATCGTCGCAGCGATTTAGAGCCAGACCTCGGCCTGGTGGTCGATACGCTGCGGCAGAAATGTGAGTTCAAGGGCATTCCGGTTCCGACCATCGCGACGCTCAACGCTCATCCTGAATTGCCGGCGCTGCGCAATGACTGGGAAACGATGCTGGCGCATCAGTTGCCCGCGCTTCCATCGTTCGATGAATTCTGGAATGAGCTGCCGCAGGTCTTTGAGTGGCTGTTTGAACAGACGGAGAAAGTTGCCGCGCCTGCTATCGGAGCATCTATCCGAGCTGCGGAAGAGTTGGACGAAACCTGGCATGCACCGGTGATGGCTTCGTCCTGGCGCCGTGACGGCATTACCGCTCCGCTGGAGCTGATTCGCTTTGCGGCAGCGAACCATCTTTGTGTTGATCTCAGGTATCGCGACAAACAGGGACGCGTCGGCTCGCGTCTGATTGAGCCGTATTCACTGCGCCGGACAAAAGCAGGTGATCTATTGCTGCACGCGGTTAGGCACGAGGATGGGAAATCACGCTCATATCTTGTGAACAGGATTCTAGGCGCAGCGGCAACAAAGACCAGTTTTGTTCCCGGATATGCGATTGAACTGACGGCTTCTGGGCCGATCAACGCGCCTATGTCGGCACGATCAGTCTCACCCACGAAGCGGTCGCGCCCATTTCGTATCTCCACGCCAACGAGGCAGCGCGCAGGTTTTGGGCCGAGCTATGTCTACCGGTGTGGCTATTGCGGTAAGACCTTTACGAGGAAGAACATGAATTCAACGTTGAATCCGCATAAGACAAAAGATGGCTGGCCTTGTCCCGGTCGGACCGGCATCTACGTCGAGACGAAATACTAACGCGCGGAATAAGGGGCCGGGTTCGATTTAATTCGCTCCAAACAATAAACCAGAATAGGCGTATCAAACGCAACACGGCTGCCTCCTGGGATCTTCAGTCCCAACGAGCCCGCTCCTTCTTGAGGTCTTCCGCGTAACCACGCCAGAGTTCATCTCCACACGACTCTAGGGCCGCCGTGACGGAAGTCGGCGCCTTGCGGATTACGATTCGATCTCCCTCTGCTTCGACCAGCAGGCGATCCCCCGTCTGGATTCCAAGCCGCTTGCGGATCGCTGCCGGTAATACGATTTGTGATTTAGAACTTAGCGTTGCCACCACAGTCATTGCTGGCCACCTCATTGCTTTACTCAAGCGTAAAGCAAGTGGCCCCGTCAAACAAGGATGGGTTGCAGGATGGCTGGCTTCCGATTGTAGAGGCGTACGAATAGGATTTTCAAAAGGCCTGTTTGGTGGACGAGAAAAGGATAGCTGAACCTGCGGGGGTGTCAGCAGACCATAACCAGGCTCACATACAGCGAGCCGGGATACAGGGACAACAAGGACGGGATAACCGGGACGTACCGCGAATAGCCGCAGCATGACGGGGGATTACGTCAAACGCGCAAGGCGCAATAGTGTAGGGCGTCAATGAGCGAAGCGAATTGCGCCGAATGATTTTCATCGCCCGCTACGAACTTGCAACGCGCAGCCGGATGGGAGGGATTGCCCGCGGTTCGAAGCGGCCGGGTCTATGTCGTCGATGGGTCCGCTTATTTCAGCCGCCCCAGTCCGCGTATTGTCGACTCCTTAGAAATCCTCGCGGCCTGGCCTGCATCCGGCCAAGTTTCCCGAGGCGCGCGCCAGATACCCAGACGCGGTGGTGCGCATCGCCGCGGGTGGGCAGGCGGCAGCCTGGTGATCTCAATCGCGCATTTCCGCACGAAGTCGGTTCTGGCTATAATCGGGCCAGAATGCGATTTGAGATCGTCCTGGCCCCGGAAGCCATTCAGGATCGCAAGAGGCTGAAGGCGAACGTCTGGGCGGCGGTAAGGAGGCTCTCGAAACGCACTTACGGCACGGACCCACCAAGACCGGCCGAAGCCGAGTTAAGCGGTTGCACGGGCTCGCCCGACCGCAGTACCGGCTTAGGGTCGAGGAGGTGCGTGTGTTTTACGATGTTGCAGGCTCGACCGTTGAGGTATTGGCGATCGTGCCCAAGCCGGAGGCAACCACATGGCTCGCTCAGTTCGGAAGTCCCAAGTGAAGGTAGTCCCTCTGTCCGAGATCAAGAACGACCTGTCTCGCTTTTTGCGTGAAGCCGAGACACAGGAAATCGTCATCACGCGCCACGGCAAACCGGCCGGGGTGCTCATCGGTTTTGAGACGGAGGACGACTGGTTTGATTACCGGCTTGAGAACGACCCGCGATTCTTGCAGCGGGTCGAGCAAGCACGTCAAAGCCTGCGCGCCGGCCGAGGCGTAACATTGGGAGACGTAAAGTGAAGCGTCCTTTAACCGCGCGGTCGAAAGCAACGCGCGGCAAAAGCGGCCGCGCGCTTCACGACGAGCGTTGGCCAGAGCTGAAGTCCGCGGTGCGGCGCCAGGGAACACTCTATCGGCTGAACTGCAGGGGAATCAGCAGGAGCGCTATCCAATGATCGTATCGCGGTAGACATGGCACGCTGGAGATCGCCGGACCGGTTCTTCTAACCGAGCCGCGTGGCCGTCAGAATCAAGGTCAGCCCAAGCGGTGGACGAATGCGATTTTCCACGGAGCGGAACCAAGTCGCGTGTGTTACGCGTGAGCCGCTTCGCTAGGCTATCTCCACCGTATCGGACCGATTCGTCGCTCCGGCACCGAAGAAGGCGCGCGGTTACAAAACGCCACACCAGGCAATCGTTAGGCCTTTAGCAGAAGCAATCAATCGGGATAGGGGGAAGCCTCACGGCTCCACCCCTCCCACACCACCAGGCATACGGGTCCGTACCATGGCGGTTCGGTATGGTTGAATGCCAGCACGAGGGTCTAAGCGCGGGAGACCAAGTGCATCGAAATAACGAACGTTAAGGGCGATCCGAACACCGGGCGTATGACTTAACCGCCAGGGGCCTTTAGGGCTCCAAGCGGTGGTGTGCGCCAGCTCGACATCGACTCCCAGGCGAATCAATTCGCCTTTGCGTCGCCGGACGTGAGCTCTAAAACGCTTGAGGGACTCCGGGGCAATCTTGCGACGATTCGGTGATCGGCCCCCTGTAAACGTAAACCCGAGAAACTTTCTGTGTTGGGGAATATCCACCGCACTTTTCGCTTCGTTCACCTTTAGCTCCGAACTTGTCTGCCTTTCAGATTACCCATAAGATTCAGCGCCTACTTGCCACTCCGTACCGTTCGGGCCTTCGGTCAGCTCCGCCAACCCACTACGCCCTCTGCTGACCCCTGCATCGCGCTATGCAACCTTGCGATTCCACCAGTCTCGAATCCGAGACAGCGATGCAGGTCTCCCGGGGTAAGCCGTCTCCTTAAACTGACCTTCAGTACACAACCGCTGGATTTACGCTGCTGGCCCTTGGTGGATATGCACTTCGTTACCTCACGCTAACTCGTGCGGCCATCGCATGGCCTTCCACCAACTCAATCTCCTTCTGCCGACAGAATTGCTGGAAGATCTTCCCAATGCGCTTGCGCACATGCCCAAACAACGACTTGCGCCGATACTTCGGCACGATCACTACATGATACTTACATTCCCATTTCACATGGGCTAAGCTTTGCCAGTCTCCCATGACGATTCCTCCTTACCCCTCGGGGCTTACCTCGGGAGGAATCGTCTCTTTTCTACCGCACGAACGGCATAGCCTTTTCAAGTCTCACCGGCAGAGCCGGTGGTTTACTGAACAACCTACATTAGGCTTTTAGCAGATCACGATCATGGAGCATGCAAAGTTGAAGTGGCATATCGCTTTTTATGCGTCCTTGCTTGCGTTGCTGTTCGCACGCATCGCGCAGGGCTGCGACCAGCCGTCGACTATTAGAGAGGCAACCCCTGAAGAGATCCGCTCTTTCTTCAGGAGCAAGGAAATGAAAGTTCTGACCTTCCTGGGCTACTCAGCCGCCGAGTATGAGAACAAGGCGGCGATGCTCGAGCAAGCTACCCGAATCCTCGACGAGTTTGACCTGAGAGCCACGATCGTGAATATTGGGGCCACTCCCGAGGGCATAGGCGCCGTCTACGAGACAGCAAAACGTAAGGGATTTCTGACCACGGGTATCGTCTCGACCCAAGCGAAGGAAAACAACGTCAAGCTGTCCCCCTACGTCGACGTTGTCTTCTACGTAAGAGATTCGACCTGGGGCGGGTTCACGCCGGGCACCGAGCGACTGTCCCCGACCTCGACAGCCATGGTCGAAAACAGTGACGTAATAGTTGCGATCGGCGGCGGGGAGGTGTCCAGAGACGAGCTGATTGCAGCAAAGCGATTGGGCAAGAAGGTCCAGTTCATCCCTGCCGACATGAATCACGAGATAGTACGAGAAAAAGCACGGAAGAGAGGCTAAGCGGCTCCAACCGATTTTCGTGGCGCGGCTGGGGCCGTGTTTTAGGCGACTCAGGCGTTTCAGCAGGTCAGTTAGCCGGACCGTTGCTCTAGCTAACCGAGCCGCGTGGCCGTCAGAATCAAGGTCAACCCGAGCGGGGGACGAATGCGATTTTCCACGGAGCGGAACCAAGTCGAGAGTGTGTTGCGCATGAGCCGCTTCGCTAGGCTATCTCCGCCGTATCGGAACGATTCGTCGATCCGGCACCGAAGAAGGCGCGCGGTTACGAATGCGGGCGCCACACCAATCAAGTTCCAGTACCGAAGATCGTCGATGCGGATGTCGTGGCGCGCCGCCAGGTCGCACAGGGATGCACGCGAATAGCGCCGGAAATGTCCCATGTCCCTATCGCGCGGGCCGAACAATGCCATAAAGGCCGGTACCGTCACGATGAGCCGCCCCCCCGGGCGCGTAAGCTCGACGAGCTGGGCGAAGGCGCGGTGGTCGTCCTCGTTGTGCTCGAGGGTATCCATGCTGATGACGTTATCGAGGGTTAGCCCGGTCGGGATGATCTCCGCCGGCGACCCGCACGACACCCGCATCGGATCGCGACCGCGGCTGGCCAGGAAGCGACGCGCGGCAGCCACCGTGTCGGCGTTGAGGTCGATACCGCGGGCGTCGTGTCCATGCTCTAGCAGCCATGCCACCATACCGCCGCCGCCGCAGCCCACATCGAGCACCGTCCCAGGGCGGACCTGGTGGGTGAGCATTCGGAACAGGTTGGCTGAGCGAAAATCCGCGAACTGCATCTGTGCCAGAAGCAGCTCGTGCTCATCGAGCTTGGGGTGAGCCGGAAAGGTATCCACGGGTGTCGAAAAGGATAAGGTAATTTGACGCCTATTCATAGGCAGGATCCTTAAACTCGTCCGCCCACCGGCCTGGGATCCCGTACATTCCCTGTACGGAATGACGGTATATAATAATTGCGAGGACTTGGATTCGCCGGATCGATGGGCGCATTATGAGCCTATATGGCCACCTGAGAGTTTGTGAAAAAACCGTCGGGAGCGAAGGGAGGTCGCGTTGCAATCCTCGGCGCGCCAAACAGGGCCACTCCCTGGCCCTGGCTTTCCGCCGGAGCGCAGGACGGTTTCGCCGGGAGCGAAACGGAGCGCAAGCCCCGCAGGGGCGAGTCCCAAGGACGGGACGAGCAACCGGAGTGTATGTTGAAATACATGAGGATTTCGAGCACCGCCGGAATGCGAGATCCCGAGTGCAGTAGGTTTTTTCACAAACTCTGAATGAACATTCAACTGACAGGCAAACGAGCGCTCGTCTGCGGAAGCAGCCAAGGGATTGGCAAGGCGGTCGCGATCGAGTTGTCCCGACTCGGAGCCAGTGTGACCCTCTTGGCGCGCGATCGCGCGCGGCTCGATGAGGTGAAAGCCGCGCTCGGCGCCGATGGAAATCAGCACCATCACGTGCTGGTCGCGGATTTCAACCGGCCGGATGAGGTGAAAGCGGCGCTCGCAGGCTACCTTTCTCGAACCGATCCCGTACATATTCTGGTGAATAATAGCGGCGGGCCTCCACCGGGCGCGGCCCATCAAGTGCCGCCCGAGGCCTACCTCGCCGCATTTTCACAGCACCTGCTGTGTAATCAAATCCTGGTGCAAGCGCTGCTGGAAGGCATGCAAGCCGCGGGCTACGGCCGCATCATCAATATCATCTCGACCTCGGTGAAACAACCGATTCCCGGTCTTGGAGTCTCCAACACCGTGCGCGGCGCGGTCGCTAGTTGGGCCAAGACTCTGGCCGGCGAGCTCGGTCCTTTCGGGATCACCGTCAATAATGTCTTGCCGGGTTCGACCCGGACCGGCCGTCTGAAGGCGATCCTGGAAGCGAAAGCGCGCGAGCGCAACCAAGCACTGGCCGAGATCGAGGCGGCGGAAATGGCATCGATCCCGCTCCGGCGTTTCGCCGAACCGCACGAGATCGCAGCCGCGGTCGCGTTTCTGTGCTCGCCGGCCGCCGCTTACATTACCGGGATCAACCTGCCGGTCGACGGCGGCCGCACTCAGAGCTTGTGGTGACGATGGAGCGCATCGCCAATTACATCGACGGCCGGCTCGAAGCGCCCCGCTCCGGCTGTTATATCGATAACATCGAGCCCGCCACCGGGCAGATCTACTCCCTGATCCCGGATTCCGATGCGGCCGATCTCGAACAGGCGATGACGGCTGCCGATCGCGCGTTTCCCGAGTGGTCGGCCTTGTCCGCCGAGGAGCGCGCCCGGCTCTTGCTCGGCATCGCCGACCGGATCGAAGCGGCGGCGGAGCCGCTCGCCCGGGCCGAGAGCATCGACACCGGCAAGCCGATCAGCCTGGCCCGGCAGGTCGATATTCCCCGCGCCGCGGCGAACATGCGGTTCTTCGCCCATGCCATCACCCAGTTTGCGAGTGAAACCCACAGCATGGGCCCGCTCGCCATCAATTACACGCTGCGGCAAGCCTTGGGCGTGGTGGCTTGCATCTCGCCCTGGAATCTGCCGCTTTATCTTTTCACTTGGAAGATCGCGCCGGCTCTCGCGAGCGGCAACTGCGTCATCGCTAAGCCGTCGGAAGTCACGCCGATGACAGCGTATTTGCTCGCGCGGATCTGCATCGACCTAGGCTTGCCGAGAGGCGTCTTGAATATCCTTCACGGCGCGGGCCCGCGCATCGGCCGCGCGCTGGCCGCGCACCCCAGGATCAAGGCGATTTCATTTACCGGCGGGACGCGAACCGGGGCGGAGATCGCGCGCACCGCGGCGCCCCAGTTTAAAAAACTTTCGCTCGAGCTCGGGGGCAAGAACCCGACCTTGGTATTCGCCGATTGCGACTGGGATGCGACGCTTGCGACCACGGTGCGCGCCGCGTTCTTTAACCAGGGGCAGGTGTGTTTGTGCGGCTCGCGCATCTTCGTGGAGCGGCCGATCTATGAGCGCTTCCGGAGCGATTTCCTGGCCCGCGCCGAAGCCTTGGAATTGGGCGATCCGCTCGCTGAGGAGACTCAGCAAGGCGCGCTCGTGTCCGAGTTGCACCTGCACAAGGTGCTTTCCGCGATAGAGCTCGGCCGGCAGGAAGGCGGCACGATCCTCGCCGGCGGCCACCGCGTGACGGTGCCGGGGCGCTGCGCGGAGGGTTATTTCGTCAAGCCGACGGTATTCGAGGATCTACCCTTCGATTGCCGCACCAATCAGGAGGAGATCTTCGGCCCGGTGGCCACCTTGATTCCGTTCGAGAGCGAAGCGCAAGTGCTAGAATACGCGAACAGCACCGAGTATGGCTTGGCGGCAACGGTTTGCAGCCGCGATGTACAGCGCTGCCACCGGGTCGCCCAACAGCTTGAGGCCGGCGTGGTATGGATCAATACTTGGCTCGTGCGGGATCTGCGCACCCCTTTCGGCGGGACGAAACACTCCGGCGTCGGTCGCGAAGGGGGCGTGGAGGCCTTGCGCTTTTTTACCGAAGCCAAGAACGTGTGCATCAAGCTCTAGAATGCCTCATACCATCGTCTCGCGAAACGCCCCCGAGCCGGTCGGACCCTATCCTCATGCACGCCGCGTGGGAAACTTGCTGTTTCTCTCGGGCATCGGCCCTCGCCGGCGCGGAACCCCGACCATCCCCGGCGTCACGCTCGATGCCAACGGACATATCGTTGACTACGACATCGAGATCCAATGCCGTGCGGTGTTCGAGAATATCAGAACCGTGCTCGACGAGGCCGGCTCAAGCTGGGATCGTCTGGTCGATGTCACGGTGTTTCTGACCGATCTCAAAGGTGATTTTGAGACCTATAATCGAGTGTACGCGCAGTATTTCACCGGCCACGGGCCTTGCCGCACCACCGTTGAGGTGAGCCGCCTGCCGACCCCGATCGCCATCGAGTTGAAATGCATCGCGACCATTGATTAGATCCGCCGGAGACGCGCCATGCAACGACTTTCACCCCCGATTAATTTCCAGCGCTGGATCGACGCGCACCGCGAGAGCTTTAAGCCTCCGGTTTGTAACAAGCAGGTATTCGAGGAAGGCGACTTCATCGTCATGGTCGTCGGCGGCCCCAATAACCGCAAGGACTACCACGTCGATGAAGGGCCGGAGTTCTTCTACCAGCTTGAGGGCGAGATGCTGCTCAAAACCATCCAAGACGGCATGCTGGCCGATATCGCAATTCGCCAAGGCGAAATCTTTCTGTTACCGCCCAAGGTTCCCCATTCTCCGCAACGCTACGCCAATACCGTCGGCCTCGTCATCGAGCGAAAGCGTCTCCCCCACGAGCAAGACGGACTGCAATGGTATTGCGACCACTGCCACGCGCTCCTCTACGAAGAGTTCTTTCAGCTACGCAACATCGAAAAAGATTTTCCGCCCGTTTTCGAGCGCTTTTTTTCAAGCCGAAGACACAGGACCTGCGCGCGTTGCGGCGCGGTGATGCCGGCGCCCGCGAAGTAATTCCGGTTCCAGTTCAAAAGTAGAACGCGAAGCCGACGAGCGAGCGACGAGACATACCATAGATGGTAGGCGAGGAGCGAGCGAGGAAAGCCAGGCCCAGGGACGGTGCCTGCTTGGCGCGCCGAGGATGCAAGGCGACAAAGTTGTACGAATGAAATGGAAGCGGAATAATGCGGTCCATGCTCAAGATCGACACCCATACGCACATCTTGCCTCCGCGTTGGCCCGATCTTAAACAGCGCTACGGTTACGGGGGATTTATTCGGCTTGAGCATACGCGTTGCGGGCATGCGCGCATGCTGAGGGACGGCGAGGTCTTTCGCGAGATCGGGAAAAATTGCTGGGACCCGGAGGCGCGGCTGCGCGAGTGCGAGCTTAGCGGGGTGGATGTGCAGGTGCTGTCCACGGTACCGGTGATGTTCAGTTACTGGGCGAAGCCGGAGCATACCCTTGACCTCTGCCGTCTTCTCAACGATCACATCGCCGCTGTGGTCGCAGCCCACCCTAAGCGCTTCGTGGGCCTCGGGAGCGTACCGCTCCAGGACCCCGAGCTTGCCATCGAGGAGATGGAACGATGCATGCGTGAGCTACGCCTGGCCGGGATCGAGATCGGCTCGCATGTCAATAGTTGGAACCTGGATGACGCCTCCCTGTTTCCAGTCTTCGAGGCGGCGCAAGCGCTCGGGGCCGCCGTGTTCGTGCATCCTTGGGACATGTTGGGTGCAGAGCGCATGCCCAGGTATTGGCTTCCCTGGCTGGTGGGCATGCCGGCCGAAACCTCGCTCGCGATCTGCTCCATGATCTTCGGCGGTGTCCTGGAGAGATTACCAGGCTTACGGGTGGCCTTCGCCCACGGCGGAGGCGCCTTTCCCGCAACCATTGGCCGCATCGAGCACGGCTACAAGGTGCGGCCCGATCTCTATACCGTGGACAATCCGCATAATCCTCGCGCCTACCTGTCCCGCATCTTTTTGGATTCGCTGGTGCATGATCCGCGCATGTTGCGCTATTTGATCGACCTCATGGGAGCCGAGCGTATCGCGCTGGGATCGGACTATCCGTTCCCGCTCGGCGAGGCCGAACCGGGGAAGCTCATCGAGTCGGCCGGATTGGATGAACAGACAAACGCGCGTCTGCTGCACGGCACCGCATTGGAATGGCTCGATCTCCCCAAGGACAGGTTCGGTTGATGGACATGAGCATCACCTTGAGCGGCCAACGCTATCGGGTCAAACTCGATAGCCCGATCAGTCTGGCGATTCCGCTCGCTTTCGGCGGCGCGCAGCCGAGCTTCTTCGGCGCCCCTCGGGCGAGCGCCGCGCCGCTCGCGATCGGGGGCTTCGTGGGTGACACCACCCAGGGCGGGAGTTGCAACGTCGCCGAGTTGCGGCTCGTGCCCCATTGCAACGGCACCCACACCGAATCCGTGGGCCATATCGTGCGTGAAGCGATGCCGATCGCTGCCTGTTTGACGCGAACGCTGTTTCCCGCCCGCGTCATTAGCGTCACTCCCTGTGCAGCCGATGCGACCCAAGATCGATATACGCCCGCCACAGAAAGCGATGACTGGCTCATCACCCGCGACGCATTGGAACTCGCGCTGCGCGATCTCGAGAGCGATCAGATCCAAGCATTGGCCGTGCGTACCCTGCCCAACGATGAATCGAAGATAAACCGGCGCTACGGGGACTCGTGCCGGCCGCCGTTTTTCTCTCTCGAAGCCATGCACACTCTCATCGAGCGCGGTATCGAGCATGTGCTCGTAGACATTCCCTCACTCGACAAGATGCATGATGAGGGGCGCTTGACCAATCATCACTTATTCTGGAACGTCCCCGCAGAGCGTCATGCTATAACGGCCGAGACGAAGATTTTTAAGACCGTCACCGAGATGATCTTCGTGCCCAACGAGGTACGCGACGGATGCTACCTGCTCGACCTCCAGGCACCCGCGTTTATGAGCGATGCCGCGCCGTCCAGGCCGGTGATCTATCCCTTGAACCCGGCATGAGGGCATTGGAAATCCGCGCCCTTAATGGAAGGACATCGATCCTGCTCCAACTAAAGACCGCTACGCTTGCCGCTCCCTCCGAAGCATGAGCTTATAAAGCACAGTCACCCACAACACCCCTAAAACCATCCCGCCCAGCGTATCCGATGGAAAGTGCACCTGCAGGTAGATCCGAGAAGCGGCCACGCACGCCACCACAACCAATGCCGCGCAGGCGACCCACCATGCCCGCTCGGGGGCTTGGCGGCGCACGATAAGAACTAGGCACAGGAAAAACGCAGTCGCCTGAGCGGCATGCGCGCTCGGGAACGAATCCGAGACGGGTAGATCGATCAAGAGCGGGTAAAGCGCGGGCCGAGGCCGCGTTAGAATCCGCTTAATGGCGTGAGCCATGAGCGCGGCACCGCAGAGGCCCATCCCCAGAAGCCAGGCCTCGAATCGATTCCGGCGATGGGCCAACAGGCTGACCAACGCGAGTCCGGCCGGTATGAGAACGTAGAGTGAGCCGAGCCAGGTCATTCCACGAAACAACTGATCGAGGATCTCGGAGCGATGAGCCGCGGCGAATGACAAGAGCGCCGTATCGATGTTATAGAAACTAACCATCGTGCATCTGCGCGCTGACCGCCCGCGCCCAGCCGGCCGGCGTGCGCGTGAACTGTTCAGATCTCGCCGCGACGAACGCCGTGCAATCGGGTTCCCAGGAGTGGCGGCTGACGTCGATGCGTGGGCGCTCGATGCGCAGCACATTGAAGGAATTGCGCTCGCCGCGCACGCGCGTCGAGATCGCGGTGCCCGCGCTAACCGCAAGCGCGCTGTAGCCGCCGATTCTAAAACGCTCGGCGAGCGGTCCGGTATGGCCGCGATGCAGATGGCCGGCCAGCAGGATGTCGAGTCGGCATTGGCCGAGCTTGGCCAGCGCCTGTGACGGGCAGCGAACCAGATCATCCTCGTCTCCGCCTTCGGGCACGTGAAAAGGATGGTGGGTGACCAGGATCCTGATCCTCTCCCCTCCCCCATCGCCTAGCCGCTTGCGGAGACTTGCGATCTGCGTTTCGCTGATGCGCCCGCCCTTGATCGTCAGTGACCGCGCGGTGTTAATGCCGAGCACCATGATCTCCCCGTCACGATAAAACGGCGCGAGGTCCTCCGTGATGTAGCGGCGATACTTGGCGAGCGGGCGAAAAAAGCGCTGGAAGAGATTGCGCATCGGCACGTCGTGGTTACCCGGCACGACGATCCGCGGCGCCCGGATCGTTTCCAGAAATGCCCGCGCCTGTTCGAACTGCGAGCTGCGTGCGCGCTGGGTCAAATCGCCCGAGACGACCACAAGATTCGGGGTGATCTCCTGGATAACCGCGATTAGCGCGGCGAGGATCGCCTCGTCGATTTTCCCGAAATGCAGATCGGAGAGATGGACGACGGTGCGCACGGGGTTACTCTAAGCTGCGATCGGAAGTAACCGCGATCAGTCTAGCAGCGTTTCGTGCTCTGCCGTTTCCGCCGCGGGCACGAGCACCCGCAGCGCTCGAGGACGAAGCCGGTAATGGAGTGGGGTGGGCATCACGGTGACCTCACCGTCGATAGCGACGTGCACGCGCGTGCGCTTCGTCTCGATGTAGACCTCTTCGGTACAGAGCGCATCGAAATCCTTCTCATTTTGCAACTTGCCGGCGAGGGCGCGCAGGGCGAAGCGCAGGAGCCCGAGGCGCCCGGTACGGCGTGCCATATAGAGACATAGCCGTCTCGCATCGAGGCGTTTGCGGGTGCCGACATCGAAACCCGCGATCTCGTACTCGTTGTTGCCGATGAAGACGAACGGAGTGCGCCGCACCGATTCGTGATCGTCTGCGTTCACGCGCACCACGAGGAAGGGGTAGCGGCGCAGCACCGAGAGCGCCGCCCATAGGAACGCCGGCCACTTGCCGTGCCCCAGGCGATCTTGCAGCTTCTCGCGATGGCGTACGATCATCGGATAGAGTCCGAGACCCGAATTGTTGAGAAAGAACCGGCCGTTGACCTCCCCGACATCCACTTGCGCCACCGTACCCCCGAGGATCGTGCGCACGGACTCCTCCAGGGCGAGCGGAATATTGAGATCCTTGGCGAAGTGATTGAGTGTCCCGAGCGGCAGCACCCCGAGCGCGCGATCGGTCTCGATAAGGACGGACGCCACGGCGTTGATCGTGCCATCCCCGCCTCCGGCGACCACCGGGCCGGCATAGCGGGCGACCGCACCGCGCGCCAGATCCACAATCTCCTCCCCGCTCCTCGCAATCAAGAAATGCGCCTCGGCGCCGAGATTGTGGAACGCTTCCGCGATCCGCGCCCGCGCCTCCGCGGCCGTGTCCGATCCCGCGGCGTCATTGATGATGATCGCGATGGGCCTAGCCATAGCAGAGCTAAGCAATGCCGGCATTCCGGGATTTCCCGTCCCGCGCATCGATCCCGAGTCGCTTTCCGTGGATGTAGGCCGCGCTGCTATGCCATCAACAGCCTCGCCTGCAGCATGGGACAGGCGGATCTCTACCCGTTCGTGCTGACCGCAAACCGGACAGTCGAAGATCTTCAAAAGCCGTGTTCCGTGCAGCGTTTTTTCGATGGATGAGAGCTTAGGCGTTACCCCGCGGCGGCACGCACGTCGATTCGGTTCTCCACTTCTTTCACCCCGGGTACCTCGCGGACAAACGCGAGCATTGTGTCTTGCTCCTCCGCCGATACCTGCCCGCTCAGTATCACCAGCCCGTGATGGGCAATCACCTCAACCGCGGGCGGCTGCGGGAGGGCTCGTTCCAGCGCCAACCGTACCCGCCTCGCCAGCTCGTCATCGGTCGCTACATCGTTCGGAACCGCGGATGAGATATCATCGGCGCCTGCTCCAGCGACCCGATCACCACTCGCCTCCGCCCCAGCTAAGGAAGCCTGTTCCTGCTTGCTGGGTCTCGCCCATTTTTCGCGCAGCCACAGCCGGCGCCGTGCGCCTGAGACTGGATCGAGGAAATACATCAACCCCGCGCCGATGCAGATTAGTAGTAAGGTCATCAACATAATGTGGTCCTATGGTTCTGGTTTGTGTGCGCGTTGATGCCTAAGCACAAACGTTAGTGTAATCGGTGGCTGACACGGTGACCTCCCAAGCAAGGTTGGTTCATGGATTCGAGCACGATGATAAGCAGGGTGCCGAGTATCCCCGAGGGATCCGTTTGGACATTGGTGTACGTTAACTATCAGACCGGAGCTTAGCCCGGACAAACTGGATACTTTCAACAACGGTGCCAGCACCGGCGTGGCGCGCGATTGTCATCGATTATCAATGCGATAGTGCAATCACTTAGGCGCCAACGGCCCTGATTAGACTCGCTACATAGGTACAAATTACCGAATCCTAGAAGTACTTGCATCATGAAATGTGATGCCAATGACTCAAGTTTATCCGCCGGCGAGTTGTGCCTCGTAGTACTCCCAGACCGAGAGGCCCGGCCGGTCGCGAGGTTATGCGTGACGTGGTCCGGTTGGGCATCGACGCGAGACGAGAATCGGCTGAGCCGGAAATCGATTTTGATGCTATCTTAGCACCGCTGGTTCGGTAGCCGGGCTAAAAGAAACTGGGAGGGCAGATGACCACGTTACTTTTCCTTCTAACCGTGATCGGGGGTTTCTGGGCGCTTGCGTATTTTTCCGCGCCCTTGTGGGCGTGGACGGCGGGATTGGCGCTGGTGGTCACGCTGGCTTCCTTGCAGCTCCCGGGGTTCCTCGCCGCGCTAGCCTGGCTGTTATGGGTATGCGTCGCCGTGGCGAACATCCCCCTCGTGCGCAGATATCTCTATAGCGCGCCGCTCCTGCGCCTCTACCGCCACAAGCTCCCGGCGATGTCCACGACGGAGCGCGAGGCGCTCGAGGCCGGAAATGTCTGGTGGGACGCCGAGCTGTTCTCGGGCCGGCCCGAATGGCGGCGCTTGCTAGCGTTACCGAAACCCTCCTTGACGCCGGAAGAACAGGCTTTCCTCGATGGCCCGGTCGAGGAGCTTTGCCGCAGGATTGATGACTGGCGGATCACCTATGAGCTGCACGATTTGCCGCCCGAGATATGGGAGTTTATCAAAGCGCATCGCTTCCTCGGCATGATCATCCCCAAGGACTACGGCGGGCTCGGGTTCTCGGCGCAAGCCCACTCCGCGGTGGTCGCCAAGGTCGCATCGCGCAGCGGCAGCGCGGCGGTCACGGTGATGGTGCCGAACTCGCTCGGACCGGCGGAACTGCTCATGCATTACGGCACCGAGGCCCAGAAAAGCTATTACTTACCCCGGCTCGCCGAGGGCCGAGAAATCCCCTGCTTCGCCTTGACCAGTCCCTACGCCGGTTCGGACGCCTCGGCTATCCCCGATCGCGGCGTGGTCTGCCAGGGCGAATATCAAGGACAAAGCGTCCTCGGAATTCGCGTCACCTGGGAAAAACGCTATATCACGCTGGCGCCCGTGGCGACGGTCTTGGGCCTTGCGTTTCAACTCTACGATCCGGAGCATCTGATGGGAACCAAGGACAATGTGGGCATCACGCTGGCGCTGATACCCACGAACCATCCGGGGGTCCGCATCGGCCGCCGGCACTTTCCGCTCAAGCTGGCGTTCCAGAACGGCCCGACCGCAGGGGAGGACGTGTTCATCCCGATGGACATGGTCATCGGCGGCCGTGAACGGCTCGGCCAAGGCTGGCGCATGTTGATGCAACGCTTGGCCGTGGGACGCTCCATCTCTCTGCCGGCGCTCGCCACCGCCGCGGTTAAATATTGTGCTCGCTACGCCGGGGCTTACGCCCGGGTGCGCAAGCAGTTCAAGCTGCCGATCGGCCGCTTCGAGGGGATCGAGGAACGCTTGGCGCATATCGCCGCCGAGGCCTATGCGGTCGAGTCGGCGCGCCGGATCACGGCCGTGGCTTTGGATCAAGGCCAGGAACCCGCGGTAATTTCAGCCCTTCTGAAATACCAATCCACCGAACGCCAACGGCGCGTCGTCAACGACGCCATGGACATCCTCGGCGGCCGGGCTATTTGCGAGGGGCCGAGTAACTACATGGCCAATATGTACCAGGGTGTACCGGTCTCCATCACGGTCGAGGGCGCGAACATTCTCACCCGCAGCCTCATCGTGTTCGGTCAGGGCGCCATTCGCTGCCATCCCTGGTTATATAAGGAGATCCAGGCCGCCTTGGGATCCGATCACCAGGCTGGGCTCGCCGCTTTTGATGAAGCGCTCGCGGGTCATCTAGGTTTCTTGCTGCGGAATCTGGCTCAGGCGTTCGTGCATAACCTCACCCGCGCCCGCTCGGTGACAACGCCGGAGGCAGGACCGGCCGGCCGCTGGTATGCGGAGCTCGGCCGTCTCAGCGCGAGCTTCGCGCTCAGCGCGGATATCGCCCTGCTGATGCTCGGGGGCGAGCTTAAGCGCCGCGAGCATCTTTCCGGACGCTTCGCGGATATTCTCGCCGAGATGTATTTTCTAAGCTGCGTTCTCAAACGTTTCGAGGACGAGGGCCGGCAAGCCGACGATCTGCCCTTGGTCGAGTATATCGGCGCCGCTGCCGTCGCCATGATCGAACAGCGGCTCGCGGAAATCCTCGGGAATTTCCCATCCCGCCCTCTGGGCTGGCTGTTACGCCGCGTCCTGTTCCCTTGGGGACAGCGAAGCCGGCCGGCCGACGATCGGCTCACGCACCAAGCGGCCGCGCTGCTGCTGGAAGCCTCCCCCGCGCGCGACCGGCTGACGGCCGGCATCTTCGTAAGCCGTGCGCCTGACGACATCACCGGCCGTATCGAACACGCCTTCGAGCTGGTTCCGGAAGCGGAAAATATCGAGGCACGCATCAAGGCCGCGATCAAGGATGGCGCCATCAAAGTGACCGATGAGCACTCGGCCCGCGCCGAGGCCCTGAACGCGGGGATCGTCTCGGCGGAAGACATGCCATTGCTCGAAGCTCGGGATCGGGCGGTACGCGCGGCGATCGATGTCGACGATTTCGCGCCCGAGGCGTTGGCGCCCTTGGCGCAGCGCGGATGAGCCGCGCCCGTGGCCAAGGTTTTCCTCACCACCGGGTATGATACCCCCGCCGCGGCGCAATTCGCGGCCACCGCGCGGCCGGGTGGTCGCTCCCGGAGGGACAGGAACCTTTGAGAGGTACCTCGAATTTCAAATATGTTTGGCTAGGTTTCTAACGGTGGGCCGCGCTTCGGGTCCTTGGGTTTCATTTCCTCGAATTTCTTTCTCAGGTTTTCCATCTCTTCTTCGAGCTTGGGCAGTATTTCCTCGCGCAGGGATTCTTCCGCTTCGCTTTGCGCTTTTTGAATTTCCTCGAGCAGCCGGCGCCATTCCTCGCGCAACCGGCGGGCTTCGTCGGAGTCCGGAATGTTTTCGAACTCGCGCCGAAAACGCTCCGTCTGTTCTCTCAAGCTCCGGAGGCCTTCCGCCATCCCCCCGAACAGCTCGTTAAACGGGAACAGCGGGGCCGATGCTACGGTGCCTTGAACCGTCGCGCCGTCTTCTAACGGGGTTCCGGCGGCGCCGGCGTGAATAATCTCGACTTGCTTTCGTTGCGCTACGGCTAGGCGATCGGCGATCCGGAAGCGAGCATCCGTTGTCGCTAAGTCGCGCTTCTCCTTGGTGATCTCGAGGTTGGCGATAAACCCCTTGGGATCGCGGGACTCCACCGCTGCGACGGCGCCCACCGTGTTATTTTCAAACACCACGGGATCGCCCGCCGAGAGGCCGTAGGTTTTTTCAAGCTCCATTTTGAGATGCAGCGCTCCGTCCGCGCAGCCGTAGCAAAAGAGGCTAAGCGCCAAGGAAGGTAATAAAGATTTCAAGATCATGTCCACTCTCCACCACACCCGAACGATGCTAAACCGGCCGCGCCTCTCGCTTCGACGACCCCCGCGCCAATGTCCCATGCTCAACCGCGGACGCGCAAGTATCCGCCGTGTCCGGCGCAACCGGTATCCAGCCGGTACCTCGCGCCCTGTGCACGGTATCCTCCGGCAATCGGGTCCGCGGCGAGCAACAGCGGCGTGTCGAGATCGATCCAATCGAAGCCGCCGAGCCCCGCCGCGAAGTGCGCGCTAAAGCCCATGGCGAGGCGCGTTTCCACCATCCCGCCGATCATGAGCCCAAGGCCAGAAGCGCGGGCGACCGCGGCGATCTCGAGCGCCTGTACAACGCCGCATTTGGCAAGCTTGATATTGATGACCTGGGCGAGCTTTTGCGCGCCGATCCGGATCGCATCGGCGGGGCTGCGGCAGGATTCATCGGCCGCCACCGGCGTCCCGGCCTCGCGCGCCAGCTTCCCGAGTCCTTCCCAGTCTTCACGGGCGACCGGTTGCTCCAGCAGCGCCACCTCGACCTTGGCAAGACGCAGTTCCCGCAATAGCGCCAAGATCTGCTCCGCCGTGTAACCGGCGTTTGCATCGAGGATCAAGCGGCATTCAGGATGGCCGCGCCGGATGGCGCGCACCCGCTCGCTGTCCAAGCCGAGGTCACCTCCGATTTTCACTTTGATGGTCGTGAACCCGGCCTGCCGATAACGCCCGGCCAGATCCTGCGCGGCGGCGGGGGGGCAGATCGGTATGGTGATATCGGTGACCACCTGGTCTTCGCAGCCGCCGAAAAACCGAAACAAAGCCGCGCCCCAACTGCGTGTCAGCGCGTCGATCAGAGCCATTTCGATCCCGGCGCGCACCGCCGCGAGGTGCGGGATGCGCTCGGTGATCTCCGCCGCGACGCGGCGCCATGCACCCGCGTTGTTGCCGGGGAGCAGTCCGGCTTCATCGGCAAGCGCGGCGCGCGCGCTCGCCTGATCCTCGACGGTGATCGGGGGCCAAATCGGCACCTCGCCCCAGCCGCGCGCGCCGTCGGTTAGTTCGATACTAACGGCAAGGTTGTTGACCACCTCGAGCGCCGATGCGGAGGTGGTGAAGGGTGCGATCAAGGGCACCTCCAGCGGGTGGATCTCGAGCTCCTTGATTTCAAGCCTGTTGCTCATCGGCGCGTGCTATCCACAAGACTGCGAGGCCGGTAAGCGAACGCGCGGTGAACGGTCGCCGGGCCATCGGAGTCCCGGAATGATGTCGTTGTTGTATCATCATCAGCTCAGATTTTCCATATCGAAGAATATCAACGCGGCATCTTCGCTGGCTAATTTTCACATATCCGACATAAGTTCTTCATTTAAGCGCAATAATCTCCTGTCATAGTCGTCCCGTTCAAATCCTCGGGATGCGCCGATGAAGACGATTCATACGCTGGGTCCGGGAGGGCATTATCGGGCAGTCTGGATCTCGGATGTTCATCTTGGTTTTCCAGGATGCCGCGCCGAGTTTCTGCTCGACTTTTTACGTTCCACGCGCTGCGATTACCTCTACCTGGTCGGGGACATCATCGATCTGTGGTACATGAAAAAGCGGCTGTTCTGGCCGCAATCCCACAATAACGTCTTACGCACCCTGCTCGGCAAGGCCAAGCATGGCACTCGCGTGGTGTTCGTTCCGGGAAATCACGATGAAATGTTCCGTGACTACGATGGGATGGTGCTCGGCAATGTGCTCGTCAAGAATGAAGTCATTCATGTCACCGCCGGCGGACGCCGGTTCTTGGTCTTGCACGGCGATCAATTCGATGCCGTGGTGAAATACTCACCATCCCTGGCCCTCATCGGCACCAAGGTGTATGACGGTTTGCTGCGTTTGAACCACGCCGTTAACTACGTGCGCCGCCGGCTCGGATTCACGTACTGGTCATTGGCCGGCTTCATGAAACACAAGGTGAAGAACGCCGTTCGATATATGAGCAACTTCGAAGCTGCGGTGTCCTACGAAGCGGCGCGGCGGGGGGTGGACGGATTGATCTGCGGTCACATCCATCGGGCCGAGATCACCAGCCTCAATGGAGTGCTTTATTGCAACAGCGGTGACTGGGTAGAGAGCTGCACCGCGCTGGTCGAGCTGCACGACGGATCTTTGGAGCTGGTGCATTGGTCGGATGAACAGCACTTTTTGAAGCAGGTTCAAGCCGTCGCCGCCTAGGGATGGCCAGGATTGCGATTGCCACCGATGCCTGGTACCCCCAGGTCAATGGTGTGGTCACGACCTTGGAGAAGACCGGCGCCGAGCTCGAGGCCCTTGGGCATAAAATAGTGTATCTCACGCCGCAAGGATACCCTACGATTTCATGCCCGACTTATCCCAGTATCCGGGTGGCCTTGTTTCCCTATGCCCGCCTCGCCAAGACGCTCCGGGCGTTCCGTCCTGAGGCGGTCCATATTGCCACCGAGGGCCCGATCGGGCAGGCGGTACGGCGTTACTGTAAACGCCGGCGGCTAGGCTTCACCAGTTCCTACCACACGCAATTCGCCGAATACGTCCGCATGCGCGCGCCGATTCCCATCGCCTGGAGTTACGCCTACCTGCGCTGGTTTCACGGCCTGGCCACCTGCACGCTGGTCCCCACGCGCTCGGTCCAACAACTGCTCCTTGCCCATGGTTTTAAGAACGTGGTGGTGTGGTCGCGGGGTGTCGATACCGATCTGTTCCGGCCACGCCCGAAGGGCTTCCTGGATGCGCCGCGGCCGATCGCGATGTATACCGGCCGGGTGGCGGTGGAGAAGAACATCGAAGCGTTCTTGGCATTGGACCTTCCCGGCAGCAAGTTTGTCGTCGGTGATGGCCCCGACCTGCCGGACTTGAGGGAACGTTATCCCGCGGTGCGCTTTGTCGGATGGAAGCGCGGCGAGGAGCTGGCCTCCTACCTTGCGGCCGCCGACGTCTTCGTGTTTCCTAGCCGCACCGACACCTTTGGTCTGGTGCTGCTAGAGGCGATGGCCTGCGGCGTTCCGGTGGCGGCCTATCCCGTGACAGGGCCCATCGATGTCGTGGTGCCGAACCAGACCGGCTTCTTGAATGAAGACTTGCGCCAAGCCGCGCTCGATGCGCTCAAGCTCGACAGCAAGGCATGCAGCGACTATGCGCGGGTGTTTTCCTGGCGGCGCTGCGCCGAGGTGTTCGCGTCGTTCTTGAGTCCCGCCGCGGCTTAACCTATCCGCGCGCAGTTGGAGGCCGGAGTAAAAATTCCCGCTTATCCCACGTTACTTTCTGTGCTTCGCGGTCACGGTTAAGCGGTAATCCTCGTCCGCGGGAAGCAGGCTGAGCAAGTGTTGTCCTGCTGGATGACGTGCGGGAAGATCGAAGGTAAAGTAAGCTGGAGTAGCCGGGCCATGCGCAAGCCCCTTCGCTCTTCGTAAAACGACTTAGACTATCCCCTATCAAGCGGTTTTTTACTCGGACTCCGAACTTCAGAGGGTAAGCAAGCATCGTGGTTGAGAACCGGCGCTTTGTTGGCCGCTACCGGGTGCGATCGGGCAGTGACGTCGATCTCAACTCTTGGGACCCCGATGACACCAGCGGCTGTGACGCTAATGAGGCACGCGCCCAGGCGCGATTCTCGGTGCTGACTCGGGACCTCGGCCAGCTCCAGGATCGGCTCTACGCGAGCCACGAGCACAAGCTATTAATCGTCTTGCAGGCGATGGACGCCGGGGGTAAGGATGGTACGATTCGAAAGGTCTTCCGAGACGTGGATCCGCAAGGACTTCGGGTGGTGAGTTTCAAGGTCCCCAACGAAGAAGAACGTGAATACGATTACCTCTGGCGGGTGCACAAACAGGTGCCGCGCCGCGGCGAAATGGTGATCTTCAATCGCAGCCATTATGAGGATGTGGTGGCCGCGCGCGTGCGCCGGCTGGTCCCGGCGCGGGTTTGGGACAGGCGCTTCGCCCAGATCAATCACTTTGAAAGGATGCTTCATGAGGAAGGGGTTATCGTCATCAAATTCTTCCTACACATCAGCAAGCGCGAACAAAAGTCGCGCTTGCAGGCGCGCCTGGACGATGCGGATAAACGCTGGAAATTCAACCCCGATGATCTCAAGGATCGCAAGCGCTGGCCCGCGTGCATGCGGGCTTACGGGGATGCGATCAGCAAGACGGCCAGCGCTTGGGCGCCCTGGTATATCGTTCCCGCCGATCACAAGTGGTATCGCAATCTCGTGGTGGCCGCGATCGTGGTAGACACCCTTCAAGGGTTGAACATGCGGTACCCGCAACCAACTTACGACGCTAGCGAGATCCGGATTGATTGAGGGGTCAAGTGACCCATCTCTCACACCATCTTGATCACACGACTAAGCTTAGCAACGACACGCCCAGGCGGGAGACTCGACCCCTACGTACGCTTTGCGGTTTCGCGACGATTGAGGGTTTAATGCGCCCTGAGATCGAACCATGACGGCCCCGACGTTTTGATATCCGTACCCTGAAAAAGCTAGTTTTTTGTTGCGGATATGTAACATATTTGACGAGGACCTATCTTGAACCAACGGAATGATTACTATAACCTTGTACCACAACAACAGTAGAGGGAGGAAAGCATGTA
>JBOIDF010000010.1:0-63775 GCA_050740455.1 Gammaproteobacteria bacterium | reverse complement strand
GGTAGGAGGCCGGCAGTAAGCCGGGAACGAACCAAACCGTAACCCCGGCCAGGATGACGGCAGCCGCGAAAACCATTACCCAACGGTTCCTGTTCATAGGGCGAATATCCCGGCTTAGAACGCTAACCCGGCGTAGCCGGAATCAAAGTGTCGAATGTACTTATCTGGCGGATGGGCAATGCAGTATCGCGCTCAGGTCGGCCAAGAGCCATCCGGTGAAAGTTGCATCTCAAAGCACGGCTAAAGCAAGAGAGCAATCCCTCTCTTGCGGTAGAGCCACAGCTACCTCTTTAGAGAGAGGACAAACGCTCTTTCAGCAGAAGGCCGGTCGGCAACTAAAGCGTGATCAGCCCACGTCGTGCGGCCACGGCTAAGGCCTCCGTCCGGCTCGTGGCATCGAGTTTCTCGAGCAGGTTCTTGACGTGCGTCTTGACGGTGCCCTCGGTGATATCCAAGGCCCGGGCGATGAGCTTGTTGCTCAGGCCCTGGCCCACTAAGGTAAGGATCTCAAGCTCCCGGGGGGTGAGCTCGTCCTCACGGAGGCGGCTGGCTAGTTTTGCAGCGACCCGGGGCGATACGACGGTCTTGCCTGCATAGACATCTCGGATACAGGTTAACAGTTCCTCGCGGTGGGCGTCCTTGAGGAGATAGGCCCCGGCGCCCGCTCGCATTCCGCGGTAGACATCCTCATCGCTATCGTAGGTCGTCAGGATGATAATTAAGGCCTTTTCGTCTTCTCTACGAATGGCTTCGATGGCCTCTACGCCCGACATCTCGGGCATGCGCAGATCCATCAAGGTGATATCCGGACGGTGTTCTTGCCACTGTTTAAGCGCCTCGTGGCCATTACCGGCTTCGCCGACGACGGTCATATCACTTTGCCGGTTCAGGATCGCTACAAGTCCCTCCCGAACGACGAGGTGATCGTCAGCGATCAGAATCCGAATCTTGCTCAACGCGGATCCCGGCTGGGGCACGCCCGGTGCGTCAGAGGATGAACGATTCATAGTGCATCATATTGCTCCGATCCCAGCGCGATCCTAATCTCGGAGCCTTTGCCGGGCGAGCTCGCTATGGTCAACTCGCCACCGATTCGTCCGGCCCTTTCTTTCATACCGATCAACCCAAATCCATCGCAAGGGAGTGTGGGGTCGAATCCCTTCCCATCATCGAGGATCAGTAGCTGTGTCCTGTGCGGTTCGAATATGAGCTTGACCTCGAATCTGCTCGCGTCGGCATGTTTGATGGCATTGGTCAGGGACTCCTGTACGATGCGGATGATCTCATCCTCGCACTCCTCCGCAAGCGGCGTCGGTTGGCCTACCACGCTGACCTTGGGAACTATGCGAGTATCGCGAATCATTTTCCGGACCATGGTATCGAGCACCGTGGGCAGGGCCTGCGCTTCGAGAACCCTAGGGCGCACCGCCAGCACAGAGCGGCGCGCTTCGGCGAGGGCGCTGCGCGCAAGCTCGCTTGCCCGTGCGATACGCGTTTTCACGGGCGCTGCCTCGCCGCTGACCAAGGCATCCTCGGCGGCCTGCAATTGCAAGATCACGCCGGTGAAACCTTGCGCCAGGGTATCATGGATGTCGCGTGCGATCCGATTGCGTTCGGCGAGCACAGCCGACTCGCGTGCTTGTTCGCTCAGCCGCGCCATCTGGATGGCGAGCGTGGCCTGTTGGGCGAGCGCTTCGGCGAAGCCTAGCGTGCTATCCGGGTCCGCCAGCCGCCCCTCGTCGCTGCGAACCGTCATCCAGGCAATTGCCCGTTCTCCGACCACCATGGACACGCTTAACAGGCTTTTCGCGCCGATAGCTCGGAGATACTTCGACATGGCCGGCGGGATTGCAGGGTTGTCTTCACTGTAAAATCGGGCCCTGCTCCCCTCGTCGTGGTCTAGTGACATCGGGCTTTCCGCGAAGGGAATAGACTGACGCGCCGCAGGATGCACGGACTCAGCAGCGGTACGGATCCGGCCATCGACACATTCAAGATACAGGCGCAGGACACGCGCATCGTAGTCCGGAAACCACAAGCCACCGCCCGTTCCCTCCAGCTCCTCAACCATCGCCTTCAGGGCATGCCCCCAAAACTTTTCCAGATCCGGTTCCGCAGCGAGAAACACTAAAGACTTCGCCAGCGCCTCCGTTTGGCCGCGTGCCAGCCGTTCCGCGCGCTTGCGCTGAACGATCTCTGAACTGAGCGCGAGATTCAGTTGCGCTAATTCTGTCGTCCGCCTCTGGAGGGCCATTTCCGCCCCCCGGTGCTCGCTCGTTACCGCGGCCAGCGTCATTCCCGTCACTGACAGTACGCCTAGGAAACTCAGCAGCTCTAGGAGACTTTCAAGGTCGCCCTTTGCCGCCGCCGGCCAAAAACCGCTCCCCCAATCCCAGATCGTGATGGCGGTCGCCGCGAAAATGGTCAGTGCGCTCCCGCGCGGCCCGAGCCGCAGCGCCGCCCAAGCGACGAATGGAAAGAACAGGTACTCGGGCGGGTATCTGAGCGGGGGCAGTACCCAGCCGCCGAAAATAAGCATGCTCAAGACGATCAGCAGCGTGAGCAAACCGGCGGCCTCCAGGACCTGAGCGAAGCTCCAGTCCTCGCGCCACGTACGGCTCCAGGTCAGGAGCAGCGGGGTGACCAACAGCATCCCCATGGCATCACCCAGCCACCACGTCCACCAGGTCGGGACGGCCGTGGAGCGGTCGACTGCCTGGCCCCACCATAGACTAGCCGCTCCTATCGTAGCGCCGAGGATGGCGGCACAAACGGAGGCCATGGCCACGAATGCTAAGACATCCCATAGGCGGTCGAGCGCGCGGCGAAACGCCCCGACCCGATGTAACAAATAAGCAGCCAGCATCGCCTCCAGGGTGTTTCCCACGCCGATACCCAGTGCGGTCTTCACGGGAAAGCCGGAAAAAGCCGTTATCGCAAACGCACCGATCACGATCCCCGGCCAAAACCGGTAGCCAAAAACCAGGATCACGCCCAGGGCGATACCGGCAGGAGGCCGAACGGGAGTGACATGGTTCTGAACATCCGGAACCAGCCACAAGCCAAACCATGCCGTAGCAACATAAATCAAAGTGAAGGCGCTAAGACCCGCTAAATACTTCAGTGCCCCCTTGTACATTGGTTTAGACATTGGCTTAGGAACCTGAATCGCTTTATCCCGCCGCGCAAAACGCCAGGACCTCTGACGGATACTTCGCTAGCGAGCCCGGTACGTCCCAGACTTCCGCCGCACTATTTTAGCGAAGCGCCGTCGTCGAGCTGCCCTTTCTGTGCAAGACCCGGAAACTCTTTGCGGAAACCGCATAGTATAGGATCGGTTGACCGTGAATATGATTCTCACTGGTTCTATTCATGCCAAGCTTCTCAAGCACTCGAACGGGAGCCAGATTTGGCTTGTCCACCGCTGCGACGATGAATGGAGTTACCCCCGTTCCGTGGCGCACCGGCGCGGGCAAGGATGATACAATTCGCCCGCAAATTCTTTGACCGTTAATATCCGGAACATGCATCGGTTGATACAAGTCCTCAAGAATTTCATTTTCTGGAGCCGCTGGCTGCAGGCGCCGCTTTACCTGGGATTGGTCGTGGCCCAAGGTGTGTACGTCTATCAGTTCATGATCGAGTTGAGCCATCTCGTGGCCAAGGCCGGGCGTCTGACGGACACCGATATCATGCTCATCGTGCTCGGCCTCATCGATGTCGTGATGATCGCCAATCTATTGAATATTGTTATCATCGGCGGCTACGAAACCTTCGTCTCGCGACTCGCGCTCGAGAGCCACCCGGATCAGCCCGAGTGGTTGTCGCACGTCAGCGCTGGGGTGCTCAAGGTCAAATTGGCCACGGCCTTGATCGGGATCTCAGCGATTCATCTGCTTAAGACCTTCATCAATGCCGAGCATTTGCCCGAAAAGGCAATCATGTGGCAGGTGATCATTCACATGACGTTCGTAGTCTCGGCCCTCGCGATGGCGTATACCGACAAGATCATGACCACCACGGTGTTGCTGACGAAAAGGCATTAAACGCACTGCGTCGGCCATTCTTGTAGTGTATTTTTTTAGCCCCGTGACTTCGAGAGCCCGAGCTAGCGCCATCGGCGATCCACTTGCGGCGGTGCGCGCCGCGCGCGTCGTCTCCTAGGAGCGTAGAGGTGCGCGCGCTCGAATCGCTATATCGCTCGGAACGCATCACCGATATCGATTTCCACTTTGCCGGGTTGATCGCGCGCTTGGACGGCCGCGAGCGGCCGGAAGTCGCCTACGCGGCGATGCTGGCCAGTACCCTGACCGCTCAAGGGCATGCGTGTGCGAGTCTCGAAGCGCATGCGGGCCGCCCGCTCTGGGATGCACCCGAGGCGCCCATGGTCCCCGTGCTCGAGGCGTGGCTCGATGCCTTGCGCAGTAGCCCGACCGTGGGTGTGCCCGGTGACTATCGTCCTTTGATTCTCGAGGCCGGCACGCGGCTATACCTCTATCGCTATTGGCGCTATCAACAAACGATCGCGGATGCTTTAAGCGAGCGCGCCAAGGAGGAGGCGGCCGGGGTAAACCTCGAGGCGCTGCGGCAGGGAATTGGCCGGCTGTACCCGCGCGAGGGCGCCCTCGATACGAGCGGCCAAAGAGTCGCCGCGGCGGTGGCGGTGCTGCGCAGCCTCTGTGTGGTGAGCGGATCGCCGGGATCGGGGAAGACCTCGGCGGTGCTTGGACTCTTGTGCCTCCTTGTGGATCAAACCAGCGCCGGCTTGCCGCTTCGGATCGGCTTGGCGGCCCCGACCGGCAAGGCGGCGGCGCGCCTCCAGGAGGCTATGCGCGCGGCCAAGGAGAGGCTGCCAATCACACCCGAAATAGCGGGCCGCCTACCCGGCGAGGTTGCCACCTTGCACCGCTTGCTGGGCGCTAGGACGGATTCGGAACGCTTTCGCTATCACCGCGCCCACCCGCTGCCGCTCGATGTCGTGGTCGTGGACGAAGCCTCGATGATCGACTTGGCCTTAATGGCCAAGTTGCTCGAGGCCTTGCCCCCTCCCGCGCGGCTCATCCTTTTAGGCGATGAGGAGCAGTTGGTCTCGGTCGGACCCGGCGCGGTCTTCGGTGACATCTGTTCCGGGCCAAAGGGCTACTCACAGGATTTCGCCGAACGCATCAGCGCGATGACCGCCGTGGCCGTTCCCCGCATACCGGCGGGTCCGCCGTTGCGCGACTCGCTGGTCCGCCTGGAGCACAGTGTCCGATTCCATGCCGAGAGCGGCATCGGCAGGCTCGCCCGCACTGTGGCGGCGGGCCGCGCCGAGGAGGCCCTCTCGATCTTGCGCGCTGGCGCCGCGGGCATTGAATGGCGCGAGACGCGAGATCCGCGCGCCATGATCCGGCAGCAAGCACAAGCCATCGTTGACGGCTATGGCGAGTACCTGCGATTGGTCCGCGAGGGCGCCGAGCCCGAGCGCGTTCACTCGGCTTTCAACGAATTTCGGATCTTGTGCCCGCAGCGTGCCGGCCCGGCGGGGGTTGAGGCCGTTCAGACCGCCATCGTGGAGGTGCTCGGTACGGCGCGATTGATCGATGCGCGGCGGACCTGGTACCTCGGCCGCCCGGTGATGGTGATCCGTAATCACTACGGACTCAAGCTCTTTAACGGGGACATCGGGATCGTCGAGCGCGACCCTAGGGGCGGCCGCGAGCTTAAGGTTGGCTTCATAAGCGAGCAAGGTTCCTCGCGCACGTTCAGCCCGGAGAGCTTACCCGGCCACGAGACGGTATTCGCGATGACGGTGCATAAAAGCCAAGGATCCGAGTTCGGGCGGGTGGTGCTGATCTTGCCGGAGCTTGACTCGCCGCTCTTGACGCGCGAGCTCATCTACACCGCGATCACGCGGGCTAGGAAGGGGCTAACGATTTGGAGCACCGAACGCGCCTTCATGCAGGCCATCGAACGCACGCTCCGGAGATCGTCCGGACTGCGTGAATTGCTATGGGGCGATGCGATACCGTAGTCTTGGCGATCGAGTTGCCCCGGGGACGATGCGATTTCGTGAGGCGAGAGTTTGTGAAAAAACCGTCGCGAGCGAAGGGAGGTCGCATTCCGCCGGAGCGCAGGAACCGGAGTGTATGTTGAAATACATGAGGATTCCGAGCACCGCCGGAATGCGAGATCCCGAATGCAGTAGGTTTTTTCACAAACTCTGAGGATGCACTATTGAGCGACATGAGTTGGGATGCGAGGGCGTGTTCCGATGCGGCGGCCAATACGGACCGGAGCGACATTGAGGCGGCCATCCTGAGCGTGCTCGCGGCGAGTCCCGATCCGCTGCCGGTGTCCAAGCTAAAAGCAGGTCTGCGTAAGCCTCATGATCTGCCGGCCGAGGAGCTTGAGGCGCTGCTGGCGAGCCACCTCCGACTCGGAACCGTATTCCGTTACGCGCCGCTCCGCGGCGAGGGCTTCCGCTACTGGGACCGCGACCGCGGCCATTACCTCGACGCCATCATCGAACGTGAGCTTCGCGCCGCGGCGCTTCCCATTCACACCCTTCGAGGCCGCGTGGCCAGACGCCTGGGGGACGCTTCCGAGACCGAGCTGCGAGAGCGTATCGAAAGGCTGCTGCGGGTGGGGAGGCTGCATGAGCTACCGCGCGCTCCGGGCAGCCGCTCAGTGCGCCTGAGCGCCAGGCCGCCCGATCCCAAAGCCTATCTGAGTAGCTTGATTGAGCGCTTGGTTCAAGCCATCGTGGAGGAAAGCCTCAAGCTTGAGGCCTGCGGGCTTACACGCTCCGCGATCTATGCCGCGGCGCGGGCCTTATTGGAAGAGAGCGTACTTTACGGCGGGCCGGCACCGGAGGGAGTCTCGCCGAGCGTTGACAGTGCGGTCACGGAACAGGATCTCGAGCACCAGATCTTGGAGCAATTGCGGCGCTTGAGCGCGGATCTTCGCCACGGCGGGTTGGTCTCGACCCGTGAGCTACGCGGCACGCAACCACGCTTCGCGCACGAGCACGCGGCTTTCGACCGGGCGCTCCTGCGGCTCGCGAAAGACGGAAGGGTATGGTTGTTTCGCCACGATTTTCCCGCGAGCCTCACCGAATCGGAGCGCAAAGCGATGGTCACGGATGGCCGCGGCAATTACTATAACGGGATCTCCTTCAAAGAATAACGCTCGTCATGGATATCATTAATCCTTTTGCCCAGTCCATTGTCACCGATGCCTGGCAAGCGCCGCAATCCGATGTACCGATGATCCACGCTGGAGTATTCGAGCTTTGTTGTGAGGTGCTCGAACAGGTGCGCCGATCCGGCGGCAGCCGATCCGTGCTCCTGCACGGGCTGCCGGGGAGCGGCAAAACCCATCTGCTCGCGCGCGTTCGCACCAAGCTCAACGGCGTGCCGAGTGACATGGCCGCGACGGTGCCCGTGCCCCTCCCCCCGAACGTATTGTTCATCGCCGTGCGTCTGCGCGCCGGTGCCAGGATGCTGTGCCGCCATCTCCGCCGCACCCTTGCGGCCGATCTATTCCGCCCCACGCGCCTGGGGATGTCGCAACTCGAGCAATTGCTCCTCTACCGCTTCGCGCAGTTTCTCAAGGACCGGAAGAAAGCCCAGAAATGGTGGATCGATCTGCGCCAGCCCCAGAAGCCGCGGCGCTGGTGGTTGTTCGGAAAAACCGATGAGGCCGGGCGCGCGAAGCAGGAAATAGAAGCCATGATCGAGCGCCTCGACGAGCAAGCGGCGCTCGGCAGAAACCTCAGTGCGATTTTGCGCTATTTGGCCTTGGGGCGCCATCGGCGGAACGTACGCGATTGGTTGCACGATGGGGTACTGCCGGACGGCGTGATGCGGGATCTGGGCTTGGTGCCGCCGCCCGAGGACGAGGATCCCGAGGAGCAGGCGCTCGATTTGGTCTGCGCCGTGAGCCGGCTCGCGGATTCCAATACGCCGCTGGTGCTCTGTTTCGATCAGGTGGAAGCGCTGCAAACGTCCCCCGACGACGTGGAGGGCCTGTATGCTTTTGGCCGAATGGTCAGCTCGCTTCGCGACAAGACACGCAACACCTTGTTGCTTTCCTGCGTGCAGACGGCGTTTCTGGACAAGCTCGATGAGATCATTCGGGGCGCCGACATGGACCGGCTGGCCGAAAAGGCCGGTCTGCTCAAACCACTCTCCGTGGAGGAGGCACAACGCTTGATCCCGATGCGTTTGGATTCCGCGCCGGCGGTGGCCAAGATGCGCAAAGGTCAGTCGAACAAGCTCTGGCCGCTCAAACCGAACCGCATCGCGGAATTCATGGAGGGGAATCCCGCCTGTACTCCGCGCCAGTTGATCTCGTTTTGCGAGGACGAGTTCGAGAAATGGCGCCACGGCCAAGCGCAGCCGGCGACCTCCTTGGAGGAATTCTTGGCGCTTCAATACACTCTCGAGTACGGGCAAGCGCTGCGATCGAGTCATTCCCATCAGATGGACGAAACCTTGGCGCACGGATTACCGCTGGTACTCGCGCTCCTGGGGCGCGGTAAGCAGGTCGTGGACGCCGGCCACAAATACGCCGATCTCATCTTCGAGGCCGATGCCGGGCGGCTGTATATCAGTTTTTGTAACCAGGTTGGTAATCCGTTGACTGCGCGCCTGGCGAAGCTTCGCGCGGCGGTGGAACAGGGGCGGATCGCCAATCTGGTCGTGGTCCGGGATAGCCGCTTGGCGATTTCGCAGCACGCCAAGAAAGCGCAGGAACACTTGGATGCGCTCACCCAACGCGAGGTGACTTTGCTGCGCCCCTCCGCGGAGGGGTTGGCGGCGATCGAAGCATTCCGCAGCCTGCTCTCGGATGCCAAGGCGGGGGACCTCGCCAAGCGCGGGGAGGGAATCGGCCCGGGCGCCGTGGAAGAATGGTTTAAAGCCCATCTGCCGTCGTCCGTGGCTGATTTGGCGGAGGGTCTCACGCCCGAGCGCCGCTTGATCGGACGCGAGGCGATTTACGATGAGCTGTTGGAATTGGTGCAACAGGAACGGATCGTCCGCGTGGATGAGGCCGCCGAACGGCTGCACCGGGATGCCGAAACGATAGCCGCCTGTGCCGCGGGCCATCTCGATCAGTTCGGGATCTTGCAGGGACCGCCCTTGGTGATCTTCGAGAAGGTAGCCGCGGCGGAGAGCCCCGCCTAGCCTTATGGCTGTGTATTTGACCATGCCGCAGGTTCGCGCCGTGCTACTCGATAGCGGCGTCGAGCAGCGCGCGTCGACCCAGCTCCTGGCGCGCTTATTTATCGAGGTGATGGATGAGTTGCTCGGGCAGGGGCGGAGCCGCCACTGGACGGCGATCTTGGGCGATGAAGATCTAGATCGGGAACGCTGGCAAGAGAAGCTCATCGAGCACGCCTATCGGCGGTGCGTCGCGCCGAGATTGCTGCGCCAGCGAGCCGATTTGGATCCCGCCGCCACGGAGGTGTGTCTGTTTTGGGAAGCGGTCCAAAACCTCTGTACCTGGAGCGTGGACGCGCTTTGGGAGCGCTACCGCGCGCGGGGACGCGTGCCCGAGGCCGGACTATTCAATAAAATCGGCTTGGCGACGGAGCTTGAGCTGCACGAGCCCGGCTGGACCGACGCGGTCCGTATCACGGATATCCGGGAAGCGCTTTGGCTCACGCCTGGCGCCGAGTCGTATTGCGCGGTCGAACTTTGTCTCAATACGGACGGGGAGGGCATCGAGCAGGCGTGTCTCTATCGCCTGTTAACACACGCGTCCTACCCGGCGCCGCGCGCACGCAAGGGGATGCTGCGCCTCATCTCCTTCTCGCCGGCGCGCCAGGAAACGGCGATCGACATAGCCCGGCTGGATAGGCTGCAGCGGCATGTGAAACATCTGATCGGACGCGCCGCCGGCGTGCTGCCCACGGGGTTGCCGGTCAGCGTGGACCCTGCAAGCGCGGCGCATAACTATGTGAACCTGGGCAAGATGCTGGTTGAGATCCTGAGAAACTATGGGATCGAGGCCAGCGTCGCCGGCATGCCCTCGATTGAGCAAGGGAAGGTGCAGTTCTTGATAGAGCTTCCGCCGGGTATTCGGGTCACCCGGCCGGAAGCGCTCGCGGACGATATCAAGCAGCGCTTGCGGCTTAAGACCTCGCCGCTGCTCGAGCACGTTGCCGGGCATCTATTCGTTAGTCTCGAGGTCCGCGCGCGCCCGATCTTCTTTTTCTGGCCGACGGGTTGGACGAGCAGCGCGAAATGATTTCATCGCAGCGCCGATCACACCTCCACACGTAATCCAGATGCCTCGGGAAATATTGTAACGCTTGCTCGCGAGCTCGGTATTATTGTCAATCATGGCCGATCGCCTCCAATAGGCAGGGGACGGATGCGAATTCGTTTTTCATCGAAAACAACAATGCTACCTTGCTCCAAGGAGTCTGCTATGTTCGGCAAGTTGGCGAGCAAGAGCGGTACTTGCTCTGCCGGACGTCGTTGCGATACGCGCCGCAGGAGAATTACTGACGGCTTGGTTTCCTGCCATAGGGCGAGCAACATGCCAAAATCGGTATCCGCCGACACGATCACTCGCTCCTCGCGCGCGGCAAGTTCGAAGATGGCCTCATCCTCTGCCGCCGCCATCCCGTAATCGCGCACGTGGCTTGCCTCATGGCCGGCCCGCCGCAGCCCTTCGGCGACGAGAGGCGATAGCGCGTTATCCACGAGAAATCTCACACGACGTTTACCATTGGAAGTTCGCGTTCTTGTACCGCTTCGGCGGCATAATGCAACGCCTCGCGTATGTCCTCGCGTTCCAGATCGGGGAATGACTTAAGGATCCCTTCCTCAGACATACCATCGGCAACCATCCCCATAATCGTGGCAACAGGAATACGCAAGCCGCGGATACAGGGCACGCCACCCATCTGTTTTGGATTCACCGTAATTCGTGTGAATTTCATTTGCATCGCCTCTCAATTCATAGGATGCGCATCGCGCACCTCATTCAATCTTCATTCATTTCCGTTCGGCAAGGCCTCCCACCGGCCCAATCGACCGACAGCACACCCAGACGAACGTAGCGGTGGAACCAGGAATAAGGCCAATCCACCAGCCGCCGCACCCACCCATGCCTCATGGGATTCCAATGTACGTAATCGACGTGCCGGGCATAATCGGCCTTGTCACGAATGACGTGCTCCCAGAAGCGCCGCTGCCATATTCCCCGCTCCCCCTTCGCAATCCGGACCTTCGAGCGTGAAGAAATAAGTACCGCCCGGCGCCCGAAAACGTCGATAGTCCGGCATAACGCTCCATGCTAATGGTAGATCCGCCAAACACCCATGTCGATGCCCCGTCAGGCAACGGGAATCCATCCGAATCAACACCGTGCGATCCCTGGTTCCATTCGGCGGAACCCGCAGAGCGGTTCCGCCTTACGCGGGTTACGCGGGTTACCACCAAGCGAGGTCAAGGGTTATGCTACCGTTGTATAGAAAAGCGTGCGTTTGGCCAGCAAAGTCGGCATGGCCTGTCACCTGGCCAGCATCGTTGATAGCGGTAGGGTTGATTTGTCCTAAATCGGTGACTGTGTAGGACACTTCTGCCGCCCGCGCCAGAGGTTGCGCCAGCGATAAGACCAGAAAACAAGCGCGTTCCACAGGCATCTTTTCATTTTTCCTTCCTCCTAATCCCCAAGCCCCAATGAGGGCCCCTGTTCAAGACACGAATATTCGAAAGAGGAGGCAACAAAAAAGCCGTACCGCCTCACGTGACCCTGACGATGGCCACCCTCGGCGGTCCGGCTGTCTTGGGGGGCAAGACCCGTGACTTTCCGTCCCCGTCTTGCGGCGGGTATGGCATTATAGATTCAGCACAACGCTAAACGCAGATGATTCGGCGCGACGCTCTGGTTCAGGTCAGTCCGCACCGCCGGATTTCGAGCCGGTTTTATTCCACTTCGTTTTGATACACTTAAGGCAAATCGTAGGCCACACCAGCAGCGCGACGAGTCGATCGCAAAAATCGAGGGCAGGCTCGTACAGACAACGACCGTGGCCAGCTTGTTCACTGTGCGCTGGGCTTTGGGATGAACAAGCAGGGTTGACCGCCTGCACAGGCCGGTCTAACCTGCGATGGTTCCATTATGGTTCCAAGGACCAGCTTATGCTTACGCTGACACTCAAAAACATTCCCGAAGACCTCCACGGCCGGCTGAAGCGGAGCGCGGAGCGCAACCGCCGCAGCCTGAACAGCGAAATCCTTGCGAGACTGGAGAGCGACTTCACCGCACCGGCTTTGGACCCCGATCGCTACGCCACGATGCTCAAGGCGTTCACGTCGCGGCTGCCCCGCGTCGAGCACGCAAAGGTCACCCGCTACAAGCGCCAGGGCCGCGCGTGATCGTCGTTGACAGCAACGTCATCGCCTACTGCTGGCTGAATGGCCCGCTAACGGCCGCGGCGCAACGCGTCCGCGCCAAGGATCCGGATTGGCATGTGCCAGTTCTGTGGCGTTCTGAGATGCGCAGCATCCTCACCGGCTACCTCCGCGACGGCAGCCTCTCGCGGGCACAGATCACCCGCGTCATGGAAGCCATCGAAGAGGCGCTTGAGCCCGGCGAGCATCTGCTTTCAAGCGCTCGGGTTTTCGATGTGGCCCAGAAGTCGCCGCTGTCCGCTTATGACTGCGAGTTTGTCGCACTCGCCTCGGCGCTCTCGGTCCCCCTGGTGACCGCAGACAAGACCGTTCTCAGGGCGTTTCCCGGACTGGCGCTAACCATGGATGCGTTCTTTGAAACCTGAGGCCGGCTCTCTCTTCATGATCTGTTGGACGGTGCAGTGATGACCGGACAGAGACCTACAATGTCGGAAGCCCCCGAATTGCGCATGGTGTGGAGCCTTATCCGAGACGGGTTGGACGAGCAGCGCGAAATGCACCTGTCGGATCGCCGATCACACCTCGCCTGAGGTCGATCGGATCTCGTCGATCAGCTTCAAGGATCTCGGATCACCTGGTTGCGATGTTCCCAGCAACCACCCCATGATGTCTTGGTCCGCTTGGTCGAGCAGCTCGGCGAAGTGAAGTTGTTCGGCTTCGGCAAGCTGGTGGTAGCGAAGATCGAGAAATCCTTCAAGAGAAAGGTGACACTATGGCTACCATCATCTACTACAAATTAACCGAAGACCTGCTGAAAATCGCCCGCGAAAGCATGGCGTATCGTGGGCCGCTGCTGGAGTGGCTCGGAAGATAAAGGGTCACAGACGGATGGGGTTTTGTGTCTTATCTGCCCAGAAGACAAAAACGTTGCGGCCGCGATCCGATCATTTTTGTCATCGAGGAAAGAAGGCATAGGTATGCTCGACATTATTGGTAAGGTGCACAACGATCTCTTGAACTGGCTGGCGGAGGATTGGTGGCTTAACGGTCCTGCTGTCTGCGTAATCCAAGGCTTCCCGGGCGTCGGGAAAAACCACGTCGCGGAAGTCCTGGTTCAGCGAATCCAAAAGGAGAGGAATAACTCACTCGCCGTTCAGTCGAGTGTCCGGAGAGCCGGCTCGGCCTGGTCGACGACCTCTATTTGGAACTTGCCCAGGCTTTGGATGTGAAAGGAGAGTCTGAGTTTGCGAACGATTTGAGCGATCGCGGCTTGTTACGCCTGCTCCAGCGGCCGACACTAATTGTGGTTGACGAACTGCAGAGGAGCTTTTTCGAGCGACCCGGTTCTCCCGCCAGTCCATTGGCAAGTCGGCTCGCTCGGATGGCACAACTAGGACCGATCCCTGGACGGCTGCTGCTTCTCACCAGCCGCGAAGTCGATGCCACCGAGCGCTGGGCCGAGCGCTGCGAGATCAAGAGCCTTTCGGGGTTGAACCCGGAAGACGGCGCCGAGTTCCTGACTCGAGTAGTGACGGAAAAAGGAATACCCGAGGCGCTCCCTGAGCATCGTCGCCGCGATATCGCGCAATGGCTGGGCGGCAACCCGCGTGCGATGAACCTCTTGGTCAGCCGACTTGATAACGAAACGCTGGACGATCTCATCGAGGAAGAGCCTGAGGCCTGGGAAGCCCGAGACCGATTCGTTTCACTGGACTTCATAAGGAGATTCGAGGAGAGGGTTCTCTCCAGAGCCAAAGAAGGGTTAGCGAAGTCGGAGCAGCGATTTGTCGAGCGGCTGGCGGTATTTCGGCGTCCCTTCGACAAACACGCACTGTCGGCGGTAGCCGACCCGGGCGAGGACGTGGCAGCAGTGCGTGACGAACTGATCGCCCGCTTCATGTTGGAACTCCGGCGCGGCCGTGACCTTTACGTGATGCACCCCGTATTGCGCGATACCTTATTACAGGCTTTGTCGCCTGCCGACAGGGCACGCGCCAATCGCATTGCCGGCGATCACTACAGCCGTCATTTCCGCGCGCGCGAAATCGTGGGTACGGTGACGCGGCTGGGGGGCTCCTTCGTTGAGGCGCGCTATCACTACACCCAGTCGGATAGCAAGGAGGCACTCGGCGAGGTCGTGGGGCGCTTCGAGAATTATGTGCGACAGAAAATGGGATGGAATACCCCGGTTCCCGACGATGCGGAAGATCTGGAGGAGCGCATCAACCTACTCTCTGCACTGCTCAAAGATGACGGCGCCTTGGGACTCCACTATTACCTCGCCCGACTCTTGCTGAAGCGTGATCGCCCGAATGATCGGCAACGGGCGCTGGAACAGGCACGGAAGGGCACAGGCCCGCGCTCTCCCGCGGATGCTTGGCTGTTTCGTATGCGTCTGGAAGATGAGTTTGGCGACGCTCCTGCAGTCGTGGCACGTTTAATGAGGGGATGCGACAGGTCGGCCCTGATGCCATGCTATACCATGCGATGTCGAAAATACTGGAGCGCGCGGGCCGGGGTAAGGAGGCCATCCAATTGCTGAAGAAGGGCATCGACCAAAACCTTATTTCGCTCTATCAATGCGCGGCCGAGATGCTGGAGCGCGCGGGCCAGGTTGACGAAGCCGCTAAAGTGCTCAATGAGGGCATCGCGCGGGTGTCTCCGGACCAAAACCTATTCTCGCTCTATCAGTGCGCGGCGGAGGTATCAGAGCGCGCGGGCCAGGTGGAGGAAGCCATCGAATTGCTGAAGCAGGGCATCGCGCGGGTGTCTCCGGACCAAAACCTTTTTTCGCTCTATCAGTCGCTCGCGGGATTGCTGACGAGGAGGTCCCAGATGGCCGAGGCGTTGGACTGGTTGCGCTTGGGGCTCGACGCAAGCCCAGTCGGCTACAGCCGGCACCGGCTCGCGCTGTCTTTCGTCTACATCTTGAACATGCAACGTGACGGGACGCAACTGGATGCACTGTTACGTGGGACGGGTCCCATTATGCTGGATCCGTCGCAGCGGGCGCTGGCCGAAGTTCTCCGCGAACTAGTGCGCGGTGCCTGGGAAGTAGCGGCCCAGAGCGCGGCATCAAGGCGCACGGCCTTTCCAATGTTTATCGACCTTGCGGCGCAAGAAGGCTTTGCTTGGCTATGTGCCGGCCATCCAGTAGAAGCAGCGGAGGCGCTAGCGAGGTTCCGCGGTAAGATTCAGCTGGATGAACGAAGTCCTAATGCTTGGCTTAACGCACTAATCTTCTCCAAGCAAGGTGACAGCGAAAAGGCCGACGAATTTCTCGCTGCCTACCTTGGCCGTCCCCTCGCTGAGGGCGAGCACGCCGATCTGGACTACCTACTGCGTGTTTGGGATGAGGGCGCGGCGGTCGTCGGCGGCCAGAACCCGGCCTTCTATTTCCCCGCCTTGCCCACTAATGTCACTGGTTTGGCGGATACGATCATCCGTTGCCAGGGCGGAGCGCCAGTCCTGCCACAGATGGTATCGAAAATGCGCAGCCTAGGCGCAAGTGACACCGTTGAGCGGCCGACAAGGATCCTCCACCTATCCGACCTCCATTTCGGCACGGTGGAAGACGCTCAGCGCTGGCATGGTCAGCTCGCGGAGGATTTGGTCCAGGAGCTTCGGTGTAATCGATTGGGCGGGCTAATCCTGTCTGGCGATGTCGCCAACTATTCCACAGAACAAGAGTACCAGGCTGCGGAACAGTTCATTGGTCTGCTTCGCGAGGAGTTTGATATGTCCCAGCAAGCGCTGGTGATCGTGCCGGGGAACCATGACCTCAACTGGGACCTGGCAACGCAGGCATACACGCCGAAGCGGCGTGGAGATTGTGGCGCGACGCTGAAGGACGGTGCGTTCTTTGAAGAGGGAAACCTCGTAGAGGTGCGCGACGACACAGGCTATCGCCGTCGATTTGCCTTTTTTGCCGATTTCTATCAACGGCTAACCGGACAACCTTATCCCGAACTGTATCGTGAACAAGCAACTCTGCATCACTTCCCCGCCCATCGGTTGCTCGTAATCGGCCTCAACTCCGCTTGGGAGATCGATCACCACTTCAAGGCTAGAGCCGGTATACATCCTGATGCCGTCAACGATGCGCTTAACCGGATCCGTCGAGAAGGAGTCTATGATGATTGCCTCAAATTTGCCGTCTGGCACCATCCCCTGAGCAGTGCGGCAGAAGATCGTATCGTCGACCATGGGTTCATCGAGCGACTGGCCGCGGCCGGTTTTCGTATCGGTCTCCATGGGCAGATACATAAATCGACGAACAGCCTGTTCCGATATGATCAAACGCCTGGCGGGCGAAGGATGGAGATCATCAGCGCCGGCACCTTTGGCGCTCCGATCCGCGAGTGGGTCCCAGGCTATCCGCTACAGTACAACCTTCTCCTTATCCATAAGGACCATGTAGTGGTGGAGACGCGTCGGCGCGAGGAGCCGAACGGTACATGGAAACCAGATGCGCGATGGCTTCAGGGTGCCGGAGAGGACCCAAAGCCACGTTATTCGGTTCGGTGGGTATAGATTTGGAGGAATACCAAGACTGGGTTGACTCAGTACCTCACCGAGCTCACTCAAGGGCGGGGGCGCGAATACTTCCGTCCTAACCTCTGGCCGAACACGCCGGACATTCTCCGCTGAGCATCTCCAGTTCGGTGAATCGCCGATCACACCTCGCCTGAGGTCGATCGGATCTCGTCGATCAGCTTCAAGGATCTCGGATCACCTGGTTGCGATGTTCCCAGCAACCACGCCAGGATGTCTTGGTCCGCTTGGTCGAGCAACTCGGCGAAGCGAAGTTGATCGGCTTCGGCAAGCTGGTGATAGCGGCGGTCGAGAAATCTTTCAAGGACGATATCGAGCTCGCGCATCCCGCGCCGGCAGCGCCATCGGAGCCGGTTGATCGAAGCCACGAACTTAACCGGGTCTCACAGCGCTCGCGTCAGCAGCAATTTCTTGATCTCCCCGATCGCCTTCGCCGGGTTGAGGCCTTTGGGGCAGGCCTTGGTGCAATTCATGATCGTATGGCAGCGGTACAGGCGATACGGATCTTCGAGCGCATCGAGGCGCTCACCCGTGTTTTCGTCGCGGCTGTCGACGATCCAGCGGTAGGCCTGAAGCAGAATAGCAGGCCCGAGAAAACGATCACCGTTCCACCAATAACTCGGACAACCCGTCGAGCAACAGGCGCAGAGAATACATTCATACAGCCCGTCAAGTTGGGCGCGGTCTTCCTTGGTTTGCAAGCGCTCGCGGGCGGGCGGCGGCGTGTCCGCCTGTAACCAGGGTTTGATCGCGGCGTATTGGGCATAAAAATGGGTCATATCGGGCACCAGATCCTTGATCACCGGCAGGTGCGGCAGGGGATAAACAGAAACGTCCATCTCGGCGTCATCGATGGCCTTGGTGCACGCCAGCGTATTGGAGCCATCGATATTCATCGCACACGAGCCACACACGCCCTCGCGGCAGGAGCGCCGGAAGGTCAGCGTGGCATCGAGCTCATTTTTAATGTAGATAAGCGCATCCAGCACCATCGGGCCGCAGCGGGTCAGATCGATATCGAAACTATCCAATTGCGGCGGCTTACCGGAATCCGGTTCATAGCGGTAGAGCTTAAAACGTTTGACCCGCCGCGCGCCGGCCGGCGCGGTTAATCGTTTTCCCGCCTTGATATTCTCAAGGATTGGCAATTTCATGGCACGCATCGCTGTCCCTCGCCGATCAGGTTGTTGATATCGTCAGAGCTTGTGAAGAAATCGTCGCGAGCAAGTACGCCCGCGAGGCGCACGGCGCGCAGGAACCGCAGTGTATGTGGAAATACATGAGGATTCCGAGCACCGCGCAACGAAGCGGGCGGGCTGCGCAGCAGATTTATTCACAAGCTCTCAGTACACGCGCGCTTTGGGCGGTATGACCTCGACTTCATCCGTGAGCGTACGCAGGTGCACCGGCCGGTAGTCGAAACGCGCCTCGCCGCGTTCATCGAGCCAGGTCAACGTGTGCTTGAGCCAGTTCTCGTCGTCGCGTCGAGGATAATCCTCGCGCGCATGCGCGCCCCGGCTCTCGGTGCGGTTATTAGCCGCGCCGATACTCACCATCGCCTGTCCCAGCAGATTATCAAGCTCCAAGGTTTCCACCAGATCGGTGTTCCAGATGAGAGAACGATCCGATACCCGCACTTCGGAAAAGGACTCTCGGATGGATTTGAATTTATGCATTCCCTCGCCGAGCAGCTCCGCGCTCCTAAAAACCGCCGCGTGGTTCTGCATCACGCGTTGCATGTCCAGCCTGATCTTCGCGGTCGGGCGCGATCCTTGCGCGTGACGCAGTCGATCGAAGCGTGTCAGTACGGCTTCGGTAATTCCCTCGGGCAGCGGCTTGTGGGCCTGTCCGGGTTGGATATGGGCGGCGCAGTAGTTGGCCGCCGCGCGTCCGAACACGATGAGATCGAGCAGCGAATTGGACCCCAGCCGATTCGCGCCGTGGACGGAGACGCAAGCACACTCGCCGATGGCCATGAGACCCGGCACGAGCGCATCGGGATCGCCGTCCCTGAGCGTCACGACCTGGCCGTGATAGTTGGTCGGGATCCCGCCCATGTTGTAGTGCGCGGTGGGGATCACCGGTATCGGTTGCTTAGTGACATCCACCCCCGCGAAGATCCTAGCCGACTCCGCGATGCCGGGCAAACGCTCGTGGATGACGTCCGCTCCCAAGTGCTCCAGGTGCAAGAAGATATGATCCCGTTCCGGCCCCACGCCGCGCCCTTCCCGGATCTCGATGGTCATGGAACGGCTGACGACGTCTCGCGAGGCCAGATCCTTGGCGTTCGGCGCATAACGCTCCATGAACCGTTCGCCTTTTGAATTGGTGAGATAGCCGCCTTCGCCGCGCGAGCCTTCGGTGATCAAACAACCGGATCCGTAGATCCCGGTCGGATGAAACTGGATAAATTCCATGTCCTGGAGCGGTAATCCCGCGCGCAGCACCATGGCGTTGCCGTCACCGGTGCAGGTATGGGCGGAGGTGCACGAGAAGTAGACGCGTCCGTAACCCCCGGTGGCGAGCACCACGGCGTGGGCATGAAAGCGGTGCAGCGTGCCGTCATCGAGATTCCAGGCCAGGACCCCGCGGCAGACTCCCTCGTCGTCCATGAGGAGGTCCAAGGCAAAATACTCGACAAAGAACTCCGCGTTGTGCTTCAGCGCCTGCTGATACAAGGTGTGCAGGATCGCGTGCCCGGTGCGATCGGCCGCGGCGCAGGTACGCTGGGCAATCCCCTCGCCGTAATGCGTGGTCATCCCTCCGAAGGGACGCTGGTAGATTTTGCCGTCCTCGGTCCGGGAGAATGGAACGCCGTAGTGCTCGAGCTCGATGACCGCGGGCACCGCCTCGCGGCACATGTATTCGATCGCATCCTGATCCCCTAACCAGTCAGACCCCTTGATCGTGTCGTACATATGCCAACGCCAGTCGTCGGGCCCCATGTTGCCGAGCGCGGCGCTCATGCCGCCTTGCGCCGCGCCGGTGTGGCTACGGGTCGGAAACACCTTGGTGATACACGCGGTCGTCAAGCCCTTTAGCGCCATGCCGAAGGTGGCGCGCAATCCGGCGCCGCCGGCGCCGACCACGACGATATCGTACTGGTGTTCGACGATGGGATAGGCCGGTGCCAAATTACACTCCCCCCACCGCGATGCGTAGAATCGCAATGCTGGCCACGAGAACAAGCGCCGAGATTATGAATTGGATCCCCACCAAGACGGCGACTTTCAGTCCCTCATTGTGCACATAGTCTTCAATGACCACCTGTACGCCGAGGAGGGCGTGGTAGAACAGGGACAGGACGAACAGGATGAGAAAGGCGGCCACGAGCGGGGATCGGATCCAGGTGACGACGGCGTCGTAATCCGCGCCGATCATGGCAATGATCGAGGCTACAAACCAAAGCGATAAGGGGATTAGAGCGGCGGCGGTGATTCGCTGCCACCACCAGTGGCTTACCCCGGTCTTCGCGGATCCCAAACCACGGGCTCGCCCGAGCGGGGTCTTCAAGCTCACGTGGGACCTCCGGAGAACAGGATGCCGATGAACCAGGTGATGACGGTCAGCACGACCGTGAGAATGATCACAATATGTCCCGAGGTGTCCACGGTTTTCAGCTCATAGCCATAGCCCGCATCCCAGAACAGATGGCGTACGCCGTTACAGAGGTGGAAATACAAGGCAAACGAGCATAAAAACAGGCCCAGCGATCCATACCACGAGCCTAATAGCGCTTGTGCTTCGAGATAGGCGGTCTCGCCGCCCGCGATCGCAACCAGCCAATAAACGAGCAGCACCGACCCTAGCGTGAGGAACACACCGGTCACGCGATGCGTGATCGACAAGATTGCGGCGAACGGAAGCCGGTAAATCTGCAGGTGCGGTGAGAGGGGACGGTGCGCCACGCGTTTGCTTTATTTATACCCGCGACATGGAGCCGCTAAGACGTTCATCGCTCGCGACGGGTGATCGTCGCACGGGAGTTGCGAATGAGAGCGCGATAAGCCCTAAGGAAGCTCGCAAAAGCTACTCCGCAGCCCATCTGCTTTGTCGCGTGCTCGCTCGTCGCTCGCCTATCTACCTGATATGTCTCGCGACTCGCTGCGCGGCTTCGCGCATCTAGGCTTGCCCGCGACACTTTTGCAGAGCTTCCCTAAAAATCAATACAGCGCCCGCGCCGTTCCCAATCGCCGTAACGTGTCGGTTCCGGCCCGCCGGGCCCGCCGATCTCCTTGGGTCTATCGTTTTCCTGTTTCACCGGTGCGAAGGGTTGCGGGTTTTTTTCGGTATTGTCCATGCGCCTACGCTTATCTTGCTTTCTCATCGATCGCTCCCACCGCGGCACACTCGCTGCGACGCTATCTTATTATTGGACCCGACCAATGATATTTTTGAAACGCGATACATTGCAAGCCTTGGTTCTTCGTAAGCATAGTATCCGATGATTTCCGCCACACCGCCCGCGAGTTTTAGCGCGCCCATCCACCTCCGCGCCGGCGCCTCCCGGCGTCTCGCCTTGGGTATCCTGCTCGCGCACGGCGGGGCGGCGGCGATCGCGATGACGCTAGCCCTGCCGGGCTGGTTCAAGCTCGGCCTCGGCGGCGCGCTGCTGATAAGCCTCGCGTGGTCGTGGTATTGGCATGTCCTGCACCGCGGTGATGCGGTTACCGAGGCTGTGTTGTACACCGACGGCACATGGCTGGTCACGACGGCCGGGCGGGGCACGAGCAGAGCTCTGCTGGCGTCCGATAGCCTCGCGCAGCCGTGGCTGACGGCATTGCTCTTTACCTTTGAGGACGGCAGGCGGCGAACGCTGTTGCTGCTTCCGGACAATACCGAGGCCGATGCGTTTCGCCGCCTGCGCGTGCGGTTAAAATTCTGGTCGCTTCGTCCCTCGTAGTTGCATTGCATGCGCGGGTATTTAAGCGAGACATACTCACTCACGTATTGGCAGGTCTTGTGGAATGCGAGTAGACTTCGGGCGGATACTTAGCTTATTCCTCGTTCAACAAAAAATTTGTTCGCTGCAACAGTGGCATAGCGCCCCAACGCTATGGATCAAGTAAAACGTGGGTTAATCATGCTTGGGGGGAGCGACTATGGATATATTCATGGCTCTTGGTATTTTTGGCGCGCTGCTTTTTTGGGTGTTCATCATTACCAAAAAGCCGGCCGACCCAACGTTCATCGAAAACCAGACTAAAGCTCCACGGAGTAGCGCCGCATCGTTAGCGGCACCACGCGCGAGCGGTCATCCGCAATCAAAGACTGCACCGATGAAGCTTGGAGGTGATGTGGCCGCGCCGCTGAAGACCACCGGCCATGCCGCCGGTCGCGGCCGGCCCATGCCCGAGGTGCTAGCCGAGATCCGGAAAGCGAATGCTGCGGCGATGAGCCCCTTCGGGGTACCCGCACGGGGACTGGCGCCGCAGCCCGCCGGGCCGGCGGCCTCGGCCGAGCCGGATCGCAAGAGCGCGCCGCAACAGAAGCGGCGCACACCTTCGCCGATACAACGCGAGTTTTATCACTACTTCAATCTCAAAGCCCCAACTGGATTAAGCTTTGAGGAGGCATTAAACGTTATTAGCGATTTCAAGGATCGCTTGTCCAAAGACGATCCGCGTAAGCTCGATGAGTGGGACACGTACGTAAAACTGTATAGCGAGATCAATAAAGCGGGAGTTCGCAAAACCTATCGGATCAAAAAGGTCAGCTTTTCAGCCTATCGCGCCGCGATCAAGCAACTGAAAGAGGAAGGCCAGGTATGGGCGGGTGCAAAGGACAGCCGCGATCTCGTGGTGAAAAAAATTATCGCGATGGCGCCACGGCTCAAGACGGAGGCCGCGTAGCCGGCCGCCGCCCCGCCACGGCGGGCCAATCGCATGGTCAATTTTTGAAGGAGCTACAACAATGTCATCAGTAAAACCAGTCGAATCAAATACTCCGCGCAAGTATCAACTGCTCATCGACGGCAAATGGGTTGATGCGGCATCAGGGAAGACTTTCACATCGCCAAATCCTTCGACCGGAGAAGTATTCGCCGAAGTCGCAGCGGCGGACAAAGCAGACATCGACAAAGCCGTAAGCGCGGCTCGTCGAGCCTTCGAAGGCAAATGGTCACAGATGAGCGCGCGCGATCGCGGCCGTCTTCTTTACAAGCTCTCGCAAATGATCGAAGAACGTTCGACGGAGCTTGCAGAGCTTGAAACTGCCGACAACGGCAAACCGATTCGCGAATCTCTCTACGTCGACTTGCCTCAAGTCGTCGAGAACTTTGAATATTTCGCGGGCTTCGCGACAAAGATCGAAGGTGAAACGATCCCTGTGCCCGGCCAAATGTTCAACTACACTCTGCGCGAACCGGTCGGCGTTTGCGGTCAGATCATTCCATGGAATTTTCCTCTGATGATGGCTGCCTGGAAACTCGCGCCCGCGCTCGCCGCCGGCAACACCGTGGTCTTAAAACCTGCCGAACAAACTCCGGTCACCGCTATGGAGCTCGGACGGATAATTCAGGAAGCGGGATTTCCTGATGGAGTCGTCAACATCGTCCCAGGCTACGGTGAGACGGCAGGCGCGGCGCTCGCTGCACACCCGGGCATCGACAAAGTAGCGTTTACCGGCTCGACCGAAGTCGGAAAACTGATTGCTAAATCCGCCGCCGGCAACCTCACCAAGGTTTCACTTGAGCTTGGCGGCAAGGCGCCTAACATCGTTTTCGCGGATGCCGATCTTGAGCAAGCGGTTAACGGCGCGATGATGGGGATCTTCTTCAATCAGGGGCAGGTTTGCTGCGCGGGCTCGCGGCTCTTCGTCGAAGAGAAAGTCAAAGACGAATTCCTCGATCGCTTCAAAGCAAGAGCGGAGACCGTAAGCGTAGGTGATCCAGTGCTTAAGACAACTCAGATGGGCCCGCAAGTTTCGCAGGAACAACTCGACCGGATTCAGAGTTACGTCGGCATCGCTCGTGGAGAAGGCGCCAGTGTCATAACAGGCGGTGAGACGCCAAAGCTTGGCGGGGGCTTTCAGCGCGGCTATTTCTTCCAGCCAACGATTTTCTCGGACGTCAGCAACAACATGCGCGTTGCCCAAGAGGAGATATTCGGCCCCGTGACCAGTGTCATCACATTCAAAGACGAAGACGATTTGATCCAACAGGCCAACCAAACGATCTATGGCCTCTCCGCGGGGATCTGGACACGCGACCTGGTCCGCGCGCATCGCTTCGCAAAGGCGATCAAGGCAGGCGTCATCTGGATAAACACCTTCAACATGTTCAATGCCGCCTCACCCTTTGGTGGCTACAAACAATCAGGCTACGGCCGCGAGATGGGTAAGCACGCGCTCGACCTTTACACTCAGATCAAGAGCGTGTGGGTCGATCTTTCCGGCAAACCGATAGGCTGGTTCGGCAAGTAGAAATTATTTTTAGCGTACACCGCGCCCGCCCCACTCTTCTTTTCGGACCACCTCACCGGTCTGCGTCCCCGGCGTGACTTGGCCTTGGTAGATAAGGTAACGGCCACCGCTCTGACCGCGTGTGGCCGCATGCTCGGTCCAGGTCCAGAGATGCCCGCTCACGGTATCCAGGATGACTATTTTCTCGGCCCCGATCCCCATCTGATCCCCGAGCGGTAACATCTGGTAACGGCCATCCGCGTGGACAAGGCCCGGTAGGGCTAAAGTAATCAGCGCAGCGCAGATCATAAGTTTCATAGCTTCCTCCTTATATAATTCCTACTGACTCGCCGCGGCGCGGGTAGGTTCGCTAGCACCGCAGTGTAGATACCTCAATGCATTTTCTATTCCCCGAGGCGGATTCCGATACGCCCGCGGCGGGACTCACGCAAATTGATTTCCGCTTAGCGAGCAGTTAACCTTGGCGGCCTTTTGCGCTTAAGAGGAATGGGCAGGATGAGACCTCGGCTGGTGGCCGGCAATTGGAAGATGCATGGCACGCGCACAGCGGTTGAAGCTCTCGTCGAGGAACTAAAACGCGGGATCGACGCGGCCGTGCGCGCCGAGGTCGCGGTGTGCCCCCCGTATGTGTATTTGCCGTGCGTCGCGGAAAGGCTCGCGGGAACGGCGATCGCGCTGGGAGCCCAAAATCTTTGGAGCGAGGAGTCCGGCGCTTACACGGGCGAGGTGTCGGGGTTGATGCTGAGGGACTATAATTGCCGGCACGTGATCGTCGGTCATTCCGAGCGCCGGACGCTGATGGGCGAAGACGACGATCTGGTGGGGCGAAAGTTCGCACGCGCCCTTGCCCACGGTTTGATCCCGATCCTCTGTGTGGGCGAGACCCTGGCCGAGCGGCAGGCAGGTCGGACGGAGCAAGTCGTGGCGCGGCAACTAGGCGCGGTCCTGGATCATGCCGGCGCCGCGGCGTTTCGCGAAGCGGTCGTGGCCTACGAGCCGGTGTGGGCGATCGGCACCGGGCGGACGGCCTCGGCCGAGGAAGCGCAAGCCGTGCACGCCTTCGTCCGGCGCTGTATCGCAGCGCGTGATCCGGAGCTTGCCAGGGTGTTAACCGTCCTCTATGGCGGAAGTGTCAAAGCCTCGAACGCCGGGGCCTTGTTTGCCATGGCGGATATCGATGGGGCGTTGGTCGGCGGAGCCTCGTTGGTTAGCGATGAGTTTTTAGCCATCTGCCGAGCGGCATAGATTGTGGAGCCCGAATTAATGCACGCAGTGGTCTTAGTATTTCACGTGCTGATCGCGTTATTCCTGATCGGTCTGATCCTGGTCCAGCACGGCAAAGGCGCGGATGCGGGAGCAGCCTTCGGTAGCGGCGCTTCCTCGACGGTGTTCGGCGCGCGCGGTTCGGCCTCGTTTTTATCGAAAACGACGGCGATACTCGCATTGTGTTTTTTCTCGACCAGCTTCTGGCTCAATCATTTGTCGGCCAGCGCGGTCGAGAAACCGAGCCTGATCCAGAACGCGACGGATACCGGCTCGACCGATGTCGTGGAAACCACGATCGAGCCGATCGAGGAGGATAAACCCGCAACTGACGGCGCGGAAGACACCGATCTGCCCGAAGTGCCCGAGATCATAAGGGACGACGACCGGCCTGATATCGAACCGGATCCGAAACCCAAAGCTAGCTCCGAAGCCGCCAAAGACGCCGATGAGCCGGCAACGGATAAGAGCACATCCAAGGCGGGAGAAGATGCACCCGCCGCACCACCGGATGACAAGAAAACGGCGCCGCCCGATCCTGAGCCGGCGCAGCCGGCGGAGGACGACCCGGCGCCCGAGACGGAGAGCGAGGCGAACGGCCCGGAAGCAGCGCGTCCCTCCGTTAACGCTCCGGTCAAGGGCAAGGTGAAGCCTGTCCCGGAACAAGGGACGACGGCGCCTGAAAACTCCGCGACGCCCGCGGAAAAACCTAGGGAAAAGGCCGCGGCGGAGAAGAGGCCGGCGGAGAAGATCCCGGCGGAGAAGAGCCGCTGATGCCTTCGGCGCTAGGGCACATCTTCGATTAGAATGTTCGCGGCAGAAAAGCCGATGTGGTGAAATTGGTAGACACGCTGTCTTGAGGGGGCAGTGGCGCAAGCCGTGCCGGTTCGAGTCCGGCCATCGGCACCAAGACTGGCGGCGGGCATCGACCCCGGCCTGGCCCGCAAGGCCGAGAGCTCGGTGGACGCGGACAGCTTCGAGGCCGTAGCGAGAGAGTGGCACGCCAAGCGCGCACCGGGCTGGGCGCCTGGGCACGCCGAGAAAGTCTTAGGCCGGCTTGCCCACGGCGAGCGCGCCGCGGTACGCGCGGCTTACAACTACGCCGAGCACCTGCCCGAGCGGCGTCAGATGATGCAAGCCTGGGCGGACTATCTGGACAGCTTGAAGGTGGCGCTCAGGTGGTCCCGCTGGATGGCCGAGTGGCTTGATCGAAGCGGTCTGAGCCGTGACCAGAAAGGAGAGGCTTTTCGCGGCGATCCGCAACAGTCACAAGTCGATACGTTTCACGGATGCTTGTCGGATCGCGGAATGGTTGGGATTCGAGCGGAAAGGCGGTAAGGGATCGCATTGCACCTATGGGCGTGAAGGTGAACGGCTGATGCTTAACTTCCAGAATTGCGGCGGTTACATCAAGCCTTATCAAGCCAAACAACTTGACGAAATGGTAAAGAAATATGGCGCGCATACGTGAGTATCTCGTGGAAGTGTTTTGGAGCGATGCCGATGAGGGTTACATCGCCATCGCGCCCGATCTGCCCGGCTGTTCGGCATTCGGCGAGACACCGGACGAGGCGGTCCATGAGATCCAGGACGCCATGCTTTCGTGGCTGGAAGCTTGCGCGAAAATGGGGCGACCACTACCAGAACCGCTCACCAAGCCACAACGAGCGGTGGCATGACGGTTGGTCGTTTCGCGAGGGTGAGCACGCCGTTGACGTTGACCTGGCGGATCACCACTAATGCGAAGCCTGAGAGACCCCAAGCGCAAGCCTACGCACCCCGGCGCCGTGCTGAGAGAGGACATGCTACCGGCCCTGGGCATGACGCGAACCGAGCTCGCCCGGCGGCTCGGGGTGTCGCGCTTGACCGTATCCGAGCTGCTGCTCGAAAAGCGCGGCCTGAGCCCCGAGATCGCGGTCCGGATCGGGCGGTTGATCAACACCAGTCCGGAATCCTGGCTGCGAATGCAGGAAACCAAGTACGGGCCTTCGCGCGCTTCCTACAACTCATAGCAACAAAGGGAGTTCGGGAGGATGTACCACTACAGTTCAATGGCAATGTCGTTCGCGTAGCAGTTGTTCTTGTAGCTAGGTGGGATGTAATCCAGGAGTACGGGACACAGCCGTATTTGAGGCGTATCGAGAGGAATAGTAGGGAAGGTCTTGAGTATATTTTTATCGTCGGCTGGTGTGAAGAATACGCTAACAAGGTAATCGAGTTAAAAGGGCAGATCCCTACTTTCGTGGCGTCAGTGTTAGACACATACACATTAAGAAAGGTAGGACGTACACCGACGGCTGCGCTCTTGGTATGCCAATCCAACCTGACATACCTTTCACGAGTGCGGGAACTTCAGCATGAAGTAGAACAAGCATTGCAAAAGGAAGTTCCCGAGATCCAGGCCGGAGAGGTGCAGGTTACCTCGATTGCAAGGCAGCGAGGCGTTGCAACAAAGATTGCTGTACGGGATGGCGCAAGCGGTGAGCTTGGCGGCCCGGTAGCCGCCTGTATTGGACCTAACAATATGCGGCTGAAAGCAATTCGCCAAGCATTAAACGATGAAAATGTGCACTTTATCCAGTGGTCCGACAACCCTAGCCATTCGTCATCTACCGAAATAGCATCGACCTGATAATCTTTTAGCGGGTATAAAGAGTTCAAGATGAAATGCTTCTGGTCGCCAAGGTGCATATTCCTAGAAAATATGGCATGCGGAGAGCGATTGGGAAAGATGGGATTAACGTTAAGCTTGCCAGTGAGCTTACTGGATATGTAATTAACGTAACAGGCCCTGCTTTAAAAGGCGGAACATGGACCCCAGAAGATGAACTTCAGGAGGTTCTCTTGTCAAATGTTCCAGAGCTTAGGGATGGGCAACTGATCATTGAAGGTCTCGCACGAATAAAGGGAGTTGGCGCGAAGGTCCTAGTGGCGTGGAAGGACCAAAAAGCGGCAAGCGGGAGGGCGGCGTGGGCGCCATGCGTTGGTCATAATAACGATAGGTTAAATAGCATTCGCGATGATCTAGACGGAGAATTAATCCATTTCCATCCATTCAGCAGCAACCCAAAGAAGCTGTTGCCAGAGTGTCTCTACCCACTTAATCCCGATGAAATAGCGTCAATCGATTTTGATTACGAACTTAAAAAGGCCGTAGTAAGATTGATTGACAGCGCTAAGTCTCCTGATATCTGGAAAGGTGATTTCAACATGAAATTGGTACGGCGCTTGACGGGGTGGGACATTGTGCCGATTTCGGAGAATAGAGAAAAGTTAAATAACTAAGATAGAGAAAAGAAGACTGAGAAACATAGAAGTAGACGAAATGATTTAGTTACTTATACGATTCGAGAGAGGCCATCACCAGCAACTACGTGGACTCCGCTAGCAAAACCTCGCAATCGCAGCTATCGCGCCTTGAGATCGATCCGGTATAATTCGTGTCCGGATGGCGGCGATCGGCTGCCATCCCTGGAAATGACGTGTTAGCGCAATACCTACCGGTACTCATCTTCATCATCGTGGCCTTGGTCTTCGGCGCCGTCGCGCTCTGCGTCGGCTTCGCGCTCGGGCCCCGCCGCGGCGACGAGGAGAAGCTTTCGCCCTATGAATGCGGGTTCGAGCCCTTCGAGGACGCCAGGATGAAGTTCGACGTCCGCTATTACTTGGTAGCGATCCTGTTCATCATTTTCGATTTGGAGATCGCGTTTCTCTTCCCCTGGGCCGTGGCGCTCAAGGATATCGGGCTGCTCGGTTTTTCCGCGATGATGATTTTCCTGGCCGTGCTCGTCATCGGGTTTGTCTACGAATGGAAGAAGGGAGCACTGGAATGGGAATAGAAGCGCTCGGCGACAAGGGGATCGTGACGACCTCGGTGGACAACCTGATCAACTGGGCGCGCACCGGATCGCTCTGGCCGATGACCTTCGGGCTCGCCTGCTGTGCGGTCGAGATGATGCATGCCGGGGCCGCGCGCTACGATCTGGATCGTTTCGGGGTAGTGTTCCGGCCGAGCCCGCGGCAATCCGATGTCATGATCGTGGCCGGCACCTTGGTGAACAAGATGGCCCCGGCGCTGCGCAAGGTCTACGATCAGATGGCGGAGCCGCGCTGGGTGATCTCGATGGGATCGTGCGCCAACGGCGGCGGGTACTACCACTATTCCTATGCGGTGGTGCGCGGTTGTGACCGTATCGTCCCGGTCGACATCTATGTGCCCGGATGTCCCCCGACGGCCGAGGCGCTGCTATTCGGGGTCATTCAGCTTCAAAACAAGATCCGGCGCACCAATACGATTGCCCGCTAAGAACCCTGAATGTCGAATCCGATCGAACAGCTCACGGCGCGCCTAAAAGAACGATTCAACGATAAACTCAGTTCCTGCGTGGTGGCCGTGGGGCAGATCACGATCGAGGTCCGCGCCGCCGATGTGCTGGAGATCTGCAAGGCACTCAGGGACGAGCCGGGGTTCGCGTTCGAGCAACTGATCGATGTGTGCGGCGTGGACTACTCTGCCTACGGGCAGGCGGACTGGTGCACCGAGGATGCGAGCCGCTCCGGTTTCAGCCGCGGAGTAGACGCCAATGCGTATCAAGAAGCCCTCGGCGAACGGCCCCGGTTCGCGGCCGTCTACCACCTCCTTTCGGTCAGCCGCAATCAGCGGCTGCGCCTGCGCGCCTATGCGTCCGGCGATCCGCCGCGGGTCGATTCCGTGGTGGAAATTTGGCCCGCGGCGAACTGGTTCGAGCGCGAGGCCTTCGATTTCTTCGGGATCCTCTTCGAGGGGCACCCGGACTTGCGGCGGATCTTGACCGACTACGGTTTCATCGGTCATCCCTTTCGTAAGGATTTCCCGCTCGAAGGCAATGTCGAGGTCCGCTACGATCCGGAGAAGGGCCGTGTTGTCTACCAACCGGTCACGATCGAGAACCGCGTGCTGGTCCCGAAGGTGATCCGGCGCGACTATCCGCTGCCGCGAACTGGTGAGAGTTTGTGAAAAAACCGTCCCGAGTGCAGTAGGTTTTTCAATGCCTGAAATTCGCAACATGACCTTAAACTTCGGGCCGCAGCATCCCGCGGCCCACGGTGTCTTGCGCCTGGTGCTGGAGATGGACGGCGAGGTCATCGAGCGCGCCGATCCGCATATCGGTCTGCTGCATCGTGGCACCGAGAAGCTCGCCGAGAGCAAGCCTTACAACCAGAGCATCGGCTACATGGATCGCCTCGATTACGTGTCCATGATGTGCAACGAGCACGCCTACGTGCTGGCGATCGAGCGCTTGCTCGGCGTCGAGCCGCCGCCGCGGGCGCAGTACATCCGCGTGCTGTTCGATGAGATCACGCGCATCCTCAATCATTTGATGTGGCTGGGCGCGCACGGCCTGGATATCGGAGCCATGACGGTCTTCCTGTACTGTTTCCGCGAACGCGAGGATCTCATGGATTGCTACGAAGCCGTCTCCGGGACGCGCATGCACGCTACCTATTACCGTCCCGGCGGCGTCTACCGCGATCTGCCGGAGCGCATGCCGCGCTACGAAGCTTCCAAGTGGCGGAGCCCGGAAGACGTCGAGCGCTTGAACGAGGCGCGGCGAGGAAGCTTGCTGGATTTTATCGATGACTTCGCGGCGCGTTTTCCGGCCTGCGTCGATGAGTATGAGACGCTGCTCACGGACAATCGGATCTGGAAGCAGAGGACCGTCGGGATCGCCGTCGTCTCTCCGGAGCGGGCGCTCGCCCTCGGCTTCACGGGACCCATGCTGCGCGGATCGGGCGTCGAGTGGGATTTACGCAAGAAGCAGCCCTATGCGGTATACGAGCGCGTGGACTTCGACATCCCGGTCGGCGTTAACGGGGATTGCTACGATCGCTACCTGGTGCGGGTGGAGGAGATGCGCCAATCCGCCGGTATTATTAAACAATGCGTCGAGTGGCTGCGGAAAAATCCAGGGCCAGTCACCATCGAGGACTATAAGCTGGTCTCGCCGCGCCGCGAGGACATGAAGGGCGACATGGAGTCCTTGATCCATCACTTCAAGCTCTTTACCGAGGGCTATTGCGTCCCGGAAGGCGAGATCTATGCGGCGGTGGAGCATCCCAAAGGGGAGTTCGGGATCTATCTCATCTCCGATGGCGCCAATAAACCCTACCGCGTCAAGGTCCGGGCCTCGGGTTTTGCGCACCTTGCGGGCATCGACGAGCTGGTCAAGGGCCATATGTTGGCGGACGTAGTGACGACGATCGGCACCTTGGACATCGTCTTCGGGGAGGTCGATCGGTGAGCGGGGACGACCCAGTGATGTCCGCCCACGCACGCGCGCATATCGACGCGTCGGTCGCGAAGTATCCGCAAGAGCGCAAGCAATCGGCGGTGCTGGCGGCCTTGAGCGAGGTCCAGCATGAAAACGGGGGTTACCTGACTATCGAGTTGATGGATGCCGTGGCCGCCTATCTCGGGATGGCGCGGATCGCGGTTTATGAGGTGGCGAGCTTCTATTCGATGTTCGAGACCAAACCCGTCGGCCGTCACAGTGTTTCGGTATGCACGAATATCTCTTGCATGCTGCGCGGGGCGGATAACATTGTCGCGCACATCGAGCGGCGGTGTGGGATCAAGACCGGTGAAAGCACCTCCGATGGCCGCATTTATCTCAAGCAAGAAGAAGAATGTCTGGCGGCCTGCTGTGGCGGTCCCATGATGATGGTGGACCACAAATTCTACGAACACCTGACGAACGACAAAGTCGACAAAATATTGGACGATCTCACGTGAGCTTAGCGTTCTTCAATCAGGTTTGTTTCCGCACCCTCGAATTTGCGCAACCGTGGAGCTTCGAGAATTATCGGCAGATCGGCGGCTACGAGGCATGGAAACGGATCTTGCGGGAGAAGATCTCCCCGCAAGACATTATCGAAGAGGTCAAAGCCTCCGGGCTGCGCGGCCGGGGGGGCGCCGGGTTTCCCACCGGTCTCAAGTGGAGCTTCATGCCCAAGAACCCGAGCGGTCCGCATTACATCGTCTGTAACTCCGATGAGAGCGAACCGGGAACCTGCAAGGACCGCGACATCCTGCGGTACAACCCGCACGCGCTCATCGAGGGGATGGCAATCGCCGGCTACGCGATCGGCGCGAAGGTCGGCTACAATTATATGCGCGGTGAATTCATGGATGAGCCCTGCGCGCGCTTCGATCAGGCGCTCAAGGTGGCCTACGACGCGGGCTTCCTGGGGAAGAATATCCTCGCCTCAGGAGTCGATTTCGATCTCTACAACCATCTCGGCGCCGGGGCCTATATTTGCGGCGAGGAGACGGCGTTGCTCGAGTCACTCGAGGGCAAGAAGGGCATGCCGCGCTTTAAACCGCCGTTCCCCGCGGGCTATGGCCTCTACGGCCGGCCCACCACGATCAACAACACCGAATCGTTGGCGTCGGTGCCGAGCATCATCCTGAACGGCGCCCAATGGTTCGCCGACATCGGCAAACCCAATAACGGCGGGACCAAGTGTTTCTCCGTCACCGGCCACGTCGAACGCCCCGGCAACTTCGAGATCCCCTTGGGCACGCCGTTCTCGGCGCTGCTCGATCTCGCGGGAGGCGTGTGGCGGGGACGCCGGCTCAAGGCAGTGATCCCGGGGGGATCCTCTGTGCCGGTGCTGCCAGGAGAGACGATGCTCGGGCTCACCATGGACTTTGACGCGATCGCGAAGGCCGGATCGATGCTGGGCTCCGGGGCAGTCATCGTGATGGACGAGACCACCTGCATGGTCAAGGTGCTGCGGCGCATTGCACGGTTTTACTACGCCGAGTCCTGCGGCCAGTGCACGCCTTGCCGCGAAGGGACAGGCTGGCTGTACCGCATGCTGACTCGCATCATCGAAGGCAAGGGCCGGATCGAGGATCTCGCCCGGCTCGATGATGTGGCCAAGAAGATCGAAGGCCGGACCATCTGCGCGCTAGGGGATGCCGCCGCGATGCCGGTGCGAAGTTTCATCAAACATTTCCATCATGAGTTCGAGTACTATGTCGAGCATGGCAGCAGCATGGCCGAGAGCCTGCCGGGCAAAGCCGCCTAGGGAAGCTCTGCAAAAGTGTCGCGAGCAAGCCTAGATGCGCGAAGCCGCGGAGCGAGTCGCGAGACATATCAGGTAGATAGGCGAGCGACGAGCGAGCACGCGACAAAGCAGATGGGCTGCGCAGTAACTTTTGCAGAGCTTCCCTAGGGAAAAATGATGAGTCCGGATCTGATCACGATCGAAGTCGATGGCAAGTCCTTGCAGGCGCGCAAGGGGGCCATGCTGATGGAAGTGACCGATGCGGCGGACATCTATGTCCCGCGGTTTTGCTACCACAAGAAACTTACCATCGCCGCCAACTGCCGGATGTGTCTGGTCGAGGTCGAGAAAGCGCCCAAACCGCTGCCGGCCTGCGCGATACCGATCATGGACGGCATGAAGGTATGGACGCGCTCGCCGCGCGCCCAGGAGGCCCAGAAGTCGACGATGGAGTTTCTGCTCATCAATCACCCCCTCGATTGCCCGATCTGCGACCAGGGCGGGGAATGCGAGCTGCAAGATCTCGCCATGGGCTACGGCGCGGGTATCTCGCGTTACAGCGAGCGCAAGCGAGTGGTGCAGGACAAGAACCTCGGCGCGCTTATCCAGACCGACATGACGCGCTGCATTCACTGCACGCGCTGCGTGCGCTTCGGGGATGAGGTGGCCGGCGTGCGGGAGCTCGGCGCCACGGGACGCAGCGAAGAGATGCAGATCGGCACCTACATCGAGCAGGCCATGGTCTCGGAACTGTCGGGGAACGTGATCGATCTCTGCCCAGTCGGCGCCCTGACCTCCAAGCCCTTCCGCTATACCGCGCGCGCTTGGGAGCTACGCCAGCACGAAGGCATCGCCCCGCACGACTCGATCGGATCGAATCTCTATCTACACGTCTCGGACAACCGGGTGCGGCGGGTCGTGCCGCGCGAAAACGAGGCGATCAATGAGGTGTGGCTCTCCGACCGCGATCGCTATAGCTACCTCGGGCTTTACAGCCCGGATCGGCTGACGGCGCCGATGATTCGGAGCGAAGGGGAGTGGCGCGAGGTCGGTTGGGATGCGGCCTTGGATTTCGCCGCTAGGGGCTTGCGCGCCGCGGTGGATAAGCACGGCGCCGGGCAGCTCGGAGCGTTGACCAGTGCGACCGCGACGACCGAAGAATGTTATCTCTTGCAGAAGCTTCTACGAGGCCTCGGCAGCAATAACATCGACCACCGTTTGTTACACAGCGATTTCAAGGATCAGGATCGGGCACCGCTCTTTCCGGGCCTGGGCCAAAGCCTCGCGGAGCTCGAACGCCGCGACGCCGCACTCTTGATCGGTTCCAATATGCGCAAGGAGCAACCGCTGGCCAATCACCGCTTGCGTAAGGCGGCGCAGCACGGGGCGTTTATTGCTGTAATTAATCCCGTCGATTTCGATTTCAATTACGCCATCGGCGCGAAGCTCATCGTCAGGCCCGCTCGCATGGTGGCGGCGTTGGCCGGGATCGCCAAGGCGCTCAGCGAAACCTCGAATCAATCCATCGAGCCCGATGCAGTCGACTTGCTCGCCGGGGTGGAGGCCGATGACACCCAGCGGACGATCGCAAAAACCTTGCGGGCCTCCACGGCTCCCACAGTCTTATTGGGAAACCTCGCCGCCACGCACCCATGCGCCAGCTCCTTGCGGGCGCTCGCCGCTACTGTCAGTGATCTCTGCGGAGCGACGCTCGGCTACCTGGCGGAACACGCGAATACCTGTGGGGCCTGGATCGCCGGAGCCGTGCCCCACCGCGGTCCGTTCGGGCACCCGAGTGCGCAACCGGGTTTGGACGCGCAAGCGATGTTCGACCCCGGCTTGCGCGCCTATGTGTTGTTGGGCATCGAGCCGGAGATCGATTGTTGCCGTCCTGCCCGTGCGATGCACGCCCTGCGGAACGCGGAGTGCGTGGTGTCGCTGAGCGCCTTCCGCACGCCGCGCATCGAAGCGTATGCCCACGCCATGCTGCCGGTTGCGATCTATGCGGAGAACACCGGGATCCTGGTGAATGGGACCGGCGATTGGCAAACCTTCGGCGCCGTGGTGCCGCCACCCGGCGAGTCGCGCCCGGCGTGGAAGGTTTTGCGGGTGCTGGGGAACCGATTGGGTCTCGCGGGCTTCGACTATGCCTCAACGGATGAGATCGAGAAAGATCTGCGCAAACACGCCCGAGACGCGGACACTGGCGCCGTTGCTCGAGGCGGATCCGATCTGGGGCTCGATGGGCACACGGCCGCGGAGCTCGAACTGATCCCCTATGTGCCCGCGTACCGCGTCGATGCGCTCGTGCGGCGTGCCACGGCGCTGCAAGAGACACCCGATGCCGGTGATCGGCGCCTGCACATTAACCCTACGGTGGCGCGGCGCTTCGATCTTAGCGACGGGGCCAACGTCAGGTTGCAAAACGGCGAGGGGGCCGTCGAGTTGCCGGTGACCTTGGATGCGCGGGTGCCGGATGACTGCGTGCTCATTTACACCGCGCAGCCTGCGTTCGAGACGCTCGACGGCGGCACGGCGCCGCTGTCATTGCAACGGCTTTAGCGACCGATCGGCGGCGATGCTCGAAACCACAGTTGCGGCGGTTGAGGTCACGGGCGGCGCCGGATCGGTCCCCTGGATAATCCTCAAGATCGTCGCCATTATCCTGCCGCTGCTCCTTGGAGTGGCGTACCTGACCTTCGCGGAGCGCAAGATTATCGGCTACATCCAGGTCCGGATCGGTCCCAATCGCGTCGGGCCCCGGGGCTGGCTCCAGCCGATCGCCGATGTCGTCAAGCTGGTGTTAAAAGAGGTCATCATCCCGACCGGAGCCGACCGGTTTTTGTATTTAGCGGCGCCGATCCTGGCCCTGGCGCCGGCCTTGGCCGCCTGGGCGGTGGTTCCATTCGCCGCTGAGACGGTGCTCGCCGACATCAACGCCGGGCTCCTCTATATCCTGGCGCTGTCGTCGATGGGCGTGTATGGGATCATCATCGCCGGGTGGGCCTCGAACTCCAAGTACGCCTTCCTGGGCGCGATGCGTTCGGCGGCGCAAATGGTCTCCTATGAAATCGCGATGGGCTTCGCGCTGGTGGGCGTATTGATCGCGGCCGGAAGCTTGAATCTCAGCGACATCGTGCGGGCGCAGGACGGCGGCATTTTGACGTGGTTCTGGCTGCCGTTATTGCCGTTATTCGTGATTTATTTTATCTCCGGCGTCGCGGAGACCAATCGCGCGCCTTTCGACATCGCCGAAGGCGAATCGGAAATCGTGGCCGGGTTCCACGTCGAGTATGCCGGAATGTCGTTCGCGCTCTTTTTCTTGGCCGAGTACACGAACATGATCCTGATCTCGGTCTTGGCGGCCATCATGTTCCTGGGCGGCTGGTTGTCGCCGTTCCAAGGATTCCCGCTGCTGGAGGGCCTGTTTGCGTGGGTGCCTGGAATGGCGTGGCTGCTCGCGAAGACATCGTTCTTTTTGTTCCTGTTCCTGTGGTTTCGCGCGACCTTTCCGCGTTACCGTTACGACCAGATCATGCGGCTTGGATGGAAGGTCTTTATTCCGATCACGATCGCGTGGCTGGTCGTAGTCGCGGTGTTAGTTATTCTCTCCGTTCCGCCTTGGTTCGATTAAGCTTATGCCAGCGGTCAAAGACTATTTTAGAAGCCTGTTGCTGGGGGAGTTGCTCAAAGGCATGAAGCTCACGGGGCGCTACCTCTTCAGTCGCAAGGTGACGATCCAGTACCCGGAGGAGAAGACACCGCAATCCCCGCGTTTCCGCGGCCACCATGCCTTGCGGCGCTACCCGAACGGGGAGGAGCGCTGCATCGCCTGTAAGCTCTGCGAAGCGGTGTGCCCGGCGGTGGCGATTACCATTGAATCCGAAGAGCGCGCCGATGGTACTCGCCGTACGACCCGCTACGACATCGATCTAACCAAGTGCATTTTCTGCGGGTTCTGCGAGGAATCGTGCCCGGTGGATTCCATCGTGGAGACGCGCTTCTTCGAGTATCACGGCGAGCAGCGCGGCGATCTGATCGTAACCAAGGAAAAGCTCCTGGCGATGGGTGATCGCTTCGAGCAGGAAATCGCCGCGGATCGGGCCCAGGACGCGATGTATCGCTGAGGCGAAATCACGCCGCGATGGAACAGCTTGTCTTCTATTTTTTTGCGACGATCCTGGTGGGGGCGGGGACCATGGTTATTAGCGTGAAAAACCCGGTGCACGCGGCCTTGTTCCTGGTGCTCGCGTTTTTTTCCAGCGCGGGCCTCTGGTTACTGTTAGAAGCCGAGTTCCTCGCGATCACCTTGGTGCTGGTCTATGTCGGGGCGGTGATGGTGCTGTTCCTGTTCGTGGTGATGATGCTGGATATAAACCTCGCTCCGCTGCGCGAGGGATTCATGCGCTATTTACCGCTAGGCGGTCTGGTCGCCGTGCTGATGGTAATCGCCTTGGCCGCGGCCGTGGGACCGCGCTATTTCGGGGCGGCTACGCGCCCGCCGCCGCACCTCGCGGATTACAGTAACACCCGCGAGCTTGGCCAAGTCCTGTATACGGATTATATCTATCCCTTCGAGATCGCGGCGATGATTTTGCTGGTCGCCATCGTGGCCGCCGTCGTATTGACGATGCGAGGCCCGCGGCAGACGAAGGCGCAGCGGCCGAACGAACAAGTGGCGGTTCGGCGCGAGGATCGGGTCCGCCTCGTCAAGATGCCGGCGCACGCACGCCAACCCGCATCCGAAACCCCGGCCGAGCCCGCACAATTAGAACCCTAAGGGATTCTACGCAGCGAATGCCAGCGCTCTCGGATTTTCTCGTCCTCGGGGCGATTCTTTTTTGCTTGAGCGTGGCGGGTATCTTTATCAATCGTAAAAACGTGATCATCTTGCTCATGTGTATCGAGCTGATGCTGCTCGCGGTCAACATGAACTTCATCGCGTTTTCCCATTTCCTGGGGAATATAGCCGGGCAAGTCTTCGTTTTTTTTATACTCACGGTGGCGGCCGCAGAGTCGGCCATCGGGCTTGCGATCCTGGTGGTGCTGTTTCGCAACCGTAACAGCATCAATGTCGATGATTTAAACCGGTTGAACGGTTAGCCGTATGCGCGGGGTCTATCTGGGCGTGGTCTTGGCGCCGCTTATCGGGGCGCTCATCGCCGGTGTCTTTGGCCAGAGGATCGGCCGGGTCTGGACCCATCGTGTGGCGATCGGCAGCGTCGCACTCTCCTTTTTTCTCTCGCTCCTCGGTTTCAAGGACATCGTCATCGACGCCGAGCCGGCCTTCAACCAGGCGGTCTATACCTGGTTGAGCAGCGACGGTCTCAATTTTCAGATCGGCTTTCTCATCGACAAGCTCTCGGTTACGATGATGGTGGTGGTGAGCTTCGTCTCCTGGATGATCCACATCTACACCATCGGGTACATGCACGACGATCCGGGTTACCAACGCTTCTTCAGTTATATCGCGCTCTTTACCTTCGGCATGTTGATGTTGGTGATGGCCAATAATTTCGTGCAGCTTTTCTTCGGCTGGGAAACCGTGGGCTTGGTGTCTTATCTCCTAATCGGCTTTTGGTATAAGCGCGAGTCGGCCATTCAGGCCAATCTCAAGGCGTTTCTGGTCAATCGCGTGGGGGATCTCGGTTTCTTGCTCGGAATCGCGGCCATCTTGATGCACTTCGATTCGTTCGACTATTGGGAGGTGTTTCGTCAAGCACCTAGCCTCGCCAACGAGACGGTGCAAGTCGGATCGGGTACCGAATGGTCGTTGATGACGCTGATTTGCATCCTGCTCTTTATCGGCGCGATGGGAAAATCCGCCCAAGTGCCGTTGCACGTGTGGCTCCCGGACTCGATGGAAGGCCCTACCCCCATCTCGGCGCTGATTCACGCGGCGACGATGGTGACCGCCGGGATCTTCATGGTGGCGCGCATGTCGCCGCTGTTTGAGCTCTCGGAGACGGCCTTGAGCGTGGTGCTCGTCATCGGGGCGATCACGGCCTTTTTCATGGGGCTCTTGGGACTGGTGCAGAACGATATCAAACGCGTGATCGCCTATTCGACACTCTCTCAGCTCGGTTATATGACCGTCGCGCTCGGGGCTTCGGCTTATGCGGCCGCCATCTTTCATCTCATGACCCACGCGTTCTTCAAGGCGCTGCTGTTCCTGGCCGCGGGCTCGGTGATCATCGGCCTGCATCACGAGCAGGACATGCGCAAGATGGGCGGCTTGTACCGCCATATGCCGATCACGTGGATTACCTCGGTGATCGGGACGCTCGCGCTCTGCGGTTTCCCGGGGATGTCGGGATTCTTCTCGAAGGACGCGATCATTGAAGCCGTGCACCACTCGGACTTGCCGGGCGCGGGCTTCGCGTATCTCGCGGTCTTGGGCGGAGCCTTCGTGACCTCACTCTATAGCTTCCGTCTTTTATTCATGGTCTTCCACGGAGCCGAGCGGCTCGACCCCCATGCCAAGGCGCACCTGCACGAATCCCCGCGGGTTGTCACCGGCCCGCTCATCATGCTGGCTATACCGTCAGTGATGATGGGGGCCATTGCCATCGCGCCGATGCTGTTCGGTAATTATTTCGGGCCGGCTATTCACGTGCTGGCGGGACACGATGTGTTGGGGCGCATGGGGAGCGAGTATCATGGATTATTCGCTTTGGTGGCACACGGATTTATCGCTATGCCGTTTCTGCTTGGGCTCGCGGGGTTTGGCACGGCGTGGATGTGCTACCTGCACCGGCCCGAGCTTCCCGCGCGGGTAGCCGATCGGTTTAAGCTTGGTTACCAGATCTTGGTGCGCAAATACGGATTCGATGATTTCAACGAGCTAGTTTTCGGCGGCGGGGCGCGGGGTACCGGCCGGGCGCTGTGGCAACTCGGAGATGTCCGCATCATCGACGGGTTCATCAACGGCTCGGCGGGTTTAGTCGGATGGTTTGCCGGGGTCGTGAGGCATACGCAATCCGGATACTTGTATCACTATGCCTTTGCGATGATCCTCGGTCTGCTATCGTTGTTGGGCTATTTCGTCTACGGCTGAGGGAAGTAGGATCCGAGCATGACTTACCCTGATCAAAAGCTCGCGCCAGCGTAAAAGCCCATGCCTTTGCTGAGTCTGGTCATCTGGGTCCCGATTTTGGGGGGGGTGTGGGTGCTCTATACGGGCGCGACCCAAGGGCGGGGGGCGGTATTGATGCGGTCGTTGATGATCGCAGCAGTGACCTTTCTACTATCGCTACCGCTCTACACGGGATTTGACACCGGTACGCACGCGATGCAGTTTGTCGAACGCACGGGTTGGATCGAGGCGTTTGACATCAACTATCACCTCGGTATCGACGGTATCTCGATGCCGCTCATCTTGCTCACGACCTTCACCACGGTCCTCGTGGTGCTGGCTGGCTGGGAGGTCATCCAAACCCGGATCGGGCAGTACATGGCGTCGTTTCTGATTCTCGAGGGGCTGATGAACGGCGTCTTCGCCGCGCTCGATGCCATTCTGTTTTATGTCTTTTGGGAAGCGATGCTGATCCCGATGTTTTTAATCATCGGGATCTGGGGCGGAGATCGGCGGATCTATGCCACCATCAAGTTTTTTCTTTATACCTTTTTCGGCTCCGTGCTTATGTTGGTGGCGTTGCTTTACCTCTATTGGAAGGGCCAAAGTTTCTCGATCTTGGCGATGCAAACCTTGCCGCTCGAGCTCGAAGCGCAGAAGCTTATCTTCCTTGCCTTTCTGCTGGCTTTCGCCGTAAAGGTGCCTATGTGGCCGGTGCACACCTGGCTGCCCGATGCCCATGTCGAGGCCCCGACCGGCGGATCGGTGATCCTGGCGGCGATTATGTTGAAGATGGGCGGTTATGGCTTCCTGCGCTTCAGCCTGCCGATCACACCGGCTGCGAGCCACACCTTCGATTCACTCATGATCGCGCTCTCCTTGATCGCAATCGTGTATATCGGCTTCGTCGCGCTGGCGCAGCAGGATATGAAGAAGCTCATCGCCTATTCCTCAGTCTCGCATATGGGGTTCGTCACCTTGGGAGTGTTCGTCGTATTTCGGCTTCTCGACAGCCACGATGTGCCCAACGGCGCCGCGATGGGTATCGAGGGCAGCATGGTGCAGATGCTCTCGCACGGTTTCGTCTCGGGAGCGCTGTTCTTATGCGTGGGGGTGCTGTACGAGCGTCTGCACAGCCGCCAGATCCAGGACTACGGCGGGGTGGTGAACAGCATGCCGGTCTTCGCGACCTTGATGATGATCTTCTGCATGGCCAACGCCGGGCTCCCCGGAACCTCCGGTTTCGTCGGCGAGTTCTTGGTGATCTTGAGCAGTTATAAGGCGAGTTTGTGGTTCGCGCTTGGCGCCGGAACGACCTTGATTCTGGGCGCGGCCTACACGCTATGGATGTATAAGCGCGTGATCTTCGGCGAGGTTAGTAGTGAGAGGATCGCGGCGCTCAAGGATCTTGATGCCCGCGAGCTCGCGATCCTAGGGACCTTGGCCGGCACTGTGGTGCTCTTCGGCGTGTGGCCGGACCCGATGCTCGAGGTCATGCACGCAACGGTCAATCATCTCGTGGACCAAGTCGCGCACCCAAGATTTCCGTAAGCAGGACAGGCCGCATGAGCAACATCGTAATCGCCTCGCCGGAGCTGTGGTTAGCGCTCATGGCGTGCGCCGTATTGCTCGCCTGCGTCCTGGGGCGGGATCCCGAGACGCCCTATCGGCTCTCGCAGGTGACGCTCGCGGTGGCGTTGCTTTTGGTGCTCTGGCTTTATCCGGGCGAGCCGGAGCTTGCGTTCAACGAGACGTTTGTCAACGATCGCATGGCCACGGTGCTCAAGGCAGTCATTCTCGCGGTGACCGCGGGGGTGTTTGTATACTCGCGTGCCTATCTCGCCGCGCGCGCCTTGTTCAACGGCGAATACTTCGTCCTCGGTCTCTTTGCGGTCTTGGGCATGCTGATCTTGGTCTCCGCGCACAGTCTGCTGACGATTTATTTAGGCCTCGAGCTATTGTCGCTCTCCCTCTATGCGATGGTGGCCATGCACCGGGACTCGCAGGCAGCCTCCGAAGCGGCGATGAAGTATTTCGTGTTGGGCGCGCTCGCCTCCGGCATGATGCTCTACGGGATCTCCATCCTCTACGGCGTCACCGGCACCCTGGATCTACAGCAGTTGGCCGCAGCCCTGCACCAAAACGCCGGGCGCAGCCTGTTGCCGGTCTTCGGCCTGGTGTTTTTGATCGTCGGGATCGCCTTCAAGCTCGGGGTGGTCCCCTTCCATATGTGGATCCCGGATGTCTACGAAGGCGCGCCCACCTCGGTGACGTTGTTCCTCACGACGGCGCCCAAGCTTTCGGGTTTTGCGCTTGCAATGCGGCTCCTCGCCGACGGTCTGCCCGGGCTGGCCGCTGACTGGCAACAGATGCTCGCGGTCCTGGCGGTGCTTTCAATGGGGACCGGCAACATCGTCGCGATCGCGCAAAGCAATATCAAGCGCATGCTGGCATACTCCACCATCGCCCATATGGGATTTATGCTTTTAGGCTTACTGGCCGCGACCAAGGCCGGGTACGCGGGCGCGATGTTTTACGTCATCGTCTATGCACTGATGGGGATGGGCGCCTTCGGTATGGTGATCGCCCTCGGGCGCGCCGGGTTCGAGTCGGACCGGTTGGAGGACTTCAAGGGTCTCAGCGAACGCAGTCCGTGGATGGCGCTGCTGATGCTGATGCTGATCTTTAGCCTCGCGGGGGTGCCGCCTTTCGTGGGCTTCTGGGCCAAATGGTTCGTGATCAAAGAGGCCTTAGCCGCGGGATTCGTGTCGCTGGCGGTGATCGCCGTGGTGTTTTCGATTATCGGCGCCTACTACTACTTGCGCATCGTCAAGCTCATGTACTTCGATGATCCCGAGGACACCTCGCCCATCGTTTGCGGCCAGGATACGCGCGTGGTGCTGAGCTTCAACGGCCTTGCCGTGCTGGTACTCGGCTTGATGCCGGGGGTCTTGATGACGCTGTGCCTGGCCGCCATGAGCGGCGCTTCATAGCGATTGCTGTCGCTCGCGCTGTTTTTGGCCGCGAGGTTGACCATCTATCACCTTGCATCCCCGGCGCGCCAAGCAGGCACCGTCACTGTGCCTGGCTTTCTGCAAGAGCCCCGTGCTCGGCCTACCCACCGTCGTCGTCATCTCGCAGAACCCGCGCGCCTCGCACCGCGCCAAGGAGGCCATACGCTTGCGCTCGGGGTCGTGGCGAGCTAGAGAGTTGTGAAACGATTTTTGGAACATCCCCATAAGAACCTGGGCTATACCCTCTCCTAGGTCTTCCGGTGCCCTTTTTGTCTTTGGCTTGAGAAATTCAAACATAATCACCGCGCATTAGGTAGCAAAGCGACACGATCTATATTAGGTCCTATGAAGGTAAACAAATAAGAGGTGGGATGCTTGCCGTATTAATCAAGCATGAATCCCGCTGGTTTTCCTAGACCTTTAACGCGTACTTTGAGGCAACACGATGTGCCACACGTGAAAAGATTGAGATTCTGTTCTTCGAGTCTTTGATGTCGTAACCGGACATGTTACGACCCGTTGCACCCACTGGTGATGCAAGAAACTCCATTCCGGGTCGTAGTCTGGATCATGCTTAAGCTCTTCGTTTAGTAGCCCGATGTACCCATTCTCTGATACATGTTGTTTAACCATCTCAGCCTGCTCCGGTAGGTTTTGCACAGAAAGTTAGAGTCAAGAAATCAGAGTCGCACGTCGTTTCGACATCGAACTGACAGCTTGTGCGCGGATTCATCATTCGTTTCGCCTATGGAATTGTACGAAGATTTTTTTTAAGTCCGACAGGCTGCTAGGTATAAGCACACGTAGCATGGCCATCAAAGGAAGGGAGAAAAAGGATACACTAGCGTGATACTCGGCGCACCTCCGGAAATCTTTAGCGAGTGGTGGGTGGGGACGGGTACCCTCAAGCATATTAAAGTCCGGTAATTGGAATCGAACCGTCGTTCTCAGCTTGGGAAGCTGATGTTCTACCATTGAACTACACCCGCATCGGTGCAGATGTAGGGGGTCATGAGATGGACGAAAACGTACCGCGCCGACACATCCCCGCGCCCTTAGGCAGCGTTGAACCACATGCGCCTATGCTGAATGTCCCACCTGATGGACAGTTACTGTACAAGATTATGAGCGCCGAAAACCTGCTGCGCTCAATCGTCGGTAACTACCTTCACCTTAACCGCGTTGATAGCTATGCAGACTTTCCGGGTGCAGACCCGCACGATGGGCGGCAGTTGCCCAAAGACCAGCAGGGCAATGCAAGCGCGAGGTTTGAAAAAGCCCCTAAGTTTTCGGCGGCAGACTACTATGATCAATCGCGCGCTAGAACCTACGCCTGTTGCTTTTCGCTGGAGAACTCAGATTTCATATGGAACAACTATGCGAACGGTTGTGCGAAAGGCAAGGTTTGCATCGTACTTGATTTTGGGAGACTGCGCGCGACGATTAACCAGTGCCTGCGGGCTGGAAATGCCGCGCTTGAATATAACGGCAACCGGTGCCATCAGATCTTTTCGGTAAATTACGGAATCGTCGAATATGTTGAATGGGACAACCATCAGGCGAACGCAGAGCATCTTCCCAATCCGATCAAGTACACATATTTGAAGGACAAACAATTGTTTTCCGAGGAGAAGGAACTACGCATTTCTCTGTCAGCTCTAGGTATAGGGCAATTCGCCTTACAAGACGGCAGCACGATGCAGTTTCCGGCTAGTTTGCAACTAGCTTTCGATTTCAGAGCTGCTATCGCAAGCCAGACGATTCAGCAGATACTGTGTGCACCAGATTGTGACTCCGACTTTCTTCAAGCAGAGTTGCACAAGCTTCGCATTGTCCCGAGCAAAGGGTGAAATGAGCCTATGCCGCCGAACAACGCCATCAACTCGGACAGTAAAAAGCGTCGCTCCTTCGTCAGGCCACTTTTTACTCGGTTATGGCGAGCGTTTAGGGCGCTTACGAAACCGTGCCTACCTCGCCGCACGCACCTTATTTAACGGCGAATACTTCGTCCTCGGTCTCTTCGCCGTCTTGGGCATGCTGATCCTGGTATCCGCGCACAGCCTGCTGACGATCTATTTAGGGCTCGAGCTATTGTCGCTCTCCCTCTATGCGATGGTGGCCATGCACCGGGACTCGCACGCGGCCTCCGAAGCGGCGATGAAGGCAGAAACATCCGGTGCTGTTGGTCGATTGGTCAGATCTGGACGAATGGCGGCGCAATCAGGTGTTACGCGTGTCACTGGCGGTCGAGGGAAGGGCACTTACTGTGTACGAGCAAGTGCACGGTCGCAAGACGGCGGTAAAGCCGAAGACCCACGTGCAGTTTCTGCATCGGCTCCAGGCCGTGCTGCCGGTCGGATGCCGGCCGATCTTGGTGACGGACGCCGGCTTCAAGACGCCTTGGTTTCAGGCCGTGGAGGCGTTGGGATGGTACTGGGTGTCGCGGGTGCGCGACCGGCGCTACGTCAAGCTCGGTAGCGAGAGCGACTGGATATCGACCAACTCGCTGCACCCACAGGCGACCGCCACCCCCAAGGCTATGGGCGAAGTGGAGCTGGCGCGCAGCCAAGCCCATCTCTGCCAAGTGGTGATCTACAAAGGCAAGGCCAAGGGTAGGTGTGAAATCAACCGCTATGGTAAGCGCTCACGCAGTCAGCGTAGCCAGAAGGCCGCCCGAGCAGCGCGCGAGCCATGGATTTTGGCAGCCAATCTGCCGGCTGGCCGCAAGCGCGCCCATAGCGTGGTACAGATCTATCGCCAACGCATGCAGATCGAAGAGAGCTTCCGCGATATGAAAAGCGCCCGGTTTGGTCTGGCGCTCGAGGTTCATCGTAGTCGTGACCCACAGCGGCTGGCGATTCTGCTCCTCATCTTGGCCTTCGCGCTGCTGGTGTTGTGGCTCATCGGCAGCATCGCCAAGGAACGCGGACCGATGCGTCACTATCAGGCCAATACCGTGCGGCACCGGGAAGTCCTATCCGTGATCTTTCTCGGCATTCGTATCATCGAACGGGCGCAGGATCACTTCACTGCCCACGAATTGCGGGCCGCGTGGCGAAGCGTCCATCGTATTAACGCGAGGCCATGCGACCATCAGTCATGACAATCACGCTTGGCGCGATAATTTCGTGGGGATCTCACAGGGTTCAACCAGCGCCTTACCACACGAGCGGCGCCCCCTGACGGGGGAGGAAAGCAAAGCTTTCCGATCATAGGGGCGAAGCCGCAAGCGCAGCGCCGCGGTGCCGCTCGAACGAGAGTTGGACGGCGCGCAGCGCCGGACAACTTGACGTGAGACAACTCGCACTCCGTTGGTTGGCGCGCGCTTAGCGCCGTCGCGATTGCGGTTATCAAAGCCTATGATCCTATCCATGCTCAGCTCCCGTTCTAAAGGCCGTGGCCCCGGCGCTGCGCGCCGACCAACTGGAATTAGGCCTCACGAATGAGGCGGCGTTTTCTCGGCGACACAAATCGATTAGGTTGCCACCTTAGTCAGCGCCTCAGCCATGCGGGTCTGCCAGCCGGGGCCGGTGGCCTTCCAGCGCGCCAGTGTCCTGGGCGCGAGGCGCAGGTTGATGGAGACCTTGGCCTCCGATGATTTCGGACGCCCCACCCGCCGGCCTGCTTCTTTGATCACGGCGCGCGACAGCATGTCCTCCGTCAATGCCGGGAGTTCCTTGTACTCATGCGGCCGGATGACATGAGCGTCCACCTTATCCAGATTCGAGCCTAATGAGCGGCCCGATGCGCGCTTTTTCACGGTCATTGGCTATCCTCATCGAAAAGACATGGCGAACCGCGCCACGCGGGGCATATCCCACCACGACCATTCGGCCCGCCAACGTGCCGTAGCAGATCACTCGTTTTTCGCCATAGTCCCGGCGTTCGTCTTCAACCTCCAGTGTTCTGCCTGCGAAGACCTCCACCGCATCCTCGAAATCGAGTCCCCGTTCGGCAAGTGTCTTGAGGCGCTTAGCGGAGTCGTACGTTATATGCACCGAATTATTGTATATACGTATATACGCTAATTGCAACCCCTGTATGCCCCCCCTCTCGCCGGCCCCGGCGAAAAGAAGCACCCCTAGCTAAGCTAGTGCCGCAGGCGCGGGCGCGGATCGCCTTCAAGCTCGGGGTGTCCCCTTCCATATGTGGATCCCGGATGTCTACGAAGGCGCGCCCACCTCGGTGACGTTGTTCCTCACGACGGCGCCCAAGCTTTCGGGTTTTGCGCTTGCGATGCGGCTCCTCGCCGACGGTCTGCCCGGGCTGGCTGCTGACTGGCAACAGATGCTCGCGGTCCTGGCGGTGCTCCCTTTGTTGGAATCTGACGCTAAGCTGCCTTATGCATTGAAAGACCGCGTCAATCGAGCCGTAATGAGTCGTAAGATTGATCGTCAAGCATTAAGCAGTGCTTCCTGGGTCAATTTTCAATCATCGCAGTGGGTCATTTTTACTTCATCGCTAAGACCGACACCAGCTTCCTCAGAACCAGCAGGTTTGGGCGCGCCCTGTTCTGGGTGGGGTTGCATCATGATTACGTGCTGGTGTCTGTACCTGCGTGAGTCCGGAAGTCGGGCCAAGGCTCTGTTTTGTGAAAGGAGAGCATCAACAGACGGGGAAGTCCTCCCGCGATCGCAACTGTCGTCTGTAGAGCGCCATTGCAAGCTATTGTTTTAAAGGTATTCTTTTGGAAGTTTTAGGGCGAGCAAGGGATTTTTGGTCCCCTGCTCGCCCGCGAACGCCCAGCATACTCCACAAGAGGTCTTTTTTGTTCTTCTTTGAAATCAGTTGGATAGAAAATAGCGAGCAACGCTAGGGCGGCATCCAGGAGAAGATGAGCCGCCACGGAGGAAATCAGTGCAACTGATTGCTTTTATGGGATGGTGGGCCCGGTAGGACTCGAACCTACGACCAAGGGATTATGAGTTTGCCTTTAAAATCATATCGTTATGATTTCATTAGCGAACGATATATTTCCTGAGCGCACGGACGCGAACAGATAAAAGCTTGTCAAGACATTAGGTTAACGCACAGTAGCGAATGGCTCCGCACGTAAACGAAGCTGAGCGCTGTACCGCCAGCGTACCGTTGGTAGCCTTCTGTTACGGGACTGAACGTAAGCCATCGATGAACCCCACCTTCATCTGATGCTAGACTCCAGCGCCTTCTGTTGGCCGCCCAGCTTCGGATCGGCCAACTTGCCGTTACATGGCTGGTAGTGCACTGCGAGCCAAACGGTTTTTCCCCCGCAGCGGTCCACTCGACGCGATGGCGCCGGTGCGCAGGGATCTGAATGTAGTCACCCGGACGCATTTCGACGACTTCCGATTCACCTTCGAATAACAGGCTCGCCCCTCCGCTCAACAACACGACCCACTCCTCCACTTCTTGGTCATACCATTGACCTGCTGGGGTCGCATGTCCGAAGGCAATGATCCGCTCGAGTCTGAAGTGATCACCGATTACCAAAGTCTCGAACAATTCTTCGGGAATCGAGCCGGGCAGGCCGGCAAACAGATTGCCAATCATCAGCATCCTTCAAAAAAACCCAAGCCGTCGCCGGCGCTGCCCACTACGACGATCTCGACGCCGTCGAGGGGGTGCGGGTCATGGTCCTTGAAATGGTGGAGCACCTGGTCCTTGTTCAGGGTCACCCGATTGGGCTCGGGAATGGGTTGTCGCGGCACGCAGTCGTAGAGCAGCCATTCGCGCGCCTGACCGGCGTAGCCGGAGACGGCTTCAAACTGCTTGGCGGCGAACGCAATGATCATAGGTCGTACCCAAGCGATTTAATAACAGCTTTGACCTTATCGGTTCCCAGGTATATATCTTATCAGCGCTTCGGCGGCCGGCGCACCCTTGCCCTGGCGAGAGCCACGCCCGTAGCCCTTGAGTCCTCTAGAAGCGCTGTAGCGTTTCCTCGCGGGGTGACAATGTTCGCGTGGCGAGATCGGGACGCCGCCGCGTTGCTTTGCGAACTCACCAAATGCTTGAAGATTATCTTGACGGTCATTGTCTGAACGAAGGTGAAAAACATCCCTAGTCATCACGTTCTAACGCAGCCCGCCCAAGCTCCGGAAAGACCTTGGACACCTTACGCAGCAAGTAGTCGCCATAGGTCCCGGAGAACTCTCGCACGCTCATCCGGTCCCAGCGTTCGTGCTTGTCATCTGTCACCACGCCGCCCGGTTTGATAGGCTTGACCTCGGCGTTGAAGTTGGGATCAAAGAAGAACGGAAACGAGAGCCGGTCGCGTTGGGTGGGACTCGGCACACGGTGGGGCGTTGAGCGGTAGCGGCCGCCTGTCATCCGGTCCAGCATGTCCCCGATGTTGCACAGGAAGGCGCCGGTCAGGGGTGGCGCCGCCATCCACCCCGATCTGGACTTGACCTGCAACCCGCCCGAGTCGTCTTGTTTGAGGATGGTCAGGACTCCGTAGTCTGTGTGCTCCCCGACCCCCCAGGGCGGCTCGTCCTCAAGCGGACCGGCCATCGCTGGATAGTGGAAGATCCGAAACAGGATCAGCGGATACTGAGTATAACGGTCGGCAAAGTAGGAAGGCGCCAGGCCCAGACTGAGCGAGATACCTTCCATCAGACGGTGGCCGAGCGCTGTCATGGCCGCCATGTATTCGAGCACGGTCTCGCGGAAGAGCGGAATATGGGCGGAAAAGAGGTTGCGACCATGCATCGGGGTGCCGGCCTTGACGAGCGGGTGCTGTTCATCGAGCTCCGCGCCGAAGTACAGGCCTTCCTTAAGATCAGGCCTGCCTGAGGTCAGTTCGCCGCCGACCGGGAAATAGCCGCGCCAGGCCCGCCCACCCAAGGCCATACGGATCTCGAGTTTCCTTTCGATCGCTTGTGCGAAGAACTGGCGGCTCAATCGCTCGAGCCGCTGCTGCAATTCCTCGTCCACGCCATGCCCCACGATATAGAAGAACCCGTACTCGCGGCACGCCTGGCCGATCTGCTTGGCCACGCGGTCGCGCGCCGCCGTCCCCGCGATCAACGGATGGATATCAATGACCGGAAGGCTCCGGTCCAAGGCTTGCGAATGCTCCATACGGCCCTACTTTAAGATAGATCAGCGGCACTTAGCCATCAACGGCAAAACCAACCAGTTGAATGACCGGCGGAAGATCGCGAGTACCGGCGAAATACGCTTCCACATCGCGCTGGAAGCACGCGACCTCAATCCCAAGAAACGGCGTGGGGCACTGGGTCATTCTCGCAAACCCTTCCCGCAGGAGCCGTCTTGCGGGCTCGGGGAGGCCCTGAAACCACTTCAGATGTGCGACTGAAACCTGAATGAGGCCCTGCAAGAACCGCCCGATCGGTGTCCGCCGTCCGGCGGCCATCCACAGGCATTCCCAGGCCTCATGGGCCTCCCACCAATAAGCGTAGTTGAAGAGATCAACACCATGGAGATAGACGGTTGAGGTGCACCACTCGCGTGGGTCGAAGGAGACTACCACCCATCGATCTATACCATAGGAATGCCCCCTTGGGTTGCGCGTTGGATGTGGAGTGCGCCCAGGGACAAAACGATAGGCAGGGAATGGGAGCGAGGAGTAGCGTCGGGGCCGCGGCTCGGGCGGCGAAGGCTCCGCGTCCGACAGTGGAGATGCCATCACGTAGGGAGCACGGTCTATTCTCCGTTTCATGGCAGGGCCGCCTATGAAAGCGCTCTGTCGTACACTTCCGTTATATCGGGGTGGCGTTATTGGATGCAATACCTCTCTGCAGGAGGATCGCCCCAATACCCGCTCACGAGTTGGCCACAAGCCGCGCTGCCAGTCCGGGTGCCAGGCGCATGAGCCAGGGAAGATACCTTACCTGGCCGACGAACACCTCGTCACGCCCACGCTCGATTGCGCGTAGCGTCGCATCCACCACCGCCGCCGGGCTCATCTTGCGCCCGCGTATATTGGCGGTCAGCGGCGTATCGACGAACGGAGGTAAGGTTTCAACTACACGGATCCCGCTGCCATCGAGCTGATAGCGGAGGGCGCGGGTAAACGCGCGTAGACCGGCCTTGGTGGCCGAGTAGACAGGGGCGCGACGAGCAGGCAGCAAGGCATAGCCTGAGGTAACCATCAGTATCAACGGTTCGCGACCTGCCTTGAGCAAAGGTAAAAACCGACGCGTGAGGAGGATCGGGGCCGTCAGATTTATCTCTACCTCGCCCGCGATGGTCGCATCGTCAACACCTGCGTCACGGAAGTTCACCTGCGTCATGACGGCGGCGTTGTTCACCAGCATATCGAGCCGACCACACTCGTTTGCGATGTGATCGAGCAAAGCATCAACCTCCCGAGCTGAGGCGATATCGCAACGCCATGCATCGATCCCCGGGTGTGTCGCACGCAATTCGCTCAAGGTGCGCGCATTGCGGCCGCAAGTGAACACCCGCGCGCCGGCTGCAACGAAGCGATCGACAAACGCCCGACCGATGCCGGAGTTACCGCCGGTGATGAGAACGATGCGATCACGGTAATTCATCGCTGCATCCCTCGAACTCGAAGCCCGCAATAGGACTCTCTTCGACGCTTGAGCGTAAAGAGACCCGTTTCGGATAATTTGACCATAACGACATCGGCGCTGCCACAATATCGGACACCGACCCGGTGCCACTGAAGCGTGCCACTAGGATAGTGATCGCGGAACAAAGCTAGGGATTTCGATTTAAGACTCTCAGAGGTGAGCCCTAATCGGTAGGGAGAGCTTCACGGCCGGCGCGCTGGCCTGAGCGTGATTCCCGGACGAGTATGCCGTCACACCGCGTGCACGGACCTCCGCAGTAAGCTGGGCCAGCCTATTGTAGGCATCGCGAACGCTCCAAAGGTCTCAAAGGTTTAACGAGGATGCCAGCCGCCAGCCCTGCGAGCGCGGCGGCCGCTGGGAAGCGATATTCTTGCGCCTGGGTTAAGCTTATTGTTGACGAGTGAGGGTGATAAGCGACTCCATATTGAGGATTACCACGAAGTCCCGCCGCTGGGTGCTACTTGTGGCAGCGATCACAGCAGTAGACGTAGGCGCTATGGACTCCATCGAGAAGACTGAATCTGATGTGGAAAGGAGCGTCTGTGGTTTCCTACGCGAGCCCGTCGCCTTCTGGTCGTTTCAGCTGAGGGCTGGAGCGCCCGATGCGAAGCGCATGCGCACAATACCCAGGATCGAGCGCTTGTCTTTCACAACCCGCGATGGCCGAAGCTTAGGCGGTTACAAGCTGCGCGCGGTGGCGCCTTGGGGCTACCTCTTGGTCGCCCAGGGGAATGCCATGCTGGCGGACCAAATCATCGGTGACTTGCAATTCTTCCGGGATTTTGGCCTGGACGTTTACATTTATGACTACCGTGGCTATGGACTATCGGAGGGCAAAAGCCGACTCAAGGCGCTCATTTCTGATTACCAAGAGATCATTCGGGCATTGAACGCCCAGGATTACCGCCGTCGCTTTTTGTATGGCATTTCGATGGGCGGCATGATCCTCTTGGATGCGGTCGGAATCACCGATGAGTATGACGCCGCGGTCATCGATTCTTCCCCAAGCCGGATCTCCCCTTTAGGGTGCCCGGAGGAATACGATCCGATCAACCACTTACCCATCGATGCCTCAGGGATAAAGATCGTGATCGGCCTACGCGATCGAGTGGTCCCCCTCGCAGAGATAGAAGAGATGGCGAGGGAGGCACAAAGCCGTGGGGCAGCGGTGTCGAAACATCCTGAGTTTGCCCATCCGTTCCAAGATTTCAGCGTTGAGACGCACCGCCGCCGGTTTCACGAGGTGGCGGATTTTCTCACACGATGGCGGCCCTGAAAACAAGGCTACGGCTGTTAGTCGTTATCGCTGTCGGTGTTGCTTGTGCGGCAGCGGTTAAGAAAGAAGCTTATTTATTTCACCAAGACGGACCGACGACCCCGGTCTATTTGGTCAGCGACCATTGGCATGCCGGCGTTGTGATCAAGATCTCCGACATCCCGGGCGACCTGGTGCCGGAAAGTCACGATTTTCCCGAGGCCGACTACCTAGAGTTTAGCTGGGGCGATTGGGATTTTTATCAGGCGCCGAGATTTAACTTGGGCTACGCGATCAAAGCCCTGGTATTTCCGACCAAGAGCGTATTGCATGTCGTTGGTTTCAGCGGACCGGTAGTAAATTATGCGCCCTATCGGGAGATCATCCGATTCCGTCCTTCGTCGCGCAATTTTGAGCGCTTGGCGGGCTATATCGATGAGAGTTTTGCGAGACTGGGCACGGGAGCCGCGGTGCCGTTAGGCCGAGGGCTTTATGGCAACAGCCGGTTCTACCCGGCGCGGGGGAAATTTCATCTGTTCAACACGTGTAATACCTGGGCAGCCCGGGCCCTAGGGGCTGCGGGTTATTCGATATCGCCCGCCGTCACGGTGGATACGCTGGTGTCAGAGGCGCGCCAGTTCGGCGAGGCAATTCAAGCGGGACGTTGAGGCTCGGCGTGCCTTCCGAGTCAAGCGTTACGTCTTTTCCAAACACCCGATCGCCGTCCCGCCGATTGGGATCGCGGCATTTTTTTCGGCGAGGGGCTGGCAGGTCATGAAAAGCGAGTTTCGCTGGATCTGGCTGGCGGCTATGGTCCTGATTGCACTCGGGCACGTGCTTAAGGCGGGATCTTCGGGTCTATGATAGTCGTCGATGAGGCAGAGTCGTCTTACCCTGAGAGGGTAAGACGACTCTCTCTGTACTCATGAGGTTCGAATAAAATAGAAGAGCGCCCCTAGCGCGAGCACGATGCAAACTACCGGGGCTAGGGCTAGAATTTCTGTAAACATATTCCTTCCCTCCTACCGGAGGCTACGACACGATATTAAACCGCCGCACATTGCCATGGAACGCAATTCTTATGGGCATCATATTAATTGTATGCCGAGAATCATTATTATCAACCCATCGTTAGCACAAATTTAGCTGCTACCCCAAGCAAACTGATTTTTCTAACCACCCACCGAATCGATCACTAGGCGCAGTCAGCGCTTATCGAGGATCGCTTCGGGGTCAAAAACCCGGCCGCCTTTGACCACGGAATGGATGCGTCGGAGGTTACGGATGTCGGTGAGAGGGTCAGCCTCGAGGACTAATAGATCGGCGAGCTTACCGGGCTCGAGGGTGCCGAGCTCCGCGGCGCGCCCCATGACGCGAGCCCCTCCGAGGGTGGCAGCCGTAAGGATCTCAGCCGGGGGGAGACCGGCCTCGGCCATGAGCTCCAGTTCCCGATGTAAACCCGCACCGTGCAAGGTGCCGATATTGCCCGCATCGCTGCCTGCCGCGATGTGGATCCCGTTTGCATGCAGGCGTTTGAGGTTCCAAAAACTGATCTCCGGACCGGGCCAATGTGTGAGCCACTGTGACCAGCGTTTCCAGGGGGGCAGAGCTTCCAGATCGTCGAGTGTCGCCAGCACTTCGGGATCTCCGACCCGCCGCTCGAATTCCGTAAGTTCGACCTTTTCTTGCAATACTTCTCGATATCCTTCGTTGAGCGCCAGGGTGGTCACGTAAAGCGCAGCGCGCTTTTTTAAGAGTTGGATGAAGGGGTCATCGACGCGCCGGTCTCGAATGCTGTGGACCAGAATATCCGCCCCCGCTTCGACCGCCGCGCGCGCCACTTCAAGCTCTGTGGCATGCACCGCGACCCGCAGGCCTTGGGCGTGGCTTTCTTCAATGGCTGCCGCGACCCAGTCGATCTGCATGGAGAGCGGTAAGCCCCATGTAGGGATAAACCAAATCTTGATGAGATCGGGCCGCCGATGGATCTGACGCCGCACGGCAGCGCGGGCTTCCTCCGGCGATTTGACCTGAGCGATCGGTGGGTCGCCGGTCTTCAGCGCTGAGGGCAGGGTCGTCGAAATCAGCGGCCCGGCCATCGCGACCCGCGGGGCCTGCATACTCCGGCGCGCTAGCTCTCGCACCTCAAAGGTCCAATTCGGTCCGCCCATGTCCACCACCGAGGTCACGCCGCTTGCGAGGTAGTGCGCCAAGGTGGCGGGAAGTCGCTCACGGATACCAGCGATCTCCTTTTCATACGGCCGGATCGCGCGGAGATCGATCACATCGGGTCGCGTGTAGAGACCTCCCGACTGGAAGAAATGGACATGGGCGTCGATCAATCCGGGCACAATCCACTTCCCATTGACATCGAAGACTTTTGCGTTTTTCGGTATTGTGAGCTCTGACTTGTTCCCGACCGCGCTGATGTGTTCGTTTTCGATCAACACCGTGGCATCGGGACGAGAGGCTCCACCTGTCCCATCGATGAGCGTCGCTCCTACGAACGCCTGGTAGTGGTGCGCGGAGTCGGCTTGGGCGAGCCCGAGCGACATCGAGCACAGCGCCCCGCATAGAAGGATCGTATTCGTTCCGGCTTTCCTCTTTAGTCCGTCCTACGTATCTAGCTCCGGATAATGCCGAAAGATGTCGTCTTGATTGAACGGGATACGTCGCTCGGAAGCCAGATAGGCGGTGATGTTCGGGCGCGCCGCGACCTTATCGTGCAGCGCCACCAAGCCGGGATGTTTGGGTTCCAATCTCTTCATCGTCTTTGGGAAGGCGTAACGCAGGCCGGCGATGAGCTGGAAGATGGACAAATCGACGTAGGACAAGGTGCGACCGAGCATATACCCTCTGCCCTTCGGATCGCCGGCGAGCACCTGCTCGAAATAATGAAGGAATTTGGGCGCGCGTTCCGCCGTAAAATATCCGGCGCGACGCCGCGCCTCGCGCTTCTGCTGGTGATAGTACAGGCTGCCTGCGATCGGATGATGCACGTCATGGATCTCCGCCACAGAGTCGGCGATCGTCAATTGCAGTTGATGCGCCCAGAGCCGGCCGGCCTCGGGCTTCGGAACCAGGCCGAGCCGCGGCCCCAGATACAGCAGGATGTTGGCGGTCTGGGCGATCACCCGATCGCCGGCCTTGAGAAACGGCGGCGCGAACGGCAGATGGCCGATACCAGTGCCCTCAAGAAAGCGCATCATCGCCGGGAGGCCCTTGCCGCGGCCCGAAAGACGCGTCACATCCATGTAATCGGCCCCCGCCTCCTCGAGCGCGAGCCGCACGTATTCGCCACGGCCTTGTATGCCGGGCCAGTAGTAGAGCTCATAGCGCATACCAAGGTCCTCCTGCATTAAGCATTGGTAGCAGTTCCAAGCTCACTATCTCAGGCCACGGCTATGCGGGACGTTCGGCGGGCTGCCTTCCGCGCTCGGGAAAGCCAGCATGGCACTCACCGCTACCCTACCTGGGGTCGCGCGCGCTCGATGATCGCCTCGAAATCGGTCCTTCCCGGTAAAGTTCCAAAGGAGTGCCGATGACCGTAGCCGAGGCGGGCGGTGCAAAAAGCATCCGCGACCACGACCGGGGCATGTTGCAGTAGTAACGCGCCTTGTAGCGCGAGTGCGAGTCCCTCCACCAAGCGCCGAGCGCGCGTCTCCGCTTGACTCGTATCACGGGTCTCGGTTTCGAGCCGGGTTACAAAACGATCGAATTGCTGATGGACTCCCCTCGCGGCACGAATTTCGGCGAAGAATATCGAGATAGAATCCGGGTCTTTGTGCATCGCGCGTAGCACATCCAGACACTGAACATTACCGGCACCTTCCCAGAGTGAATTCAGCGGCACGTCGCGATAGAGGCGCGACAACGGGGACTCTTCTACATAGCCGTTACCGCCGATACATTCGAGCGACTCGGCGACCACGGCGACCGCCCGTTTGGTGATCCAATATTTGCCGACCGCCGTGGCGATCCGCGTAAACTTTGTCTCCTCTACATTGTTCGCAGATCCATCAAAACCGCGCGCCAAACGCAATACGAGCGCCGTCGAAACCTCGGACTCTAAGCAGAGATCCGCGAGCACGTTCCTCATCAACGGTTGATCGAGTAGGCGCCGCCCGAAAGCGTGGCGGTACGCTGCGTGATGGGTGGCTTCGGCGACGGCACGCCGCATCGTCGCCGCCGATCCGCAGGCACAATCGAGGCGGGTATGCCGAACCATGTCCATGATGGTCGCAATCCCACGGCCTTCCTCCCCAAGAAGGCGTGCCCAGGCATGGCGGAACTCGACTTCCGCCGAGGCATTGGAACGATTCCCAAGCTTATCCTTAAGACGGATGATATGGAAAGAATTCCGGGTACCGTCTGGCTTCCAGCGCGGCAGGAGAAAACAGGAAAGACCGCCTTTCGCCTGCGCTAAGACCAGAAACGCGTCCGACATGGGGGCGGAGCAAAACCATTTGTGCCCGATAAGTGTGTACTCGCCGCCCGGGCCGGCAGCGCCAAGCGGGTGTGCGCGAGTGGTGTTGGCCCGTAGATCGCTACCGCCTTGGCGCTCGGTCATCGCCATGCCAAAGAGTGCACCGCGCTTCTGCGGTGCCGGCATACAGCGCGGGTCATAGTCGATCGATAAAACCCGAGGCTCCCACTCCGCCGCCAGCTCAGGCTGCACGCGTAGGGCCGGAATCGCGGCAAAAGCCATCGTGATCGGGCAGCTCGATCCCTCGTCGATTTGATGGCGAAGCAGGTTGAGCGCGCTGCGGGCGACGTGCGCACGGGGACGGGCGCTGGTCCAGGCGAGCGAATGGTTGGCGTGGGCGATGCCGATACGCAGCAACTCGTGCCAGGCGGGGTGAAACTCGACTTCGTCGATACGATGTCCGAAGCGGTCATGGGTGCGAAGCAGCGGCGGATGGCGGTTGGCAAGCTCACCGAGCTGGATCGTCTCGGCTGCACCGAGGAGTGCGCCGTATTCATGCGCTTGCGCCTCTATCCATCCGCCGCCTTCCCGATGCAGCGCCTCGCGAAGCGGTAGGTCGTGTTCAAAGAGGTTATAGTTCGCAAGCGCTGGCGGTTGATTGAATACTTCGTCGGGTTCGTGAGCCGAATAATCATCAGGATCCATAGCAGTATTTCCAAAAGCATTTACCTTAGGTCAGTCACGTAAGGTGAGATCAGGAGTCCTGTCGCGGGGCGTCACAGCGACCTCAGCAAGTCACTGGAAATGTTGCCGCCCGAAAGGACGCACACGGTGGGGCCTGAGACAACGACCTTGCCCGAGCGCACTGCCGCGAAGCTTGCTGCCCCCGAGGGTTCCACGACCAGCTTCTCCTGCTTCAGGAGTTGGGCGATCGCCTCCACGATCGCGGAGTCTGGCACCAGCACCACGTCATCGACATACCGCCGCACGGCCGCGAAGGTGAGATCACCTGCGCGCAGCGGCTTCAACCCGTCGGCAATCGTATTCGTATCAGGAAGCGTCACAAGCTTCCCGGCTCTGAGCGCTTCGAATAGCGTGGGTGCTCCCTCGGGTTCCACACCAATCACACAGATCGAGGGACGGATCTCCTTCACCGCGGTGGCGATTCCGGAGATGAGTCCCCCGCCGCCAATCGGTACGATGACCGTTTGGACCTCGGGCAGATCCTCCAGGATCTCTATCCCCACCGTGCCTTGGCCCGCGATCGTCCCGGGATGATCAAACGGCGGGATCACCGTCATGCCGCGCTCCGCCGCAATTTGCTCCGCGCGTAGCTTGATTTTCTCCGAGGAGTCGCCGCCGAAGATCACCTCCGCGCCATAGTCTTTGGTTCGGGCGACCTTTTCTGCAACCGACTGATTCAGCATGACGACGGTGGCCGGCACATCGAAAAGCTTCGCGGCCAGCGCGACGGCCTGAGCGTGGTTGCCTGACGAGTATGCGGTCACACCGCGCGCGCGGACCTCCGGCGCGAGCTGGGCCAGGTTGTTATAGGCGCCGCGGATCTTGAATGCTCCACCCCGCTGGAGGTTTTCGCACTTGAAATAGACGTTCGCGGGCCCGAACTTTGCGGGTAAGAGTGGCGTATGGATCGCCACCGTGTGGATCCGCTTGCGGGCCTGCTGGATGTCGGCGAGCGTAATCATCACGCGATTATAGCCGTCCCAGGCGTTCGGTACGACGCGGTGGATCGATGCACTTGTCGAAAGAAACTCAGCGGACCTCCAGCGCCTCATTGGCGCCCGAGACGGAGAGACCGGGCCGTTTGCCGCCGCCTATGACATAGAGGGTGTTCCCGATCGCCACGGCAGCAAGCCCATGGCGCGGGGTGGGTAGAGGCGGGAGAGAAAGCCAGCGATTGGATGCAGAATCGAAGGCCTCCACCTCACTGAACGTTCCACCCGGTTGCTCGCCCCCTACGACCACAAAAAGATCATCGAAGACCGCGCCTGCCACACCGCCCCGCGCGGTCGGTAGGCGAGGCCCCGTACGCCAGGTATCCGCGTTCGGATCATAGGCCTCTAATAAGGCGAGGTTTTTAGACAGCGATTTTTCGCGACCTCCGGCCACATAAAAAACACCTCGCAATGCCCCTGCGGTCAGATGGTCGCGCTTGGTTGGTGCCGGAGTCTTTTTGGTCCAGGCGCTCTCCGGGGGCTCATATACGAAGAGATCGTCGGCAAGCCCCAGCGGGCCGATACCGCCTACCGCGAGGATTTTATGATCGAGAACAGCCGCCGCTAGCGCCCCGCGTGCCTCTGGGAGTGGAGCCACCCGCTTCCATGTCTCCTCCGCCGTCAAGGCGAACACATCGGCTTGGGGCTCGAACCCTGTACCCGCAAAACCGCCGATGACATAGAGCGTCTCCGCGAGCGTGACCGCCACGGCATGGTGACGGGCCTCGGGCAGATCGGGGCCACTGTGCCAGCTGTCCGTGGCAGGATCATAGACCTCCACAGTCGCGATAGTCTTTGCGAAGCCATCGAATCCTCCGATGACATACACTTTGCCGTGAAGCACCGATGCGGTGACTTCGGTGCGGGGCGTGGGCATCTCCGCCTTTTGGGTCCACGCGTACGTTCGTGCGACGCCTTGCCTTTCGATCGTCTGGGGCGCGCTGGTCGCGGGTTGCACGCCCATGCCGCGGACATAGAATAGGTAAGCGCCTACGACCACCCCGAGGAACAAAATGACCACTGCAGTTCTCATCTTCGCTCTGCCATCACCCCACTGGACATCGCCTCCGTAGACGCACCATTATAAATACGGGTCTTCACGGAATCGAGTGGGTAGTTTTGAGCATTTTAAAGCGCTGGTAGCATGCAGGTCAGGACTTTCAATCGCAGGTGCTCCTCGTCTCTGAGTTCGTATGCGCGTCGTTGGATGACTCGGATCTTGTTGTTAAATCCTTCAACGAAACCGAGCGAAACTTTGTTCTCGGGTTTGCAGTAGGCAGCAATCCCATCCCAATGGCGGTCGATCATTTCAGCAAACTCCTCGTAGGGCTTCAGCCGTTGCCATTTCAGGCTCGCCAGGGCGTTTCTGTTTTCCGCAGAGCGGTTGATTGATCAAAATATATTCAGTGTATGATAGCGTCGCTTACTGCCCCTTTCGCCCGTAAAAAATGCACGGTAACAGGTGGCGGCGCGCATCCCATGAACATAGTGTATTGAAACCGATCGGCAGATCATTTCATTCGGCCCACCACTCAGGAGAGAGTCCAATGTCAACGGAGAACAAAGAGATCATTCGCCGTCTCATTGACGAAGTTTGGAATCAGCGCGAGATCCATGTCCTTGACGAGATCATCGCCGCCGATGCGTTCATCCACTCCCCAACTGTGCCCAACCTGAGCCGCGGTCCTAAAGGCGCGAAGCAATACGTTCAACTGTTTTGGGCCGCCTTCCCCGACTTGCGGGTGACTACCGACGACCTCGTTGCCGAGGAGGACAAGGTAGCGCTCCGCTGGTCAGCCTCCGGTACACACAAAGGGAAGCTCTTGGGCATCGAGCCGACGGGAAAGCCCATGACCATTACGGGGCAAGCGATTTACACCATTGTGCGCGGCAAGATAACGGAAGATTGGATTAACGCGGATACCATGGGCATGTTGCAGCAGTTGGGGATTGTCCCTCGGCTTCACACTAGATCCTTTTGTTAGGCAGCAGCTTGACCAACTCATGACCCGCGACGATGGCTGACATCCTCAATCATCTGACTACTCTAGTCGCCGCCTTTGCAGGTGCTTGGGGGGCATTCCTCTTTGAATCCAGAAGAAAGGGATCGGAAGAGAAGGGACGTCAGCGAGCTGTGGCTAATCGGGCGCTGTACACGGTCTCGAATATGTGGAACGTTATGTACCAGTACCGTGGCGAGATCGTTGCACCGTACAAAGGCAAGTGCGACTCTTGGCTGAATATGCCGGCTACGGCACCAGCGAGGTACGGGCTGACGTCTTTTGATGCGGAAGGCCTGGCGTTTCTGCTGGATTGCGGCGAGCCGATGACCTATCAGAAAGTGTTGCTGGAAGAGCAACGATTCTGGGGCACTATTCATTTAATCGAGCAGCGCACGGCAATCTTGCTTGGCCGTGTGCATACGGCCCTCGGAGCAGCAGGTGTAAGGATCGGAACGCCTCTGAGCGCAGACGACGTCGAGACGATAATTGGGATAGACGTTGCTCATCAACTGAGGGTGTGGACGCCCGCGGTCATGGAGCAGGTCGAAGCAAACGTCGCTTCGTTGGTAGAGGCTCATAACACACTCAGGGCAACGATGAAGAAGCTCTACCCAAAGACTAAGTTCGTCAGTGTAGAGTTTAAGGCATTGCCAGATGATACGACCTCTGCATAACAACCAGCTCGACTCGGGCCGGCGCAACCGCCGCGCTCCGGAGGCCGGTCAGCTGGGCCGGTTGGTGTCGGCGCCGCGCCCCTGAGTTGCGTCGATAAACAAACTTCAATACGTAGAGGTATGGCCTTTCTCACACGTCCGGAAACTTTACGGTTTCCGCACTAAAGGCCTTCGACGGCGAGCCATCGATCATGAGCTTAAGATAGATGTGGTAATTCGGCAGGTTGATAAGGTCCGTCGGTTCAAACGTCGGATCGAACTCCTTCGCAATGACTGACGCGTCCTTTGGACCCAGGCGAAACGATATGAGAGTGCCGACGTTCCCAAGAACGGAATGCTGTACATCCGTATCCAATTGATGAAGATACTGGTTCGCGAGGATGAGCCCCACATGGTATTTGCGCAGCTCGGAAGCCATGTTCGCAATGCTTAGCGTCGTAAAGTTGTGGAACTCGTGGATAGATAGAAGTTCCGTCTCTCTTCGGGCGGCAATTCCGCCCGGCTGAAAGCAGCGAGACTGATCGAACCAGGCGACATATCGCTTGGGCGGTTCTTAGTCAGCAGCGATGGGTTTCTTGACCCGGCGACATATAGTGCCGGGCGCGAAGTAACCGTCTATGGGATTTTGGAGAACGTGCTCATGCGCAACATCGGTGAACCGCGCAGGTCCAGCTCAATGCCCCCATCGAGGCAACCAGACGAATGGCTCACTCTGAAGCCTGCTTCTTGATCCACCCGCTATTTTAGCGCTCCATGTTGCTGTAGGGAGGACACTGGCATCACCGAGTCCGGCCTAGAGCATATGCGGCTGAAGCATATTGGTTATGCCCCAAACACCGGCATCCTCTCGCTCCAGTACGACCACTGTGCCGGGGACAAAGGTCACAAGCGCCGGCTCGTCGTTTCCTGTGACTAAATAAGAGACCAGTTTAGCGAGGAACGGCAAGTGCCCGACAATGGCTAAGTCCTCGGATCGGCTCTTGAGTCGGGTCGAAAAATCTGAAGGCGAATCGAGCGGGTCAAGCCCCGCTGCCTGCTCGATCTTTCGTTCCCGTGCTATGGTCTGCGCTAGGATCTCGGCCGTCTCCCGGGCGCGGGCCTTACTGCTATGAATGATGCGAGACACGCTTACCCTGTGGCGCGACAGGAAACGCGCAATCCGCTCTATGTCCTGGCGCCCTGCGGCGGTGAGAGGCCGATCCGGGTCGATGCCCTTGGACACCGCCTCCCCGTGTTGAACTAAATACAATCGCATTACGCTCATTCCCGATCCTCGGCGAGTTATGATTGAAAGTTGTGGATCAAGGGGAAAGGGAGGTGGCGTATTCTTGATGGTCTTCAAGGTCATCAATTCCTGCTGAAAGGAGTGAATACGCCATGAGTGAAGATAAGGTAATTGCGCTAA
>JBOIDF010000009.1:0-70577 GCA_050740455.1 Gammaproteobacteria bacterium | reverse complement strand
GACTCCTTCCCCGACTCCGGGGGCTGGTTGGAAGGAGTCAAGACTATCTCTATCCGACCTCACGCATTTGCCGGGAAAACTGGACTGTCGCAAAGTTACAAGACATAGTCAGGAAGGGTAGATAGTGTCTGCTATGTCACCAACGACATAGGCGCCATGCATTTGCTACTCACCTCCTGGAGCACCACGAGGACATCCGCATCATCCAAGTATTGCTCGGACACAAGAAGATCGAGAACACCGCACGTTACAGCCAAGTCGCGGCGAACCTCCTGCGCGCGGTGAAGGGCCCCCTGGAGTATCTCGATGTCCAGACGCCTCGCTAAGTCGTTGCCATGGCACGGCCTCCCTTGGAGGTTGCGGATATTTTCCGCGACCATGGCCCCGCGTGGCGTCGTAAGAATGCCGGGCATATCAACCTCGGCCAACTGAAGGTGATGGCGGCGGTTGAACACTGCCGCAGCGCTGAACTCGGTGGACACGTCTTGCGCTGTGACGACTGCGCCACGGTGCAGATCGCCTACAACTCCTGTCGCAACCGGCACTGCCCGAAGTGCCAGGGTTCAGCCGCCAAGCAGTGGCTCGCCGAGCGGCAGGCGGAGCTCCTGCCGGTCGAGTACTACCACGTGGTGTTCACCTTGCCCGCGCCGATCAGCGACATCGCCTATCAGAACAAAAATGTCATCTACGATCTCTTGTTCCAGGCCACCGCCGAGACCTTGCGCACCCTCGCCGCCGATCCCAAGCACCTCGGTGCCCGCATCGGCTTCACCGCCGTGCTGCACACCTGGGGTTCGGCGATGACGCACCATCCGCACCTCCACTGCATCGTCCCCGGTGGCGGCCTCTCTCCCGATGGCGAGCAGTGGACCCCGTGCAAGCAGGGCTTCTTCTTACCCGTACGGGTGCTCTCGCGGCTGTTCCGCCGTCTCTTCCTCGAGCAACTGCGTGCGGCGCACCGTGCGGGGCGTCTTGGGTTCTTTGCTCAACACCAACACCTCACCGACGCGGGTGCCTTTGCCGACTTCTTGAGTCCACTGCGCCAGATCGACTGGGTCGTGTATGCCAAGCGACCCTTCTCAGGCCCCGAGGCGGTCCTCGCCTACCTCTCCCGCTACACCCACCGGGTCGCGATCTCGAACAGCCGGCTCATCGCCCACGATGACCAAGGCGTCACGTTCACGTGGAAGGACTATCGGGCAAAGTCGGCTCAGCGCTACAAGACCATGCGATTGACGAACGATGAGTTCATCCGGCGCTTTCTCATCCATGTCCTACCCACTGGCTTCCACCGCATCCGGCACTTCGGTCTCTTCGCCAACCACCTACGCGCCCAAACTGTGCAACAGATCCGTATCCTCCTCCTGGACGAGGCTGATCATGCCGAAGCGGCGTCAGAGGCTCTGGATGCCAACGACACACCTCGCAACACTTACCCGTGTCCAGTGTGCGGTGCGCCGATGATCGTCATTGAGACCCTCGATCGAGCAAACACTCCACGGGCACCACCGTCATGATCATTTCACAAACACCAATAGACATACTGGCCACCGTGAGATACCGCCGCAGTCGGGGCAACGGGAGGCTATTGCTTACGGGTGGAAACACAGCGATTTTCCACACTTTCTCGTACACAGCCTTGCAAAAAAACCAACGTGTAGCGGGAAACGAGCGCCTCATCGCTGTACGTCGCACGTACCGCCCATCCATTCTCACGCTCAAACAACACGAATCGCCCGAACAATCCCCATAGTCCGAGTTCACGGATACTAGCCCGCGGTTTCCTACCTCGGGGCTTGTTAGACGCCTGCCCGGTGAGTTCTGCACAGGCATCATGCGCTCGCTCTACGGGCAGGCATCTAACAACCCTTAACGAAAGCCGCCAGATCTGTCAGCGGCAAGATTCAATTCGTGATCGAGGCATCATGCCCTTAATTCTGTTCCGCTGTTCCTCCCACAATGCGGGCGGGTCGACCGCCAGTCGAACAGCGTCACGTCGGGCGGCACGGTTTCGTGATCTTCGGAGCCAGGGTGGTCAGGTTGACCATGCGGCATACGTAGCTGCTGTCGACCTGCGTTAGGACTTGCTGCCCTCTCTTAGTAATTCACGCATTCGTGCAGCAAGCGTCACTTGATTATTCAACGGTAGGAGCGAATCAATCCGATAACGACACCTTGGATACTAACGCGGTCAGGTGCAAATTCCATCGGCGCATAGGTAGCGTTGGCAGGATGCAAGATGATGCGGCCCCGATGTTGTTCGATCCGCTTGAGGGTTGTCTCATGGCCGTCGATGAGCGCGACGACAATTTCGCCGTTGCGAGCCTCCTCGCGATGTTCGACGATGATCTGATCCCCATCGAAGATCCCTTCCTCCACCATCGAATCCCCTTTGACCCGCAGTACGTAGCACGGCCGGCGCGTGCGTAAAGTGATAGGCACGTCCACCGTCTCCTCATCAGAGACCGCTTCAATCGGACGCCCGGCCGCTATCGTTCCAAGCAGCGGCAATGGCTCCGCTCCTGTCTCACTGTGCTGGCTAACTAACCGGACACCGCGCTGCTTGTGATCCATTGGTTCGACGAGTCCCGCATCCACCAAGGTCTGAATATGGCGATGCAAGGACCCACGGGAACTGAGCTTCAGTGCGCGACACAACTCATCCAAGGTCGGCGGATGGGGAAAGTCGTCCGCCTGTTCCTGGAGGTAGTCATAGATCTCCTGTTGCCGCCGCGTGAGCCTCACCATTCCTGCTTGCTCTTGCACATGATCGAAGGCTCTTATATTCTCACAAATAAGAACCAATTGAGAACAGCCATGCGTACCCTCGCCGAGCAGCCAACGGATGCTACCCGCGCAGATCTGCGTCCTCTTAGCGTCGACACATTCATCGCAGGCCTCAAACGCAAATACGCTGGCCGGATCACCGGAGAACGCGTCATCCCCGCTCGAGAAGGTCGGTATGCCGAATTTCCCCCGGAGCTAGATCTGCGGCTCGTCACGGCGCTGCATAAGCGCGGCATAGAGCGCCTCTACCGACATCAACGCGAGGCTTGGGACCTGGTGGCCGGGGGCCGATCGACGGTGGTGGTTACGCCAACGGCATCTGGGAAGACGCTTTGCTATAACCTGCCGGTACTCCAGGCGGCGCTCCAGGACCAAGCCAAGTCGCTCTACCTATTTCCGACCAAAGCCCTATCGCAAGATCAAGTCGCTGAAATTCTGGAACTCAATCAGGCCGGTGGCTTAGGCGTCCGCGCGTGTACCTTCGACGGTGATACCCCGGGCGACGCCCGCAAAGCGGTGCGCACTCGGGGCGATATCGTTGTCTCCAACCCCGACATGCTGCACCAGGGGATCTTGCCCCACCACACCAAATGGGCTCAATTCTTCGAGGCCTTACGCTTTGTCGTCATCGACGAATTGCACACCTACCGCGGTGTCTTCGGTTCGCATATGGCGAATGTCATTCGTCGGCTGCGACGGGTATGCCGCTTCTACGGATCCGATCCGATTTTCATCTTGTCGTCTGCCACGATCGCTAATCCGGCCGAGCTCGCCGAAGAGTTGATTGGCTGTCCGGTAGCCGCAGTAACAGACAGCGGTGCACCGCAGGGGCAAAAGTATCTTCTCCTCTGGAATCCGCCGGTCATCAATCCCGACCTCGGTTTGCGTGCCTCTAGTCGCTCGCAAGTCACTCGTATCGCGAGATCCGCTCTGGACCACGGACTGAAAACCATCGTCTTTGCTAACTCGCGGCTGATGGTCGAAGTGCTGACCAAGTATTTGAAGGATGTATTTGATCGGGATCCGCGCAAGCCATCGCGGGTGAGGGCTTATCGGGGTGGCTACCTGCCGAGCGAGCGGCGCGCGACCGAGAAGGAGCTGCGCGCCGGCCGCTTGGACTGTATCATCACGACCAGCGCGCTGGAATTGGGTGTCGACATCGGTGCTCTCGATGTCTGTCTACTCAATGGCTATCCCGGCACCATCGCCGGAACCTGGCAGCGGCTTGGGCGGGCCGGTCGCCGCCAGCGGGCAGCACTCGGCGTCTTGGTCGCAACCAGTGATCCCTTGGATCAATTCTTGGTCCGCAACCCCGATTTCTTCATGGGCAGCTCCCCCGAGCATGCGCGGATCGCACCCGATCAATTGCTGATCCTCATGGACCACGTCCGCTGCGCGGCTTTCGAGTTACCGTTTAGGGACGGCGAGCCGTTCGGTCAAGAACCGCTCGAGGAGCTCCTGGCTTATCTCGAAGAACACGGGATCCTGCATCATGAAGCGCCTCAATGGCACTGGATAGCCGACAGTTATCCTGCCAATAGTGTGAGCCTGCGCTCGGTGGCCGAGGGTAACTTCGTGGTGATCGATACGACCGGCGGCAAGCAGGAGATCATTGCCGAGGTTGACTACTCCAGCGCACCGATGACGATCTACGAAGGCGCCATTTATCTCATCCAAGCCCAACCCTGGCAAGTCGAACGGCTCGACTGGGAAGGACGCAAGGCCTTCGTCACCCGTACGCAGGCGGACTATTACACCGCTGCGATCGACTATACGAAACTGAAAGTCTTGGACGAATTCGAGCAACAAGAGCGTCCGTGTTCCGCCTGCGCTCGTGGCGAAGTGCATTTAGTTAGGCGCATTGCCGGTTACAAGAAGATCCGCTATTACACGCACGAAAACATCGGCTACGGCAAGATCCATTTGCCCGATCAAGAAATGCACACGACCGCTGTTTGGTGGCAAATAAACCCCGCGGCGCTGGAAGCCGCCTTTCCCGCCCGGTGGCAAGCACTGGATGGATTTCTAGGCGCCGCCTTCGCCCTCCACCACGTCGCGGCACTGCTCACGATGTCTGAACGGCAAGATCTAGGACGCTCGGTCGGCGATAGTCAACACACGTGGTTTGCCGTGGCGGGTCCGGATGGACGCGGACGGGCGCAAGCCTTCGATGGCGGGACTATCGATATCGAACAATCAACACAAGCCTTCCTACCTACGGTCTTCCTCTATGACAACTATCCAGGCGGCATAGGGCTATCCACGCCGCTCTATGATCTCCGTGCGACGGTCGTCACCAAGACCCATGACTTGATCGCCGCGTGTCCCTGCCACCTTGGATGCCCAACCTGCATCGGTCCTATTCTAGCGTCCGATGAAACGCATTCACCGAAGGCGGCCGCCTTGACGGTGCTGGCGCTATTCCATAGGTAAGTGCTCGTCGATACTGAGACTAACTATAGCGCATGGATCTGAAAGCACGATTGTCGGCACTGCAGGGCCAACGCGGCGCGCCGGCAACACGTGCCGAACCTGCCATCCCAGGAGCGACCATCAGTGAACGGGTGCGACGTCTCACCGTGCAAGCGACGCACACGAAGCGCGAATGCACCGATGACCAAGAAGTCGCTGCACGCTTGCGGGGGCAGGCTTTCGCACCCGGCCTGATCCGTATCGAGCAGCGTCGATTACTGGCGCATGTACCCGGTTGGGAGAGAGTCTCGGCAGCGGCGTTTACGCGCTTCTCCCTACTTACTGGCGGTGACGCCATTGAGCCCAACGAACTCTTGTTTCTCGACACCGAAACCACAGGCCTCGCGGGAGGCACGGGGACGCTACCGTTCTTATTAGGACTCGCGCGCATCGATGGCGATGAGCTGCACGTATGCCAATGGTTCCTCACGGGCTTTCGGGGCGAAGCCACGTTACTGGAAGACGCACGTAGCTGGTATGGCCAGGCACGGCATTTGGTGAGTTTCAACGGTAAGGCCTTCGATGTGCCACTCCTCACCACCCGTTACCGCCTAGCGCGCCTCGCGGAACCCCTTTCGGTAATAAAACACCTGGATCTCTTGCATCCCACGCGCCGCGCCTTTGGGAGCCATTGGCCGGATTGCCGTCTGCAGACCGCCGAACGCGAATTGCTCGCCTTTGAACGAGAAGATGATTTGTCGGGCCACCTTGTGCCCGAGGCATGGGCCGCGTTTATACGCTCGGGCGCGTTCACCGAGGTGCCGCGCATCCTCCATCACAACTTGCTGGATTTGATAACGCTAGCGGGTTTACTCTCGACGTTGGTCCGCGTCTATGCCGAACCCGGGTTTGCAGACTCCGATCCGTGCGCCATTGCGCGCGGTTTCCGCAAACGAGGTCACGACGCCATTGCTTATCAGTACTTATGCGACCAATCCGACGAACTTGATGCGGCGGGGCTCATGGAGCTAGCCGATTTGCATCGGCAGCGCCGGCTTTGGCGGGAAGCCATGCAGATCTGGACGCGACTTGCTAATGAGGATCATGCCCTAGCGATGGAACGCTTAGCGAAGTACTATGAACACGTGTGTCGAGATCATCCGACAGCCTTGCTATGGACCCGCCGATTGGTGCAGGTACACGCGGATGATCGGCGACACCATCGCCGTCAAGCGCGCTTGATTGAGCGGATAAACGCAAGCAGCTAGTCGATTGATCGACGCGCTACTTTCCCCCTCACCCAAGCGGCGGTTTGATGCAGCGACAAGTCGCCCATCTGGACATGGATGCCTTTTATGCATCGGTGGAGCTCTTGCGCTATCCACAACTCAGAGGCTTGCCAGTGGTGATTGGCGGTCGGCATCACGGGCACGTCCGGACGGTGGACACCTTTCCTCGCCTTCGTGACTATGTTGGCCGGGGTGTCGTCACCACCGCGACCTATGAGGCGCGGGCATTCGGCATTCACTCAGGCACGGGCATCATGAAAGCCGCCAGACTCGCACCGGACGCAATCCTGCTGCCGGCGGACTTCGAACACTATCGACATTACTCGCGGCTATTCAAAGCGGCCGTCGCCGAAATCGCAGCGGAAATTGAAGACCGTGGCATCGACGAGATTTATATCGATCTGACCAAGCTTCCCGGTGACACCGTAGAACTCGCGCAGCGCATCAAGAGCAAAGTGCGACGCGCAACCGGTTTGTCTTGCTCCATTGGGATCACACCCAACAAGCTCCTCGCCAAGCTCGCCTCGGAGCTGCAGAAACCGGACGGATTGACGGTACTTTCCTATGCAGATCTCCCCACCCGTATCTGGCCGCTGCCGGCGCGGAGCATCAGCGGCATCGGCCCGAAGGCGAGTGCGAAGCTCGAGGCACTCGGTATTCACACCGTTGGCGACTTGGCCCACTCGGATCCCGCAATGCTGGTAGCGAGGTTTGGCCTGCACTACGGGATTTGGCTGACGGACGCCGCCCACGGACGCGATGAACGCCCGGTGGTCACGCGCCGAGAGCCCAAGTCCATTAGTTGCGAAACCACGTTCGAAGACGATTTGCATCCCAAGCGCGACCGAGCGGCCCTGTCCAACATCCTGCTGGGGCTGTGCCAGCGCGTCAGTGGCGATCTCGGCCGTAAGCGTTACCTCGGGAAGACCATCGGTATCAAACTCCGCTATGATGATTTCCGGACAGTGACCCGCGACGTCACGCTAGAGGAAGCGACGGCGGATCCGGAGACCATCCGAGCTGCCGCGCGAACCTGTCTTCAGCGGGTAGCGCTAGATCGAAAACTACGCTTGCTCGGGATTAGGGTCAAGTCGCTTAGGCCGTCGCGGTACGTTGGCGACCTCAGTACGCCTGCCGTCTGGCCTGACGGAAACCGCGATATTAGCCATGACCCGCCGCCGCTGACAGCGGTTGATACGCAACGGTAGATTGGAATGAAATGCCAGAGCCCAACTAGCGGAACTCGCTGATGCCCAGCAGATCGCTCGCATGTCACGCGACCTCGTTGAGGTGGGCCTCGGTTGGTCGTGGACACCGGATCGAGTGAGACGATCGATTCAGTGTCCTGCTACGGTCGTCTTGAGTGCGCCTGATGGCCCACGGATGCGGGGCTTTGCCATCATGGAATTCCTTGAAGAGGAGGCGCATTTGGAACTTTAGCAGTAGACCCGAGGTACCGTCGTGCAGGCCTCGGCCGACGTCTCGTTCGCTGGCTTGAGGAATCCTGCACGGTGGCCGGTAGCTTCGTTGTCTATCTGGCAGTGCGCGCCAGTAACCAGGGTGCCCGCGCCTTCTACCAAACGCTGGGATATCGCTGTGTCGCTCATGTCCCTCGCTATTATCAGGGCATTGAAGCCGCGATCCGCATGGCTCGTGATCTGAGTGCCGGTTAGCGTCCTAATAATTTAAATAAAGGTGACACGCGAAATACGAAGCCTCGCTTATCGTATTTCGCGCTAGTGACGTTACATCCGTCCAGGGAAGAAATAGAGATGAGGAGCGTTGGGCGCGACAAGATTGTTGCATATCAACCGATCACATCTTTGGAGATCGACGTACAAGAGGGGTGCAGAGACTTCGACTTCTGGGTTGGCGATGTCCGCGGTATCGACGTCGTATTCGGAGGCCGAAAGTGGCGGCTCGAGTCGCCACTCGTTCTGTGCCAGGTTGTCGCACCTCGGCTGAATGGCAAGTTTTGGCCGTTTGCGACTGGTCAGGCGTAAAGCAGTCCCTCAATACCGGGCTTCAGGCGAAACCGTAAACGCTGACCTGCAAGCCTGTGTTCAAGTAGGCCGATGATGTCATGCTGGAATTCCTGACTACCCTGTCCTCCGTCCTGATCGATAATCGCCAACCCGTTCGACGCGGGCGGCTTCGCACAGCGAGCCGGGTGTCACACGCAGGAAACGTGTTGACCGTGGTCTAGGAGGGTGCCGCGGGTCCCACGGTGTACAAATCCCGACCGCGCTGGTAGTAGGCACGTATGATCCACGGGGAGCCCGCTACACCCAACGATGCAACACTTCCCCGCCCGGGAAGGTATACCCGGAGTTGAAATGATAAGCGCCAACGATTTCTTGCGGAGCGAGCATCATGTGTTCCTCGATGTCTGAAGGGAAAAACCTGAGATCTCCCTTGCCTGCCCATATGTCCTCACTGTAGCGGATATTCTCGGCCCCGAGTCTCACTAGCTCGAGCACCGAGGGTGGAGCGCCGCGTACCACACTCGGGAAATGCCGAATGTGAAATAGCGGCAACCCCATCGGCCTGGGGAGTTCAGACCGGGTGATCCTCTGTTCAATTTCCATCGTGCCTTCGATGAGCCGTTCCCCGTGGGCGCACACATAAGCCTTCAGCTTTGCGCCTGGCCCCAGCGAGGGCATCATCGGATTCAACGGATGGTACTCGGTCATATAGGTCTGACCGAGCTTCTTCGCAAAGCCCATAAACCACCCGCGAGCCATCGTAAAATCATTGTTGACCCAAATCTGCAAGCAAATCTGCCCTGGCGTACCTTGGTACGAACACCCCACCCAAATAGCGCATTCTTTGTACTGGGTACGCTCAGGATTCGTGAACGCCATATCCGGTTGGCTGTCCCAGAGCGCCCACCATTTGCTAAAGGCAACATAAGCCAGGCCGGGTTCGGGACCCGCTTCAAGCGGTTCGGGTAGGTAGGCGGTGATCGCCGCGGGGTCGGTGCGATAGGCAATGTTTAGATATTCTGTGGCGTAGTGCCAAGGCATATCGCCGACGAGCGAAGAGACGCCACCGGGTGTGAGGGGATAACAAAATCCCTTGAGATCGTTGATGGTCGTCATGATTGCTCCTCCCGTTCTAGCTTGCGGATGTCACGTGCGCTCTTACATCACTGAGTATTTATTTTGATCCGTTCGGTCCTGTCATCGCTATAGATTAACGAGCCAGTGCGAATGGTGCATTAAGGCTTCTGCGGCGCTTCTATTCGCACGACTGCGCGGCGCACGATGACGATCGTCCAGCGCGCCTCTCAAGTAACGCGCTCAGCAAGTCGAATCAGGCCCGCAATCGTCCTTTGCGGGATTCCAGGTGGGCAAGAAAGAAGCGCTACCTCTAACGGTAGTTACTCATTGAGGCCGTTTACTAAAGTGAAGATTGTAGGATTTCTCCTCTACCTTCACAGAAACGCCTTGTCCAGCTTCGCCACGAGATCCTCGGCCCGAAGATGCGTATAGCGTTTGAGCATCTGCATCGACTTATGGCCCGATATCGTTGCGACTTCCTGATCACCCAATCCGGCCTCGACCAGACGGGAAACAGCTTCGTGCCGGAGGTCATGAAAACGAAAGTCGCGGAGACCCGCACGAAGCTTGGCCTGCGCCCAGACCTTGTGGATCACATAGGGTCTACGCTTCCCGTCTCGTCCCGGCTCGCCATAGAAAAGCAAGGGCGTATCGACCAGCTTATGCATCGGATGTTCGAGCGCCTCGCGGAACACTTCCGCCGCATGAATTGACAATGGTACTGTCCTGGCGTCGCCATTCTTGGTCTTGTCCAAACGCACGACGCGGCGTTGAATATCCACCTGGTCACGGTAGAGACTCAAGATCTCGCCCTGGCGCATGCCGGTATAGAGGGCAATCCTCGCTATCCAGTCCAACATTGGGTTGCTATGCTGGAAAATCGCGGAAAGTAGCTGTTCTTCCTCGTCGGGAGACAGGCGGCGATTGCGGCCGTCTGCAGGCGTAGGCTTGCGAATGTTGGCAACCGGGTTATAGACCAGACCCAGCCCCCATTCGCGGATTGCCGTATTGAACAAGTGACTGAGGATGGCCAGCTCCAGACGCACCGTGGTATTGGACCTCCCTTCTGACAGTCGGTCATCGCGGTAGCAGGCCACGATCTCTGGGGTGATCGCGGCGAGCGAGTAGTCGCCAAGCCTTTCGAAGATCGGCTTGGCCTTCCGGCGCTCGGCGTACTGGGTGCTCGCCCTCTTCGACGGGGTCACCTCGGTGAGATAGCGGGTGAGCGCAGAGGTCAGGGTCATCCGTTCAGACGGCGCCCGGTCGATGTACACCCCGCGGACCATCTCGTCCTCGACGCGCCGCGACCAGTCCTCGCCGTCGCGCTTGGTCCTGAAGGTCTTGATGACCTGGGGCCAGCCGGTCTTTCTGACGATGGCCTTCCAGGTCCCGGAGGGGGTCTTAACGAGGGTCGCCATGGGCCGTTCTCCTTTCAGCGCAGCGTATCACTGTACCGCAATTGTACCGAGCGGCCAGGCAATTAATCAAGTGTTTCTATAAGCTATTGATTTTATGGTGGGCCCGGTAGGACTCGAACCTACGACCAAGGGATTATGAGTCCCCTGCTCTAACCGACTGAGCTACAGGCCCGCGGCCATCAACCGTTAATCGAGGAAGGTACGCAACTGTTCCGAACGGGAAGGATGGCGCAGTTTCCGCAGCGCTTTGGCTTCAATTTGTCTAATCCGTTCCCGTGTGACGTCGAATTGCTTACCTACTTCTTCTAAGGTGTGATCGGTGTTCATGTCGATTCCGAAGCGCATCTGTAATACCTTGGTTTCACGCGGAGTTAATCCTGCCAATACTTCCCGTGTCGTCCGGCACAGGCCCTCGAAGGTAGCGAGGTCCACCGGCATCAGGGTGTTTTGGTCTTCAATGAAATCCCCTAAATGCGAGTCTTCGTCGTCACCGATGGGGGTTTCCATAGAGATCGGTTCCTTAGCGATCTTTAATACCTTGCGGATCTTTTCCTCGGGCATTTCCATGCGCTTGGCGAGCTCTTCGGGGGTCGGCTCCCGGCCCATTTCCTGGACGATTTGGCGGGAGATGCGGTTGAGCTTGTTGATTGTTTCAATCATATGCACGGGAATTCGAATCGTTCTGGCCTGGTCGGCGATCGAGCGAGTGATTGCTTGCCGTATCCACCAGGTGGCGTAGGTGGAAAATTTGTAACCCCGCCGGTATTCGAATTTATCCACCGCCTTCATCAGACCGATGTTTCCTTCCTGAATCAAATCCAGGAACAACAACCCGCGGTTGGTGTACTTCTTCGCAATCGAGATGACCAGCCGCAAGTTTGCCTCAACCATTTCCTTCTTTGCACGACGTGCTTTTGCCTCCCCAATCGACATACGGCGGTTAATGTCCTTAATCTCAACAATCGTCAGTCCTGTGTTTCTTTCAGTGGCAGCGAGCTTCTTTTGCGCCTGGACGATTTCATCATCGTGTGCCCTGATGGCGGCCGCCCACGGTTTACGCGAACGCCCTAAGGACTTCGTCCATTGGAGATTGGTCTCGTTGTTCTGCAACGAGCTGATTGCGTCTTTGCGTGGCATATTCGCACGCTGCGTGCAAATCTCCATGATTTCCCGTTCCAGCATGCGGATATTCTCGACGATTTGCCGAACTTCGCTCGTGAGCTTATCGACAAGCTTGGGTACAAACCGAAACTCGAGGATGTGCACGCAAAGGCCGTCTCGCAGCCTTTTGGTCTTGGGATCATTGCGCCCGTTTCTCTTTACCGCGCTGAGGATCTTTTGGTGCATTTTTTTAAGGGCAACAAACCTCTCTTTGACCTCCTCGGGATTCAAAGCGAAACTCAATGGGTCCGCCTCGTCGTCCTGTTCTCGTTCCTCGGCCTCCTCATCCTGGTCTTTTAGGGGGCGAACATTCGCCGGAGCGATCGGTGGCTTCAATTCGCCGGCCTTTAGCACCTCTTCGGAAGAGAAACCGTTGAGCACGTCGCTTAGTTTCGACTCGCCGGCCTCGACCTGGCCGTATTCAGCCAGCAGTTTTTCGACGATGTAAGGGAAGTCAGCGAGCGCCGAGAGTGCTTGATTGAGCCCTTCTTCGATGCGCTTTGCGATCGCGATCTCACCCTCGCGCGTGAGCAGATCAACCGTGCCCATCTCGCGCATATACATGCGAACCGGATCGGTCGTGCGGCCAAACTCGTCGTCGACAGGCACTAAGGCGGCTGCGGCGTCTTCCGCGACATCCTCATCGGCGGCGATCGCTGTATCGGCCAACAGCAGGGATTCGATATCGGGCGCCGTTTCATGGACCTCGATTCCCATGTCCGTGATCATGCCGATGATGTCCTCGATTTGCTCGGGATCGACGATGCCCTCCGGGAGGTGGTCATTGACCTCGTGATAGGTCAGAAATCCTTGCTCCTTCCCTTTTGCGATGAGTTGTTTAATCTGCGAGCGTTCGTCGCCTGAGTCGATATCTTCGGGAGTATCCATAGTTAAAGTATAAACTGTTCAATGCGTTAAAAGATCAATTGAAAGTATAGTAAAGCAATTGTCAATCTGCCAGATCGCTATGATCAGAATTACCGTTAATTCGATGCAAAAATGCTAATTTTATCTCACTCGTTAATAATATCGCTAGCGCTGGTGGTGCCGTTTTTGGCAAGTGCTGCGCGCAGTTCCGATTTTGCTTGCGGCGTAAGCGCGCCCGGATGGGATGTCAGCAACCGATCCCGCCGTTGCTTGTTGGCAAGAGCCTGTAAGCGTTTCATGATCCCCGCGAATTCCGCTTCGAGGGCCTCGTTGCATACCAGTGAGTCCTTGGCCGCCAGCCGATTCAATAAACTGCTTTCCTCGGCGCCGCGCCACCGCTCAAGAAGGGCGCCACAATGGATTCCGGGATGATCTTGGATTAAACGAACCAACTCCAAAAATATCCCCATGTGAGGAAGTTCCACCGGCGTGAGATCCTGCGTCAGATCGACCCGCATGGCTAATTCCGGCCGCCGCAGCATGATTGCAATTGCAGATTGAATTATGGATGGCGTTGGGCGGCGAGTGGGGACGACGACTTTCTCGGCCGGACGCGCCGTTCGCGCCACAGCCGTTAATTCGTCCGCATCCAGCGTTGAAAGTTCCCCTAAGCGGCGCCGCAAAAGCTGTTGTAATGCGCCGGGCGGCAGCAGGTTTATGTATGGGTTTGCTAGTGCGACCAGCCGGGCGTTACCTTCAGGCGTATTCAGGTTGACCTTTTTTAACAGGCTTGCGAAGAGGAATTCCGAGAGCGCTGTCACCTTGTCCGTGGTTTCGAATATTGTGGCGCCCGCCTTACGCACCCAACTGTCGGGATCTTCGCCCGCCGGCAAAAAAAGAAAGCCCACCGTTCGCCCATCCTTCATCTGCGGCAGGATCACGTTCAGCGAGCGCCAAGCGGCGCGCTCTCCGGCCTCATCGCCATCGAAGCATAGAATGACCTCGGGAACCGCGCGAAACAAGCGGGTGACGTGATCTCGGGTTAGGGCGGTGCCAAGGGTCGCGACCGCATGGTTGATCCCGAACTGCGCGAGGGCGATCACGTCCATATAACCTTCGACGACCAAAAGGCGCTGCGGATCCGCGCCGACTTTTAAGGCCCGGTGCAATCCATAGAGCTCGGCCCCTTTGTGGAAAACGGGAGTCTCGGGCGAGTTGAGGTACTTGGGCTCGCCGCCGTTCAGGCCACGTCCGCCAAACCCGACGATCCTGCCTCGGGGGTCTCGGATCGGGAACATGATCCGGTCGCGAAAACGGTCGTAATAGCAACCGTCCGGTTTCGCGATCACAAGCCCCGCCAGGCCAAGCGTACGCAGGGCTTGCGGGGAAGTTCCCAGGGCCCGCTGCAGTTGATCCCAATCCGGTGGGGCATAACCCAGATCGAAATCGGCGGCGACACGGCCGGTTAAACCCCGCTGCTTGAGGTAGGCGACGGCCCGGTTTGCGGCGGGCCGTTGGCGCAACTGCGCCGCGTAGTACTTGGCTGCCTGCGCCAAGATATCGTACAGCTCGGCGCTTGGGGCTCGGGGCGTGCCGGGATCGGTGCTGGGGAGTGGCATGCCGGCGTGATCGGCGAGCCGCGAGACCGTCTCGACAAAGCTCAGCCGTAGATAATTCATTAAAAAGTTAATGGCGGAGCCACCTGCGCCGCACCCGAAACAGTAATAAAACTGTTTCTCACGGTTGACGCTGAACGAGGGAGTTTTCTCGTTGTGGAAAGGGCAAAGCGCCACGTAATTGCGCCCGACCTTGCGCAAGCTGAGGAATTCTTCGATCACCTCGACGACGTCCGTCTTGGACAACAGCTCGTCGATGACCGGCTGTGAAATGCGGCGGGTCATGCCTATGCCTTACTCTTTCGAGTATAGACGGGGCAAGCTACAATGCCAGTCTGTCGCGGTACCGGTTCGGGCCGCTCGGATTCAGCCGCCCAGGCGGCGTTTAAGCGAGTGGCTGTGCCCTGTCCGCGCGGCCCTGCACGCGCTGTTTAAGCGTGAGCGGCATCCGCGTATGGGCCTCGATGGAAACGCCGGACGACGGGTTTGCCCCGCTGCCCGAATGCCGAGGGTATAAGGCGGGCCTGGGTGCGGGCGAGTTTCTTTTGCCAGCGCTTGACGGCCGCGGCTGCTTTACGCTTCCGCACCTGGGTCGGTTTCTCGTAAAATTCGCGCCGGTGCACCTCGGCCAGGACGCCCGCCTTTTCACAGGCGCGCTTGAAGCGCCGCAAGGCGATGTCGAAGGGTTCGTTGTCTCTCACTCTTACTGACGGCATTGAGAAATCGGATCCTTGTAAAAATTTAGTTTATTACAAAAGCGGCATAGTGTAATCGACTCCGTTCCGTTGGCAAAGTACGTACCGTAACGAAAAAGCAGTCCATGCGCGTGCTGGGAATAGAAACCTCGTGCGATGAGACCGGGATCGCGATCTACGATTCCGAGCGCGGGCTATTGGCGCATGTGTTACGCACCCAGGCCCCCCTTCATGCTTACTACGGGGGCGTGGTGCCCGAGCTGGCCTCGCGCGATCATGTTCGCCACATTATCCCGTTGATCCGATCGGCACTTCGGGAGGCGAGCTGTGAGGCGCGGGATCTCGCGGGTGTCAGCTATACCGCAGGGCCGGGCCTCATCGGCGCGCTTCTCGCCGGGGCCGCCGTGGCGCGCAGCCTGGCCTGGGCGCTCGGCATCCCATGCTTAGGGATCCATCATATGGAAGGCCATCTGCTCGCCCCGATGTTGGAGCCCACCCCGCCCGAGCCGCCCTTGCTCGCGCTCCTCGTTTCCGGCGGGCATACCCAGTTGGTGGACATGGCGCGGGTCGGGAGTTACCGAATCCTCGGCGAGTCCGTGGACGATGCCGCGGGCGAGGCCTTCGACAAGACGGCGAAGCTGCTCGGCCTCGGTTACCCGGGCGGTCCCGCGCTCGAGCGTCTTGCGGAGCAGGGTGAAGCCGGCCGATTCGTGTTTCCACGTCCCATGACCATCCGGCCCGGCCTGAACTTTAGTTTCAGCGGCTTAAAGACGGCTACGCTCCAAACCCTGCGGACAACAGGCGGCGATCAAAAGACGCGTGCGGATATCGCGCGCGCTTTCGCCGATGCGGTGGTCGACACGCTGGCGATCAAGTGCCGGCGCGCGCTCAAGGCGACCGGCTACCGGCGGCTTGTGGCAGCGGGCGGCGTGAGCGCCAACCGCGCTTTACGCGCTCGCTTGCGCGAGCTTAGCGGCGAGGGGATTCAGGTCTACTATCCACGGCCTGAGTTCTGCACCGACAACGGCGCGATGATTGCTTATGCGGGATGGGTGCGCCTTCGCGCCGGCCACCGCGACGGCCTCGAGTTCCCGGTACGGCCGCGCTGGCCGCTGACCGAACTGCCTCCCGTTTAGGGAACCTTAGATCCGCGCTATTCCGCCCGTGCGGCCGCCTCTCGGGCACCAATTTTCGATTCGGTCCCCGCGAGCAGCTTGCGCAGGTTTCCCCGGTGCCTCCAGAAGATCAGCGCCACCATCAACACGACGACCGCGGCATGAACCCAGGTGCGGTCAAGCAGAAAAACCATGAACGGCGCGCATGCGGCTGCACCCAAGGCGGCCAGCGACGAATAGCGAAATAGGCCCGCTAAGGCCAACCATATCAGCATGAAGCCGATCCCGGCCGGCCAAGCGAAGCCATAGAGCACGCCGATGAAAGTGGCGACTCCCTTGCCCCCGTGAAAGCCAAAGAATACCGGGTACAGATGGCCCGAGAACGCCGCGAGGCCCATCAAGGCGAGACCCGGATCGGACACGCCCAGCACGCGCCCGATGACCAACGGTAGCAAACCCTTGAGCAGATCCCCCACCAGGGTAATGACCGCCGCCGGCTTGCCGGCAAGCCTCAAGACGTTGGTCGCGCCTGGGTTGCCCGAGCCCTGCCCGCGCGGATCGGGGAATCCGCCCGCCCGGCAGACGACGATGGCCAAGGAAATCGATCCCAAGAGATAACTGAAGACAATCAGAGCGAGCTCCTGCAGCATGGCGCTATTGGAGTCGCTTGGCCTTGACAGGTCAAGCAAGCATCGGGTGTAGTGTTCGGTTATCGGCACAGGTAGCCGTGGCCAGGCGCATACCATTGAACGGCGTATGGATATCATTTATATAAACGATCTGCGCATTGAAGCCGTGATCGGAGTCTATGCCTGGGAGCGGCAGATCAAACAAGTGGTCATCTTCGACCTCGAGCTCGGCACCGATATCCGCAAAGCGGCGCTCACCGATTCGGTGGCCGACACACTGAATTATAAAGAGGTCGCCAAACGGGTGATGGCCTTCGTCACAGACAGCCACTACCAGTTGGTCGAGTCGCTTGCCGAGGCCGTCGCCGAGCTCATCATCAAGGAGTTTGATATCCCTTGGCTCCGTTTACGGCTGAACAAGCAGGGTGCCGTGCGCGGTGTGCGCGACGTCGGGGTCATCATCGAACGCGGCCGCCGGGAGGAGGCGTGGCACGGGTCTATGTAAGCATAGGCAGCAATGTGGAGCGCCGGGACAACATTCGCAGCGCTATCGCATCACTGCGCGGCCAGTTCGGGGAATTGATGCTGTCGCCCGTCTACGAGAGCGCCGCCATCGGCTTTCCCGGAGATCATTTCTATAATCTTGTCGTGGGCTTCAGTACTGATTTAGATCCGCACGCACTGCGGACGCGCCTAGCCGCGATCGAGTCGCAGCATGGCCGCACACCCGATACGCCGCGCTATGCGCCCCGGCCGCTCGACCTCGACATCTTGCTTTATGATGAACTCGTGATTCGAGACAATGGCTTGAACTTGCCGCGTAAGGACATCACCCGTTATGCCTTCGTGTTGCGGCCCTTGGCCGACATCGCGGGCGAGGTCATGCACCCGCTCGAGGGCCGGCGCATCCGCGAGCTTTGGGCGGAGTTTGATAAGAGCGGACAAGCGCTTGCGCCGGTTCCCCTTGAAGACCTCCTGGGACCGTCTGCAAGCACTTCGGAGCCGCGGGCGTGAACATCGCATGCCTGAGAGCTTGTGAAAAAATCGTCGCGAGCGAAGGGAAGTCGCGTTCCGCCGGAGCACAGGAACCGGAGTGTATATTGAAATACATGAGGATTCCGAGCACCGCCGGAACGCGAGGTTCCGAGCGCAATAGTTTTTTCACAAGCTCTGAGCGATTCCATTACCGAGGGCAGCGTTATGCAGAATAAAATACAAGAGTCGGCAAGAACCTTCGCGGGGCGTCATGCGGCAGCGCTCATCGTCGCCTTGTTGACGGCCGCGTGCGCCGGGATGGAAACCCACGAGCGCTTGGAAAATCTGGAGTTGAGCGTCGCCACCTACGAAAGCGCGTTGCGCTGGGGTGATTATGACGCAGCGGCGTTGTATCGTGTTTCCCGTACCGGCCCCTACCCCCCGATCAACACGGAACCCCTTCAAGCTATCCGGGTCGCCTCCTACGATATCGTCAATCAGGCCCTGAACGCAACTCAGACCGAGGCCACCGTGACGGTCCTGTTTCGTTATTATTACCAGGATGTGGGCCAGGTCGCCACGCTTCGCGATATCCAGAAATGGTGGTATGACGCGGCCCGGAAGCGGTGGTTCCTCGATGGCGAGCTGCCGGATTTTCAGCGTCACTACGAATAGCTTGAGTGGATCACTTCCGTCTAGCCCCGAGGCCGCGGCCCACAGCGCGCGGCTGATCGAGGCGATACGCGAGGAATTGGCCGTAGCCGGCGGGAGCATGAGCTTCGCGCGCTATATGGAGCTCGCGCTCTACGCCCCCGGTCTCGGGTACTACAGCGCCGGGAGCGTGAAGCTCGGCTCGAGCGGCGATTTCGTCACCGCCCCGGAACTCTCCCCACTGTTCGGGCGTTGCCTCGCGCGGCCATGCCGCGAGGTCCTCGCGGGGCTCGGCGGCGGCGCCATCTGCGAGCTCGGCGCAGGCAGCGGCCGACTCGCCGTCGAGATCTTGACCGAGCTCGAACGCCGGGGTAGCTTGCCGGGAGCTTACTTTATTCTTGAGATCAGCGCGGATCTGCGCGCGCGCCAACAGCAATGGATAGAAAGCGCCGTGCCGCATTTGGCCTCAAGGGTCGCATGGCTAGAGCGGCCGCCCAGCCGGCCTTGGCGCGGGATCATGATCGCTAACGAGGTGCTCGACGCGCTGCCGGTGCACCGCTTTCGCATTGCTGGCGGGAATGTTTACGAACAACGCGTGAGGTGGCAGGGCGATGGCTTCATCTGGGACGAGGAGGTCGCCGCCGAGCCGCGCCTGCGAGCACAGATCGAGACGATCCAAAGCGCATTGGGCCCCCCGCTCCCGGAAGGCTATGTCTCCGAGGTCAATCTCGCCTTAACGCCGTGGTTAGGGACAGTGACGGAATCTCTAAGCCGTGGAATATTTCTCTGCATCGATTATGGTTACACGCGCCGCGAGTACTACCTGCCCGAACGCCGCGAGGGCACGCTGATCTGCCACCACCGCCATCGGGTCCACGCCGATCCACTGATCCTCACCGGACTCCAGGATATCAGTAGCTTTGTCGATTTCACGGCCCTAGCTGAATCCGCGGAAACCTGCGGGCTCGCGGTTTTAGGCTACACGACCCAGGCCCATTTCCTGATCGATTGCGGTCTTGAAGAAGCCCTTGAGTCGTTGCAAGCGGCCGAACCGCAGAGATACTTGAGACATATCCAGGAGGCGAAACAACTCACCCTGCCCGCGGGGATGGGAGAACGGTTCAAGGTGATGGCGGTAGGAAGGGAATGGGATGGGCCGCTTACAGGATTCAAGACCTACGATCAGCGGTATCGTTTGTAGAGCCAGCGCCGCAAAGCTCAATCCCTTGAGGCTAGTTAAAGGCACTTGGAACGTGTTTCCAGCAAGCGGGAAGGCCGGGCTCCACGCTGGGCCTGGCCGCTAACACTATTGTACTGGATATCTATTCAAATATAATCGGAAACAAACTCTTCAAAGTGCCTAACAGGGTTCATAACACTCATGGTTGCCGTACCTGACTACACAAGTCTACCGCTATCACCATTCCTTGGAATCGCCTATAGCTACATTTCGAAACCTAGATCGCTCCTATCCAGCGTTTCGCGATGCCACGAAATTCAGACTTTCTGATCGCAAGGATCCTGCGATTTGACCAGCGCATATACACATCGCAGGTTTGTTCCGGGGAACTTTGCGCTATGGGTGGAAACCATAGCTTCTTCGTATGACACTTTAGTCCTCGGGTAACCCTTTGGGGTTCGTTTGCATTCGATGCTTCATATTATCCCAGGTAGCCTTCCTCTTCTAAACTACAAAAGTGTCACTTTCAATTAGCAATTATATTGTTACCTATTGATTTACGGTATAGTACTTGATCTACGCCCATGGAAAACCTTGATCGGAGAACCTAAGAGAAACGTGAGCACATATAAGATGTGTGTACTATTCGGAGGCACTGGTTTTATAGGCACACATTTCGCGCGCTATCTGTTAACGAATGACATTGCTGAGAAGGTCTTTCTGGCTGACCTTCAACCGATCGAGCGTGGGGCTTGGCCACAAGGTCTGCTAGAGCTAAGTAAAAGCGGGCAGATCGAACATGTGCCGATTGATGTGCGCTACCCCATCCAACATCCTGCTCTATCCGAGCGGGTTGATCTGATTGGAAACTTCGCCGCCGTGCATCGAGAGCCAGGCCATGAAGCGCACGAATACTATGCCACGAACCTTCCTGGCGCGGAAAACGTTTGTGCCTGGGCCGAGCACGTTGGCTGCCAGCACATTATTTTCACTAGCAGCATCGCACCGTACGGCCCAACTGAGGAGAATAAAGACGAACGATCCTTGCCGGTTCCAATTTCTCCGTACGGAGCATCAAAGTTGGTGGCCGAGAAAATTCATATTGCCTGGCAGCTTGCAGGTAAAGGCCGCCGTCTCATAATCGTCCGCCCGGGAGTGGTTTTTGGAGCGGGGGAACACGGCAACATGACCCGCATGATACGAGCGTTATTAGGACGGTACCTTTTCTATATAGGGAACCGTCAGACCCGGAAAGCGGGCGGCTATGTAAAGGAGCTCTGCCATGCGCTCGCTTGGGCATTAGCACGTATAGAAACGCAAGGGATTAACGTCGAGTTGTTCAATTTTTCAATGGACCCGACTCCTACCGTCGAGGAGTATGTGCAGGCTATCTGCCGTGTGGCCGGTATAGCGCGATTTGTGCCTTCGGTTCCCTACCATCTGTTGCTCGCGGCATCTTATGCGCTAGAAGCGGTGGGCCGTCCTCTGGGCATTAACCAACCGATTAGCCCAGTTCGTATTCGCAAGTTGGTGCAATCAAACAACATTGTTCCCAGCGTTCTTTATCATGCCGGATATCAATACCAGTATACCCTCGACCAGGCACTGGAAGATTGGCAGCACGATACTCCAGAGGATTGGGCGAAATAAGAAAAACTTCCGACGCGGAGCGAGCAAACAATGACAAACCAGCAATTTGATGTTGTGGTGGTCGGCGGAGGTTGCGTCGGTCTCGCGGCTGCGTACAAAATCAATACCCGGTATCCCGACCTGAAAATAGCTTTGCTCGAAAAGGAAAATAGGCTGGCGGCACATCAGACCGGCCGCAATTCAGGCGTTATCCATTCCGGCATATACTACAAACCGGGCTCCCATAGAGCGAAAAACTGCGTTGAAGGTCGCCGTGAACTAGTAGTGCGTTTTATATAAACGTTTACGACTTGAATTCCAAGAACGACCGTCATGCCAGCGGAAGCTGGCATCCAGGAAACCGGCATAAACGTTTGCGCGGCGGCCCTCGTCTGTACATTTCGGCCATCCTGTCCCCGAAATGCACTCAGTCTCGCCGCGACTAATTCCTTTCGCCGGGACCGTCCTGCGCTCAGGCACGCTACGTCGCTATCACTCGCGCGTGCCTTCACTCAATGACTTTACGCCGTCCATCTAGAGGACGGCTATCGCGGGCTCCTCGCCTCGGCGTTCCGCCTTCCATGGCTCGTCGCTCTGGGTACCTGCTTTCGCAGGTATGACGACCTATAGCGTTCCGAGGCGATATTCAAGACTGCCATAACGGAATTGGAGAAACGATCTACCCATGAACAACGGCAACGACTGCAACTATGGACGCGGTCGAGCAAGGTCAGTGTGCGTCTGGCCCGCCGCGCGCCAAGGTCGAGCACCCCTTTCTCATCATTAAGCGTATCTTCGGCTTCGTGAAGACCCGCTACAAGGGATTGGCGAAGAACGCCCATCGGTTGTTTGTCACCCGCGCGCTTGCGAACTTATACCTGTTGCGCCGGCGGTTGCGGCGACTGTCGGGGGCGTAGTGTGTCTGCAGTATGGCAAACGGGGCGAAAATGGCCCCGTGAACGATGACAAACAGACTTAACGGCTGCTTTTCCGTCTGAAATCGCTTCGTATGCGCGCTGCCCGACCCATTTTAGTTACTTGTTCAGAGGTTCCCTAATGCAGCGTTGGAAAAGACTCAAGCCATCTGCGCAGAAGGGTCACGATATGCGACAATTGGCAATCTAGTATAGGCGGAATAGTTTCCAGGTACGTTTTCTATGTCTCGACATGATTTTTATTTCGCTGCTTGGGCGATAGTCCTGCCAATAACTTCTATTCTTTTACTACCGTCTGTTCAAGGCACGACGCCTGGCTATTTATTTGCGCTAGCGGTTATCTGTCCGCCGATAAGTGTACTGGTGATTCCTAAAGACATGCTATTACGTTTTTACTATGACTTGATTCTGTTTGTTATGCTATACGCGGCGCTTAATGCGATCGCGCAACTTAGCCTAAGTTTTTCGCAAACTGTGCAGTTCCCGCTGAACTTACCGCTGATCGATTCGGATACTGATCGACGGATATTAATGAGAAAACCCATGTTCACCCAGTCTCTTTATGTTCTGGCGGCTGCATCGACTTTTTTTTTCGTGAAGCATTTGTACAGCGTACGGTGGGACAAATATCTTTTTACCGGCGCCATAGTGTTTGCTCTATACGGTATATATGAGTGGGTGTACTTTCTCGTTTTCGGGGACAGTGGGGACTTCCTCAGTAACCGAACCTTCGACAGTGGAAACTTATTCGGCGACGTTCACACGGGCAGCTGGTTTCAGACAATTCATTTGGGGCCCCTGACGGTCCAGAGGTTGAAGAGTCTCGCGGGAGAGCCTTCAATGTATGCATTCGCAATCTTGCCGTTCTGGATTTACGCGTTGCATACGAATCGTACTTTTACGCACATGTTGCTTTTCATAACGCTACTGTTGAGTACGTCGACGACCGCAATGTTAGGGATCTTTGTGTATTTTATTGTTCGCCTCTGCTATTTTGGGCCAGCCGACAAAATCGTGTTTGTCTCATTAATCGTATTAGTTACCGTCTTGGCCATGGGCCTGTCCGGTAACGCAATTGTACTGGATGTATATGCACAGATAGTCGAAAACAAACTAACTCTTCAAAGTGCCTCAGGAGCTAATCGATACGATTCTTTTCTGAACACGACAGACTTCTTTTTGAATGGCTCGCTACTTACTCAAGTGTTTGGCATAGGTAATGGCTACGTTCGTTCAACGGATTTTTTTTCAACCATTCTTGTTAACTTAGGGGTTGTGGGATTGATTATGACGACGTGGATTTTTGTATATCCCGTGTTGAAGCTAGGTAACACGGAGGCGGAGGTTGGCCTCAAGGCAGCGGTTCTAACAGTGTTCATAACACTCATGGTTGCCGTACCTCACTACACAAGTCTACCGCTGTCACTATTCCTTGGAATCGCCTATAGCTACATTTCGAACTCTAGATCGCTCCTATCCAGCGTTTCGCGACGTCCCGAAATTCAGGCTTTCTGATCGCAAGGATCCTGCGGATGTGATCAGCGGCCGCAATTCAGGCGTTATCCATTCCGGCATATACTACAAACCGGGCTCCCATAGAGCGACAAACTGCGTTGAAGGTCGCCGTGAACTAGTACGCTTTGCCAAAGAGCATAAGATCTCGCATGACATCTGTGGCAAAATCATCGTTGCTACGGACGTAAGCGAACTAGCACACATGAATACAGTATTTGTCAACGAGCGAGCTAACGGAGTGGAAGACATAGAGCTGAAGACGAGCCATGGAAGGCGGAACGCCGAGGCGAGGATCCCGCGATAGCCGTCCTCTAGATGGACGGCGTAGAGTCATTGAGCGAAGGCACGCGCGAGCGATAGCGACGTGTAGTGCCTGAGCGCAGGACGGTCGCGGCAAAAGGAATTAGTCGCGGCGAGACCGAGTGCATTTCGGGGACAGGATGGCCGAAATGTACAGACAAACAAAACGCGTCTCACTTCGTTCCGATGAGTGATCAAGCACTTCGGATTAGGTGATCACAATGCTCGGAATCAGCGATCGCAATGCTCGGAATCAGCGATCTCAATCGCTGGAATACACAGTCGCGATTGTCAGGTTCAAAGCCGCGCCGTGCGTTTTACCCGTTGGGCTTACGTGGGGTGGAATGCGTTTTCCAGCATCGGGGCGCTCGCGCTTTCATCCGACTTACGCGCACCGTATGTTAACGGGGACCTCATTCCGCTGAATTTTGGGGTTTAGCGCGTACGCCCCCAAAATCGTTTATTAGCTCGATTCCGAGGTAGACGTTGTAAAACGTTGGGTGTGATCCGACGGACAACGTCGGTGAAGGACCATCTTGAGGGTTACCTCTGCCTCGCACGATCTCCCACCCTTCAGGCAGAATCCGTTTCTTCCTTCGCTTCGGTAAAAACTCTACGTGACTCAAACTCTGATATTCCTTCATCTGTGAACCCTCTTCTGTTGGCGGAGATCGGAGATCCGCGCCGACCGTAGTTCAGGTCAAACCACGGTGAGTCCCCCGGCAAAGCCGGGGGGTTACACACGGAGTTAGCCGATGGCAGGTGCGAGGGATTAAATCATTCCTGAAGGGCCTCTCGCACCATACCTAATACCAGCCCAGGTTGGGTTAACGAAACCGACTTATTTCGCTCCTTCCGTGATATTGAACCAATGGTCAATAGATACTAATATTCCCGTGCAACTTCCTGATATGCCGCAAAGGCAGGCTTCTTGGTGTTGTTGCTCCGTACCAGGCCAAAAGTCCCCTTGCCCGCGTCTTCCAGCGCATACCACCATATCCCCTCAATAAACGGTACTGCTTGAGCTTGCTTGTAGAGTTCAGTGACATACTCGGCCCCAAGTTGCTCATCAGTACCGTGGAAGCCAGCTTCAGTCACAAGAATCGGGATAGTCCTCCCAGTCTTTTGTTTGATCAGATTCTCTCTGTCCGTCACGATTTTAATAAGCTTGGCGGCGCCCTCCGATGCGGGTGCATTGCGTGCGACATTACCAGGCGACTTTTGCCCGTAGATGTATATGTGCAAAGACAACATGTCCATGCAGTTTCCAGCACCGGCATCGAGCATGCCACTAATAAAAGCTTTGCTCGCGTTCGCCACTGCGCCGCCGACAACCATGGCACTCGGCCGAACCGCCTTGATTGCCGTGTATGTCTTGCAAAGCAGGTCGGTATACATAGCGGCATCGTTGCAGGGGGGCTCTCGCCAATTGCACGGCAAACCGAATCCCCCATTCCATTCGTTCCAAACTTCGTAATATTGGACTTTATTGCCATACGTTTGAGCGAGATTGGCGGAACGATTCGCGTACGCCTGCCGGCCGTTGGGAGTCTTCGCATCAATACCTACACCGTAACCCAGCATGAAAACAACCGACTTGCCGTTTTGAGCAGCCCATTTGATGCCGAAATCGTGGTCCCCGTGGTTGTACCCCAACCGTAAGGAGTGAGGGTCGAGTTCTTTAGTGAATGCCTGGCCTGCCACATCGAACGTGCCCATGTGCTGTTGGACGGCGAGGCCGATGACAGGCTGTGGAGGAGAAGGGGGAGGGGGTGGAGGGAGTGCGACTACCACGTTAACCGCCGCCGAGACGTTCTTAGTAGTACCGGTACAAGTCAAATTATAGGTTTGGCTGGAGGTAATATTACTAGCAGTTTGACTACCCGACAAGCCTTTGTTTCCGGACCATCCGCCGCTTGCCGTGCATGATGTGGAATTTTGAGAGGCCCACGATAAGGTCGCGGCCCCGCCTTTACTCACCGTTAGAGGGTTCGCCGTCAATGATAAAGTGGGATCCTTCGGAGGAGTTCCCAACGACGGCACCAGTTTAATGGCATCGAAATAAGTTCTCCCATGGCCCCGATTCGTAAGGGTTAAGTAAGCTGAATTATCCAGCTTCCAAGTCCCTAAACGGTTCCACCGTCCGCCATTCTGCCGCTGATTAACCTTAACCGTCTGAGTACCGGACGAATGCTTGATGACTACCGGCACAGCGTTATCTGGTAGCGATCCCGACCATTTAGGCCAGTGCATGTATACATCGTACTTGCCGCTCTGCGGGGAACCGAACTTGAATGTACTCCACGCATTTTTGTTCCGCGTCATCCCCGCGTGGCCTTTATACGCTGACGTTATGCGTTGGCCAGACCATCCTGGTGTATTCGACCAGGACACACCAGGGTCCTTGTTGTCGATGATTATATCCGCCGCATACGTGTGCGCTGGTACAGAGAGAAATAACATGATTCCCAACATCACCGTTGAACCTAAAGTCCTGGTGAAGCTGAGGCGTGATTTAATACTGAACATTAGTAGCCTCCTTGTTTACGGACATGTGCCTAGCGAAACGCCCAGCACACAGGAGGTACTGTTGGATCGCCTGGCAACCCTGCGACCATGCCCCCCAACCATTGAGGGTTTAGGCCAGTAGCTTTGCGTCCCATCCTTTCGGATGGTTTGCCTTTTTCAGTGCTCTCTAGTTCTTTAGGTGTTGATCCACCTCGCGAGAATCCTCGCTCGAACGCCCGAATCTATCGGCGCTCGGTTTTGAAGCTTTAGTAGCGGTTTACGGTACGCCGCGGCTGTAACCCGACCTGTAACCGATCATAAGCACAGTATACTGCTTTAGCAAAACGCGCAAGAATCACCCTGAACGGCGCGGTTCAGGGAGAAAAGGTGTGACCTGAGTTAAGGTTTTGAACGCGGGGGGGCTAGTGGAGAGCGCTCGACGGCGGGAAGCCGTCTTTGGCAGCCACACGCCTTTGGGCGGTGTGTTTGTAGTCGGTTCTCACCATCTGGCCCATGAATTCACAAAGAATGGACATAGAGTGCTGCATATGAGCAAACCCGTGACCATCGCGCACTTGCTCAGATGGGGCAACCCGCGAGTACGGTTTCGCTTTAGAAACTGGCTTGATAATGGATACGTCGTTAACAAAGACCTTATCGATTATGTGCCGCTAAGTTTGATGTAGAGGCGAACGTTTTCCGGGAGCGATATGTTTGTGTCGGGGGGCGCGTTGCCCGATGCTAAGCTGGTGTGCGGGCCTTGATGATCGCGCGGTGAGCTTTTCTGAACCGCCCCGCGTGAAGCCGTAGATGCCAGGCAACAAAGCGACCAAGCTTCTCCCAGGCGTTGTCTCCCGGATAACGAGACACAAAATCAACGGAAGAAAAACCTATGCGTTGGCAAGCTAACCGCAGCCAGGGTACCGTGGCTGCACAGTACGTGGTGGGGTCGGCTTCCCCGGGGCGATAAGCGTAAAGGTAGGGTTTGCTTCCGGCGCGGACCAGCCCTTCCAAGAGGAGAGTGCCGCCGGGCTTGAGCTTGTTGAAAATCTGCTGTAAAGCCGAATAGGGATCTTCCAAATGATAGTAAACCCCAAAAAAGAAGATCCAATCGAAAGTGCCGTCGAGCCGATCCAGCTGGTGGACATCCAAAATGTGGTGTTCCGCCTTCGATCTCAGTAATTCCTTGGCCGTCTGAAATCCTCTGGGCGTGGAGGGTCCCTGACAGGCATCAACGGCGACGACGCGCCTGGCTCCTCGCGACTCCGCCAAGAACGTGTAATACCCGTCCCACGTCCCAATATCGAGAATGTCCTTGCCGCTCAAATCTTTGTCGATGGCGTCGGATTTCCACTGTTGAGAGGGTGCCGCGCGGGATCCCGGCGTTACCACACCATGGATGTCGATCCGATGCCACCAGGGAATGCCCGCTATTTTTTTTTCGATCTCTTCGACGTCAACTTTGTCCATAGTACGCGTTGGCATATATGAGCTTGCTTAGAATGGCTTTCACCGAACTTTTGGGATAGCCAGCCAGGATGGATAACACTCAGTGATAATGATCATAAGTTACCCCCGCGACGATTGCAACTTCTAGCCTCTTCCAATGCTAGATGAGTCTGAAGGGAGGGCTTATTTCTTACAAGATGAGTCTGAAGTAAGGCGGCGACTGTTCATGATGGGAGGATGAAGGCCATCATGAACGACAGACAGTTAGAGACGGTTAAGCAGGTCGGGGAGTTTTTAGCGGGCACCGAGATCGTTAGAAAATACTCTTCTAGTCTCTTCCAATATGAAATGATACTGAACCAGGAGTGCGAATCTAACGTGAAATGATACTGAACTAGCTCGGCGCCTCTTCATGATGGGAGGATGAAGAAGGCCATCATGAACGACAGACACACGAGACGGTCAAGCAGATCGGGGGGTTTTAGTGGCCCCTCTGTCCCAATATAGCTGAGACACTCTACCCCTGTCTAAATTTCCGGCACCAGCTCTTCCAAGACCGGATGGACATAACCGGTGCGATAGGGATTAAAAAGTGCCGAGGCTATCCTGAAGTTACGCCTCGCGCTCGAGTGGTGACTTCGAGGCGTACTGGGAGTTCAATAAGGCCCGATACCTCAAGCGCAATTATGCCTCTCGCTATCCCTTGCAGAAGGCTGCCGGACCACGCATGAGCGTCGTCCAAAAGGATCTGCACCCAGCAAACCTTGCAAGCGCAAAATATCGGGCTGAAATAGAGCGGTCAACTGCTCTTGGGTCGAAGCATCCATCTTGGGTCGCTCATGTTGGTGATAAGGCATATAAAGCATCTGCGCCAACGTGCTGCGGCTCACAACTCCCACTAGATTCGTCATGTCAAAATATCTTGCGAGGTTGGCGCCAGATTTAGCAAGCCGTGCCAACAGATAACTACGTGGTTGGCTTGCGACCCGTATCTTTTTACTGTACTCGATATTCCGGATAAAAGTCAGACCGAGAAACTCAAAGACTGACTTCGCGAAGGCTTCTGGGTCGGACTGTAGCAGATCAAAAAAAAGCACTTTGATCTGGCGTGAATCGAAGCGGCGGAAATATTCCGAGAGATTCTTGTAATACATGCTGTTATTGATAAGTTCAGGGAATTTATCCAGAGCGACCTCGAATGGCTCTACCGTCCTTCCGCTTCGAATCAAGTACAGGTAATGAGAAAATGTTCGCTCCACCGGATTCCGCAGACAGGTCAAGAGCTTGATGCCTGGGAGGTCCTGCGCGATCCGTTCGGCGACTTGCGGCGAGAAAAGGTAGTCATGCGAAAACTCACCGACGGCCCGAACGCCAGCCGGAGTATGCTTGAAAAAAGAGAAGTACCAATCCAGTCCACGGTCGTAGTAGCGATCGAAAAAATAGATGTCTTTGCATGGGGGCACGTAACAATCGGGATGCTGGCGCAGAATTTCATACAGCCACGTTGAGCCGGTTTTATCGGGTCCGATAAACAGGAATGTCGGTTTCATTTTAATCCCTTCTCCGCCTTGCAGAACGCTGAGTTTTTACAACGCCTAGCGAGTGTGAATCAACTGCCTCCACTTTGCACGCATGCTCGAATCGAAAAAAGTGCGAGCGGCCGAGCGCTCCGATCTGCGCTGCCATCTTCCAGGATGTCGTCTCGATAATACTACGATGGGACAGAGGCGGTCCGTCTTGCGTTTGATGCGTAAGGCGGCAGCGTCTCCCAAACCGCTCGGTTGGCCTAAATTTCACTTTCCTCGCACTCTGTGATTATGCTCTAGATTATGAACCTTCACAGTTTCTGCGAAAAGCTGGAGATAATTCTGCGCGGCGCGCGTCCAAGAAAATTTCTTGGCTATCTCCACCCCACGTACGATCATCCATTCCTTTTTCGTTGCATTGCCATGCAGTTCACGAATTCCCCGGCCGATATCGGCAGGAGAATGAGGATCCACATATTCAACGGCATCTTCGAATAGCTCACGAAATACCGGAATGTCCGAGGCTACAACCGGCGTGCCGACTCGCATAGCCTCCAGAATGGGAATTCCAAAGCCTTCCAAAAACGACGGGAATAAAAGAAAATCGGCGCCACGGAGCAGACTCCACTTTTCTAAATCGTCCACATAGCCGCGAAAAACGACATTGCCAAACTTGGCTTGCTTGGCTCGGTTGCGAGCAAAGATTTGTTTTTCCGCACCGACGACAACCAAACGAAGGTCGTCGCGAGTGGTAGCGATAAAATTTTGAAAGCCTGAAATGGCGCCGTCGAGATTCTTTCTTGGATTGAGCGAGCCAAGAAACAGCCCGTAACGATAGCCCAACTCGCGCGCTTTCACCACATCTTCGGGGTGGTCGGCGTCATTCGGAATAACGTGCACCGTGCTGACCGTGGGAAACATTTCAGCTATTTGCGCCGCGGAGGTTTTTGACACGGTTACCAACTGGATTCCGCGTTTGATCGCTCGGTGCAACACCCACGACAGATACATGGAGAAGGAACGAGAAAACCATCGAGTGTTACGAAAGCCAACGTCATGGAGTAGTAGAACTTGCGGTATACCAGGAGATAGAAACACCGGCGCTGAATTGGTTAAGTTGATCAAAATATCGTAGCCCCCGTGTTTGCGAATAAGAACCGGCAGCAGGATTTGCTCCCATAATGATCTAGCAATACTATTCCGATAAAGGGCCGAGCATGTTTTATGGACGGTTACGCTTGCCGGCAGCGTTTGAAAGGATTTGCCGTGTGAATTTTCCATCGGAATATAGATATGCAGGGAAATCGCGTGATCGAGCGAAGCAATCTGTTTGACCAGTGCGATAGCCACTCTCACAGCACCCCCCTTCGTGGCGATACCGAAGGCCTTGCCGTTAACTGCGATTCTCATTCCTTATTCCCGGGATCCAGGAGCCGTTAAGTCAAAGCTCATGCGCGGCCTAAGACGCAAGGCCCTCCCGCTGGCTAACTCTCGGTGGATCCCCGATACTCCGGGTGCGATGGCTAAAAAGACCTGGCGCCCATCGCTTAGGCCCGCTACGACTACTAAGAGCGCGGCCTTCTCCAATCCCGCCTTTACAACCAACCCGTCGGTGAGTGGCATATCGGGCCTTGAAAGACTCCTGAATGGCGAGGATTTCTACTCCTAAGCCAGTATCATCACGGGAGAAAATGCCGTCGTTCTAAAAGAGTCGCACCCAAAGAGTTTTGACAATGTTGCCAAAACGCATTGAGTTTCCCTTTTACCTTCAGTCGACGCGTTTCACCATCCGCTGGCGCTCAGGTGTGTCGATAAGCAACTCGCACGGCACGCCGACAGCCCCAGTATCTAGCAAGGTTGGGTCCGGACGCTTCATGTAGGAGGGAGAGGGTATATTAAAGTTGTCAAGGATGGCGGGTGCGATATCGAGCGTGGAGATGGTTGTGCGTCGCCGATCAGGATGCGGCCGAATTGGATCGTACACAATTAGCACGCCGTGTGGCGTGTGCCTGGCGGAACACGCAATATTGTCTTGATGCTGGAAGAACCCGAGACCTAGGTCGCCAAATGACAGCTCGCGATTCCCAAGCACGGCAATCGATGGACCCGAGTACCTCTCGAAGTAGACGAAGATATGGAAGGAGTTGCTCTCCTTTCGATCATAACTTAGCGGTGCGGTTTCACGCTCGTTACGAATCATCCGTGCCCCGTTTACGGCTAGCTGGTTTAGGCGTTCTTCCAAGAAGTCACCTTTGCCTGCTTTAGTAATGACGCTAATACACGGCACCATCGCATGTTTTTCTTTCCATTCGCCGTTTGCCAAGCCGAGAGCGCTGAGTAAGCGGTTCGGATCGGTGACAGTAACGAAACCCTTGGTTTCTTCGGCCCTGACCGCAGCCTGCCCGAGGCTGGTCGCGATCAATAGCTTATAGTCCGGATGAGCATCGATGAAGTCCTTGATCCGGCCAAGCATGTCGTCAAGCATACTCATCGCGTGGTCGATTTCCTTACAATACTGCTTTGTCCATGTATCCGACATCCGATTCTCGGGAACGTCGTCCGGAAAGGTCGCTGCCCAGAAGCGATGCATCGCCGCAGCGACGTGGTTCGTGTGGAATGTCGCGAGGTCTGGCCGGATATGCCGCATGAGATAGAGGAAAATGTCCATGCTAATCGCAGGCTGGATCGATCGGCGGCGACACTTCAGGTGCGGATGCAAAACCTCATTAACCAACTGCGTAGCAATGGCCGCTGCGGTGCCGGCGCTCATTCCTTGTCGAAGGTAGGCAATAAGGAAGTTGAACGCCTCCTTGATTGGAACGGCGGTATCAACATTGCGCGCTGACTTCCGGGTCATCATAAGATTAAATTTTTGAAAGGCTTCCAGTTCCTGAGGATGAACGAACGCTTCGTCGGCAAAAAAGTCCGGCACGTAGAAGCGATAATTCCTCAGGTCCTTGGGCTTCGCTGAGCTATGCAGGGAACCAAATACGCCGATCTGCCATCCCTCGCTTGCTAAGATCTCCCAGATCGGCGGGTAGGTGTTGTTGGCGTAGTCGAGTGCCTGGCCGAGATGGAGGACTCGGTGTTGTTCATCGATGACGCCGCGATGCAGTGTCGGCCAGCTGATCCAGGGATCGAGCTCGATCTGATCTTCGCAGATGGTCAGATAAGCCTTGGAACGTTCGAGCAAACGCTGAATAACGCTCTCGTCATGTTCGCTCGTGTAATAATCTATAACCCGATAGGGAATCTCATTCATTTCCAAGAGTAAGATTTTTCTCGCATCGCCCATGGCCTACAAGCCTCCAGCTTATTGCGCAGGTTAGAAGATGAACATAAACAGGAAAAGGATAAGAAATCCAATGCGGTTTCGCAATAGCGATTTTATGGTTGAACTCGATTAGGAGGCGGTTACGGGGGGCTCGCCACGCTGTCCCTTAAGTCATCCAGCGCCCCATGCCCCACGCGGAAATGCGCCAGGGTGTGGGTATGCACCCACCGCACATCCAGCGGTAGATATCGTGCTCTGGCGTAAGACACGCCAACCTCTCGCACTGCCCACCCCCTCCAGCGTCGCGTACAACCATAGCGCAAACAGGATCTCCGGGGCAATCGCACTGCGCCCCGCGCCGCCTTCCCGCGCCTTAATCCCCTCGTACATGCCGCTCAGGTCCTGGCGCTCCAAACAGCCCCACACCATCCGCGCTCGATGGCCCTCCGGCAGCAACGATTCCAGATCGCGCTGGCCCGCAGCTCCCATCTGCAACCGGTTCGGCATCAACACCCGCGCCGGGACCTTAGCCGCCGTTCCGCTCTTCTCTCTTACCGTCGCTTCAGGAAGGTCATTAACTACCTTCGATGTTTCCGCCGTCATGAGCGTTTCGCTCTGATGAATGACCAGAGCATTATACCTCGGCACACCGCAGATAGAATCCGAAAGTTGGGTTTTTCACAGCCTCTCAGTTTGAGCATATCAACACGACGGTGAAGCGGTTTCAGCAACGCGGTCGCCCGGTGATGTTGGTGGATACGAAGAAGAAGGAACTCGTAGGTCAGTTCAAGAACGGCGGGCGCGAGTGGCAGCCCAAAGGCGAGCCGGAAGAGGCAAACGTCCATGATTTTCCCGGACCCGAAATCGGGCAAGTCATTTTCTACGGCCTGTTCGATCTGAGCCAGAATAAGGGCTGGGTGAGCGTGGGCATCGATCACGACACGGCGCAGTTCGCGGTGCCATCGGCCGGTAGTGGCAGAAGATGGGCACCAAGCGCTATCCCCATGCCAAAGAAGTGTTGATTACGGCGGACGGAGGCGGCAGCAACGGCAGCCGGTGCCGCTCGTGCAAGGTGGCGCTGCAAGCGTTGGCCGTCCGCCTGGGAATGCCAATCCACGTGTGCCATTTCCCGCCGGGGACCAGCAACTGGAACAAGGTCGAGCATCGCATGTTCTGCCACATTACCCAGAATTGGCAGGGCCGATAATCAAACAAACACAGCAACACAGGCCGGTTTGAAAATCCGTGAAAGCGTTCTCGGTAGAAACACAATGTTCACACAGTCGCTCGGCCTGCACGCCGCGCGCGCTCAATTTCCTCTGAAGGCCTCGCGCGACCGCGGACAGCGTCATATCGCCGGCTAGGGGTATTCTTGACATTTACCGTACCCGTTGAAACACGACATGCTCGAGCGCTTCAGTGGCGCAGACGGCGCGAAATTCCATCTTGGTATCTTTAATGAACTCGTCGAAAGCCTTCAGCTCGTTCGCGCGATCACAGAATTCGTCGAAATAAACGTAGCTGCCGACCCGAAGGCGATCGCCCAGGAATTCGAGCACCGTCTTAGCGGAGGAATAGAGATCCGCGTCGATATTCACGAACAGGAGCTGCTCGTTATCGGGCAAGGTATAGTCTTTGAGAGTGTCTGAGAACCACCCTTTGAAGAACTTCACCCGCGGATCGTCGATCAGCGGGATCTGGCCCCCCGTCGAGAAGGCGTGCTTGCTCCTGAGATTCCACTCCTCGGGCAGTCCGGTGAAACTATCGAAGCCATGCAATTGCGAAGAGGGGTTCCGCAGCAACTTCGACCAGTAGCGCATGGTGGTACCCTCGTACACCCCGAACTCCAGGTAGAGCACGCGGTCCTGCGCGATTTTCGAGACCACGAGATCGAAGAGCTGGTACCGGGTCGGCACGGAATTACCGATCTCGATCCCCCTTGCCTTGAACCAGTGGCCGGTGCCCAAGTAATTAATCGCGGAGTTCAAAAATCGAATGACGACGAACGGGCAATAGCGTCCCGCCCGGACCAGAAGGCGCTTTATGAAACGGTATTTCATCGATCTAATTTTCGGTCAAATAGTTGAAAACCGGGAGCTATTTCTCAACGTTTCGGGGCGGGCGCGGGGACCAGGCAGCACATTCCCTTCATGCACCGAGGCTATTGCATATTACGAAGCAAGTAGACGGCAAGTTCAAATCAATACTCGATATTACGTCCGGAAGAATATTCCATCGATCGCAAAATGTTCTATGCTCCGGCACTTAAAGTATCGGTCAATTTCGTCTCAAGTATCACCAACCTTCTTTTCCCGGAATTCAAGAATCTTCCGCCGGCCGATTTCGCGGGCTCGGGTGGGCGTGGGCAATCGCCCGATCTCTAATCAAGGCCTTCACGTCTCCGTAGGCTAGCGATTTTGGATACAGTGCTTAGGCATTTGACTCCCACCATAATGGTGGCGATACTTTTTTTAGTTGTCCCATTGCTGAATTCAGCACCGTGGGTGCCTGGCTATGCGCCGCAACGCGGCCATTACACTATCGGTTGAAATCCTCGCCATGCACTCGGGTGGATTGCTTGGGTATTCAAACCCAAGATCCAAGTACGCGCAGCCAGATCCTGGCGCATCCACACTTGCTGCGCGTGATCCCACGGGGCCCCAGCGCAAGGAACTAGTCGGGCCGTGCAGACCGACGACTGGCGTACCCAATGCCGCCGCCATGTGCATGATCCCGGTATTTACGCTGACGACTGCATCGGCTCGCTGAATTAGGGCCACCGTTTGCGCCAGGGAGCAGGTTCCCGCTAGATCGGTAACTTGGACGCCCGCGTTTCCGAGTTCGCCCGCGAGGAACGCCGACTTGTCGATATCATCCCGACCGCCGGTCAAAACGGTTGCCCAGCCCAATCCTTGCACCCGCTGTCCAAGATCTTGCCATTGTCCTGCGGGCCACTCCTTGTAGTGCGATTTGTAGCCGCCGGGCCATGCGTGAAATACCACAAAAGGACGCGCGGGAGTGGCATTGGGAGGCGCGCTTTCGGTCTTGATTGTTGGATGCTGGGTCGGGGATATTTTTAGTGGTTCGACCAGTGCCCGAAGATTCTCCAACTGGTGACGATCATTTCGATGATTTACGACATAGTCATAAACCATGTGGCGGCACTGACCTCGGGTTTTGAAGCCAACGGTGTGACGGCTGCCCGATAGGCCAGCGAAAACAGCGTTGATTCGCGGCCAAGGACCGAGGTCGATAAGCCAGTCGAAGCGTCGCCGTCTCAACTGGGCAAGCGCCCGCCAGGGCTGCATGATAGGCAGGACAATTACCTCGTTTATTGCCGTAATTAACGATGCGACGGCAGCGTTTGCTTTGGAAGTAAATATGGTTAGGGAAGCATCCGGAAAAGCGTCCCTGATGTCGTGCATAATCGCACTCGCCAAAATCGTATCGCCGATGGCGCCAGTAGCAAGAATACCGATAGCCAATCGACTATCGGTCTCGCACTTGCTGGCGTTCGACGCTCGGCGCATCATTGCAAGCACAAAGCCTAAAATCGCTACCAGAGGAATTCCAATATAGCGGTCAGCTAATTTTAGTCCTAGATTTCCTCTTTCTCCTGTCATATATCAAACGAAACGCCGCGTGAGCCCAAAAACGTTGATTGGGTAACGCAATTATTCCGAACTTCAAGCCCAGATAGCCATCCCCAAACTTACCTCCGCTTATTGCAGTACAGCTTATCGAATTGCGAACCGCCAGTGGCCATCTATCCCGCACCGCCGACGCGCCTGATAGTGGCCGTTGTGGAGTGCTCAGGTACCAGGTTTGCGAGCAAGATCTTCCCGCCATAACGCTCAACGATATCCCCTCCGACGACCGTATCGCGGCTGTAATCGGCGCCCTTGACGAGCAAGTCCGGGCGGATCGCATCGATCAGACTAATCGGCGTATCCTCGACAAAGATCACCACTCGGTCTACGTCAGCCAGCGATGCCAATAGCGCCGCCCGCGCCAATTCCGGCTGTACTGGCCGTCCTTCACCTTTGAGCCGCTTAATCGAAGCGTCGCTGTTCAGACCCACGACCAGGCGGTCGCAGGCGGCGCGCGCCTGCCGCAGCAACGACAGGTGGCCAGGATGTAACAGGTCGAAGCAGCCGTTGGTAAAGCCGATCCTCAGACCGGCGCGCCGCCACGCAGCAACCTGTTCAACGACGATTTGTAGGCTCACTATCTTGTTGTCGGCTTCGATCCAGCGTTCCTCGCGCACGGCGTAAATCAGTTCGTCCGGGCGTACCACCGCCGTACCTACCTTGCCCACGACGATGCCCGCGGCTAGGTTGGCTAGCTGCGCCGCTTCGAGGAAATCGGTCCCTGCCGACAATGCGGCGCTCAGCACTGCCACGACAGTATCGCCAGCCCCCGAGACATCATAGACTTCCCGAGCATGCGCGGCCAAATGCCATACGCCTCCCTCACGAGTAGCTAAGCTCATGCCCTCCTCACTACGCGTCGCCAGGACCGCCGTAATATCGCAACTCGCGAGCACCTGCTTGCAAGCCCTTTCTATTTCCGCGTCGGTCCGTGCCGACATGCCGGTCGCGGCCGCCAGCTCGCCACGGTTCGGCGTGATAACACTGACGCCTCGATATACATCGAAATGCCGGCTCTTGGGATCGGCGATGACCCGGCAAGCGAAGCGCTGCGCCGCTTCGATCAGGCTGGTAACAATGCTCGGGGCCAGGACGCCCTTCGCATAATCAGAGAGCACCAGCACGTCCGCATGCTTGAGAGCGCCCTCGGCCGCGGCTATCAAAGCCAGCGCCGATACCGGGCTTAAAGGCGCCGCAATCTCGCAATCGACCCGTAACAATTGGTGGCCCCCCGAGACATATCGCGTCTTGGTGGTGGTTGGCCGGCCCGCTTCGAGCACTAGGTGGTGACGATCTTGTCCCACGGCCTCCGCCATTAAAGTACGAACTTCTTCGCCCTCGCGGTCGCCGCCGATGACGCCCACGAACCTCGGCATCGCCCCTAACGCGGTAAGGTTTCTTATGACATTACCCGCCCCCCCGAGCATCGAACAGGCATGCTCGATGTTCAAGACCGGTACGGGTGCTTCCGGTGAGATCCGGTTCACGGACCCGCTCACGAAGCGATCCAACATCACGTCACCCACCACTAACACCCGGGCGCGAGCCAATTCGCGGATCCGCGTGGCAGAGTCAATTTTACGTGCCGCCCCCATAGGGTTACCTTCTCAGACCAGTCCCAAACCGAGCTCCAGCGCGCCGCACAGCATCTGTCCTAGCGTGATATGCATCTCTTGTATGCGGGAAGTGGTGTCGGAGGGGACGATCAGGATAGGCTCGGCCAACCCTACCAAGTCGCCGCCATCTCTCCCGGTGAGGGCAGCCGGCACGATGCCCTGCTTTCGTGCCACCTGCAGCGCACACACGACGTTGGCGCTGCGGCCCGACGTGGAGATCCCGATGGCCACGTCGCCCGCCTTGCCGAGCGCCAAGACCTGGCGCGCAAACAGTTGGTCGAAACTGAAGTCGTTACCGATCGCTGTGAGGGCCGACGTGTCCGTGGTCAGCGAGATGGCGGCAATCGGCTGACGATTCTTCACGTAGCGTACGGTGAGCTCCGTCGCCAGGTGCTGGGCGTCGGCGGCACTGCCCCCGTTGCCGAAAAACATGAGCTTACCACCGCCACGTACAGCCTTGACACATGCCTCTACGAGATGTTTGAAGGGCTCGGCCAGCTGGTCTCGCGTCGCGGCCACTACCCGCGAATGCTCGGCGAATTCAAAATTGAAGTAGTTATCGACGTCCAACATGCCAGATAAGGATAAGAAGTTCAACGCAGTTTAAATTGCAGATCATGGAATTGTACTCCTCATCTATCGGAGCGCGAACCGTGATCACGCTCACTTCAGCGGTCAACACATCATAGAATCCTGCCAAAATTATTAAGGCCATATACACCTCGATCGCATTTGGCGGCCGGTGCCGGGAGATGGGGGTCCAGCCGTCGATGGGCTCGGTGGGCGACTGCTTCGACAATGCCATGGCGGAGAGCTTCTTTGCCAGCTTGGAATGCGAACTGCTGGCCCGGCATCGGTTCAAGACCCGGCAGAAGCCAAAATGGCCGTGTTCGAATACATCGAAGGGTTCTATAATCCACACCGGTTCCACTCTGCGATCGGCTACCTATCGCCAGTCAATTTCGAAAGGAGGAATTACCCAGGAAGCTTAACTTGAGACTACCAACTGTCCACGAAAGCGGGGGAAGTCCACTTGAATATCGTCTTCGGCAGCCACACGCCTATGGGTGGTGTGTTTGTAGTCGGTTCTCACCATCTGGCCCATGAATTCACAAAGAAGGGGCATAGAGTGCTACATCTGAGCAAACCCGTAACCATCGCGCACTTGCTCAGATGGGTTAACCCGCGAGTCAGGTTTCGATTTAGAAACTGGCTTGAGAATGGATATGTGGTTAACAAAGACCTTATCGATTACGTGCCGCTAAGTTTGGTGCCCTGGCAACTCGCTCGTCGCCTCGGGAAAATGCATCTTTTCCTAACTACTTTACCATCAATCAAGTATTGCCTAAGGAAATACGGATTTTCCGAGGTAGATGTGCTTTTAATCGATGCGCCGACCCTTGCGGGGCTCCCGAAGTATGTGAAAGCAAGGGTCATGGGGTATCGGGCTACAGACCTGTCTAGCGAGCAACTTGGAGTTGCTATCGACAGCGTAGAACAAGAGCTTGCGCACCAGGCCGATTTTTTGATCGGTACATCGGCGCTCGTTATGGATCGGCTAACAAATTTAGCGCCTAGTAAGCCGGTGTACCTCCTTGAAAACGGGGTCGACTATACCTTTTTCTCGATGCCTATGGACCCACCACCAGAATACCGCGAGATCTCGTCTCCGCGATTGGTGTATGCCGGCGCCTTCGATGATCGATTCGGTTATGGTATTGTGACGGCCCTCGCAGACATGCTGCCCCATGCAAACGTGGTCTTGATCGGTCCGTATCCAAAGGATGCGAGTAGGCTATTAGGCGGAAGAGGCAACCTGCATTTGCTTGGACCGAGGAGTTATGCGCGACTACCAGCCTATTTTCAACACTCCGATATCGGATTGTTACCGCTGAGCAATCACCCGGCAAACGACGGGCGCAGTCCTATGAAACTCTTCGAATATGGTGCCAGCGGCTTGCCGGTTGTTGCTAGCCGCACCATCGAACTCGCGCGGCGAAACTTGGATTTCATCCGGCTCGCGAACAGTTCTCGAGAATTTGCCGAGCAAGTCGGCAGGCTGCTAGAAAATTCGGAGGAGCGATTTGAGATCAGCAGATTCGCGAAGGCCGCTTCCGCTTCACATTCGTGGACGCGGATAGCAGAGCGGCTCATCCAGGATATTTGTATCAAAGCCTTGGACGATCGAGAGGCTTGCGCCTAGACAGTTATAGCAGCGCTTGTGTTGCTCCAAGACACGGTCTCTTCCAATGCTAGAGAACCTGCAGGGCGGGTTAACTCATGAGCGCCGCGCAAGCATTGGGGCAGCACGTGGGTCGCAAGGCGGCCTGCCGGGCGCTCAATCTTCCATGTGCCGTTTCCAGGCCGTGATCCGATTGGGGCGCACGTCGTGGCGTTCGGCCAGTTCGGCGAGCGTCTTATCGTAGCGAATGGCGTCCAGAGCCACCTTGGCCTCGAAGGCCGGTGAGTGATTACGACGGGGAGTTTCATAATGCTGCTCCCTTTTCGATAGCGTAGAGCAGCTCCATCACTTAATGCCCCCGTCTAACTTTTTCCAGCACCAACTCTCTGAAGCTTCTCCCAGTGTGGCGTTACATGATTGGCGATAAAATCGCATTCTTCTTCAGTAAGAATTTCTCGCCAGTAATCATTCACTTTGCGAATATCCCTATTCTGATCGTGCGCTTTTTTATGTTTCGGTACGATTGAATCCGATGTTGTCCTGTAGAGTTTACTGATCTTTCTTGAAACTCGATCCGTCCACTCGAGTTTGAGTAACTGGTAAATTTTAGCGTAGGCCGAATTCGGATGAGCGAGGATCTCATCTAAGTTAACAATGTGGATCCTTGTGTTCGTATCCGCCCATTTCGCAAGAACTGAATAGATTGTGACCCAGAGAACACCCGCATTCACTACCGAATTATGAACCTGCCCCCCGACCAACGGCAGGATGTTGCGACCGTCTATACCTGCTTGACTCAAGCGTGTGGAAATATCGCTAAGATCAAAAGCCCATTCCATGCGTTTGAAGCTCGCCGCAACCGCCCAAGGATTGCGAAGGGTCACCAGCACGTCGACATCGTGTTGCTTAGATACGTAATCCGCTGTGAAGCACGCCGCCGGATCCTTCCAAATTATCGTCTTAACAGCGGGGTAAAGTCGCAACCGCCGATAAGTATTTAACGGCCGCCCGCCGATTATCGATTTTATTACTCGTCTCAATCCTTCATCAGTAGGAAAAACTCCGAGTTTAAACGCTAGCTCTAGCTGCTTGGCGTTACATATTATCTGGTCAAGCATCTGAAATGGAAAAGAAGGCGCGCCTGGAATTTCGAAGTATGCGTTAATCTGTCTAAGCCCGGAGTGATAATTGAATGGCTCATGGAGCGTGCAGGCATGAGGTGCCAGCGACAACATTCGTCCAACAGCGGTTGTACCGCTCCGGGGTATGCCGGTAACCAGAATAAGTCTGCGTGAACTATGATCCATGTTCAAAGCATAGATCTTCAATTCAGTTTCATGCCCTGCAATACGTCTCTGCGCGCTATGAGGTGAGGTACAAGGTTACCACGCTAGCGCAGGATTTGAACGCTCGTCTGGCTAATTGCATTTTCAAGCGCGCATCGTCTTCCCCCGCAGTTCGCTACAGCATATTTCATAAAGCAAGTGATGCGTTATCGCTTCCCTAGATTAATTGCTTGATTGATCCTTTGCGCTTAATCCTATTGTGGCTCGTGTCCTGTCATACTGGCGAATATATCACCATTAACTTAATATCAGCCACAGCATCCCTCTCTCGTAATACCTAAGTCCCACAGGGAATGGGCGTAAATCAGCTGTCATCCCGGCCATGGATTGGCCGGGACCCAGTGCAGCAATGCCCTCCCTAGACCTGGATTCCGGCCATTCCCTGGTCAGAAAGACAGTACCTGAGCGCCGATGCACCGCTTTCGATTTCCTGTACTTATTTGTGGGATACCGCACTAGGAGCCATGGAATTCTCTTGTGGCGACACACATGCCCGGAGTCGGTCCCAAAGCGATTTGCTGCCAAACGCGAATGCTTGTTCCTCCGCGATCAATAATACCGGCGTACCACCACTGGAGATTTCGACCGCATGGGCAAGGGTTTCTTTTCCGCCCTCGGACTGCGCACACGCTTGCAGGGCCTCTAGGGACGGGAAATGAACCTCGGCGATCCGGTAGAATGGGGGCGGTGTCCCGTCCGGGGTCGCCACGACCTTGGTCGCTACAAACTTCGTTTTACCCGAGAGCTTCTCCACCGCCATCGGTACGTGCGCCTCTTGATAAAGCTTTTCGAATGCGTCGATATCCAGAGGACGCGGATACATCACTATTAACTTAACGCCAGCCATAACATCCTCCTAATCATAGTATCGGTTGAGAGAAATTCGCCGATCCCTGTTTCAGATCCAATCAATCCTAGCGCGTTCAAACCCGTGTCCAGCCCAATTATAGACTGTTCGTTCTATAATCAAGAAAAAAATCATTCCAAAGCCTCCAGCGTCACCTCGACCACCTCTTCGAGGGCCGAACGATCGCTTCGGATCTTTCCAATAACCAAGAGTCCCTGCAGGTTGCACGTCAAATAGCCCGCTAGCGCGCGCAGATCGCGTTGCTTATCGAGCTCGCCTGTACCCCGATCGCGCAGTAAGGTCTTGTAGAAACCATCCTCGAGTTGCTTTATGCACAGGCTCACCTTGTTGGCCGTGTCAGGATCACTCAGTCCCCGCTCAACGGCAGAGTTGGTAACCAGGCAGCCGCGCAACGGCCCGCCGGTCATCACATGCTCAATGACCGTTGCAAAGAACTGACGGATAGCCACTTTGCCCGAGGCGTTAGAATCAAGAATATCGAGCAGTTTCCTCACCACCACCTTGCGATAGCGGTCCAGGACCGTGAGAAAAAGGCGTTGCTTGTCCCCAAAGGCAGCGTACAGGCTACCGCGATGGATCCCCATACTCTCCACCAGGTCTTGGATCGAGGTCGCTTCGTACCCTTTGGACCAAAATGTCTCCACGGCCTTGTCCAACACTTCCTCTATGTCGAACTCTCTCGGTCTCGCCACGCTACGTTGGTACCTTCGTTGCCAATGGTATAAGTCTAGACATTCTAGACCAAATAGTCAAGAATGATGTGCGAAATAGTTCCATTAGATCCCGAAATCGATCCAGGGGTTTCGTTCAACTAATTTTATCCGCTATTGCTGTCGCACACCGGATAAAATCCTAGTCGTTAGGCTGCGGAGGTTCTTTGAATTTACGTAGCTTAAAATGGAAGGAGCACTTTTCTCATGACTATACACTTTACTGGTGGTTGTGCATGCGGCACCATTCGCTATGAGTGGTCGGCGGAGCCGGTTGTCGCTGGGAATTGCCATTGCCGTGATTGCCAACGGGCAACTGGAAGTACGTTTGCCCCCCTGGTCTCGTGCCATGTAGTGCAGGCACACACCGGCGATGTGAAGTACCACGATCATAATGCCTCCACTCATGGTTTGAGAGTCTTGCGATAGCTCACGCGGTAAATATTCCCGCCGTAATCGTCGGAGATGTAGATAGCCCCGTCGGGCCCCTCGGCGACATCCACGGGGCGACCGATGACTTCTTCATCTTGCTCGAAGCCTGTAGCAAATTTGCGCTCGGTGATCTTCCCTGTAGCATCAAAATGCAGCGACACCACCTCGTACCCGGCTTTTTCGGTACGATTCCAGGACCCATGAAGGGCGACCAGCGCCGCACCCTGGTAGCCTGGCGGCAGACCGTTGCCGTGAATGAACGACAAGCCTAAGGGCGCGGTGTGGGCGCCGAAGTTGTGGACGGGAGGCACGCTCGCGCGCACCTCATCTTCGTTTCCGGCGCCGAGGTCGGGATCGGGCGCCTTATCGCCGTTGGCATAAGGCCAGCCGTAGAACTTGCCGTCCTCGATGCGATTCAGCTCACAGGGAGGAAAGGCATCGCCCAGGAAATCGCGCCCGTTGTCGGCGCCGTACAGTTCGTTTTGTACCGGCCGCCAATCAAAGCCCACGGTATTACGAAGCCCGGTGGCATAGATCTTCCTCGACGTACCATCGGGTCGAAAGCGCAGCAAGGCGGCGCGCCGAGGATCTTCTTCCCTACAGGCATTGCAGCTCGACCCCACCGACACGTACACCCACCCATCCGGTCCCAGGCGCACGCTGCGTGTCCAGTGTTGGCCGCCGGCGGGAAGCACCGCCAGGCGCTCGAAACTGCCGCTCACGTTGCGGGCCTTCTCGTCGAATCGGACGCGCCCCAGCGCGCTGGTCTCGGCGACGTACAGCCAGCCTTCATGGAGGTCTAGACCATGAGGTCGATTGAGCCCCGTGAGCAAATCTCGACGGCCATCCGGCCGGCCATCCGCATCGCTATCGCGCTCAAGTAGGACGATGCGTCCTGAGCGAGGCAGGCTCACGAGTAGATCACCGGCCTCGGTAAACCGCAGCATGCGCGCATCGGTTAGTCCGCTCGCGTAAAGGGCGATAGAAAAGCCATCCGGCAAGCGAATTCGAGTTCGAAGCGAGTCGGTCGTTGGCGCGCTCCGAAACCATCCACCGATTGCGCTAGGCATGTTCACCGTGAAACGCTCGGGCCACAGCAACCATAGAAGAATAGCCGCGACACCGAGATGGAGAAGACCGCCCGGCACAGCTCTCATTCTACGGCCGGTTCTCGGGCGGCTTCGCGTCCCGGCCGGCCCGTGTCGGTGAAGAAGTCGATGATCGACTGATTCAAGGCTGGCCACTGCGCATGGGGCTGGGTTCCCTCGCAGTATCGCGTGGCCACGCCATGAGCACACTTCGGGTAGGTTTCGCAACCACTGGGCAGTCGCTTGCGAGCACTTAGCTCGCACTGGTTACATGCGGCCCACCAACTCGCCGCGTCCTTCCCGTACCCCGGAAATAGCCCATCGTTTGCGCTGTGCATAATCATTACCGGGAGCGGTTTTGGGCACTCGAAACCGGCGAGGTCTGCCTTGGTGAAGCCCGCGGCACTCGCTGCGATCGCCGCGGGAATATGTTTAGTTCGATCGAGTATCGCCATAGCCAACGCAACGGTTCCACCATCCGAGTGCCCGGTCAAGTAGACGCGTGTCGTATCGATGCACCATTTTTTCGCGGCGAGACTCGGAATTGCACTCAGATCCTCGATCGCGGAAATAGAGGTTCGGACGTGATCTGCATAGGTGATCAGAAACCCTTGACCCGTGGCGATTTTTGTTAAACCCGTAGCCCGTTCGTTAGCCGCGGCGGAGAGACCCGCTGGAGCAAAAACGACGAGTAAGGGATGGGCGATGTTTGGTCGATAGTTCTCGGGAGTTCTTACGTTGAAACGAATACCCTTCGGGGTACGTTCGCTGTCGATGACCCCCGCGAGACCGATCCTCGAGTGGGACTTGCAAGCGACAGCCGTGCTGCCCCGAGGATACGCGTACACACCAAGATCGATTTTCCCACGCTCCGGATACGCCATCAGCGCGAGTCCCGAGGCCAGAAGCAGAGGCGCTAATATGCTCTTCGCTAATACGGTGCGTAATGGCAAGTAGTTCAATAATACATGACTATTCGTTCTAGAATGAACCACAAAAAATACTCCAAAGCCTGCAGGGTCACCTCGACGGTATCTCGGATCTTTCCAATGGTCCTCGCAGGCTCCTGGTAAGATAGCGAGCGTTTGCGCGGATCGCACCGTTTGTCGAACGCCCCTGTATTCTGAGCCGCGAACCAATGTCTAATGGAAGTAAGCCTAGCCGTTATGGAACAAATAGTCAAGAATAGGGTCGGTGTTGGAGCGAGGCTCACAACTCGATCAGGACGAAGAGTAGGATAGAGTAGAAAGCAGGCTCTCACCTGCCCTTTTATTCTACCGTGCGATCTCTGAATTCGAGCGAGTGCCGAGGGCTGGCAGTCTAGGGATACTTCAGGGTCAAGCCCCGCAAAGCGCACGGGATTACTTCGCGGCCGTCGGTCCGGTTCGAGATCAAAGTTACTCGAGGTGGAGTCGACGTTTTGGCTAAACATACATGGTCGTGACATTCCGGGCAGCGATACTCCTGGACGTCCTTATGAGACCGTGCCCTTTCAACTTCGACCCGAAAGACGCAGCCACAAAAGCCGCAGGTTTGCCGAAACTCACTGCTGGGAGAGAACGTAGCGGTTATTTCCGTCATGGTGTTACTCATAGCCGGTCGCCGAGCATCAAAGCATACGATCGCTCTGCGAAACGATGGTAAGCGCAAGCGATCGCCAGCTAACCATGCTGAGCTAATCGGATATCCTCTTGGATGCCCTGGGGCGACAGATTTCCAATATAGAATTTCGTAGGCATTGCAAATTGGCTCCATATCCGCAAAAAAGCGGGTACATTGATTAATGATCCCTCGGCGCTCCAGTGTCAGCACAGCCACCCATCGCAGGGCGGACCACGCGCACTCTACCGGGCGAGTATTTCAGGTAAGATGTGACAATACCCTGGGGGTTCTTTCCACAAAGGGAAAGCCACCAAATGTCCCCGGGGACATCCTTGGATCGGAGTCAATGATACCACAGTGCGAGACCCCATGCCAGCTGGAGCTAGGACGGTAGAGGCGGAACTCGGCGACAGCCTAAATACAGAGATTATGACCGCAAGGATCACACACGGTTCGGCTACATGAGTGGCCGCACGCCGCTCGACCAGACCTGTCAGTACTTCGGGATCGCTCACGAATACAGAGACATCCGGGGCAGGCGGCACACTGCCTCGCTGGAGACGAAGCGGGCGTTGTTGGCCTCGATGGGCGTGGCCGCGGGCAGCGATGTGGAACTGCGCGAGGCGCTCGAAGCTCATAGGATGAAAGCATGGAATCGACTGCTACCACCGGTCCGGGTAGTGTGGGAGACCCAAACACCGATCGAAGTTGTTGTCACCGTTCCTAGCCCTAAGATAGACAAGCCGATGCGCTGGGTGTTGACGGCTGAGAACGGCGAGTGTCTGCACGGCAGTTTTTCCCCCGGTACATTGGATGTGATCGAGCGCAAGGAAGTCGCTGGAGGGAGCTTTATCCGCTTGGTCCTGCACCTATCAGCGAGCTTGGTTCCCGGCTATCACCGCGTCGAGATCGAGGGCCATCGAACCGCTGCCAGCATGGCCCTCATCATCGCGCCCGAGCGCTGCTATCAACCGGCCGCACTTGAGGGTGGTAAACGCATTTGGGGTTTGGCGCTTCAGCTTTACAGCCTGCGTTCGGAGCGGAATTGGGGAATCGGGGACTTCACCGATCTCGATCGCGTCATCGAAGTGGCGGATGGCTTTGGCGCGGGTATCATCGGTCTCAATCCCTTGCATGCCCTCTTCCCGCACGCTCCCACGCATGCCAGCCCGTACAGTCCCTCGAGCCGGTCATTTCTCAATATCCTTTATCTGGATATTGAAGCCGTGCCCGATTTTTTGGAATGCGAGGCCGCGCAAGCGTGTGTCAGCGCGCCGCGGTTTCAAGCGCAACTGCGCGCATCGCGCGCGGCAGAGCTGGTCGAATATCAAGGTGTCGCCGCAGCCAAGATGGAAATTCTCGATCGGCTCTATCGCCATTTTCGCGAGCATCATCGCGATGCGGATAGTCAACGTGGAACCGCCTTCCGAGCGTATCAGGCCGACCGGGGTCAGGCATTGCGGACGCACGCGCTTTTCGACGCCTTACAGGAGTCGTTTAATCGTCAAGACCGAGGGATCTGGGGCTGGCCCGTCTGGCCCGCGGCTTACCGCGATCCGAATTCCGAGGCCGTAGTAGCGTTTGCGGACCGAAACGAGGCTCGCGTCGAGTTCTTTGAATACCTGCAGTGGCAGGCAGACGTGCAGCTCGCGATAGCCTCCCGGCGCGCCCGCGAACGCGGCTTGGCGATCGGGATTTACCAAGACCTGGCCCTCGGCGTCGAGCGCGGCGGCGCGGAGACCTGGGCCAATCAGCGTTTGTACGCACTGGAAGCGGGCATCGGCGCACCCCCGGACGATTTCAACCTCAAGGGACAAGATTGGGGGCTCGCGCCGCTCAGTCCAGGGCGAATGCGCGCGGGCGCCCATGGGCCGTTCGTGGCCGCCTTGCGCGCGAACATGCGCCACGCGAGGGCGCTGCGACTCGACCATGTCATGGGCCTGCAGCGCTTGTTCTGGATCCCGGCCGGCGGTACGCCGGAGGACGGCACTTATGTCCACTACCCCTTCGAGGAGTTGCTCGGGATTTTGGCCTTGGAGAGCCAGCGCCACCACTGTCTGGTGATCGGCGAAGACCTCGGTACCGTGCCCGATGAGGTGCGAGCGGCATTGCAACCCGCGGGCATCCTCGCTTACCGCGTGCTTTATTTTGAACGATCGCCCGAGGGCGGCTTCAAGCCGCCCGCCGAGTATCCGCCTCAGGCCACCGTGGCCGTGAACACCCATGATCTACCAAGCTTGAGCGGCTACTGGCGCGGAAGGGATTTGGAGCTTCGCGGAGAGCTTGGCTTGTTCCCTTCCGATGAACTAGAGAAAGAACAAGTGACGGCGCGCGCCGAGGACCGGGCACGGCTGCTCGCGGCCCTCGATCAAGAAGGGCTGCTACCCCTCGAGTGCAGCGTGCAACCGCCGGCGATGACGCCGGAACTTGCCTGTGCCGTACACATCTACCTGGCGCGTACGCCTGCCGCGATCATGATCGTTCAGCCCGAGGACATCTTGTGTCAGCCCGAGCAGGCCAACCTGCCCGGGACGATAAACGAGCATCCCAACTGGCGGCGCAAACTCTCTCTGGGCCTAGAAGACTGGGCGAGTGATCCGCGCTTTCAGACATTCGCCGCGACCCTGCGGGAAGCCCGTGGTCCCAGGCATCCCCGGACGCCTGACTGACAGCGACTCACCACGCGCTGCGCTCGGCTCAAAGGGCGACAGCGGTTTGGGGACCAAGGCCGCTATGCGGGAGGGGACGTTTGCGTCAAATCCACTTCATCAAGCCCGTCTCGAAGCGATGGGTCAAGAGCCGGTGGTAGGGGTACAGGCGCAGCTTGTAGGTTTGCAGACCGGAAAAGCCGGGGGTCAATTCAAGCTCGAATCGCGTTTCGCCCTCGGCATTTGTGTCTGTCGCGGTGAAGCGGTGCGTTTCTATAGCGACGTATCGGTTGTCGCGCTCGCTTCCGACGAGACATTCCATCACCACATCCTCGACCGCGAGGCCCCCTAAATGAACAGCGGCGCAGAACGTGAGTTGCTCTCCCGTCCGCACGCTCGGTTTGGGTTGGTCGAGGCGCTGCAACCGCACCTTGGGCCAGCACTCGCCGACCCGTTGCTTCCATCGCGCCAGTTCAATCGCCGCGGCGAAGTTATCGGCGGCGAACCGTTCCTGTTGCAACGCCCCCCGGCTGTAGAACTTTCTCACATAGTCCATGACCATCCGTTCCGCGCCATAGTGGGGGATCAGGGATTTCATCGACGCCTTGACCTTGTTGATCCAGCCTGGCGAGTATCCTTGCCGGTTGCGATCGTAATAGAGCGGGATGACTTCATATTCGAGGATATCCAGGAGCTCCTGCGCCTCCGCGTGGGCATGGGGCTCGGCGGGCGCCGAGGCGCTTTGCGGCGCAATACCCCAGCCGTTCCGCCCATCATAACCCTCCGGCCACCAGCCATCCAGAATGCTGAGATGCGGCACGCCATTGATGCCGGCCTTCATGCCGGAGGTACCGCTCGCCTCTAACGGGTAGCGCGGGGTATTGAGCCAGACATCGACGCCCGTAACCAAGCGGCGCGCGAGCGCCAGATCATAGCCCTCGATCAGCAATACCTTGCCCTCGAACTGCGGTTGCCGCGACAACTCATGCACGGCGCGGATCAACTCCTGACCGGGTCCGTCATGCGGATGGGCCTTGCCTGAAAATATGATCAGAAATGGCCGATCCGCGTTGTTCATCAGGCGCGCGAGCCGCGCCCGATCGGAAAACACTAGCGTCGCGCGCTTGTAGGTGGCAAAACGGCGCGCGCAGCCGATGATGAGGATGTCGTCGTCGACTCCGAGATGGCGAGTAAGGCGATTTATTAGCGATTGACTGTAACCGTTCCTTCTAAACTGCGCGCCGGCGCGCTCACGGAGTTCCTTCATCAGGTCCGATTTCAAAAGCTGGCGCGTACTCCATAAGGCGGAATTGGGGAGATCGTCGATGCGCTCCCAGAACGCTTCGTTGAGCAGCTCATTGCGCCATTGAATTCCGAAGCGCAAATCGAATAGATGCACCCAGGCCGCGGCCAGAAAGGTTTGCACATGCACGCCGTTGGCGATGCATTCGATGGGGTTTTCATGCGCCGGGATCTCGGGCCAGATAGCGGCCTCCATCCGCGCGGCCGTCTCGGCGTGGGTACGGCTCACGCCGTTGTGAAAACGCGAACCGCGGAACGCGAGCGCGGTTTGATTAAAATCGCCCCCGGGATTGGTGCTGATCCCGAGTCTTAGGAACTCCTCTTCGCAGAGCCCCAGCCGCTCCGGGAAGCCTTTGAAATAGTGCCCGACCATGCTTGCGTCGAAGATGTCGTGACCGGCCGGGACCGGCGTGTGCGTAGTAAATACAGTCCCCGCGGCGACCTGTTCGAGGGCGGCCCCGAAACCGATTCCGCTTTCCACCAGTGCACGGCATCTTTCCAGGACCAAGAACGCGGCGTGCCCTTCGTTGATATGCCAGACCGTGGGCGCGATCCCGAGCGCGCGCAGCGCCCGCGCACCTCCGATGCCGAGCACCATCTCCTGTTGAATGCGCGTGTGCTTGTCGCCGCCGTAAAGCTGATAGGTAATGTGACGATCTTCGCCGCTGTTGGCGCTGACGTCGGTATCGAGAAGAAAAAGCCGGATGTGACCCACACGGGCCTGCCAGAGTTGGATGACGACCTCGCGGCCGGGAAGCTCCACTGCGACGGTAAGCGGAGACTGCTGCGCATCGAGTACGGGGCTAATCGGTAGATCGTTGAACTCCAGGCGCGATGGCTTTAATTGCTGATTACCGGCCCCGTCGAGCGTTTGCTCAAAGGACCCCACGCGGTAAAGAAGACCGACAGCGACAAAGGGCAAGCCGAGATCACTTGCCGCCTTGCAGTGATCCCCGGCGAGGATCCCGAGCCCTCCCGAATAGATCGGCAGGCTCTCGTGAAGCCCGAACTCGGCACAGAAGTACGCGATCAGATTGCGGCCGGGATCGATCAATGTCCTGACTTCCGGGTTGACCTCCTTCGCCAGATAGGTGTCATAATCGGAAAGCACACTACGATAATCCTGCAGGTAAACGAGATTTTTGGCCGCCGCTTCGAGTTTATCCTGCGCCACCCGGCGCAAGAATATCTTCAGGTTATGGCCACAGGCATGCCAAAGATCGCGGTCCAGATGTGCGAACAGCGTTCGGATCGGGCGGTTCCAGCTATAGACTAGATCATTGGCCAGTTCTTCCAACCTGGCGAGGGCCGTAGGGAGCACGGGCTGTACTTCGAGATCGAATCGGGTGCCGGTCATCTTTTAGAGGTTCGCCTGTTCGCGCGGTAGTCGGAGGTCCTCGAGAAAGAAGGCGGACAGCGCCGCCCGCCCACTGAGATTCGCCTTCCCATAGATCGATTGGGCCTGCTGGCGAATCGTTCGCTCACTGCGCAGGCTGCAGCCAGGAGCACCGCACGCTCCTCTCTCCAGTCATTTCGTATCGATATCATCTTACACCTCCCGTTAGTGGTACGTCAGTAGCCCGAGTGGCACGGAACGCCCGCCTCAGGATGCGCGTCCGATACCACCTCGGTCCCGGCCAGAGTGCGGTCTCGCTGGGGTTTGCGCCATCCGACAAGTGACCCACGCCAGCAAGAACAACGTCGGCCGTCCGCCGGATTCTTGGTTTCGGCGGAAAGGCCGATGCTTTTGTTACCGGCCCCCTTTATTTCGGCCCCCTTTCTGTCCAGAATATCACCCGGCACACGGCTGACCTTGCCCCCAGGGACTCAAAGCTAATACCAGCCCAGAGCATCGTAAGAGCCATGTTCATCCGCCAAATCCAATACCTCGTGGCGCTGGCCAGGACGCGCCACTTCGCACGCGCGGCCGAGCTCTGCCACGTCTCGCAGCCGGCCCTGTCGGCGGCCATCCAGCACCTCGAGGAAGAGCTAGGCATCGCCATCGTTCGCCGTGATCAGCGCTTCCAGGGTCTCACCCCGGAAGGCGAACGGCTCCTCGGCTGGGCACAGCGGTAGCGCGCACCCAGGATCTCGCACACCCGGTAACACCGGGACCAGCGAAGGGCTTAGGCCCTTAATCCTTCCACGATTCCAAGAAATACAGGAGGCCCGACCATGGCCAAGGTTGTTTGCGTGCTTTACGACGATCCCGTCAGCGGCTACCCGAAATCCTACGCCCGCGATGATGTGCCCAAACTGGAACGCTATCCCGACGGACAAAGCTTGCCCTCTCCGAAGCGTATCGATTTCCAGCCCGGCCAGTTGCTGGGCAGCGTCTCGGGTGCGCTAGGGCTACGCAAGTTCCTGGAAGGAAACGGTCACAAACTCGTCGTCACCTCGGACAAGGACGGTCCCGGCTCGGTCCTGGAACGGGAGCTGCCCGATGCGGACATCGTCATCTCGCAGCCTTTCTGGCCGGCCTACATGACCGCGGCTCGCATCGCCAAGTCACCGAAGCTCAAGCTCATCGTCACCGCCGGCGTCGGTTCGGACCATACCGATCTGCAGGCGGCGATCGACCGCGGAATCACAGTGGCCGAGGTCACCTATTGCAACAGCATCAGCGTCGCCGAGCACGGGGTAATGATGATCCTCTCGCTGGTGCGCAACTACATCCCCTCGTACCACTGGGTGATCGACAAGGGCTGGAACATCGCCGACTGCGTCGCGCGTTCCTACGATCTGGAGGCCATGGCAGTCGGGACGGTGGCTGCCGGGCGCATCGGCCTCGCCGTGCTGCGCCGGCTCAAACCCTTCGATGTCAAGCTCCACTACACCGACCGGCATCGTCTCTCCCCGGACATCGAGCGGGAACTGGGCCTCACCTTCCATGCGAACGTCGAATCGCTGGTGCGGGTCTGCGATGTCGTAACCATCAACTGTCCGCTGCACCCGGAGACGGAGCATCTCTTCAACGAGGCGCTGATCGGCAAGATGAAGCGCGGCGCCTACATCGTCAACACCGCGCGCGCCAAGATCTGCGATCGCGAGGCGATCGCCCGGGCGCTCGAGAGCGGCCGGCTAGCCGGTTACGCCGGGGATGTGTGGTTTCCGCAGCCGCCGCCCCAGGACCACCCGTGGCGCACCATGCCCCACCACGGCATGACCCCGCACATCTCGGGCACCAGCCTCTCGGCGCAGGCGCGCTACGCGGCCGGTACGCGTGAGATCCTGGAGTGCTGGTTCGAAGGCCGACCCATCCGCAACGAGTACCTGGTCGTCGATGCCGGCAAGCTCGCCGGCGTGGGCGCGCATTCCTACAGCGCCGGCAACGCCACGGGCGGGTCCGATGAGGCGGCGCGCTTCAAGCGGGGGTAGGGCAGCGGTTCCCGGCAGGTTACTGAAAGCGGCCGTAAAAAGCCGCGATAAACTCAAGAAGAATCCCGCATCGGCTTCGGAGCTATCTTTTTAACCCCGTGCGAGACCGAGCGCGCAGAGAGCTCGTATATGCAACCAGCCGAGATCGAGCTCCCACCATTTCGATGAAACCACACCCGCGGCGAAGAAGGGGATCCAAGCCATTTGGATCGCCCAAATGGACAGCCCAAGCGGGCCGAATAAGATGAGGTCGATCACGAGCATGAAGGGGGCCGTACTCGAAACGCGTGCTATAAATATTCTGTTCCAACCAATCGTCGGGTGTGCCATGCGCTATCAGGAGGCTTTTGGGGCAGCGGAGCAGCGGTTTATCGATATATTCAATCGGCCCGATGGGCAAGTGGCTTCAGGCTGATCTCAAGTCACTGATATTCAGTAAGCTGTCGCCGGAGCATCTGGGCAAGCACGGTATGTTCAATCAGAAAACGATAGATACGATAGTAGACGATCACTTCAGCCGCAGAGAGATCGGGGCCCTGGCCGTCCTCTCAGTTCCGCACCCAGTCTTCGGCCACGCGCCGTGGGAGGTGAGGTGTCTCCGTCAGCGGCGGGTGCCGGCGCCCGGTCCATACCGCATGACACACCCGCAAGGTCTCGATCACGAGCACCCAGGTGGTGACGAGGAACAACACCGTCAAGGCGGCGTCCAGTTGGTCATTGAAGATAAGCTGCGGCGCCTGCCCTACTTTGTCGGGGGCTAGCAGGCCGCGGCTCAATTGCTCACCGAGATCGCGCGCATGCGCGAGAAACCCGACCCGCGGCTCGGGGCTGAAAAGCTTCTCCCAAGCGGCGGCGCTCGTCACGGTGACAAGCCATGTCAGAGGCAGCACGGTCACCCACGCGTACCGCGCCCGTCCGGACTTGACCAAGATGGTAGTCGCAACGCAAAGCGCGATCGCGGCGAGCATTTGATTCGAGATCCCGAAGAGCGGCCAGAGACTATTGATGCCCCCGAGGGGGTCAATCGTGCCGATATACAGGAAATAACCCCAGCCGCCGACCACGAGCGCGCTCGTCAGACAGACACTCGGATACCAACCGGTCCGCCCTAAAGCCGGAATCAGGTTCCCCAGGAGGTCTTGGAGCATGAAGCGTGCGACACGGGTACCCGCGTCCAGCGTGGTCAAGATAAATAACGCTTCAAACATGATCGCGAAGTGATACCACACGGCCAGAAGACCGCCACCGAAGGTACTGGAAAAAATGCTGGCCATGCCTACGGCCAAGGAAGGGGCGCCACCGGTGCGCGCGAACAGCGTCGCTTCCCCCATCGACGCCGCCAGCGATTGCATTTGTTCCACCGTCACCGGAAAACCCCAGCTCGTGATCTTTGCCACGGCTTCGGCCGCCTCCGCCCCGACGACACCCGCCGGGCTATTGATGGCGAAATACACCCCGGGTTCCAATACGGTGGCCGCCACCATCGCCATGATTCCGACGAAGGACTCCATCATCATCGCGCCGTAGCCGATAAAACGCACATCCCGCTCGTTGGTGAGGAGCTTCGGCGTTGTCCCCGAGGCGACAAGTGAGTGAAACCCCGAGATCGCGCCGCAGGCGACCGTGATAAAGACAAACGGGAACAGCTTGCCCCCGAAGATGGGGCCCGTGCCATCGATAAATTGCGTGAGCGCAGGCATCTTGACCTCGGGCTGGAGCACCACGATCGCCACGGCCAGCGCCGCGATGGTTCCGATCTTCATAAACGTCGATAAGTAATCGCGCGGCGCAAGCAACAGCCAGACCGGAAGAACCGAGGCCGCAAAGCCGTAGGCAATGACCATGAGTGCCAGGCTCGGAGCGTCGTAATCGAACCAAACGCGTAGCCATGGCTGTGCGTCTATCCACCCTCCGCCGAGGACCGCGAGCACCAGCAAAATCACACCGAGGCAGGTCCCTTCGAGCACGCGCCCAGGCCGGATGCCGCGCATATAAGCGCCCATCAATAAGGCAATCGGGATCGTCGCGGCGACGGTGCTGGTGGCCCACGGGCTATGTTTCATCGCGTTGACGACGACCAGCCCGAGCACGGCGATGAGAATAATCATGATGACCATGACTCCCGCGAGCGCCACCGCTCCGCCAACCGGTCCAAGCTCATCGCGGGCCATCTGTCCGAGCGAGCGCCCATCGCGCCGGGTCGAGAAAAACAAGATCACGAAATCCTGCACGCAGCCCCCGAGCACCGCTCCCACTAAAATCCATAGGGTGCCGGGCAGGTAACCGAACTGGGCCGCCAGCGTCGGCCCGATAAGAGGGCCCGGACCCGCGATGGCCGCGAAGTGGTGCCCGAAAACGATCCATTTATGCGTGGGGACAAAGTCGCGGCCATCGTTAAGCCGTTCGGCGGGAGTCGCGCGAGTGCCATCCAAAGCCAGCACCTTGGCGGCGATAAAGGCGCTGTAAAAGCGGTAACCTAATGCGTAAATGCATAGTGCGGCGACGATAAACCAAAGGCCGTTGATGGTTTCACCTCGATGCAGCGCGATGGCGCCCACCGCGCTCGCCCCGAGGATGGAGACTCCCAGCCACAGGCATGCCTGCAATATCACGCGTGCAGATGGTGCTCGGTCGCGATTCTTTTTCTGGTTCATGAGCTTCAGTGGTTTAGTGGCCGGAGGCGCGCCGTTAGAACGCTACCCCAGGACCGCGATGAGATAGGCAGCATAGAGGCTACCGTTAATGGCGAGCTGCCAGACGTAGAGCCTCCCCACCCGGAGTGCCAGCCTCAGCCATAGGGCGGCGACTAAGGTGACGAGCACCCCCGTGAATACCTCCAGGCGCAAATCCCACGGTGTCAATAGGATACCGATGGCCGGAAGTATCGTACCCTGAAACACCATTGCGCCCGTGATGTTTCCGAACGCCAGTGTGTCTTTGTTGCGGCGGATCCAGAGAATGCTGTTCACCTTCTCGGGAAGCTCGGTCGCGATCGGGATGATCAAGAGCGACAGCAACAGCGCTGAAACGCCGATCTCGCGCGCCACTTCATCTACATTATGAATAAACCCTTCCGCGCCGGCGACCAATAACCCGAGCCCAATAGCGATCTGAATTAACAGGACCAGCATGTGGTCGGGCAGGCCGAGGCGGCAGAGATACATATCCGTATGCGCCTGCGTACCGTGGCCATCCTTAACCAATTGCGCCGACACCCGCAGCGTCAGCATGACATAGATGAAATAAATGAGCACCAGGGTCAGGCCCAGCATAACCTTCAAAGTGACGAAATGGTGGGGTTCTCGCGGGATAAAAAGCGCCCCGGCAGCGATGCCGAAGGCCAGCAAGAAGAAATTTAGGTCCCGAGCGAGCCCGGTTTTCTCGGGCGTGAGCCAACCTTTAGGCCCGCGCTCCCAGACGACCGACAAGCCCATCAGGCATAAGGACAGCGTGGAGAGCATCAGCGGTGCGCCGATGATCGCCCCGACTCCTATCTCTTCGTTGACGTCCGCATGTTCAGTCCCGGCAAAGATAGCGAGAATGGGGACCATGCTCTCCGGCATGGCGGTGCCGACAGCGGCAAACAGCGAGCCCGTCACTCCTTCGGAGATTTTCAGTTTTTCACCCAGATGTTCCAGCGCATTGGTGAAAATCTCGGCGGCCAGGAGAATAACGAGCAGCATGCCCACTAGTTCCACGTATATCATGACGTCTACCATTCCCCCCTGCGGATTTCAAACCGTCGCGACGGGCGGCGACCTACCGGTAACACGAGACGCCGCTGCTTTTATGGGCGACAGCATAGCGGTAACGAGATGAGTTTTCAGCCGCTTGACACGAACGCCGGCTGAGCTCGCCTGATAACGTGGTTAACACGGTCACCGTGGCGCGGGGCATTGAACTTTGTCAGGCGGCCAAGGTCGGAGTAGGGAAATTCGCCGTGATGACCGCATTGCGAGCCCAAAGACGCTGATAATTACGCACCGCTAACATCCTGACGAACCCGCCCTTTGGCATACCCCTTTGCGGTGCTTATGGTCATAAAGAACATTCCAGAATTTGACCGCTGCAGCACCGGCCGTGGTACGCAGACAACGAATACCGCTTGAGCGGCGTTCATGGAAGAATGCTGGGGAAGCGCAGTCTGAAAGAACATCTACTGCGCATGCGTTGAACGGCCCGCTATCGAACAGGACTCGATAGCAGGCCGGCTTATCTATTCACCATCAGGAGGCCATCGTATGAAAAATACCAAGGGCGTTTTATTGGCCACGGCTGCCGCGGCGTTATTCGTGAGCCATCCCATACTGGCGGAAGACGTCCACCCTGCCGCCGAAGGTAAGGTAAAATGCAGCGGCGTTAACGCCTGCAAAGGCACCTCGGAGTGCAATACCAAAGCCGATCTTAACGCCTGTCAAGGGAAAAACGCGTGCTCCGGACAAGGCTGGGTATCCTTGACCAAGGAGGAGTGCGAGACTAAAGGCGGCAAAGTGACCGAATAAGGGTCAGAGAGGTTGAGGCGGGGCCGGTTCGGCCCCGCCTGTCCAATGTTCCCCATTTCGGAAAAGCGATTTCCGGCACTCGGTTTTGGCCTCGGTCTCCGCAAGGAGCATTACGAAGCCGTCCTCGCCACCCAGCCACCGCTCGGGTGGTTCGAAATAGTCTCTGAAAACTTTATGGTGGCCGGCGGCAAGCCCGTCGATTACCTCGAACGCATCCGCGCCGATTATCCGATCGTGATGCACGGCGTCTCGCTTTCCATCGGCGGGACGGATCCGCTCGATGTGGGCTACCTCAAGCAACTTAAGACCTTGGCCGATCGCATCGAGCCCGCCTGGATTTCCGATCATCTGTGCTGGACCGGAATGAAACCCGTTAACCTGCACGATTTAATGCCCTTGCCTTACACTGCCGAGGCTATGCATCATGTCGCCGGGCGCGTGCGCCAGGTTCAAGAGTACCTGGGACGGCGGATCCTGTTGGAAAACGTGTCGAGCTACCTCGACTACCGCGCCTCGGAAATGCCGGAATGGGAGTTTCTCGGAGCCCTCGCCGAGGAATCCGATTGCCTGCTCCTGCTCGACATCAACAACGTGTACGTCAGCGCTTGCAACCATGCGTTCGATCCGTACACCTACCTCGAACATCTGCCACTCACCCGGGTGCAGCAATTTCATCTCGCCGGTCACCGTGATTATGGAGCCTACCGCATCGATACTCACGACGAGCCCATAATCGATCCCGTGTGGGACCTTTATGCCAGGGCGATTACGCTTTTTGGCAAGGTGTCTACCATGATCGAGCGCGATGATAATATTCCCCCCTTCGAGGACTTGCTTGCGGAGCTGGCGCAGGCTGCGGGAATCGCCACGCAAGCGCTCCCGCCGCCCGATTCCTCGGCCGGCCGTGACGTCCATGCCGAGCTTGCGTGAGCTACAGCAATCCATTCAAGCCTATGTGCTTGCGCGCCGCCGGGGCGCGCAAGCCGAAGTGCTGGCGAGCCCCTCGGTAAGCGCCGAGACGCGCCTCGAGATTTACGCTAACGCCTACCGTCTACGGCTCCAAGATGCCTTGGCGAGCGACTTTCCCGCATTGCTGGCCATGCTCGGCGCGGAGCGCTTCGCTCACTTGGCCGCGGCCTATACCGATGCTTATCCCTCCGGGCATTTTTCCATACGCTACTTCGGGCAGCATCTCCGCGCTTTTCTCGCGTCGTCCGACGATTTCCGCAATGAACCTTGGCTTTCGGAACTAGCGGCTTTTGAATGGCAGCTGGGTGAGGCCTTCGATGCCGCGCACGCACCGCCTCTGACGGCGGAGTCACTCGCCCAGCTTGCGCCTGCCGCGTGGTCTACCATCGGCCTCGCCCTGCACCCATCGGTGCGGCGCTTGGATCTCGGCTGGAACGTAGCCGAGATCTGGCAGGCCGCCGATCGCCATGAGACTCCGGGAACACCCCTCGCCTACCCGCACCCGCTGGCGTGGCTAATCTGGCGTCAAGAACTGAAAACCTTTTTCCGCTCGCTGGAGGGCGAAGAAGCCTGGGCGCTCGATGCGGTCCAGAACGGCACGCGCTTCGGTGATCTCTGTGAAGGGCTGTGCCGTTGGCTGCCCGAGCATGAGGTCGCTCAGCGCGCGGCGGGGTTTTTAAGGCGTTGGATTCATGATCAGCTGGTGACGGCCATCGACGCCTGTCCCGGCTAATACGCCATGCGTGGGGCGCGTGTAACGGCGCTTCCACATCCCGAGCGCAGCAGATTTTTTCACAAGCTCTCACGCGTCACGCAAGAGCCGGGTGCCAGGGACGGCGTTCGCGCCCATGCGTTTGCGCTGCCACGCTTGCGGCCGGATCACGCCCCGGTATAATCCCGGTAGATAGAGCCAGCGGGAAAGTAAGCTGCGGGCCACCATCCGGGTAATGAGCGCGATGTCCTTGACCGCGCGGAAATGACTGGGACGGCCATTGCCCGCGTAGAGGGCCGGAATCGGCAAGAACAAGCTTAGACACCCCCGCTGGGCCCCCTGGATCAAGATCTCGCTTTCCAACACAAAGCCTTCGGATCGAAGATCCAAGCGCCGCAGAAGACCGGCAGGGTACAGGCGGAAACCGCATTGACTGTCGTCGACGGCGTAACCGGCGGCCCACGAGATCCAGAAATTGGCGATCTTGTTGGCGATATAGCGCTTACGGGGAAAGGCGGCCTTCTCCGCGAGGCGCGAGCCGGTGATGATCTCCCGCGGGTGGGCTTGCGCCAGGGCCAGGAATCGCGGAATATCTTCCGGCCGGTGCTGGCCGTCGGCGTCCAGGGTAATCACCGCCGAGGCCCCGTGACGGAGCGCCGCCCGCATGCCGGACCAGAGGCTCGCGGCCTTACCGAGGTTGCGCGGATTGCGTACCAGGGTGATCGGTAGATCGGCGACGCTGGCGGCGGTGCCGTCCGTGGAGCCGTCGTCAACGACAATGACCTGGGGGCAATGGCGCAAGACCCCCACGACGACGGCGCGCAGAGTCCGCGCTTCATTGTAGGCAGGAATGACGGTAACGACGCCGTTCATATCGCGAGGACCGTGTTCACCGGCATTTTTATAGGGTAAGGCCATTCGTATGAACTGACTAGAGGATCTTGGCCCAGGCGATCCAAATCATCCTTACTCATGACGACTTTACCCGACGACCGCCGCTGGCGTCCGGCTCCCCTGATCAAGGCGTCCGCGCTTCTGCACGCCGGCGCGGTGGTGGCGACGATCCTCCGCCCAGAAGCCTGGCCGTGGACCGCCGGCGCCGTCGTCACCGACCAGGCGATGCTGACCATCGCCGGGCTGTGGCCGCGGTGTAGTCTACTGGGACCGAACTGGAAGCGACTACCGCCCGAAGCCGCAGCGCGGGGTGAGATATCCATTACCATCGACGACGGCCCCGACCCAGCGGTTACACCCGAAGTCCTGGATCTCCTCGACCGGCACGGCGTGAAAGCCACCTTCTTCTGCATCGGCGAGCGGGCGATGCGCCACCCCGATCTGAGCAGAGAAATCGTCCAGCGCGGCCACGCAGTGGAAAACCATAGCCTGCGTCACCGGCGCGACTTCGCACTGCTTGGACTCCGCGGCTTCGTCCGAGAGATCGAAGCCGCCCAGGACACATTGGCCGCGATCACCGAGATGCGCCCCTGGTTCTTCCGTGCCCCCGCAGGCTTGCGCAACCCCTTGCTCGATCCGGCGCTCTGGCGCCTCGGCCTGCGCCTGGTGAGCTGGACCCGCCGCGGCTTCGACACCCGCGACGGCAATGCGGAATCGGTTTCCGCGAGACTGCTGCGCGGACTGAACGGGGGCGACATCTTGCTCCTCCATGACGGCAATGCAGCCCGCACCACCGGCGGCGATGCGGTTGTTCTCGATGTCTTGCCACGGTTGCTCGACGCCATCAACGCTGCCAAGCTTCGTCCGGTCACCCTTCGTTCGGTGATTACATGAGCACTGCATTCAGGCGGGCATTGCTTGATACCGCCGCCGGTCCCTACCGATCTGCCGGCCGTTTCGCCTGGTACTTTGCCCGCGGCAAGCTCGGTCGCGACCCGGTATTTCTCGGCCTGCTGGAGCTGGGTCTGATCCCGGACCACGCACGGATTCTCGACCTCGGCTGCGGCCAGGGCTTGCTGGCTTCATGGCTGCTTGCGGCGCGCGCCCTGTTTGAGGCGGGCCAGTGGCCGGCACGCTGGCCGCCGGCCCCAAAACCCTTGGCCTATCGGGGGGTCGAGTTGATGCCGCGCGACGTGCGGCGGGCCAGCCGGGCGCTCGGCGAGCGGGCGGAGTTCGTCCTCGCCGACATGCGCACCGCGGACTTCGGCAAGTCCGATGCGATCGTCATCTTCGATGTACTGCATTACATCGACTACTCCGCACAAGACGACGTGTTACGGCGGGTGCGGGAGGCCCTGATGCCCGTGGGCGTGCTGCTGATACGGGTGGGGGACGCCGCCGGCGGCCTGCCGTTCAGGATCTCCCACTGGGCCGATCACCTTGTGAGTTTCATCCGCGGCCATCGGCTTTCCAGGCTTTATTGCCGCTCCCTGCAAGACTGGCAAACGTCGCTCTGCCGGCTCGGCTTCACGGTCGAGCCGGTGCCGATGAGTCAAGGTACACCCTTTGCGAACGTGTTGCTTGTCGCTAGGCTCGGCCCGTACGCATATCATTCTCCATAGCCGGACCTGCTGTGAACGCAGCCGGCCCTCCCAGCATAGCATGCACGCGGCTGCGAATGGGCTGTGGCCGACCATTGCGTAGGCACGTGCCGGGCGCGTGAAACGTTTTCTTTGGACCCTCCTGCGCGTGCTCATTACCGTCGCGCTTCTCTGGTGGATCGCGCGTGACCCCGCAATTCGCGCCCAGCTCGCCGCAATGCCCACGCCGCCCGCGCCCCGTTGGCTCCTGCCTGCGTGGCTCGCGGGCGGGATGAATGAGCTGGCCGGCGCGCTGCGCTGGTGGCTGTGCCTGCGCATCGCCGGCGTGCCACTCGGTTTCCCCCACGCGGCGGGGTTGCATTTTCTCGGGTTGTTCATCTCACTCTTTCTTCCCGGCACGGCGGGAGGCGATGCGGCAAAGATCGCGGCCGTCATGTTCTGGCACCCGGAGCGGAAGATCGCCGCCGTGCTCGCCATGCTCATGGAGCGGCTCTCCGGCCTTTTTATCGTGATGATCTGGACCACCGTGGTCGCCGCGCTGCGTGCCGAGTGGTTTCAGCGCGCACCCGCGACCGCCGCGCTCTTCCACACGGTGCTCTTTTTCCTCGGCACAGCGGGGCTCGCGATGGCGGCTTGGTATCTCATCAACCATCCGGGGTGGCCGCTCCGGCATCCGCGCCGGTTTCCGTTCGGCAGGCGAATTTCGGAGCTCGCGGGCGTCTTCGATCTTTTCTTCGCCGGCCGCAGGCAGGCCCTCGCCGTGCTGCTCCTCGCCGGGGTCTGCCACGCCGGCAACGTCGGGCTCTACTATTTTGCCGCGCGCGCGCAGGGCATGGCCTGGGCGCTCGCCGACGCGCTCAGCCTCATGCCGGTGATCGATGTGATCACCATGCTGCCGGTCACACTCTCCGGCCTCGGCTTGCGCGAGGCCGTATTCCAAGCCTTGCTCGTGCCCCTCTGCGCCGTGGCTCCGGCGACGGCCGTGTTGGTTTCCCTTACTGGATTCTTCGTCGGTGCGACCTGGTCCTTGCCCGGCGCCGGGGTGTTTTTCTGGTTACGCGCGCCGGTACATAAAAAGCCTGCCGATGCCTGATCTCACATCCACCCCTCCGCGCCTTGCGGTTACGTTCGGCTCGTCCTTTCTCGGTTTCGCCACCCACTTCGGGTTTCTGCGCGAGCTGCTCGCCGCCGGCCGCCGGCCGGTCGCGGTGGCAGGCTCGTCCGCCGGCGCGATCGTCGCCGGGCTCTACGCGGCGGGTCTCCCCACCGAACGGTTGGAGGCCGCGTTCACGCGCCCGGATATGTGCGCCCACTTTCGTGAATGGCGGATGCCTTTGCGTGCCCTCGGCACCCTGCTCGGTTGGCGCGGCGTGCCAGCGGTGCTCGAAGGGCGGCACCTGCGCCGTCTGCTCCACGAGCTGGTCGGCGAGCGCCGTATCGAAGACTGCACGACCGCGCGGCTCCATCTTGCGGTCACCAATCTGCGTACCAGCCGCGTCGAGGTGCGCGATCACGGCCCGCTCGCCGACACGATGCTCGCGAGCTGCGCGCTTCCCGGCCTCATCGCCCCGCGCCGCGTGGAGGGCGAGACCTTGTGGGACGGTGGCCTCGGCTGCTCGGCGCCGGTCGAGCAATGGATCGATGACCCGGACGTGACCTATATCGTCGTGCACAGCATCCTCCACCACATCCAGGTACGCGCCCGAGAGCGGAGCGACCGCTTCAGCTTTGCCGGCGCCATGCTGGCCGGCCACCAGCTCACTGCGGATGAGTTGCTCCACTGGAAGATCGAGCTCGCCCGGCGCGCCGGCAAGACAGTCGTCGCCGTCGAGACCATCACCCCGCGCCCGCGGATAGGCGTCCCGATCACTTTCTGGCCCCCCAAGCCGTGGCCGGAGCACGCCCGCGACCTCATGGCCCTAGGCGCCGCCTCCGCGCGCCGGTCCATCGAGGCCAGCTCGGAAGCTTGTGAAAAAACCTGCTGCGCTCGGGATCTCGCACTGCATCCTCCATGGGTGTAGGTCTCATACTGAGGCCGGTCAATGTGTTTGCCGGTTAGTCTCTTATCCATGAATCTTGTGCAAAAAAGCAAAGAGTGTCATGCGGTAGCGCTAGTGAGAGCAGGCATGACGACGTATTCTCGGATGGCGAGTGCGGTGGTGAGCACACGACGACCGAAGGTAGTGAGGTAATACTTGTAGCGATGTCCGATCTTTTTGATGAGTCCGTGGGTGCGCAAACGTTTCAGCCGGTACGAGGCACGGCCGGTGGAGAGATCCCGGAGATGGGTTCGGAGATCAGAGGCGCGAAAGCCGCTGATGGCCCACTCCCCGCGTGCGAGGGTGATAAAAAGACCGCGGTCTTCGCCGAGGAAGAGATTGAAGCCCCGATAGGAGCGGTCCTTCTCTCGGGCGGGTTTGGCCATTTGGTCGATGGCGTGCAGACCCGCATCGGGGTTATCGATGCTGGTCATGAAGCGGAGATAGCGCTCAGTGGCGGCTTGCATCAGTTGCCTAAGATCGGGGAGGCTATAGATAGTTTTGCGAAGGGGTGCGAGTTTGAATTGCTTGCGCCCATCGCGGTGTTCCACAAAACGGTGGTGTTTGAAGAAAGAAACATCGTTGGCGGTGCATTTCACCCGTGCCATGAGGCCCAATTTATCGTAGAGCTTGAGGCTCGCTGGCCCCATATGGTGGCGGATGCGTGTACCCGAAATACGGGTGTGAAAGTCATTACCAACCGGTGAGCTTGCGTCCCAAGCGCGCGAAGCCAAAATCGCCTTGATCCGCTCTTCTTTGCGAAACGCCCTGTAATTGCGGATGAACTCGATTTCCAAAGAAGCCTCAGCGGCCAGCCGCTCGGCATGGGCCCGAAGCTCCTCTCGCAGCGGCTCTGCCCAGCGGGGATAGTCAAAGAGACGAATACCGCGTCCGCTCAGATACCGGCCATGGCTTCGGCATGACCAATCGCAGGCAGCATGCCGGTAATCACGATGCGGTCAAAACAAGCGAGTACCGCGCTGATCTTCTCTTGATGGCGTTCGATAAAGGGATTCATGGCGATGACTCGTCTCGGTTCTCATTGCCTATTCGCCAGAAATAGTACATTCAACACTTTGGTTCCGGCTATGCCGGGTTTATGCCGGGTTAGGTATCGCGGTTACCGCTACCCGCCGGAAGTCATCAGCTATGCCGTATGGCTTTGCTACCGATTCGCTGTTCTATACCCGCGTGTATGCACGTATCCTCCGCCCGGGACTCGCACTGATCAACACAACGGCGGTGGCGCCGCGCGCTTCTCTGCAGCGTACCTTCCAGGCGGCACAACGAGCGGTCGACACTTGGTGCGACGAGATGAAACTGGCCGCATGATAAACTTGACTCAACAACCACAAACCCTGTTTAAACAAGGAATCTAGCCTGATTGCGGAATATTCTTCCGAGATTGGGGCCGTAGAGGCTGTACGCGCTTCACACTTCTTGTCTTTACGTATCGGTCTGTCATCGAGCTGGTTTTGTGTGCCGCGATTCGTTGCGCGTCTTGACCAAGATCCCTCGCAACAGAACCATCGACATGGCAGTTCTACGCCGCGGGTTTTCCGCGACTTCCGTAATACTTGACGAATTTCATCCCGACAAACACAAACACAACGGCCAGCAACAAGATTATCCACAGATAAGCGGTGATGTACATTGCCAGGACCAGACACACGGCGAGAAACAGTCCAACTAGATAAAACCGCCAGTCGACATAGACGCCTTGTAGAAAAACGGTAAAGGTCACCAACAGCAGCACCACGAAACCGGTGGCTTCATAGCTCAATCGACCCATGCGCACCATCATATAAGCAAGCTGTATCGCGGCGAGCAAACCGATCCAGTGGAACAACTGCGCCCGCAACAACTGAATCCATTTCGTCTCTTCTCCGCGGAGCCGCGGCCACTGAGTGACGAGACTAATTATCGCGAATACAGGCACGATGATGGTCCAGTATAGATGGCTACCCTGTAGCCACACGGTTGTGATGAAGAGGCCGATTAACGATAGTACGACCATGCCTCCCAGGACCAGTGCATCATTGAGATCGGGAAACAGATCGGCCTTGTCTGCGATGACCTTCAGTTGATTCGAAATGGTTTCTTGTAATGACATGGTTAGGATCCTCGTTGTTGTTCGGACGGAACAAAAGGCCCACCGCCATCCGGTAAAGGCATCACCCCCTCTGCCAACCTGTGCGAAAGCCCCCAGGAGTTTGCGCCGGAACCAAGTGTATAGCCGGTTTCGCGAGCGGAAGCAACCGCGTGCACGATGATTTGCGAGTGACCTGCCCCCGGGGGTGTGCGTCGCAAGTCACAGATTCTAGGAACAATTCCATGCTGATTGCAGTCTTGCGTGTCGCGCAGTTAGTCGCCAAGACCAGATAAGGGAGTCATATCCTCTCCGATTTTCGCTCCGCCGCTGACATTGATCCCCTGGAAAAATCCGTACGTGGAAAGGATCATTGGCAGTATCCGCCGCGATTGCCTGGACCGCATCATCGTTTTCAACGAGGGCCACCTGAAACGGATCCTCACGAGGTACTTCGAGTATTACCATCGGTGGCGCACTCACCTCGGTCTAGAGATGGACACGCCGCAGGGTCGGGAGACTCAGGTACCTGACGACGGCAGGGTCACCGAAGCGAGAGCGTCCACGCCGCGAAATGCTTGTTACTTTGAATGTATTTTTGGTGTCATGGAACGAACCCCAATAGGTGAACGAAGGTAAAATATACAGCTGTGAATGTTTCACTCCTGCGAACCATCGAGGTATGCCACGGACAGACGCGTCCAGCTCGTAAATAACATTGGATAGATTAATTAACATTTAAAAAGATAAAAATGGAAAAGTCGATGGCGACCAAATCAGCGAGATGATTGGCTAGGAACAATTTCCAGGTAGGGGAGGGTGGCTTGGAATGTTGCCACTGAAAGGCATCAATCAGCACGTGGAATGGAACAACCCACCGACCCGTTCCTTTTTGCACAACCGGTTGTAAAGGCTGACGGCCTTCTCAGTCTGAAGTACATGGGTCGTGATCCCTTTGTGTTCGAGAAGCCGTAGTGTTTCGGGACACACCCGAACGGTAGTTCAGGATCCCTGCTGAAAGGACGATGACCTCGGCACCGTTATCCACTAATTCCTGCACATCGGCCGGTTGAATGCCGGCGACGAGCCATGGAAGGCGGAACGCCGAGGCGAGGAGCCCGCGATGGCCGTCCTCTAGATGGACGGCGTAAAGTCATTGAGTGAAGGCACGCGCGAGCGATAGCGACGTAGCGTGCTTGAGCGCAGGACGGTCGCGGCGAAAGGAATTAGTCGCGGCGAGACCGAGTGCATTTCGGGGACAGGATGGCCGAAATGTACAGACGAGGGCCGCCGCGCAAACGGTACATGATGGGTCTCTGTTTCACGCCAGTCCCACTCTCTGGCACCACCAGGATAAACCTTGGCGTCCTTGAACGGAGCATAACCGTCCATTTCCATCCTTCCCCAGGACAGGTGGATAATAGCAGGTGAACGCCTGCTTTGATCCATCACTCGGGCCTCACAACCCCAGATGGTAACCTAATCACAACAACCCGTAGAGCGGAAGAGCCGTAAGTTAGAGTCTACCACACGGTGTCGCCCAGATAAGCGTAAAGCTCAGGATAGCGCTGCCGTCGCATAGTTTTAGGGACAGTTTAAGTTGCGAGCTAACGGTCCACCCATTCGCAACTGTTCGTAGCCGCCGCTGCTGATGGAACAGAAAAAGCCAGCGATCGCAGTGACACGATCTCTCCGAAGCTGAGCTTTCAGAGGTCTGCACATGCTTTCAACCATCGCGATCAGAACGATGCGAAATGCTACTGAAGTTAATCGTGTGATTGTCCGGGAGTGACTAAAACACAGATAGCGCGGTACAGATGGCTCCATGCGAGGCCGATCTGATTTTTGGTCTCGCTACAGAGATCCACGCCGGCAAGTGCCGCATGCCAGCGGATAAGACTCGTTCCGCCATCGCCACGACTTTGTCCTTGGCTTGAGGAACTGCGGCACACTGTCTATCTATGATGGCAACCGGCAAATCCCGAGGGCAAGGAGGGGGACGTTCCATGCATCGGTCCGCGATCGGATTCACACCGTCACGCTGTGCCTGCTCGGGCTGGTGGCCCACAGCCTGGCGGCTGAGAAGGAGGCAAACCCATGAGCCTGTCACTGACCTCGTCGGCCTTCGCCCACAACGGCACCATGCCCCAAGCATACACCTGCGACGGCAAGGACATCTCACCGCCATTGGCCTGGTCCGGAACCTCCCGCCGACCGCCGCCGGGCTCCCGGAGGCGGTCGTTCCGCGCGATCTGCCGTCCGGCACACGCGAGGGGTTGAACGACTGGAAGCGCACAGGCTACGGGGGCCCCTGCCCGCCGATCGGCCGCCATCGTTACTTCCACAAGCTCTATGCGCTCGATGTGGTGTTGCCCGACCTCGGCAAACCGACTGCGGTAGCACTGGAAAACGGGATGCAGGGCCATATCCTCGACCAGGTGCAACTAGTCGGGACATACCAGCGCAACTAGATTTTTGGTGGCGAGGCGGCGGATACACGGAAAGCGTCGAGCCAGGACCAAGGGACTGCCAGATTTTTCATCATCTAGACGGATGAAATCATCCGCTGCTACTCCCTGCTCGATGGCCGAAAGGTCTTGAGCAACGGGATAAACCCCAGCCGCGTCGTATCGCCCTTGGCCACCGATCGCACGACGCGATGTCCTCGGCCGTTGGCGTATAGCAACGCGCCACCTCCGCGGGTGAGTATTGGGTTTTAAATCGTGGGGAGGCGGTGTTGGTGGCTTCTAGGGCTTATAGAACAACCGTGCCCGCGGTCCAGCAGGTCACGTTAGCTAAGTAGGGGCAGAGCAAAGGCCACTCATGAAGCCGCCTCTGTTCACGCGCGCGTTCGTGCTGGCCGCGTGCGCTACATCGATGCTCAGTCTCGCGGGCTTCCTGTTCGTACGCCTGCCCGGTTTTCTGCAACAGCTCGGGGCGGGGGAGGCGGAAATCGGCCGTATCATGGCGGTGCAGGCGTTGGGTGCGGTGATCGCCTAACCGCTCGTAGGGCGGGGGATGGACGCACGTGGCCGGCGCGTTGTGATCCTCGGCGGTTGGGTACTATTTATCGTCACGATCACGCTTTATCTCTTCATCGACTCGCTGGGACCGTTTGTGTACCTCGTACGCCTGCTCGATGGTGTGGCCCACACTATGTGGTACACGGCCTTGTTTACTTATGGTGCTGACCTCGTTCCTGCACAGCGACGCACCCACGGCTTGGCTATCTTCGGCACCGCGGGGTTGATCACGATTGGGCTCGGTGCGCAGTTTGGCGACGTCATCCTGGCATACGCCAACTACCGGGAGCTGTTCTTCGGCGCGCTTGGTTTTGCCGTTATCGGCTTAATCATGTGTTTGCCGCTGCGCGATGTGCTGGTCACGCATGCCGACGCCAGCCTTCCGTCGCGCGGTATCTTTGCGGCCGCGACTCAGTGGAATCTGCTGCCGATGTGGTGCGCGTTGATCGCGTTTTTCGTCTCGCTGCAGGGGCTTTTCGCGTTTCTGAAGACATTTATATCGACCGTGAATATAGGTAGCGTCGGCCCTTTCTGTAGCGCCTATGCCACGATCGCCGTCGCACCGCGCGTGTTCTTGGGCTGGATCCCGGATCGGCTCGGGACACGGCGCATGCTCGGCATTGCGATGTCTTTTTATGCGCTGGGCTTCACCGTTCTATCGGCCGCACAGACGCCCGTGCACGTGCTGGTAGCGGGACTCCTTTGCGGAACCGGTCATGGTTACACCTACCCCGTGCTCTTCAGTCTGCTCGTGGAACGCGCCGAGCCCCGCGAGCGCGGCTCCGCTATGGCCTTCTATACGATGATCATAGGTAGGATCTTTAAACTTATTGAAAAATAAGGGGAACTTAAAGTGCTCCACCCGATCTGATCGTTTAATGAGTAGTACAACCAAGCGATCAGGAGGTTTCGGATGGAGCGCAAACACATTAG
>JBOIDF010000008.1:0-83583 GCA_050740455.1 Gammaproteobacteria bacterium | reverse complement strand
AACAGCACTCACGAGGGCGGGCTCAACCAACGCGTCCGCCGGCCCCCAATGTCTCGGCTCCTTCACGCCTCAGTGGGACGCTCTAGGAACTCCCGGTTCAGGCTCATTTTTGAATTAGAAAATACTGGGGACCGGCTCTTCACCGCTTCCAAAAACCCCGATTCACCCTAGATCGAAATCGCTGAGAAACCTGCCGAAGCTCACGGTTGGCATATCTAAGACAAGGCCTCTTAAAAAGCGACAAACACTTCCGGGTCGTAGCGAAAAAGGGTACTCGAGTCCGGTAACGGACTCAACTACGATCGCAGCGGCGGATTCCGTGGAGGAAACGACTAGATTCGAGAAAACAAGGGCACATACACACCTGTTGTTGCAGCCGACCACCACCACGGTATTGGCAGGACTCGCCACGAACGCCATGACTGCGACCTAGCTTAGCAGTCCCGTCCAACGAATGCCGATCCCTTTCTGCATAAACCCTTCAAGTATGGGCTAAATAATGCCTCCGTAGTTTACTCAATATCGCCACCGTATTTAGGATGCATTAAGATGCTCGTAAACCGGATTTATGCGGATTAGTCGTACGCAACGAGAAATTTTTTAATGCATACAATGACAATGTTGCTATTCTACAACGCACTTATCCGGCTTACACACCTTCATCTAAGTCGGCTTGTTGCCGCATGGAGAAACGATCGGCGCGTCCTGCAGTCTGGATGCCTACATGCCTTCCCATGACGTATTTCGTGCTGACATCGATTAGGGAAGTGCTAATAGAAAATCTTTTAAATGAGACATACACTCGATATACATGCGGTGCCTGCGTATGTCCGGTCGTAGTCGTTAATCACATCAAGGAGATGTTGTATGGAAGATCTTAGGTTGTGGCTCTGGGTGACGATGCCCATCATGTTCGTATTCGGTATGGTGGTCGGCCGTTTTTTCTCAACCGGGGCAAAACGCATAAAAGCGCTCAAAGCAGAAATCGAACGAATGCGAGCCGATCTGGATAAGACGCGGACGGAGTTCGATCAGACAAGGATAGCCCTTGAAAAGTCGCAATCGGACTCCGATGAATACCACCAGAAGGTGACTGATCATTTTTCTAAGGCCGCCGATCTTTTTAATAGCTTAACGGTAAATTATCGAGCGGTTTATGAGCATCTCGCGAAAAGCTCCCTAAACCTGTGCGATGAGCACATGGTAATGCTAAGTGAAAACGTCCCCGGAGACCGCCGCATCCGGAAAGACGAAACACGAGCCAAACAACCCCAGGGGGATCTAAGGGCGAACGGCGTCCGCACACCGATCTCCAATGCATCCGAAACCTCTTCGGCTCATACCGAACCGAATGCCGAGTCTTTCAAAAAATAAAATTGCCCCTCCAAATGTAGCAGTCGCGCGTACGGCAGATTCTCTTTTCGGAGCGGTTAGTTCACGATCAATAAAACACCCGCTACGGCAACATGCATTGATTCAATACGGTCTACGATCGGACCGTTTCGTGAAGAATAGTTCCCGCATTTTCTCACCTTCGTTTCACTTTCGTATAAACCCCTGGTTAATCCGCACATCCCGTTTTCTTAAGACGTGCTAAGGTTAAGAATTTCTTCTGTAAATTAAAGAAAGCCATCTTTCTGTCGCTTTATTTATGTCCTAAGAATGAGAGGGTCGTTCAGCAGCATTTTAGACCTAGCGTGTAACGTGACAATAGCGGCGCCCGTGCCACAACGGGCCTGCGGGAAGGTCCGCGAATTCCCTGTGACGCTACATACTTAAGCGACAAACTAGCCGTTTTCTTTTCAGACGTTAACGAACACAACAGCGCGAGCGGCAAAACGCGTTCAGCAAGCGAAACAAATGATGCAGCATACAGGTATGTCAGCGACTCCGAATAAACCGCTTTTGACCGGCCTCGCAAGGACACTCGCGGGAGCGGGTTTACTAAACGAGGAACGCACCTACGAAGCTGCACAAGAAGCCGCCAAGAAGAAACTCCCGTTTGTCAGTTACTTAGTCGAGAGCAACCTGATCAACAGCAGCGACATCGCTTGGGTGGCGTCGAAAGAATTCGGCGTGCCGCTCCTCGATATCAATGCCTTCGAGTTCGATCCTGAAATCACCAAAATGGTGGCGGAGAATCTGATCAAGAAACACCGCGCATTTCCCTTGTTCAGAAGAGGAAATCGCCTGTTTATCGGTGTCTCCGATCCAACCAATCTGCAAGCGCTGGACGAAATAAAATTCCACGTAGGCGCCAACACCGAAGCCGTTCTCGTCGAAGAAGACAAACTCGCCAAAGCCATCGAGAAGGCCCTCGATGCCGCGGACACTAGCCTATCTCAGTTAGGCGATGATGATCTCGGAAACCTCGAGGACCTCGAGATAGGTAATGAAGAGAAATCGGAACAAAAAGAAGATTCCGACGTTGATGACGCACCCGTGGTTCGCTTTGTCAACAAGGCGCTGCTCGATGCCATCAGAAAAGGCGCTTCGGATCTGCATTTTGAACCGTATGAGAAATATTACCGCGTGCGTTTCCGAATTGACGGGGAACTTAGCGAGCTTGCACGGCCTCCGGTGGCTCTCGCCAACAAGTTCGCTTCGCGAATTAAAGTCATGTCGCGGCTTAATGTAGCCGAGCGCCGCGTACCGCAAGACGGCCGAATAAAACTCAAGATTTCAAAGAATAAGGCTATCGATTTTCGGGTAAGCACCTGCCCGACACTCTACGGTGAAAAAGCGGTGCTCCGTATCCTCGACTCGGACTCGGCTCGGCTTAACATCGATATGCTCGGATACGAAGATTTTCAGAAGGAAATTTTCTTGAGGAACTTAAAGAAACCGTACGGTATGTTTTTAGTCACCGGACCAACCGGGAGCGGGAAAACGGTTTCTTTGTACACCGGGATCAACATAATCAACACCGTGGATGTGAATATCTCCACGGCGGAAGATCCCATAGAAATAAACCTTCCTGGCGTCAATCAGGTGCAAGTCGACGAAAAAACAGGTATGACCTTTCCCAAAGCCTTGAAAGCGTTTCTACGCCAAGACCCCGATATCATTTTGGTTGGAGAGATCCGCGATATCGAGACCGGCTCTATCGCGGTAAAGGCCGCTCAGACCGGTCATATGGTCATGTCCACGTTGCATACCAACGACGCCCCTCAGACGCTCACAAGAATGGCCGATATGGGCATACCCGCGTTTGCCATCGCCACCACGATCAACATCATTATCGCGCAACGTCTGGTGCGGAGGCTTTGCTCAAGTTGCAAGAAACCGGTCGATATTCCCAACGACGCGCTCTGCTCCGAAGGGTTTACCGAGGAAGATCTGGCTACAAGCTTTACGGTATATCACGCCGTCGGGTGTGACCGGTGCAATGGAGGATATAAGGGCCGCACGGGAATCTACCAAGTCATGGAAATCTCCGACGCCATGAAGCGTCTCATCATGGATGGAGCAAATGCGATCGAGTTAGCCGATCAATCGAGAAAAGAAGGCATACCCGATATTCGGAAATCCGCATTGAAAAAGGTTAAAGACGGAATCACCAGTATCGAAGAGATCAATAGCGTAACAATGGATTAATGAGGCGAGCTTATGGCAGTTGCAACTTTGAAACAGAGCACCTTTCTTTGGGAAGGCCTCGATAGATTCGGCAAGCGCGTCAAGGGTGAGCTTGCGGGCGCTAGCGATGCGTCGGTAAAAGCCGTGCTCCGCCGGCAGGGCGTCAACCCGCTGAAAGTTACGAAAAAGCGCGCTTCCCTCTTTGGCAGTGGAAAGAAGAAAAAGATCACTCCCAAGGACATCGCTGTCTTTAGCCGCCAGTTAGCCACTATGATGTCGTCCGGCGTCCCCCTAGTACAGTCCTTTGAGATCGTGGGGCGCGGTCATGAGAACAAGAATATGCAGGATCTCCTGCTGGCCATCAAAGGGGACGTCGAAGCCGGTACGTCACTCGCCGACTCCTTAGGAAAACATCCTTTGTATTTCAACGAGCTTTACGTGAATCTCGTCGCCGCGGGTGAGGCCTCGGGTATTCTAGAATCGATCCTGCATAAGATTGCTACGTATTTGGAAAAAACCGAAGCCCTAAAATCGAAAATAAAATCGGCCATGTTCTACCCGACCGCCGTGATCGTGGTTGCGTTTATCATCACCGCCATTTTGATGATTTTCGTGATACCGCAATTTCAAAATCTATTTGAAGGATTCGGCGCCGATCTGCCCCCGCTTACAAAGCTAGTCATCACGATTTCAGAGTATTTCCAAGAATACTGGTGGGCGATCTTCGGCAGCATCATCGGAATAATTGTAGGCCTCATGCAACTGAAAAAACGTTCTGTTGGATTCGCCCATTTCTTAGACCGGCTGGCGTTAAAGCTTCCGGTTGTGGGTAAAGGTATCCTTGAAAAAGCGTGTATAGCCCGTTTCAATCGTACTCTATCGACGATGTTCGCGGCGGGTACACCCTTGGTGGAAGCGATGACCGCCGTTGCGGGTGCGTGTGGGAACATCATCTTCCGGGATGCGACCATAAGTATGCGCGATGAAATCTCCACAGGCACCCAGCTGAACGTGGCGATGCGCGATTCTAAAATCTTCCCCAATATGGTGATTCAGATGGTGGCGATAGGTGAAGAGTCGGGTGCTCTCGATACCATGCTAGGTAAGGTCGCGGACTGGTATGAACAAGAGGTTGATGATGCAGTAGCGGCGCTAACGAGCTTGCTCGAACCGATCATCATGGCGTTTTTAGGTGTCGTTATCGGTGGCTTGGTGATTGCGATGTATTTACCCATATTCAAGATGGGACAGGTGGTATAATCTCGCCTGTACGGTACGCGGCCACACGCGCCGAAAACAACCAATTAGTGTTAGAAACCCTAGCTGTATTCTTCGAGACGACCCCGCTCGCGTTTCCGATCTTCATGGGTTTGATAGGACTCGCGGCGGGGAGTTTTCTCAACGTGGTTATCCATCGCTTACCACGGATGATGGAGCAAGAATGGCGGACCCAGTGCGCGGAATTATCTGGTCGAGCCAACGGCTCTCCGACGTCACGATTCTCCCTAGCATCCCCACGTTCCTCTTGCCCTCATTGCGGCCATAAGATCACTGCGTTAGAAAATATCCCGCTCTTGAGCTACTGTTTTCTTAAGGGCCGCTGCCGGGCATGCGCCGGGCCGATATCCTTGCGCTACCCGTTGGTCGAGCTACTAAGCGGCGTAACAGTAGCGGCGATCGCATGGCGCTGGGGCTTTAGTTTACAAACCCTATGTGCGGCTTTCTTAAGCTGGAGCCTAGTTGCACTGAGCTTCATCGACATCGATACGAAGTATCTGCCTGATTCGATTACGCTCCCATTTCTTTGGTTCGGGATCGCATGTAATTTTTTCGGTGTTTTCACCGATCTTGAGTCCAGCGTCAGCGGTGCGATGGCAGGCTATTTGAGCCTGTGGATCGTTTATCAATTGTTTAAGCTCCTTACCGGTAAGGAAGGGATGGGCCACGGTGATTTTAAGTTGCTCGCGATGCTCGGCGGCTGGATCGGCTGGCAGGCAATACCGCTTATTATTGTATTGTCATCGTTCGTCGGCGCCACCATCGGCATCACGCAAATTGCATTTCAAGGAGCGGATCGCGGCACCACGATACCTTTTGGGCCCTATCTCGCTTGTGCGGGATGGATTTCGCTACTCTGGGGGAAGGATCTCGTCACAGCCTACATGCGGTGGATAACGGTAGCATAGCTAAGAGAATTGCATTGACGGGTGGATTTGCTGCGGGAAAATCCACCGTGTGCGCCGCTTTTGCCGGCCTCGGCGTCCCCGTAATCGACGCGGATCAGATCGCACGCGAATTGGTGGCGTCTAGCCAACGTGTCTTAAACCTGATAGTCAAAACGTTTGGAAACAATGTTCTCGATGGTCATGGAAAATTAAGGCGCGCGGAGTTGCGGAAGATTATTTTTAAGGATGCGGCGCGGCGGAAGCAACTTGAAGCGATATTGCACCCACGTATCTTGCGGGAAATGCAGCAACGCGCCCAATCGGTCCGCGCACCTTATTGCATCTGCTGCGTCCCCCTGCTCCTAGAAACAGGGCAGGCCTCGCATTTCGACCGCGTAGTGGTCGTCGACACGCCGCTCGATATCCAGTTAGAACGAGCCATGCAGCGCGATCATTTGACAGCAGAAGAGGCTAAAGCGATCATTCGGACTCAAGCTTCCCGCGAGGAACGTCTCGAAGCGGCCGACGATGTATTAACAAATGACGCTGAATTGGCTTATTTACAAAAACAGGTGCGCGCGTTGCATAAGCGCTACCTAGCTTATACCAACACTTAATAAGCGCCCTCCGTAGCTCTCCATGCGGCTTCCCATTAGCAACGCGACTTCAATATAGCGCTGCGGTATGCTGACGAATCGGGTGTACCTTCAGTCATGACAGGTGGAACTTCTCGTTTAACGCCCGCGCAGAGGGAATACGTTCCAATGACGGAAGGTAGCGCAATCATTACTTATGAGCAACCCTTAAATGAACGTGTCCGCGTCTTACTTCGATTAGAACACCTTTTCCTTTTCGTCTCCGAGCGTATTAGCGGTTTCTCGGAATGGGATAGCCGTGCCGCGTTGGGCGGGTTGATCGACATCACGGATGTTCTCTGGCGGTCTGATATTAAAGGTGAACTGATCAAGGAGCTAGAACGCCATTTAGCGACTTTTAGCCGCCTTAGAAGCAATCCTCACGTAGACTGTCATCGCCTCAACGAGACGCTGTTAAGTCACGATAAAACGCTTAAAATCTTGAAACACCCGGGTTATCAGCCCGGCCACACGCTCCGGCAGGATGAGCTTATTAACGCCGTTAAACAGCGAACTGCCATTCCCGGCGGTACCTGTAATTTCGATCTACCCGCGTATCACTATTGGCTGAATCGCCCGTCCTCCCATAGGCTCCCCCGCATACGTGGCTGGCTAGAGGAACTGTCTGTGATCAGAGATGGGGTATTCCTTGCGCTCCACGCGATCCGTGACAGCGCTTATACGACAAGAGTTGCCGCCCTAGGCGGTTTCTATCAGCAGTCCTTGGAGCCGACTGTTGCTCACCAACTGATTAGAGTTCAATTGCCTTCCGTAGCGCAGTTGTTTCCAGAGGTTAGCGCCGGTAAACACCGTTTTACGATACGATTTTTAGAGCAACCTGAGACCTCTGCGCGCCCTGTTCAAACAGGGAGCGATGTCGAGTTTGATCTGCAATGTTGTATTTTATGAGCACCCGTTGCCCCGTGTGCCGCAATCCTGTGGATATCTCCAAAGATAGGTCATGGCGCCCCTTCTGTTGCAAGCGTTGCAGGATAATCGATCTCGGTGAATGGATGGACGAAAAGCACAAGATAGCGGGCGCCGATTCAGCACCTCTCGGCGACGCCGGCGACCTTTTCGAAACGCGAGACGTCCTGGCCGCCGATTAATCCGCTGAAGCCTTAACAAATCGAGCCGTAGAGTAAGACTCCTTTGCTGTCCAGAGACTTCGTATTGCCGCAATACCTTGGGCACCGCACCGCCACGCCGTTTCGAGATCGCACACGCTCAGACCGCCCAAGGCATATACAGGCTGCCGCGCGTCCCTGGCAAGCTCGCTAAACGCTTGCCATCCGAGCGCTGGGCTTCCTGGATGCGTACCCGTCCTACGGACTGGGGATAGCACAATAAAATCGACACCAATCTCATTCGCCCATTCGACCTCAACATGGCTATGACAGGAGGCTGCAACCCAATAGGAGCTGGCAAGAGGGCGCTCCCGCACCTCACGTAAACGTCGCGCCGAAAGATGTACGCCATGCGCGCCAAGTGACACGGCGGTTCGCGGCGAAGTATTCAATAACAACATGGTCTCATGCCGCCTACAAACCTGGAGCGCCTCGCGCGCGAGCCTCTCGTATTGCGATATCGGCATCTCCTTAGACCGCAACTGGAACATCCGAATACCGGCGGATAAACACTGATCGAGTTGCCCGAGAAAGTGATCGAGATCCCCACTGGGCCCGGGGCTAATCAAGTATAAAGGAGGCAACCGAAGCGCTGTAATAATCGGTTTATTCGCCTCGGGAAAGGTTTTCTCATCGAGATCCGCTGTGCCTGACCAAGTAATAGCTTGGCCTTCACGGCCGTGTGCGATTCCACGCCACTGCTCGACGCGCCAGCAATCCAGAAAAACCTCTCTATCTTGGTCTATGTGCTGTACCTGGATGAAGGGCCGGTAGGAGAGTATTGTTATTCCAAGTTCTTCAAACAGCTCCCGCTCCAACGCTTGGGTTACCCGTTCTCCCGGTTCGACTTTTCCGCCCGGAAATTCCCACAATCCGCCGTGAAAAGCCGTAGCTTTTTGCTTCGATACGAGAACTTCGCCCTGCTCATTTACGATGACGCCCACGGCAACGTGCAGCGCTCGTCGGCCATAGGATTTCACCTTAACCAGCGGAAGAGCGGCCAAGAGCAGAAAAGTTCTTAGGTGCGGTAACTGGCGTTGATTCGAACATAATCGTAGGACAAATCACATGTCCACACCTCGCTATTGGCGCTACCCCGACCCAGCTCGATGCGAATAGCAAGCTCGGGTTTCGCCATTGCCGCCCGGGCTTGTGCCTCGCTATATCCTACCGCCCGTGCGCCGGCGGAAACCACCACTACATCGTTAATGCTAATGCGCACCCGGCTAATATCGAGATCCTTGGGTGCCGCGCGGCCGAGCGCGGCGAGGATACGGCCCCAGTTCGGATCCGAGGCAAAACATGCAGTCTTAACGAGAGGTGAATTGGCTACCTCACGAGCGATAAGCGCGCACTCCTCCTCGGACTCGCCGGCGCGCACCTCCACCGAGATAAACTTGGAGGCGCCTTCCCCGTCGCGCACGATTGAATGCGCGAGCTTCAAGCTGACATCGAGAATAGCGGCATAGATTATCCGCCCCTCGCCGCTGTCGATATCCTCGATGGGCGGAAGAGCGGATCGGCCTGAAGCAAAGAGAACACAGGCGTCGTTCGTCGAGGTGTCGCCGTCGACCGTGATCCGGTTGAACGTACAGTCTACGATTCGTTTCAACCCTTGCTGCAAAGCACTTAGCCCTAGAGCCGCGTCGGTCCCAATAAATGCCAGCATGGTCGCCATCTTCGGTTGTATCATTCCGGCCCCTTTTGCGATCCCGGTCACCGTGATCATCCGACCGCTCACCTCGACTCTTGCCGAACACGCTTTGGGCACGGTGTCCGTCGTCATGATGGCCCGCGCCGCTGCATCCCATCCGTCCGCTGCCAACTTCCCGACAGCTTCAGGAATCGCGCTCCTGATCTTTTCTACCGGGAACCGCTCACCGATAACACCGGTTGAAAACGGCAGCACGGCCTCGTCCCTGCAAGCCGCGAGGCCGGCCAGTTGCCGGCAACTCGTCAGCGCATCGTCTATTCCCTGCGAGCCCGTGCCGGCATTAGCGTTACCCGAGTTAATCAATAAATACCTTGGCGGACACTGCGCGATGTGCCTACGTGCGAGGATCACGGGCGCAGCGCAAAAGCGATTCTGTGTGAATACCGCGGCGCTTGCGGTACCTTCACACAGCTCGATCACCACAAGGTCATCACAATCCATGTCCTTAATGCGGGCAGAGGCCGTACCGAGGCGGACCCCAGGTACAGCCAGGAGGCTGGTCATCCGTGCGGAGGAATCGTCATTGACCTGGCGCCGGATCTGCCATGCTCTCATACAAGCTTTCCGTGGCACTGTTTGTATTTCCGGCCGGAGCCACACGGGCACAACGAGTTACGGCCGACTTTAGGATGCTTACGCGTGACTGGCGATTGCACCGTCGGCTTGGGCGGGGCGGCGCTTTGATCTCGATCCTCTAAGGAACTCCCTGCTTCGGCATGGCTGTACTCGACCGGTGCGGCGCGCCGCCGCTGCCGTTCCACGGCTTCGACATCTTCTTCCGCACGCACCTGCACACGCGAGACGATCCCTATGACATCGCGTTTTATCTCTTCCAGCATTTGTGAGAACATCTGAAATGCCTCGCGTTTATATTCTTGCTTGGGGTTTTTCTGTGCGTATCCTCGCAGATGGATCCCTTGCCGCAGATGATCCATCGCTGCGAGGTGCTCCTTCCAGTGTGCGTCCAAGACCTGTAACATCACCGCCTTTTCGAAATGGCGCATGACCTGCGCTCCGGCAACAGCTTCTTTCTGCCCGTAAGCGCGTTCGATATCGCTCAGTATTTTTTTTCGTAAGGACTCTTCATCGAGCGATCCATCCTGTTCCAGCCACCTCTTGATCTCCAGGCGCTGACCGAACTCGCTCTCCAGAGCATCCTCGAGACCCTGCAGATCCCACTGTTCATCCAAACTCTGCGGCGGCATGTAGGTGTCGATCATGTTGTAAACGACATCGTGCCGGATCCCCTGAATATTTTCCGAGATATCCTCGGCATCCATAAGCTCGTTGCGCTGCTCATAGACCACCTTGCGCTGATCATTGGCGACATCATCGTATTCTAGGAGTTGCTTTCTTATATCGAAGTTGTGCCCTTCGACTTTGCGCTGGGCGTTTTCGATCGCGCGCGTGACCCAATGATGCTCGATCGCTTCGCCTTCTTGCATACCCAAGCGCTGCATGAGCCCGGCAACCCGATCGGAGGCAAAAATACGCATGAGATTGTCTTTCAGCGATAGATAAAAGCGGCTGGATCCGGGATCGCCCTGCCGTCCGGAGCGGCCGCGCAACTGGTTATCTATGCGCCTCGATTCATGCCGTTCGGTACCGATCACGTGAAGCCCCCCCGCCGTTACGACCTGATCGTGCCTGCGCTGCCATTCGGCTTTCAAGCGCGCGACCGTAACCTCGTCCGGGTTCTCGATTGCTTTCATCTCTTCGTCTAGACCGCCGCCGAGCACGATATCGGTTCCGCGGCCCGCCATATTGGTGGCGATCGTGATCGCTCCAGGCCTCCCCGCCTGGGCGATGATATGCGCCTCCTTCGCATGAAATTTTGCATTCAATACCTGGTGTTTCAAGCCTTCCTCTCGCAGCAGAGCGGACACAAACTCGGAGGTCTCGATCGATGCGGTCCCGACCAGAACCGGTTGGCCTCGAGCGTGGCAATCTTTGATATCATCGACAATCGCCTTGAACTTATCTTCTTGAGGCAGGTAAACAAGATCTCCAAGGTCGTCACGAATCATCGGCTTGTGCGTGGGAATCACGACCACTTCCAGGCCGTAAATCTGCTGAAACTCATACGCCTCGGTATCCGCCGTGCCGGTCATCCCCGAGAGCTTATGGTAGAGCCGGAAGTAATTTTGAAAGGTAATCGAGGCGAGCGTCTGGTTTTCATTTTGGATCGCCACGCCCTCCTTGGCTTCGATCGCTTGATGCAGTCCTTCTGACCAGCGTCTTCCCGGCATCGTCCGTCCGGTAAACTCATCGACGATGATAATTTCATTATCTCGCACGATATACTCGACGTCCTTGTGGAACAGAACATGTGCCCGCAGGGCCGAACCGATGTGATGCATCAATGCGATGTTGCCGGCACTGTACAAACTTTCACTTTCCTGCAATAAGCCTTTTTGCGCAAAAAGTTGCTCGACACGCTCATGTCCCTGCTCGGTCAAATAGGCTTGTTTTGCCTTCTCGTCCACCGTGTAATCGCCGGGACCGTTTTCTTCATGCTGCCTGGTAAGCTTGGGAATAAGTTTGTCAACCCTGACATAAAGATCGCTACGATCTTCGGTAGGGCCGGAGATAATCAATGGGGTGCGGGCTTCGTCGATCAGGATCGAATCGACTTCATCGACGATCGCGAAATTCAAGCCCCTTTGCACGCGGTCGGCCTTGGAGAAAGCCATGTTATCGCGCAAGTAATCGAAGCCGAATTCATTATTGGTTCCGTAGGTGATATCCGCGCCGTAGGCCGCCTGCCGCTCCGCTTGTGACAAGCCCGGAACAACAACGCCGGTGCTCATGCCCAGAAACGCGAATATTCTCCCCATCCACTGCGCATCGCGGCGGGCTAGATAGTCGTTTACGGTAACGATATGCACCCCATTTCCGGTTAACGCATTGAGGTAAGCGGCGAGCGTCGCGACGAGCGTCTTACCTTCGCCGGTGCGCATCTCGGCAATCTTACCCGCGTGCAGCACCATCCCTCCGATAATCTGTACGTCGAAGTGCCGCATGTCGAGCGCCCGTCTTCCGACCTCGCGGACCGCGGCAAACGCTTCCGGTAAGAGGTCGTCTAGCGCCTCGCCATGGCCGTACCGATCTCGAAGCTCCTGGGTCTTCGCCGCGAGTTGCGCGTTATTCATTGCAGCGCAAGACGATTCCAGTTCGTTGACTCGTGTCACCGTCTTCGCCATCCGCTTCAGGAGTCGTTCGTTACGGCTCCCAAAAACGCGGCCCAAGAAACCACTGATGCTCAGGTTTGCACGCATAGGAATGGGAACTTATCTAACGTATGAAATGCTTTGAAAGCAACTGCTATAATTGAATCTAGTATGCGCTTAGCGAAGACAGATCGTGAACTGACTACGGACGCCCGACGGTGCCTCGCCAACCCCACCAAGCCATCGCCATTGGCAAGCTGCTCAATATTAATCCTTCCGGCCGGTGCGGGAAACTGCTCAGCCATGCACGGCGCCTCGCCGCGTTAGAGGGCGCTCTACTTAGCGTGTTGCCGCCCGGATGGAAACATCATTGCACGGTAGCCAATGTGCAGGATCAAACGCTGGTCGTAAGCACAACTTCGCCTGTCTGGGCGGCCCGCGTCCGGTTGATGGCGCCCCAGCTCATGGAGCGATTACAGGCACAATGCCCGAACGAGGCTCTGCGCGACTTTCATGTGAGGATCCACCCTAGGGGAGAAACCACGCACAAACCGAACGCTACGCGTCCCGTTCTGTCAGCAGACAGCGCCGCCCTCTTGCTCTCTGTGTCGAAACAGTGCTCGGATCACGGTTTGGGACTCGCCTTAGAGCGCCTATCGAAAAACGGTTAAGGCCCTTTCAAACCTCTTATACGGCCGGCGATGGGCGCATGAAGTTGATCGGCAATTCCACTTCGTCCTTGAAACTAACGAGCTCCCACGCTGTTTTATCTTCCAACAACTTCCGCAGCAACCGATTGTTTAATGCATGTCCCGACTTGTGGCCATGAAATGCGCCGATAAGGCTGTGACCCAATAAGTAAAGATCCCCGATGGCGTCCAGAATCTTATGTTTTACAAACTCATCTTCATAGCGCAGACCGTCTTCGTTTAGCACGCGGTAATCGTCAACGACGACGGCATTGCTGAGGTTCCCTCCCAACACCAAATTCATTTCGCGCAGCATCTCGACCTCCTTCAGGAATCCAAAGGTGCGCGCGCGGCTGACTTCCTTTACGAACGAGGTGGTCGAAAAGTCGACTTCCGCGAACTTGCACGACTCGCGAAAAAATGGATGATCGAACTCGATGGAGAATGACACTTTAAAACCATCGAAAGGCTCAAATTTTGCCCATTTATCCCCATCTTCGACCGCAAGCTTGCGTTTGATGCGAATAAACCGCTTCGAGGCGTTCTGTTCCTCAATGCCGGAAGACTGTAGCAGAAAGACAAACGGCCCCGCGCTCCCGTCCATGATCGGAACCTCGGGTGCACTGACATCGACATAGGCGTTATCGATACCGAGGCCGGCGAACGCGGACAGCAAGTGCTCCACGGTGGAAATACGCACCTCACCCCTGGCAAGGCTGGTCGATAGCTGCGTATCACCGACGTTTTCGGCGCGCGCCCGGATTTCCACCGGTGGATTGAGATCCGTACGGCGAAAGATGATCCCGGAGTTTGCCGCGGCGGGGCGTAGCGTCACTAATACCTTTTTCCCGGTGTGTAAGCCTACCCCTGTGGCGCGAATGACATTTTTGAGAGTGCGTTGTTTTATCATGTCCCCCTCGCTCGCCAGTAGTTGTTATTGCAAGTCTAACATGCGATGCCGCAATGCAACAAAAATGCCTCCCGTGTCACCAAAGCGTTAATCCGCCTGCCGTCTTAAGAAGGCCGGAATGTCAAGATAATTTGGGCTGGCCTTATCGAGAGTTACCACATCTTTGTCTGCCTTGTTGCGGATGACCGTCGGGCGCTCGAGCGCCTTGTAATCGATCTCGGCGACGGGCTTGGATTTGTTCAGCACCACCGGTTCCGCGAGCGAGCGCGGCTCCGTGCCGATGCCCGTGGCGACGACCGTCACCCGCACCTCATCGGTCATGGCCGCATCGATCACGGTTCCCACCACCACGGTCGCGCTGTCGGATGCAAAGCCCTTAATGGTATTTCCGACTTCCTCGAACTCACCCATCGTGAGCTCCGGTCCCGAGGTAATATTCACTAAAATTCCCTTGGCGCCGGAGAGATTAACGTCTTCCAGCAGGGGACTCGCTATCGCCGATTCCGCCGCAATGCGGGCGCGGTCGGGTCCCGTAGCCACGCCCGATCCCATCATCGCCATCCCCATCTCCGACATCACCGTGCGCACATCGGCGAAGTCAACATTAATGAGACCCGGGCAGGTGATCAGCTCGGCGATCCCTTGAACGGCCCCTAGTAATATGTCATTAGCGCATCTAAAGGCATTCAGCAAACTGATCTCCCTGCCGAGCACGGCGATTAGCTTCTCATTCGGGATGGTGATCAGCGAATCGACGTATTGGCTGAGGTGCCGGATACCGTCGCCGGCGATTTCGGCGCGCTTTTTACCTTCAAACGCGAAAGGTTTCGTCACCACGGCCACCGTGAGGATGCCCATCTCCTTGGCCACCTGCGCCGCAATCGGCGCCGCGCCCGTCCCGGTCCCGCCACCCAGTCCGGCAGTGATAAACACCATGTCCGCGCCGTCCAAGACATCCATGAACCGATCGCGGTCCTCAAGCGCAGCTTGCCGTCCTTTCTCCGGATCGGCGCCCGCGCCGAGGCCCTTGGTGATATTGCTGCCGAACTGGATGATGGTCCTGGCCGAGCAGTTTTTCAACGCCTGAGCATCCGTATTTGCACAGACGAATTCCACCCCGTCGATCTTGGCTCCCAGCATGTGCTGAACGGCGTTGCCGCCGCCCCCGCCGATCCCCAGCACCTTAATCACCGCACTCTGTGTATAGGTATCCATTAATTCAAACATTGCCTAACCTCCGCTCGTTGTAATACCGTTACGCCTAGAAATGTCCCTGAAACCAATTTTTCATCCGCTCCCAAACCCCGGAAAAACCACCCTCGACGCGCGAGGGCCTAGAACCGCTTCGTGCGCTATCGCGTCCAAACAACAACAGACCCACGCCTGTCGAATAAACAGGGTTTCTAACCACATCCACCAATCCGGTCACATTCTGAGGCACGCCCAAACGTACCTGCCGGTGAAATACTTCTTCGGCCAGCTCGATGGCCCCTTCCATCTTCGAGCTACCGCCGGTAAGCACGATGCCCGCGGCCATCATCTCTTCGTAACCGCTTCGCTTGAGCTCCGCTTGTATCAGTGAAAACAGCTCTTCAAAGCGAGGCTCAACGACCTCTGCCAGTGTTTGCCGCATGAGCCGTCTGGGAGGCCGATCGCCGACGCTTGGAACCTCTATGGTCTCTTCGGGGCTCGCGAGCTGCGTCAGCGCGCACGCATATTTGATCTTGATATCTTCCGCATTATGGGTGGGCGTCCTCAGGGCCACGGCGATGTCATTGGTCACCTGATCGCCCGCGATAGGAATGACTGCCGTATGCTGAATGGCGCCATCGATGTAGACGGCGATATCGGTCGTTCCACCTCCGATATCGGCCACGCACACCCCCAGGTCCTTTTCATCTTCGGTAAGCACGGTTAGGGCTGAAGCGAGCTGTTGCAGGATCATGTCATCGACTTCCAATCCGCACCGTTTCACGCATTTGACGATGTTCTGGGCAGCGCTTACCGCACCGGTCACCACGTGCACCTTAGCCTCCAGCCGGACCCCGGACATGCCGATGGGTTCACGGATCCCTTCCTGACTGTCGATGACAAACTCCTGGGGCAAGACGTGCAGGATTTTCTGATCCGCAGGAATGGCGACCGCACGCGCCGCATCGATGACGCGCTCGACATCGCTATGCGTCACCTCGCTATCCCGGATCGCGACGATGCCGTGCGAATTCAAACTGCGTATGTGGCTACCCGCAATCCCGGCATACACCGAACGAATCTCGCACCCGGCCATTAACTCGGCTTCTTCGATGGCTCGCTGTATCGACTGAACAGTGGATTCGATGTTGACGACCACGCCCTTTTTTAGCCCACGGGACGGATTCGAGCCGACCCCGATGACTTCTACGGTTCCGTCCGAGGCTATTTCACCAACGATCGCAACCACCTTCGAGGTGCCAATATCGAGCCCCACGATTAGGCTTTTATCAGGCCTTTTCACCCAGCGACTCCTTTAAACCGGCGGCCCGTGCGTACGGCGAAGCCATTCGTGTAACGCAGATCGACCCGGGCCACCGCAACGCTCGCCCCGCTAATCGCCTTTGGATAGTATTCGATGAAACGGCCGACCCGGCGATCGAACTCGGACTTGCCCACGATCACGAGCGGACCGCCCCGCAATTCGAAGCTCCAGGAGCGCCGCGGGCTTAGCTTTAAGCTCACCACCTCCAGCCCGATCTCAATCATACGACGCTGTAGATCGCGGAACTTGGTGAGCACTTGAACCTCCGTGGCGTTGGGGCCGATGAGCTTAGGAAGCCCGAGCGGATAGGTATGTTGCGGCGGATGAAACAAAACACCGTCGTTACTCAGCAGGCCCTTATCTCCCCAACGAGCGGCAGGCCGCTGCTCATGCACCGTGACCTTGAGGCCATCGGGCCAGACCCGCCGCACCGATACGCTTTTGATCCACGGATAATGGCTGAGATCATCTTGTATCTCGTTAACACCTACCGTAAAGAAACCACCGTACACTTCCTGAGCGATCAGCGCCCGGAGATCGCCCGGCTTGATGTGACGAAACTCGCCTTCGATAAACACCTCGCGAATGGGCATTGCGGCCGGATCGGTGATCCGTGTCACCGCCCATGCAACCAGCGCGGTCAGATCCACGACCACAAAAACGGTGACCAATACAATCCAACGATAGTTGTTGCAGCAAACCGGGGTTCTTGCAATACGCCGATTTCGCCGCTCGCGCTTCACGCCACAACCCCGTTTTTAGTAGCCTTGGCGATCCGCGTCAAACGCGCCGTTTGCAGTATCTTCATCACCAGATCGTCAAATGATATGCCGGCCGTCTTCGCGGCCATCGGGACCAGGCTATGGCCCGTCATCCCGGGCACCGTGTTCACTTCGATAAGCCACGGCCGGTCCGCATGATCAACCAGCATGTCAACGCGCCCCCAGCCGCGCGCACCCAAGGTCTGAAAGGCGTGCACCGCCAACGCTTGATACTCGCGCTCCCGCTCCACGGGGAGCTCCGCGGGGCAAATATAGCGGGTGCGATCGTCGTGATACTTCGCCTCGTAATCGTAGAATAACCGCGGCGTCTCCAGCCTAATCATCGGCAGGGCTTCTTCGTGCAGCACGGCAACGGTATATTCGCGCCCCGTGATCCAGCGCTCCGCGATGATGCTCTCATCAAACTGGGCGGCGGATTTCCAAGCCTCGCTTAGGCTCTCCGGATCGTCCACCTTGCTCGCGCCGATGCTCGAACCCTCGCACGCGGGTTTCACCATGATGGGCAACCCCAAGGCGGAGACGACAGCCTGCGCATCAGAATCCTCTTTCATCTCGACGAAAGGCGGCGTCGGCAAACCGACGCCGATCCACACCCGTTTGGCTTTGATCTTGTCCATCGCCAACGCCGAGCCCAACACGCCGCTTCCCGTGTATGGGATCCGCAAGGTTTCGAGGGCGCCTTGGATCTGTCCGTCCTCACCACCCCGGCCATGCAGGGCGATAAAAGCGCAGTCATAGCCGCCGCTTCGCAATCGTTCCAACACTTGCGCGTCGAGATCAACAGGCACCGCATTCACCCCCTTGCGCTTGAGTGCCGCGAGCACCGCATTCCCGCTCTCGAGCGAAATCACACGCTCCGCCGAGTCACCGCCCATGAGCACCGCCACGTGCATGAACTTACTCATGGGCCCTCGCTACAGGCGGACCGCATAGCTTCGCCCACGATCTTGACCTCCAGCGCCAGCCGTACGGCTTGCGCCGACTCCACCGTCGCTTGAATCTTCTCGATCAGGGCTTCGATGTCGGTGGCGCTTGCCTTTCCGAGGTTTACTATGAAATTAGCATGCTTTTCCGAGACACGGGCCTCGCCGACGGACAAGCCTTTCAGGCCGCTTGCTTCGATCAGGCGAGCCGCGTGATCCCCGCGGGGATTGCTAAATACGGAGCCGCAACAGCGCTGGTGGATCGGCTGTGCAGCCGCCCGCCGCATCATGAGGGACTTGATGCGTTGCATGCCGCGACGCTCGGGATCCGGCTCTAGGGCCAGTTCGGCGCCTAGGAACCATTCATCATCTTGTAGACCGCTAAGGCGGCGGTAACCCGGAACGAACTCCTGCCGTTCGCGTGTCCGTCGGACGCCTTCACGGTCCACGGTTTCAACGCTTCTTATGAGATCCCACGTCTGTCCGCCGTAGGCGCCGGCATTCATCGCGAGCGCCCCTCCCAGGGTTCCGGGAACACCCGCTAAAAACTCCCCGCCCCTGTAACCGGCTCTTGCGGCAAAGCGAGCCGCCTTCGCGCAGGCGACTCCGCAACCGGCCCATAAGGTATGGCCACGGGTTATTTCCAGTCTGTCGAAAACACCCGCTGTACAAATCACCGCACCGCGGATCCCGCCCTCGCGCACCAGCAAGTTACTGCCCAGACCCACCCACAAGACCGGTTCCGCGCGCGGGAGCCGGCGGATAAAGGCCACCAGATCGTCAACGTCGGCGGGAACGTAAAACCGATCCGCGGGTCCCCCGACACGCCACGAGGTATGCCTGGACATGGGCTCGGCGTAGCGTAGTTCGCCTCGCAGCGGCGGGTGACATTCCCCTTTCAAGATCCCCAGGGAGGGCGCGTGCGGCTGCGTTAACATACCGCCGCCAATTCTTGCCCGGCGCCGTAATAACGCCATAGTTGTGGCGCAGCGGCGCCAACATTGCCGGCGCCGAGTATAAGCAGGATGCAGCCGTCGCTGACCATCCGGGGTAACTCGGCGGCTAGTTCCGAGGGTTGACCGAGCAACAGAGCATCGGCGCCGCCGCGGCCCTGTATGGCGCGGCAAAGGGCGCGGCTGTCGGCGCTTGCGACGTAGGTTTCACCTGCCGCATAGGTCTCGAACAAGACTAAGGTATCCAAGGATGATAGAACCTCGACGAAATCCTGGAACAAGTCCTCGGTACGCGTGTAACGATGGGGCTGGAAAGCGACGACCAGTCTCCGATTGGGCCAGCCCGCCCGCACTGCCGCCAAAGTCGCGGCGATCTCGCGTGGATGGTGACCGTAGTCATCGATCAAAAGCACGCGCGCCGCTCCGATCCGGATCTCACCGAAGAATTGCGATCGCCGGGCAATGCCCTCAAAGCGCTCCAGGCCTGCTTTAATCACCTCATCAGCGATGTTGAGCTCGCGCGCGACAGCGATCGCCGCGAGCGCGTTCAAGACGTTATGTGCCCCCGGTAAACTGAGCGTGAGGTCCATCGAGTTACCCTCCAAAGAGGTGACTCGAAAGCGCGTGGTGCCGCGTTCTTGCCACAGTACCTCCGCGCGTATGTCCGCCTGCGTGTCGATCCCGTAGGTCAGCAATGGCCGCGACACGCACCCTAGAATGTCCCGAATGACCGGGTCGTCCATGCATACGACGGCCAACCCGTAGAACGGCAGGTGATGCAAGAACTCTAAAAAGGCCTCGCGCAGGCGGGAAAAATCATTGCGATAGCTGCCCAGGTGATCGGCGTCGATATTGGTCAGGACCGCGATCACGGGTTTGAGATACAGAAACGAGGTGTCGCTCTCATCGGCTTCGGCGACGAGGTATTTCCCGCTCCCGAGCCGCGCGTGGCTCGCCACGCTATTCAGCCGCCCGCCGATCACGAAGGTAGGATCGAGACCGGCCCTCGCCAACAGACTCGCGATGAGGCTCGTGGTTGTCGTTTTTCCGTGGGTGCCCGCGACCGCGATCCCGTAACGAAAGCGCATGAGCTCAGCCAGCATCTCCGCGCGCGGCACGACCGGTATTCTACTTCCCCGCGCCGCGAGGACCTCGACGTTATCGGCGCCGACGGCGCTCGATACGACCAGGACGTCCGCCTCGGCGATACTTTCCGCACGGTGCCCGAGGACTATACGGATACCCAGCCGTTTCAAGCGTTCCGTGCTGGCGTTATCGTGGAGATCGGAACCGGAAACGCGGTAGCCGAGGTTGTGGAGAACCTCGGCGATCCCGCTCATGCCGGCCCCGCCGATCCCGACAAAGTGAATCGTCTTTACCCGGCGCATACTCGAGGTTTCGCTTTCAACCACGCGCCACCTCCACACACAGGTCAACGACCCGTGCGGTGGCATTTAACGCGGCGAGCTCGTGCACCCGAGCCGCCATGATTCGCAAGCGTTCAGGGTCTTCTCCCAGTGTCCTCAACACTTCCGCCAAGCACCCTTCGTCGAATTGCGGCTGCGGTATGAGTATCGCCGCGCCGCGGTCGGCCAAGAATCGCGCATTCGCGGTTTGGTGATCGTCCACGGCCGAGGGATAAGGAACCAGAATCGCCGGGACGGAGGCGGCCGCAAGCTCGAACAGCGTGGAGGCGCCGGCACGGCAAATCGCGATGTCCGCCCATGCGTAGGCCGCAGCCATGTCGTCAATGAATACATCGACTTTGGCCCGCACCCCAAAGGCCGTGTAGCGCTGCCCGGTGGCGCCCTGATCGGAAGCCCCGACCTGATGCCATATCCGGACCGCCGGGGATCCCAGGCGCGCGACGGCCTCGGGTACGACGCGGTTGAGAACCAAGGCACCCTGACTACCGCCGAGGATCAAAATCCGCAATTCCGCCTGAGCGTGCGCTACGCGGCGGACGCTCAATACCTCGCGGCGCACCGGATTACCCGTGTGAACCGCGGTTCTGACGCGCGCGAAGGTGCCGGGGAAAGACTCCAGGACACGGGTAGCCAAGGGCGACAATAAACGGTTCGTGAGTCCCGCCACCGCGTTCTGCTCGTGGATGATCAGCGGGATCCGCAAAAGCCAGGCGGCGATGCCTCCGGGCCCGCTTGTGAATCCACCCATACCGACGACAGCCGCGGGCCGCCGGCGTACCAAGAGCACGAGACACTGGAGCAGCGCGAACACGATCTGCAGCGGTGCGATGACCTGCTTGATCAGCACTTTGCCCCGGAACCCGGATACGGCGATGGTAATAAGATCGAAACCCGCCTTAGGGACAATGATCGCTTCCAGCCCGCCTCGAGTCCCAAGCCAAATCAGGGGCACGCCCAAGTCGCGCAGCCGTTCGGCCACCGCGAGAGCGGGGAAAATATGTCCTCCCGTACCGCCGGCCATCATCAGCACCGGTCTACCCGCCATCACGCCGAACCCTCGCTTCACGCTCCACGCGGAATAAGATCCCGAACGCGGCGCAGGTCACCATCATGCTGTTACCCCCATAGCTCACCAAGGGCAGCGTCAGCCCCTTGGTCGGCAGCACCCCCATGTTCACTCCGATGTTGATATGCGCTTGGAGTCCGATGAGCAAACCGATCCCGTAGGCGAGGTGCTCCGCGAAGGGCTGAGCCGCGCGTTGCGCCTGGCCGCCGATCGCGACGGCGCGCCAGACCACCAGGGTGTAGGCGGCGATCACGACCAGCGATCCGATCAGTCCCAATTCCTCCGCCAACACCGCAAATATGAAATCCGTATGTGCCTCGGGAAGATAAAATAACTTCTGAATGCTACCCCCGAGTCCGACGCCCCACCATTCACCGCGCCCAATCGCGATGAGCGCTTGGGTTAACTGGAATCCACGGTCATACGGGTCGGCCCACGGATCCATGAACGTCATCAAGCGTTCGAGGCGATAAGGCGCGAGCATCGCAAGCGCAACTAATGCGGTGACAGCCACTGCTCCCCACCCCAGGAAACGCGTTAGCGGGACTCCGCCGAGAAATAACATGCCTAAGGCCGTCGCGAATAATACCGCGGTGACGCCGTAATCGGGCTCTAGGAGCAGCAAACCGCCAATGAGCGTCAACACCAAGAACGGCTTCATCGTTCCCGCGAAGGTCGACCGGACCTTGTGTTCGTGGCGAACGAGATAGCTCGCCAGATAGATGATGACCAAAAGCTTCGCCAGTTCGGAGGCCTGAAACGATACCGGCCCCATGGGGATCCAGCGCATGCTGCCGTTGACGACTCGTCCTACGCCTGGCACCAGTACCGCAATCAACAGAGCCAAGGCCATAAAAAGCGATAACGCGCCTAAGCGCTCCAATGTGGCTAACGGCGTGCGCACGGCCAGGAAGCAGCAGCTAAGTCCGATCATCGCCGCCACCATCTGCCGCCATAAGAAGTAGAAGGGATCGTGATAATCGCGATCGGCAATGGTCACCGAGGCGGAGGCGACCATGACCAGTCCTAGTGCTAATAACAGCACGAAACACCCGGCCAGCCAGGGATCGTAGTTCGCCCGCGGCCGGGAGCTCCTGGGTAAGGCCCGAGGCAATGCTTGCGGCGCGGCTTGATTCACTGTGCTACCAGCCCGCTCACGGCGCGCATAAACACGTCTCCGCGCTCGGCATAGCTACGAAACATGTCGAGGCTTGCGCACGCGGGCGACAGCAGGACGGCATCGCCTGGAATCGCGAGTTGCGCCGCCTGGGACACCGCCTCCTGCATATCCTTGGCTTCCAGCAGGGGCACCGCATCGGCAAGCGCGGACTTGATGCGCGGGGCGTCGCGCCCCATGATCACTATCGCCCGCACGTGTCCGGATACCGCATCCGAGAGCGGCCGAAAGTCTGCGCCTTTGCCATCGCCCCCCGCGATCAACACCAAGGGCCGCGTGGCGCCCAACCCGCGAATCGCGGCACAGGTGGCGCCCACGTTGGTGCCCTTGGAGTCGTTATACCAATCGATATCGCCAAGCCGCGCGACCCATTCACACCGGTGCGGTAAACCGCGAAACTCCCGCAACGCCTTGAGCATGCCCTGCCTCGGCAAGCTTATCGCGGTCCCTAGCGCCAAAGCTGCAAGCGCGTTCGCGATATTATGCCGCCCGCGGATCCGCAGCGCGGACGCCGGCAACAATTCATCGCCACCTTGCGCCAGCCAAGGCTCGTCCTGGCGCTCCCGAACCCCGAACCCGTCCCCGCGCGGGATCCCGAGGCTGAAACCGATCACGCGCCGGCCCGCCGCCCTCATCGCGGCGACGCGTTCATCATCCTCATTGATGACCATCACACCCGTGCCGCGGTAGATACGTTGTTTGGCACCGGCGTAGTCATCCAACGAGGCATAACGATCCATGTGGTCGGGTGTCAGGTTAAGCACCACGGCGGCCTCGGGGGTGAGCGACTCGCTTGTCTCCAGTTGAAAGCTCGAAAGCTCGAGCACATAGACATCGGGCTCCGTATCGTCGATCAAGGCCAATGCCGGCGTGCCAAGGTTGCCGCCGGAGCGCGCCTCCAATCCGCTCACCTCCGCCATCGCGGCGACCAGCGAGGTTACCGTGCTCTTACCGTTGGTGCCGGTGATCGCGACGATTGGGGCGCACCTGTGGCGCGCAAACAGCTCGATATCGCCGGTAATCTCGATACCGCGCGCGCGGGCTGTTTGGATGATCGGCTCGCGCGGCGCCACCCCTGGGCTCACGAACAACCGCTGCGCTTGTGTGCACAGGCTCTCATCAAACCCGCCAAGAGCGAGTGGTACGTGCGGAAATTCGCGTTTAAATGCGCTCGACTCGGGCGGGTTTTCACGGTTGTCAGTAACGGCAAACGGCACACCGCGGCTGGCGAGAAAACGCGCTATGGACAAACCTGTCAGCCCCAGACCCACGATGACGGTGTCGACGGCCTGCGTTACTTCGTGAGTCGCCATTGAGACTCCCATGACTAGCGGATCTTGAGGCTGGAGAGCCCCACCAGCACCAGGATCACGGTGATGATCCAAAACCGGACGATCACCCTTGGTTCGGGCCACCCTTTAAGCTCGAAGTGATGGTGCAAGGGGGCCATGTTGAAGATGCGTTTGCCGGTAAGCTTAAAAGACGACACCTGCAGAATCACCGAGACGGTCTCCATCACAAACACCCCACCCATGATCAGCAACACCAGTTCTTGCCTCACCAGCACCGCGACGATACCCAAGGCGGCGCCGAGGGCCAGCGCCCCGATATCACCCATGAACACCTGAGCCGGATAGGCGTTAAACCAGAGAAACCCAAGGCCGGCGCCCGTGATCGCGCCGCAGAAAACACTAAGCTCGCCCACCCCGGGCACGTAGGGCACGCCCAGGTAAGTGGAAATTTTCACGTTCCCGGCAACGTATGCGAATATCGCCAAGGCACTGGCTACCACCACCGTGGGGAGTATCGCTAAACCATCCAGGCCATCGGTAAGATTCACGGCATTGCTGGTTCCCACGATGACGAAATAACTGAACAGCACGAAAAACCAGCCGAGATCGATCACCACGGCCTTGACGAACGGTACGATTAACTGCGTTTCCGTGGGGGAGCCCGCGGTAAGATAGAGAAATAGCGCGGCACCGAGACCCGCGCACGATTGCCAGAGAAATTTTTCTCGCGCCGAGAGACCCGTCGATTGGCGTTTTACCACCTTGCGGTAGTCATCCACCCAGCCGATGGTTCCGAACAACATGGTCACGATGAGAGCAACCCACGTAAACCGATTATCCAAATTCGACCATAATAAAGTGCTGGCCACGATGGAGGTCAAAATGAGTAACCCGCCCATCGTGGGTGTGCCCGATTTCGCCAGATGGCTTTGCGGGCCATCGTCACGCACGCTTTGGCCGATCTGGTGGTGCGTCAAACGCCTGATCATGAACGGCCCGACTACCAGCGAGATTACGAGCGCGGTCAGAACACCGAGGATGGTGCGCAAGGTCAGGTATTGGAAAACGCGGAACCCACTATTGAGCTCCGCCAGAAATTCGCTGAGATAGAGGAGCACGCCTATTCCCCTTCCTGCTGCAGAAAGCCCACCACCCGTTCCATGCGCATCGAACGCGAACCCTTCACTAGTACGGTGACCCGTGGATGGAGATCGCCGCCCAAGGATTCAACGAGCGTATCGACAGTCGAGAAATACCGCCCGCCCGGCCCGAATCCGTCCACGCTCGCGCGCGCCAGATCGCCGGTCGCGTATAAGCGCTGTATCCCGAGGTGGCGTGCCAATACGCCCGCCTGGTGATGGTAACCCGCGGCCTCGGGGCCGAGCTCTCCCATATCACCGAGCACCAGCCATGGCTCCCCGGGGCAGCTCGCCAAGAACTCGAGGGCCGCTTTGAGCGAACCCGGATTGGCGTTGTAACTATCGTCGAAAACCCGCGTTCCACGGCGGCCGGCGCGCGGCTGCAATCGGCCTTGCACGGCGCGCATCGACTGCAAGCCCGCGGCGATGTCTCCGAGATCGATTCCAAGAGCCAACGCGCTCGCGGCCGCCGCCAAGGCGTTGCTGATATTATGCCGCCCCAATAGTTGGATATGGATCTCAATAGACCCCGCCGGGGTATGCAGGCGGAGCCGGCTCCCGTCCAGCACGCTGACGGTATCAACCACGGTGGCCGTGACATCCGCCGAGGCGTCGAAACCGAAGCTCAGTTGTCGGCAGCCACCCGCGAGCGTGCGCCATAGCCCGGCATAGGGATCGTCGGCGTTAATGACAGCCGTATCCCCGGGTCCCAGTTGGGTAAAGATTTCTCCCTTCGCGCGCGCCACGCCTTCTATCGAACCGAACCCTTTCAAATGAGCCGGGCTACATTGGGTAACCACCGCCACCGAGGGCTGCGCGAGCTCGCATAACGCGGCGATCTCACCGGGGTGGTTGGCGCCCATTTCGATCACGGCGTACGCGTATCGCTCATCGAGTTTGAACAGCGTTACGGGCACGCCGATATCGTTATTCAGGTTGCCCTGCGTCCCGAGCACCCGAGCACAACGCGAGAGGATCGCCACCAACATCTCTTTCACCGTGGTCTTGCCGTTGCTACCGGTTACGGCAACGAGCGGAAGCCGGAAACGCCGGCGCCAATGCGCCGCGATTAGCCCGAGCGCCCGGCGCGTGTCGGGGACTACTAAACTGGGCCGCTCCCCGCCGATCGGATGCTCGATCACGGCCGCGGCCGCTCCCCGCTCGAAAACCGCGTCCACGAAGTCATGGCCGTCGAAGTGAGGCCCGCGCAACGCAACGAATAAGGCCTCGGGAGATAGGTTCCGAGAGTCCGTCGTGCAACCGCTGAACTCGATATCCCTCCCGTGGCGCTCCGCGCCCAAAACACCCGTCAAATCGGAGAGGCGCATACGAATCACGGTTTGGGCCCGCGCAGAAGTTGCTTTACCACCTGGCGGTCGCTATACGGACTGCGCACCCCGCCGTTGTCTTGATAGTCTTCATGGCCTTTACCGGCGATCAATACCGTATCGTTTTCAGTCGCCTGCTCAATGGTAGAGGCGATCGCGCGCGCCCGGTCCGGCTCGCTGCGCACCCGCGCCGGATCAATCATGCCGCCCAGGATATCCTTAACGATTGCCGCCGGATCCTCGCGCCGCGGGTTGTCGGTCGTCAGGATCACACGATCGGCCAGGGCTTCGGCGATTCTCCCCATGAGCGGCCGTTTTCCGGCATCCCGTTCCCCGCCACAACCGAAAATACAAAATAGCTTTCCGGATCGTAACTGGCGCAGAGCGGTCAGCGCTTGCTGCAAACCATCCGGTGTATGGGCGTAGTCGACAACAACGAGGGGCGATCCACCACCGGCGGAGAAGCGCTCCATCCGCCCGGGAACCGGCCCCACCGATGCGAGCCCCTCGGCCGCTCGCTCAAGTGCTACACCGGCCGCCAGCAACGCGCCGAGGGAGGCGAGTAGATTGTAGGCGTTGAGCCGTCCCAAAAGCGGGCTCTCGATCTCGGCGGTTTGTCCTCCTACCCCGACGCGAAGCGACAAGCCTCGATCGTACAGCTTGAGAGCGCTACCCACGATACACTCGTTCACCGGCAATTGCGTATCATTTAGGGTATAACCGAACACACGAACGTCGGGCGCTAGGACCGCGGAAATCCCCTGGCAATAAGAATCATCGAGATTCAGCACCACCGCCCGCAACCGCGGCCATTGAAAGAGCAACTTCTTCGCCTCGCCGTAAGCAGCCATGTCGCCGTGGTAATCGAGGTGATCGCGACTGAGGTTGGTAAACACCGCAATGGCAAACTCGACGCCCGCGACGCGCCCTTGATCTAAACCGTGCGAGGACACTTCCAAGACAACCGAGCGCGCTCGCCGAGCGCGCAGGTCGGCGAGCTGACGCTGCATCGTCACCGCATCCGGCGTGGTGTGGGTCGCGGGCGTGAGATCGTCCACCCGGCCCCAACCCAGGGTGCCCACGACACCGCACGGGCCGACATTCCCAGCGCTATCGAGCACGCGGGCGATCGTGTGTGTCACGGAGGATTTGCCGTTCGTGCCCGTCACCCCGATCGCCAAGAGATGCCGAGAGGGATGAGCGTAGAAACGCGCGGCAATCTCCCCGACGCATAAGCGTAGCCGCGGCACCCGCACGATTGGAATCGGCTCGGCGGACAGTGTAGGGCGATCGTAGGCGGCATCCAAGGCGATGGCGACAGCCCCCGCGCGTATCGCCTCCCGCATATGATCACCGCCATGCTGAGTAACGCCTGGATAGGCTAAAAACAAGTCACCCCCGCGTGCCAAGCGGCTATCCGTACACAGTTCCCGGATGAACCGGTCTTGCGGCGGCGCTACCTGGCCAAATCCATCCAGGAGGCAACTGAGGACTCGAGCGGGTTGTTGCGCGAGAGCGTTCATGGACGGATCACGGGTGATAAATCCGGCGTATGAACGCGGGTGAGAAACTGCTCATTCTGGGGAAGCAAGGGGGCAATGTCATCGGGCGGTATGTCGAGCAAGCGGGTCGTATCACGCATCACCCTTGCAAATACCGGCGCGGCGACTTGTCCGCCGAAATGCTCGCCTCTGGCCGGTTCATCGATCATTATGACCGCTATCAGCCGCGGCCGGCTGGCCGGGATCATTCCAGCAAACAGGGATACATATCGGTCCTCGGCATAACCTCCCCCAGGGGCCGGTTTGTGCACGGTCCCAGTCTTGCCCGCGACGCGGTAGCCGGTGATGCGCGCCAACGCGCCGGTGCCTTGGCGCACGGCCGCCTCCAGCATGCCGCGCACCGTTTGCGCGCTTAAACGACTCATCACGCGCCGTCCGCCGTGCCGCTCCGGCAACCGCGTCAGGCTTACCGGTAGCACCATCCCGTCATTCGCGAAGGCCAGGTAGGCTTTTGCGAGTTGCAATGCCGTGACCGAGAGGCCGTACCCGAATCCTAGCGTCGCCTGATCGATCGTGCGCCATGCAGCATAATGTTGTAGGCGCCCGGCTGCCTCCCCCGGGAAACCGGAGCCCGTCGCGACGCCGAATCCCAGCCGCGCGAGCATCCCCCAAAGCTGCCCGGGTTCTAACGATAATGCGATTTTGGTGATGCCTACATTACTTGATTTGCTAATGATGCCGGTCACATCGAGCAGACCGTAATCGTGCAAATCGCGTACGGTATGCCGCCCAACCCGCAGGGTTCCCGGACGGGTATCGATCATGGTCTTGACGCCGATCGCCCCCGACTCTAAAGCGGTAGCAATGGTGAAGGGCTTGATCGTCGAGCCGGGTTCGAAGGTGTCCGTGAGCGCCCGGTTGCGAAAATAACCGGCCCGTAACTGCTTCCGGTTATTCGGGTTGTAGGAGGGTTGATTGACCGCGGCGAGCACTTCTCCGGTTTGGGTGTCGAGCACCACCATTGAACCCGCCCGGGCTTGGTGCTCGCGTACGGCGGCCTTGAGCTCGCGGTAGGCCACGTATTGAATGCGCTTATCGATGCTCAGCGCCAGATCATGGCCCGGTTGCGGCGCGCGCACGCTTTCCACGTTTTCAACGACATGCCCGATCAAGTCCTGGATCACGCGTTTTGAGCCGGAGACACCCCGTAAGTGTTCGTCGTAGGCAAGCTCGATACCTTCCTGCCCCTTATCATCGATATCGGTAAACCCGACACAGTGTGCCGTCACCTCCCCCGCCGGATAATACCGATGTACTTCTTGGCGGAGCTCCACCCCGTCGATATCAAGCCGCATCACCTCCTCGGCAAGCTCGGGGGGAACGTGTCTTCTAAGTAAAACGAAGCGGCGCTCCAGCCGCGATTGTACGAACGCCGACAACTCTTGAGCTGAAATCCCGAGCGCCCGCGCGAGTGCGGGCCAGCGGCCGCGCACTTGCGTGAGTTTGGAAGGAATAACGCCCACCGAGCTTACCGGGGTACTGACTGCCAGCGGCTCGTTATGCCGATCGGTGATCGTCCCCCGATGCGCCGGTAATTCAACGGTTCGAAGATAGCGATCCGCCCCGTGTCCCTGAAGCACATCGGTTTCGGCGAGTTGAAGATAGACTGCCCGCCAAACGAGTAGCGCCGCGCCCACCACGAATGCGCTGACGACGAATCGCCGTCGACCGTCGAAAAACAGCTGCTTGCGCCGGACCATCACTCGGTCACGATGATCACGTCCGCGACGGACGGCATCGTCATGTTCAGCGCGCTGCGCGCGCGCTCTTCGATACGTCCGTGCGTCCCCAAGGTGGCCTGCTCCAATTGCAACCGCCCCCATTCATCATTCATGGCGTCACGCCTCTGCTCGAGCGCTTGCAGTTCGACAAACAACTTTCTGCTTTGATGCCGGGTCATGGTGATTGCCAGGGCGGTGATAACTACCAAACCCACCAGCAAAGGGCACAAGATCCGCGTCATGGGAGCTTCTCCGCCACCCGCAAGATCGCGCTTCGCGCCCGCGGATTGCGGCCGATCTCCTCGACTGTGGGTTTCATCGGACCACACACCTGTTTTAAGGTCAGACCTTCCGCAGCGACACGCGGCGGTAAGCTCCGAGGGGTGGACCGTCCCTGCGATTCGTCACGTATAAATCGCTTTACGATACGGTCTTCCAACGAATGGAAACTTATTACTACGAGGCGTCCGCCGCTACGCAATACCTTTGCCGCCTGCCGAAGGCCGAGCTTAAGCTCATCGAGATCGTCATTAATAACAATCCGTAGCGCTTGAAAGCAGCGTGTGGCCGGATGCAGATTTTTTTCCCACACCGGTTTCGCGCGGGCGACGATTTCCGCCAGACGCTTAGTCGTCGTGATTGGCGCAAGGGCTTGTTCTCTCACGATGGCACGCGCGATTCTGGTTGCAAACCGTTCTTCGCCATATGCACGAAAAACCTCCGCCAGTTCCCGAGTGGACACGGCCGCGATCCATTGCGCGGCCGTAAAACCGGATTCATTGTCCATGCGCATGTCGAGTGGACCATCGTGGCCGAAGCTAAAACCGCGCCGGGAATCATCCAACTGCGCCGAAGAAACACCGAGGTCGAACAGAATCCCATCGACCTGGCCGGCGATCGCCGCAGCGTGTGCGAGTCGCTCCAGTAGCGCGAACGAGCCTCGGGCCACCTCGACTCGAGGATCCCCGGCCGCGAACTGTTCCGCCGCTAATATGGCCGCCGGATCACGATCGCTCACGACCAGGCGTCCTCGCCGCCCCAGGCGCTGCAAAATTGCGCGTGCATGTCCACCTCGCCCGAACGTACAGTCAATATACAAGCCCGCGTCGTGGAGAACGAGGAGCTTCACAACCTCGTTCACCAATACCGGGGTATGGGAGCCTCCGGTACCCTGCACGCGCCTACAACGCTAAATCGCGCAACGCCTCCGACGCCGTTCCGACACCGCGCCCAATGTCGGATCGCCATTCATCCCGCTGTCCTACCCAGGCGTCGGCATCCCATAGCTCGCAGCGATTGCCCTGACCTAAAAAGGTAATATATTTCACGAGGTTTGCGAACTCCCGCAGCGACTCGGGAATGCGGATCCTGCCCTGCGCATCGAGTACACAGGAGCTTGCATAACCCCGCATCATTTGCTTCGTGCGTCTGCTTTGCTTATCGAAATCAGAAAGTTGCTGCAATTTTACGTCGATGGCTTCCCATTCCTTCACGGGATATAACCACAGGCAGGGATCATACGGGCTAAGGGTAAGCACAAGCGAGTTGCCACACACGGTCGCTATTTGTTCCCGATAGCCGCTTGGAATCGCCAGACGCCCCTTGGCATCGAGACTCAGCGCATTGATCCCCTGAAACGACACCTTGCCCATGGATAGTAAGGATCCACATTTCCCCACGTTTCCCCACAGACGAACTATAAGAACCCAGCCGCGAGATGTCAAGAAATCATTCACCACCAGCGTCTGAAAGTCGCTTCTTGAACAGGGACTTATATTTTCGCGGCACGACGGCCGGAACGGCCAGTTTCACGGCGCCTAAAGATGGTTCCGAATGGTGCGATTAGCTTAGATAATTAATGTCGCTAGTTAAGATTATCGTGTGGTACTGCGTAGACATCGGCAACCCCAGGAAACCTAAGCAGCCAGTGCCCGTGGCTCCCTCGATACAAGGGACTGAGAAAGCAGGAGTCAACCTGTAAGCCGGGTTCTGTCCGCCGCGGCACAAAACGGCCTCAGCGGGGCAGTCATTTATCTTGGATGCATGTCACCATGCACCTCTAGCGACCTACCCGGGAGCCCACGCGGGCCACGTGTCGCCACCCCTCATGGTGGAGGCTCGCTCCCCTATTTGGCCTTGCTCCAGGTGGGGTTTACCCTGCCACCGGCGTTAGCCGGCGCGGTGCGCTCTTACCGCACCTTTTCACCCTTGCCGCCCCGATCGGCCGAACCGTTACCGGCTTGCCCGCCGGGGGTTGGCGGTCTTTTCTCTGTGGCACTTTCCGTGAGTTCGCACTCCCCAGGCGTTACCTGGCACCCTGCCCTTGGAGCCCGGACTTTCCTCTGCATCGCATCGACACAGCGACTACCCGGTTGACTCCTTGCGACCTTAGTTTGTTGAGATCTCGCCCGATTTGCAAGATCCCGCGCTTTCTTCCGGCTTCCCGTGCTCGGCAACGCTGTGAGATGCGATCTCTAGCATGAGCCGGTAGATCCGATTCTTATTCGCGCCGGAAATCTCGGTCGCGGCTGCTACCGCTTGCCTCGCCGGCAGGTATTTCAATAGGGTCGCGACCGAATGCCGCAACCGCTCATGATCATGGGCATCCCCCGCCGCACCCGCGACTACGATCACGATCTCGCCCTGGACACGCGCCTTCTCTTGCAACCATTCGGACAGGCCGCGCAAGGTTCCGGCAAACGTTTCCTCGTAAATTTTCGTCAACTCCCGCGCCAGCGTCACGCGACGATCCGCTCCGAAAAGCTCATTCATGTCGGCAACACAATCCCGCAAGCGGTGCGGAACTTCGTAAACCACGAGGGTCCTCTGTTCATGGCGTAGTACCGACAAGCGATCCCGGCGCGCGGCCCGCCGTGAGGGCAGGAATCCCTCAAAGACAAACCGATCCGTGGGTAGGCCGGCCACTGCAAGACTCGCGACGATCGCGCAAGGCCCCGGAATCGAGCATAATTTGTAACCGGCGGCGCGTACGGCTTGCACCAAATGATAGCCCGGATCGCTTATCAAGGGCGTGCCGGCATCGCAAATCAGAGCAACGCTTTGTCTGGCTGCCAAACGCCGCACCACGCCAGGGCACACACGTCTTTCATTATGTTGATGAAATGGTAACAGCGGTGTCGCGATCGCAAAATGGTTTAATAGACGCGCGCTCACACGGGTATCTTCCGCGAACACCACATCAACGCCGGCGAGCACTTGCCGCGCGCGCGGACTGAGATCCTGAAGATTTCCGATAGGCGTCGCTACGACGTAAAGAACACCCTGCTCGATTGACACGGCCGCAAGCCCTTCCGATACTGTTCGTGAGAATGCCCCGATTATTAAACAACACCCTGCGCCGGTTTGCTTTCCTGCTGTTCGCAGTGGCGGCAGGATGTGCGCACGTTGCATCGCGCGGGCCGCAGGTCAAGCCTTACTCCGACCAACAGGCTATGCGTTTGTTGCAGTCCGGAAAGCTAGAGGCTGCGGCCGCCGAGTTTCAACGTTTGCAGGCGATTTCCTCGGCACCCGAATCCTACCTGTTCGGGCTGCGCGCGGCGGATACGTTTTTGAAAGCGAGACGCGTGGGAGCGGCCCGCCAGGTCTTGGACGGCATCAAGGTTCCGGCGCGCGAGCACTACTTGAAAGTATGGCACACCCTCTTATCGGCGCAAACGTCTTTGCGGAGCCGCAACGCCGAGGAAGCGCTGGCCGCATTAAAGCGTATCGAAGGCGATCGGGTTCCCGATGCGTTACGCCCGCGCTACCATCGGGTTCTTGCCGACGCCTATCAAGCCAAGGGTGAATTTTTGCCGGCGGCGCGGGAGCAGGTTGCGCTGGATCCCTATCTCGCCGACGAAAAATTGAAGCGCGCCAATCGCTTGGCTATTTGGGACACACTCCATCAGGTCACGCGTTCCGATCTCACCCAAGAACGATCCCTCGGCTCGCCATTGCTACGTGGCTGGATTGATCTCGCGCTTATCGCGAGATCAGACAATGACCTCTCGTTCGAAGCACTGCTCGCCACTTGGGAGAAGCAATACCCTCATCACCCGGCGCGTCAAGAAGCCTTGCCGCGAGTCCGGGAGCAACGGGCCGTTCTGAACCTTGATCCCGAGCACATCGCGCTGCTGCTGCCTCTGTTCGGCCAGTATGCCGAAGCCGCGGCCGCAATCAAAGACGGTTTCATCGCCGCCTGGTACAGCGATGGCGCAAACAGCGCGCGGCGTACCCTATCGATCCATGACACCAATGCGGCCAACGCCCCCGCCGTCTATCGGCGTGCGGTAGAGGAGGGCGCCGAGTTTGTCGTCGGTCCCTTGGACAAACAAGCGCTGAAGGTATTGGTTGCCTCCAACGTGATGGCGGTGCCGACGCTGGCGTTGAACCGGATCGAGGGCTTGGATCACCGCACTGATATTCAGTATTTGTATCAGTTTGGCCTGCCGCCGGAGGACGAGGCCGAGCAGATCGCCGAGCGCGCTTGGTTGGATGGGCGCTTGAGCGCACTGGTCTTAACACCTGCCACTCCCTGGGGCGAACGGCTGTTGCGGGCGTTCAAGCAACGCTGGCAGGATCTGGGAGGCGAGATCGTGCTCCAGCAAACCTATCAACGTGATGCCAGGAATATCGAGACTGCGGTTGCGGAGCTGATGCGCGCTAGCGTTCGCCCTCCAGCACCGCCGACACCGCTAGGCGAGGCCTACGCCGCAGGCTCTTCAGCGGACTTCGTTTTCATGGCCGCTTCCCCCAGTGAGGCGCGTTTAATCCTTCCGTGGATGAGCTCGCACGGCCGTGATCGCCTGCCGATCTACGCGACATCCCACGTCTACTCCCCCGCGCCTACCCCGGAAGCCGATAGCGCCCTCGATGGGGTGATATTCGGTGACATGCCGTGGGTGCTCGATCCTTACCGCAGCGAACTTAGCGCGAGCACGAGGCATCATTGGCCTAAGAGATTTGAGACCCATGCGCGGCTGTATGCTTTTGGCGTCGATGCCTACGCCCTAATGACTCGCATCGGAGCGCTTCAAAGCGATCCCTCGGCACGCCTGGAGGGTGTCACCGGTATCCTGCGTATGGATGAACACAAACGCATTCGTCGGCAGCTAGCGTGGGCTCAATTCCTGAGCGGCGTGCCTGCGTTGCTGCGCGAATAAAGATCGCCGGCATGAAAACTGGCGAGCGCGGGGCATGGGCCGAAAGCATCGCTCTCCGCTATTTGGGCGCGCGGGGGTTGCGGCTGCTTACACGGAATTATCGCTGCCTGGCCGGTGAGATCGACATAGTAATGAAAGATAATGACACGCTGGTATTTATAGAAGTGCGCTACCGCGCCAGCACCGACTATGGTTCTCCTCTCGAGACGATCAATCACACGAAACAGACGCGCATACTTAAGACGGCTAGCCATTATCTACAGACGCACAGGATAAGCACGGGCCATGCGCCATGCCGGTTCGATGTTGTCGTCGTCACCGGCGCCAAGCCGTGTACGGAGTGGATTAAGGCCGCGTTTCAAGCCTAGCACAGGGGCCATCAGGGGAGGCGTCCGTTGCCGGATGCAGGCGCTGAGTAAGAACATGGACTACACCGAACGAGTCATTGAAATATTCCGCGAGAGTATCGATCTCAAGCAAAAATGCGCGGGGTCGCTGGCTCCTCTGGTCGCACGTACGGCCCGTATGGTCGCCGGCGCTTTGCTGGAAGGAAATAAATTATTGGCCTGCGGAAACGGTGGATCGGCCGCCGATGCGCAGCACTTCGCGGCGGAGATGCTCAACCGATTCGAGGCGGAACGGCCTGGATTACCTGCGCTCGCCCTCACGACCGATCCCTCCACGATAACCTCGATTGCCAACGATTATCAATTTGCCGAAGTGTTTTCCAAACAGATCCGCGCATTGGGTCAATCGGGAGATATCTTGCTCGCGATTTCGACGAGCGGTGAATCGCCGAATATTGTGAGTGCGATCGATGCGGCGCATGATCGGGACATGCGAGTCGCCCTGTTGAGCGGCCGCGACGGCGGTAAGGCCGCGCAGCATCTCAAAGAAGGGGACATCGAGATCCGCGTACCCGGTTGGTCTACGGCCAGGATCCAAGAAGTCCACATTATGCTCATACATTGCGTGTGCGACCTCGTGGATAGGCAATTACTCGGACAGGAGAACGGGCATGATGGGTAGAAGCGCTATAATAGGAACGTGCTGCGGCTTTGCACTGCTATGGATGCTCTCGGGTTGCGGACCCGTCATCGTGGGCGGTGTGGCGGGAGGCGCCGTCGTGGCCCATGACACCCGCACGACGGGCACGTTCGTCGAGGATGAAGCTATCGAATTGAAAATCTCTAACTCCGTGTATCGGAATCCCGATCTCAATTCCAACTCGCACATTAACGCGACGAGCTACAACAACATCGTGCTCCTCACGGGAGAAGCGGCGACGGAGGATCTGCGGCAACGCATTCATGATCTCGCCGCCGATACCGAGAAGGTCCGGCAGGTTCACGATTACATCCGTGTCGGACGCATCAGTTCGCTTGCCGCGCGTAGCAACGACACCTGGATAACGACACAGGTAAAAACACAGCATCTTAGAATCAAGGGCTTCGATCCTACGCGCGTCAAAGTGGTAACAGAAAGCGCCGTGGTTTATCTCATGGGGCTTTTAAACCGTAAGGAGGGCGCCGCGGTCGCCGAGTTGACCCGCCGCATCGGAGGTGTGCGGAAAGTCGTCAAGCTATTCGAATATAGCGACGCGCCCTAGCTAGCAGGAAGCGCCCCCGGCCCGGGCAAGCAAGCTTTGGCTTGTTATTTGATCAGCTTTAGGGCGGGTTTCCGCGGCGCAGGACGGTTCGCCGCATCCGGTTCGGGGGCAAACACCATGCCCTTGCCGTTTTCCTTGGAATAGATGGCTTCGACTGCGGTGAGCGGAACGAGGATCCCGTAAGCCTTTCCGCCAAACCGTCCGCTGAATTCAATCGAGGTATTATCGATTCTCAAACCGTGTACGGCGGCAGGCGCTATATTGAGTAGGATTCTGCCATTTTTCACATACTGCGGAGGAACCACCACCCCGGGGCGGGTCGTATCCACGATCAGATGCGGGGTAAGCTGGTTATCAACGATCCAGGCGTAAAATGCGCGCAGCAAATACGGACGCGTAGAACTTAGTTTCTTCATTTCTAATGGCCCTACGAAGTCATCGGAAACCAGTCCGGCTTCCGCCCACGAACTCTGTTGCAGGTGCGTGGCGCTAACAGGATAATCGGAAACATAATATCGTAAACCCAGCGCCCTGTATCTCTCTGAATGCAGATCAAAAACGCTCTTATTGTTCCCGCATGTCCTTTTCAAACTCCGATAGGCTGAATTTGAACGACGATCGCGCGAACAAGCGTTCCGCGTACTTTAGAAGCGGCTTTGCTTGATTCGGCAGTTTGATGCCGTAGTAGTGCAACCGCCAAAGCAAGGGCGCTATCGAACAGTCCACCAACGAATAATCGGCTGACATGAAATACTGGCACTGCACGAAACTCGGCGCTATCACCGTCAGATTATCGCGCAGAGCCTTGCGTGCATTGGATGCCGCAATCTCATTCTTCCCGGTAACGCTGTCGATCCAGTGGTAAAGATCACGAAACACCCGATACCGAAACTGACGGTTATTGGCGCGCGCCACCGGATCGACCGGCAACAGAGGAGGGTGCGGAAAACGCTCGTCCAAATATTCCATCATGATCTGAGCGTCGTATAGCACAAGATCGCGATCGATGAGCGTCAGCACCGTGCCGTAAGGGTTAAGTTCGTTGAGATCTTCAGGCCGGTTATCCAGCCCGACATAGTTGATGTCGACGCTCACGTCTTTTTCCGCTAACACGATCCGAGCACAGTGTCCGATGGGATCCTTCGGCTCGCAGTAGAGGGTCATAACAGAGCGTCTGCCGGAGAGCACAGCCATCGGCTTACACCAACGAGCCGATATAATGAGTGAGAGTCGTGATCGGCGGCATGGCTAGGATGACTTATATATCTTTCCAGTACTCTTGCTTGAGTAAATACGCAATGGCCAAAAATACGGCGAGATATAACAACACGCCAATGCCTACGTTCTGCCGCAAGGGCTTAACAGGTTCCGCAAGATAGGCAAGGAAACTGACTAGGTCTCGGACCATGTTCTTGTATTCACTGTCGGGCAAGCGGCCCGCGATGGCCATCTCCAGGCTCAGGCTATCACCTCGCCCTGCATTCTCGATCTGCTGAGCGAGCCGCCGCCACCCCTGATATTCCCATAATACATGCGGCATCGCGGTACCCCTGGCCTCGAGGTTGTTAACGCCCGTCGGCCGGCTCGGGTCGAGATAGAACGAGGTGAGAAACGCAAACAACCAATCCGGGCTCCGCAACCGGGCGATCACGGACAAATCGGGCGGAACGACTCCAAACCATGCTTCCGCGTCCTCGGCCCGCATCGCAATCTCCATCGTATTTCCTATCTTATCAGTTACAAACATCAGGTTTTCAACCACCAGCGGCTCCGGAATAACCAGGTCGGAGGCAATTCTGGAAAAGCGCATATACGACGCGGAATGGCAACTCAGGCAATAATTCACGAATACTTTTGCCCCGCGTTGCAGGGACGCTTTATCGCGTATATCAATTTCAATCGACTCCAAAGGCTGGCCCGCTTCGGCGAGGCTACACAAACCGAGTAGCGAAACACCGATGAGCGCTGGAGCCGCTGTTCGCACTTCGCGCCCTCAACTCAAGCGCTCTGGCACGGGCTTCGATTTATCCCATTTGGTATAGAGCGGCATGAGCAGGAAGAATAGGAAGTACAATGTTGAGAAGATCCTGGCGAGCAAGGTATAAAGACCCGTTGGGTTTTGCGTCCCCAGATAACCCAGCCCGATAAAGCTGATCGTGAAGAGGGCCAACGCCGTTTTGTATAAGGGTCCGCGGTAACGGATCGACTTGACTGGGCTTTTATCCAACCATGGAAGTAAAAACAGGACTACTATAGCCAGGGTCATGGCGAGGACACCGAGAAGCTTATCCGGAATGGCGCGTAAGACCGCGTAAAAAGGCGTGAGATACCACAGCGGAGCAATGTGCTCCGGCGTTACGATCGGATTGGCCGGCTCGAAGTTATTATGCTCCAAGAACCAGCCGCCCATCTCCGGTATGAAGAATACCACCAGCGAAAACAAGATCAGGAACACGACGATTCCGACGAGGTCTTTTACTGTGTAATAAGGGTGAAACGGGATGCCATCGAGCGGGATGCCTTTTGCATCCTTCCGGTACTTTATCTCGACGCCATCGGGATTATTAGACCCGACCTCGTGCAGGGCTAGGAGATGAGCCACCACCATGCCGATCAGGACCAGGGGAACCGCAATGACATGAAACGCGTAGAATCGGTTCAGCGTAGCGTCGGAAACTTCGTAGTCGCCCCTGATCCACAAAGCGATATCTTCGCCGATCACGGGAATGGCGCCGAATAGCGAGGTGATGACCTTGGCGCCCCAATAGGACATTTGCCCCCAGGGTAGGAGATAACCGAAGAAGGCCTCCGCCATGAGCAAGAAATAGATTGTCATGCCGATCAACCACAAAAGTTCTCGCGGGCGTTTATACGAGCCGTATAACAGCGCCCTGAACATATGCAGATAGATCACGATGAAGAACGCCGAGGCTCCGGTCGAATGCATGTAGCGAATGAGCCAACCCCACTCGACATCGCGCATGATGTATTCGATCGAAGCGAACGCCTGACCGGCATCGGGTTTGTAGTACATCGCCAACCAGATCCCCGTGACGATCTGGATGAAGAGGACGAGCAGCGCGAGCGAACCGAAGTAATACCAGAAGTTAAAATTCTTTGGCGCATAGTATTTCGCCGCGTGCTCGTTCCAGAGTTTGCTCAGCGGAAATCGCGCGTCGACCCAATCGAGCAATCGCGACCGGCGGCTGCTCATGCCACGCCTTTCTCGTCTGCCCCAATCAATAGGCGAGTCGGGCTTAGATACCGGTGGGGAGGCACGACAAGATTACTCGGGGCCGGGAACCCCTTCTCGACGCGCCCGGCGAGATCGAACCGCGAACCGTGGCAAGGACAAAAGAAACCTCCACGCCAATTCGCCCCGAGCTGCGATGACAAATCCGACGATTCCCCCGCGGGAACATAGGCCGGCGAGCACCCGAGGTGGGTGCAGATCCCGATGAGCACCAGATATTCGGGATTTATCGAGCGGTGGTTATTCGCCGCATAAGCGGGTTGTTGCGGCTCCTCGGAGGCAGGATCAATCAGTTCTTCCTGGTGTCCGCTGAGGGTCGCCAGCGCCTCTTCTGAGCGGCGCAGCACCCACACCGGGCTACGTCGCCACATCGCCCGCATCAACTGACCGGGTTTGAGATGGCTGATATCCACTTCGATGGGCGCGCCTTCGGCCAATGTCTTGGCGCTCGGCTGCAAGGAGGCCACGAAAGGCGTTGCAGCCAATACCACGCCCGTGCCGCCCACGACCGACGCCGCCGTGGTAAGAAATCGGCGCCGCTTGCAATTTACCTCGTCATCGCTCACATACCATCTCCAAATGCTGGGAAACCGCCGTTCAGATGAGGCGAATTATACATAACCAAAGAGGTTGGGGGGTGCACAAAGTAGTTTTATTCGCAGAGGTGTATTGTCAATGCCGCACAAAACGCCTCGTTTTCCTCATGCCGGCCGACCGTCACCCGCAGACAATCCGCGAGGAGCGGATGCCGCCCATTTAAATTTTTTACGAGTATGTTCTCGCGTCTAAGTCCATTGAATACCTGATCGGCCCGGCCAGGTATGCGTAGGAGCAGGAAATTCGTGCGGCTGGGCCACACCTGCAGGCCTCGCATCGCAACGAGCGCTTGATAGAGCGCTTGACGTTCCGAGCATATCCGCACGATCTGGGCTGCGAACACCTCGGCGTGTGTGAGCATGAACGCGCCGCTCGCTTGTGATAGAGAATTCAGGTTGTACGGCAACCGGGTTTTATTGATCTCGGCAAGCCATTCCGGCGCTCCGATCAGCATGCCGATGCGTAGGCCCGCCAGTCCGATCTTGGAAAGGGTGCGGAGTATCAGTACTCGCGGGTGACGCGATAGCTCATCAAGCCAGGTCCCGCCAGCGAAACTAAAGTAGGCCTCGTCGATCAAGACTAAACCGGGGCTTGCGGCGATGATCTCCGCGATGAGCCCGCGATCGAAAAGATTTCCGGTGGGGTTGTTGGGGTAGCTCAAAGCAACTACGGCCGGCTGACGACCTTGGATCGCGCTGAGCATCGCCGCGCCATCGAGATCGAAATTCGGGCTTCTCAAAGGCACTCCCACATACTCGAGGCCCGTGATCTTGGCGATCAGCCGATACATGGCAAACGTGGGTTCGGGCGCTACCAAGCACCGGCCCGGCCCTCCCACGGTTAACCCAAGCATTTGGATAAGCTCATCGGAACCGTTACCGAGCAGCAGATCCAATCCCGAGGGCAGTTGCAGATAGGTCGCGAGGCGATCCTTCAGGGCGCGGGCTTCGCCGTCGGGATAGCGGTTCAGCAGGACATGGCGGAGAACCTCCAACCACGCGCCGGCGAGCTCCTCGGGCCAGCAGTAAGGGTTCTCCATGGCATCGAGTTTGATGCATCCGTGGGCCTCGGGGATGGCATAGGCCGCAAGCTCCCGCACCTCGGGTCGGACCCAGTCGTCGACCCGCGCCGGGTTCATCGCTCCCGGTGCTTGCTCGGTGCAGCGCTTCATCAGCGCCCGGGCAGGATGCGGTACTCGGCCGAACGGGCGTGCGCCGTAAGCCCTTCGGCACGCGCTAAAACGGCGGCCGTGCGGCCTAGCTTGCTTGCCGCCGGCGCCGGGCACATGATCAACGAGGATCGCTTCTGAAAATCGTAAACGCCGAGCGGCGAGGAGAAGCGCGCCGTGCGGCCGGTCGGCAACACGTGGTTGGGGCCCGCGCAGTAGTCTCCGAGCGCCTCCGCCGCGTAGGGCCCGACGAAAATCGCCCCCGCGTGCTTGACCTTCGGTACCCATTGCTCCGCATCCGTCAGGGCCAGTTCAAGATGTTCCGGCGCGATACGGTTGACGAGATCAATCGCTTCCTCGATGTCCCGTACCTTGATCAAAGCCCCTCGGGAGGACAAGGCCGCCTCGATAATCGAAGCGCGCTCCATCGCCGGGAGGTCCCGCTCGATGCTCGCCGCGACCGCTTGCAAATACGACGCATCGGGAGAGAGCAACAATGCCTGGGCTTGTTCGTCATGTTCGGCCTGCGCGAAAAGGTCCATCGCCATCCACTCGGGGGGCGCCGCGCCGTCGGCGACGATGAGCACCTCCGAGGGTCCGGCGATCATGTCGATCCCAACCGCGCCGAACACCAGCGCCTTTGCCGCGGCGACATAACTATTCCCCGGCCCGACGATCTTATCGACTCGTGGGATGGTCTCGGTCCCATAGGCGAGCGCCGCGACCGCCTGCGCCCCACCCACTGTGAACACCCGATCGACCCCCGCAATGACCGCCGCCGCGAGTACGATCGGTTCGAGTTTGCCCTCGGGCGCGGGCACCACCATGACGATCTCGTTTACGCCCGCGACCTTAGCAGGAATGACATTCATCAGAACCGACGAGGGATAGGCCGCCTTGCCGCCGGGCACATAAACGCCGGCCCGATCCATCGCTGTCACTCGCTGCCCCAACACCGTTCCATCGTCCTCCCGATAGCTCCAAGAAGCTTGTTGTTGCCGCTCGTGGTAGCGGCGAATGCGGTCGGCCGCCGTCTCCAGGGCATCCCGTAAGCGCGGCTCCACGAGCGCGTTGCGTAGCCGCTCGTCGGAGAGCGCGAGATCGCTCGGGCCCGCCACCGGGCGGCGGTCGAATTTCACCGTGTATTCGATGAGCGCGGGATCGCCGCGCTGGCGAACATCGTCGACGATCGCGCGCACGCTCTCGGCGATCGCACGGTCGGCTGAACTATCGTCGCCTAAGAGCGCGCTAAGCTCATCATCAAACCGTGAGTCTACCGTGTCTAAGCATCGAATTTTCATTAGCATAACTCGTTAGCGCTTACTCACAGAGCCAGTTTGCGATCCGTCGCAGTCTTATCCACCGCCTCCGCAAGCTCCGCGATGAGCGCCTTCACCGCGGTGTTTTTCACCTTCATCGCGGCTTTGTTGACGATCAGCCGCGCACTGATCTCCGCAATCGTCTCCAGCACCACCAATCCGTTTGCCTTGAGCGTGTTGCCGGTATCGATTAGGTCCACGATACAGTCGGCCAATCCAACCAAAGGCGCGAGCTCCATCGATCCATAAAGATGTATAACCTCGACCTGGTCTCCCTTCTGTGCGAAATGCCGGCGCGTCGTCTGCACGTATTTCGTCGCGACGCGCAGCCGTCCGGCGCGCGGCAAAGGTTCGGCCTTCCCCGCGACCACGAGCTTGCAGCGTGCGATATCGAGGTCCAGCGGCTCATAGAATCCCTCGCCCCGGTATTCCAGCAACACGTCCTTTCCGGCGATGCCAAGATCGGCGGCGCCGTAATCGACGTACGTGGGGACGTCCGCGGCGCGGACGATCACCAAGCGTAGCCCCCGATCCTTGAGCGGGATCACGAGACTGCGCGAGATCTCCGGGTCCTCGGCGGGTTTGATTCCCATGCGATCGAGGAGGACGCGGAACTCCGAGAGGATGCGGCCCTTCGATACCGCGATAGCCAAGGTCGATCCCCGATCGACGCCCCGAACGCGTCCTGCTTCAGGCTTCATTTCGACCATTGGATGGGCCACCGCTTCTTAATTCGGTACGCGACGGATGCGAGCCCCGAGTTGAGCCAGCTTCTCCTCGATGGTCTCGTAGCCTCTGTCTATGTGGTAGATCCGGTCCACCACGGTTTCTCCCCGGGCCACCAAACCGGCAAGCACGAGACTCGCGGAAGCCCGCAGATCGGTTGCCATGACGGGTGCGCTCTCAAGCTGCTTAACGCCGCAGGTAATTGCGGCATTGCCCTCCAAGCGGATGTTTGCACCCATGCGCTGGAGTTCCAGCACGTGCATGAAGCGATTCTCGAATACCGACTCCGTGATGGCCGCGGTGCCTTCGGCAATGCAATTCATTGCCGTAAACTGCGCCTGCATATCGGTCGGGAACCCTGGATACGGTGATGTGTAGATATCGATAGCCTTTGGCTTCCCGTTCGCCATGCCAAGCGTTATCCAATCGGGGCCGGTCTCGATTTCCGCCCCGGCCTCGGCTAATTTCGTCAACACGGCTTCGAGCAAATGCGGGCGGGTGTTTTTCAGTTTCACCCGCCCTCCCGTCATCGCCGCCGCAACGAGGTAGGTGCCCGTTTCGATGCGGTCAGGCATGATATTGTGCTTGGTGCCATGGAGGCTTTCCACACCTTCTATGACAATGGTATCGGTGCCTGCGCCGTCAATCCTGGCGCCCATTCCGATGAGACAGTTCGCTAAGTCCACCACCTCCGGCTCGCGCGCCGCGTTACCGATCACGGTGGTCCCCTGCGCCAGCGTCGCCGCCATCATCAGATTTTCGGTGCCGGTTACGGTCACCATGTCCAGCATGAGGTGCACACCTTTGAGCCGGTCAGCGCTGGCACGAACATAGCCGCCTTCCACCGAGATCTGCGCTCCCATGGCGCTCAAGCCGTGAAGGTGCATATTGACCGGCCGGGAGCCGATCGCGCAACCGCCCGGCAAGGAGACATCGGCGCGCCCGTAGCGCGCCAGCAGCGGCCCTAGGACCAAAATCGACGAACGCATGGTGCGGACCAATTCATAAGGAGCGAAAAACTCCTTGATGGTGGTGGCATCCACTTCGATGTTCATGTGCTCATCGACCATGAGATCGATCCCCATGCGGCCCAGTAACTCCATGGTCGTGGTGATGTCGCGGAGGTGGGGAACATTTCCCACCGTGACGGGGCTGTCCGCAAGCAAGGTAGCCGCAAGGATAGGCAGCGCGGCGTTCTTCGCGCCCGAGACGCGGATCTCCCCTTCCAGCGGTACGCCTCCCGTGATAATGAGCTTATCCATGTCAGCGCATGGTGCGTGGGATGTGCTTGCTGCTAACGCGCATCGTGACGTCCCCTTTAACCGAGACCGTAGGGTGAGACGCCCGACGCTACGGCGGCCTCGAGGCTGCCCACTCCTCGGGTGTGTAAGTGCGCATCGATAATGCGTGGATCTCGGTTTCCATTTTGGTCCCGAGACCGGCATACACCAAGCGGTGGCGTTGCAGCGCCGCGAGGCCTCCGAAGGCTGGACTGATGATGCATGCCTGAAAGTGCCGGCCATCACCGTCCACGATCGCTTCCGTGTGAGGGATCGCCGACTCGATAAGCGCTTTGATTTGTTGTGGCGTCACGTTGCAAATATGCGTACGGTGTCCCGCCGGCGGAATTTGGCTTCACCGTACCGGGGACGGATTCTGTCCTTTGAATGCCTCGGCGGGCAATACCTTATCCACCCCGCAGATCTTTGCAATCGCCAGCATGCGGGCCGGGATGTTTTGAAATCGGATCGCTACCTTGTGCCGGCGGCTTTCCCGGACCCAATTGACTAACAGCGCAAGCCCAGCGCTGTCGATCCTTGCCACCGCTTTTAAGTCCACAACAACCGAAGAATCGGTAAACATCCCGGCGCCTCGATCGAGGATGCTTGGAACCGTCCCGATGTCCACGTCTCCCGCCAGGGACCAACTTCCTTTCGCCTCGTGAGCGAGCGCTATCGCATGGTTGGTGCTACTTTTTTTCGTTCTTCGTTTCAAGACTCTTGATGAGGCTATCGATCCCCGATTTACGGATCTCGGAGGCGAACGATGCGCGATAGGTCGCCACCAAGCTTACCCCGTCCACAGAAACGTCGAATACTTTCCAGGCGTTGTCTTTGACATGCATGCGGTAATTAATGGGAACTACGGCGCTGCCAGGCTGTTCTATTTCAGTGCGCACGGTAACCAGCGTGGCATCCGATTCCGCCCGCACCGGGAAATAGCGTGTTTCACGATCGGCATACTCGAGGAGCGCCGTCGCATAGGTCTTCACCAGCAATTTGCGAAACTCCTCTACGAAACGAGACCGCTGCGCCGCATCGGCGCTTCTCCAATGCTTGCCCAGCACCCACTGGGACATACGCGCAAAGTCAAAGTGCGGAATGATCAGTTCATCGACAAGCTGGTGCAATCGCACCGAATCCTTGCGCAATACGGCACGCTCGTTTTTAACCCGCGCCGTGACCTGGTCCGCCGTGCGTTTTACTAGCTCTTCAGCGTCTTTCGCGACGGCCGCGAGTGCTAACGCACACCACGCGCAACAGATCAAAGAGACAACAAGTCGTATACGCTTCATGATGCCTAATCTCCCGCCTCACCGGTTTCCCGAGTCAGTGGCGTTGTTCGCACCGAATCCTAGTCGTCGACCTATCCCACGGGATCCGTTACTTACGCCGAACCCACCCATGATGCGATCCACCGCAGCTAAGCGCAGCGCTTAGGGCGCTTGCGGCGTATTCGGTTCGTTCGGAGCCGCGCCGCGAATGAGTTCTTTCGCCTGCTCCAATTTCATACGGTCCCAGGCCGAGATGATGTCTTTCAAACGTCCTACTGTATCGGCATCCATCTCCGTGAGCTCACCCGACGCCGATTTTCGTACAACGGCGTCCCTTTCCGAAGTCCCGGCCTCGGCGGCGGTTGAATCGGCGGCCACGGTTTCGGCCTCTTCCTCAGCCGAAACCTCAAGCGCAGTCGTAGCGGCGTGCGTAGACTCCCGCGCTTGAAATGCTTGGCTTCGAAGCTCATCCCGCGTACCTTCCGGCACCGCGATGGCAGTGTCATCGATGACCTTGCCTCTCTCGAAGACAAGTACGCGTGGCCCACCCCCACTCTGGGGACTCCGATACCAGGTGGGGGGGTTCCCGGAAAGTTGCGTATTCCCCGAGCTTGGGTTGATCCATTGGTACATACGCGCCTGCGCCGGTATGACGGCGCATAGTACCCCGGACAAAACAACGCATGCAGTTTGGCTCTTCATGTTCTCGCCCCTAACCGGACATGCCGCGGTTACCGCCAAGTATAGCATCAGTTTGCAATTTGCCCTTATAACTCCAGGTGTTGTAAACACGATACCTTGGCGATGACCGATACGATCTCAGGCTCATCGCCGCCGCTGAGCCAGATCTCTCGCGTAGGCTCATGATAGTATATACCGCATGGCGGCCTACCATGTCAGACTCGGCGTGGCACCTCGAGTTTAAACAGCGCTTGATCGAGTGCCGGCGCTGTCCGCGCCTCGTCGCCTACCGCGAGGAGATCGCGCGCACCAAGGTCAAGCGCTTCCAAACAATCGATTACTGGGGCCGGCCGGTACCGAGCTTCGGTGATCCGGACGCGCGCCTCTTGGTCATTGGACTCGCCCCGGCCGCACACGGTGGTAATAGGACTGGACGCATGTTTACCGGCGATCGCAGCGGTGATTGGCTCTATGAAGCGCTTTACGGTGCGGGCTTCGCCAATCGACCGGCCTCAACGCACGCCAACGACGGCCTCGCGCTGCGCGACTGTTACATCACGGCCGCTATTCACTGCGCACCGCCCGCAAACAAGCCTCTGGGCGAAGAATCCGCGGCCTGCCGGCCGTACTTGTTGCAAGAGCTGCAACGGCTAGAACAAATATGCGCGGTCATCGTACTCGGCCGCAGCGCGCTCAACGCTTATCTCAGCGCGCGTCGAGCGCTGGGGCTTCCGGTACCGTCACCCGTCCCAACATTCGGCCATGCTCGCTGCCACGGCATCGACGGCTTGACGCTCATATGCTCCTACCACCCGAGCCAGCGAAACACCTTCACCGGGCGCCTCACCCGCGAGATGTTTCACCAAGTATTTCAGTGCGCGCGCGCCGCGCTCGAAGTACCGCCTGCGATCGGAAAAAGGGCGGGAAGAAGTTCCGCCAAACACTCAACACGGGGGCTTAACCCTGCACGGCGATTTTGCGCGGTTGCACGCGTTCGTGCTTCGGGATCACGACCTCAATAACACCGTTTCGGCCGGTCGCCTCGATGTGCTCCGCATCCACGGTGTCCGGCAGGCCGAAGCGGCGATAAAATCTCCCGCAGGCTCGCTCCGCACGCTTGTAACCCGCGCGCACCTCCTCATTGTCCAATGCGCGCTGACCTTTTACTGCTAGCGCCCCATTGTCCATCGTGATTTCGATGTCTTTCGGTTCGATACCCGGCAAATCGGCGTAGAGTACAAAGCGAGTATCCTCTTCCTTGATATCCACGTCCGGCATCCACGTACTGATGACCGCATTCGCGTTGCCGGCGTATTGGTCAGCGCCGAAGCGCGACGCGAACAAACGACCCATCTCATTTTGAACTTGGTTTAAGACGCTCCAAGGCTCATATCGTGTCACTAACATAGTCTTTCTCCATCAAGCTGACTGTTACCCGTGTTATTACGGCTTGGCGGAGATATATGGCCGCTCTTGGGTATTTCAAGGGCGGCGCTCCCGGCTTTCTTGATCAAGCGGGCGGCACGTGCAGCCCGGCGCAAGGAGAAATCTGCGCTGGTTTAGAGCCAATAAGCCGTGGTGGTCATCACCTTCGAGGCGGCCGTCATGAGCGTTTTGATGACTTCAGGCAGCTCCGCGGCGCCCCTCTCGAAGGCGACCGTGGCATGGTGTGCTTCATCCCTTTTCATCCGCTGCAGAATAGCGCGGCTGCGGGCGTCGTCGGGCGGCAACTTATGTAGGTGCTCCTCCAAGTGCCGAACGACCTGGCGCTCGGTCTCGGCGACGAATCCGAGGCTCCACCGCTCACCCGCGATACCGGCTGTGGCACCAATCATAAAGGACCCGAAATACCAAAACGGATTCAGGAAGCTCGTGCGTCCCCCAAGCTCACGCAAGCGCTCTTCGCACCAATAGAGGTGATCGTTTTCTTCGCTGGCCGATTTTGCCATCGTCTCCCGTACCGCCGGATCGCGGGCCGCAAGCGACTGGCCATGGTACAAGGCCTGTGCAGCCACCTCGCCCGCGTGGTTTACGCGCATCAGTCCTTCCGAGCGGAGGCGGTGCTCCTTCGATGAATCGAGCTCGCGGAGATCGGTGCCGGGCACCGGCGCCCCCGAACTATCCTGAACGCTGAAGACGGTTCTTATCCCCTTATCGAGATTGATCAGAACGCTATCGAGAAAAGAATATCTGCGGCCTTCCATTATTGTCGAGAATAGCTGAGATCCGCCGGGATTCTAGCATAAGCATCATGCGCTTGGCGTTCCGCGGCTCATAAAAGACCCCTTGATGTGCCGGCCGGGCCAGTGGCGTTTACTAGGCCCGGGTCCGATGCTTCGCGACGCAACAAGGGTCAGGACAAAGGATTAGGAGGCGTTGACATTCGTGTGCGAGAACGACGACGCACGCTATAAAGCACGAAGCAAGCGGCAAAACCACGCGCGTGCCAACTCTCCCTCCCCCCAATCGCAAAGCATTCAACGAACCTTGCCCTTGCGGGGCGTGCGCCCCCGGTGAACTCAACGGGCGTCAAGACCGTGAGCACTTACCGGGTGCGCATCCTGGAAAAACTGCATCTAAGGACCAACGCCGAGTTGACTTATTACTGCGTGAAGCACGGCTTGGTCGCTTAGCCACGTTTCCCGGGCCGCATTGAAAAACTCAGCGTAGGACAAACGCGGACCATTGCCGTACGTTGACCTACGCGAAGTTCGAACTCCCACCGACAGACATTGTACCCCGCCCGCGCGTAGTCTCACGCTGCGTTGACATTCGTTTAGTAGGTTGCTGGCCGGACAGGACAGAAGGGGGAGCAATGGCAACATTACCTGGATCTCTATTTACTGACACAAGCATCAATCAAACCGATCTGGCGGATTTCAGCGCTGCGGTTGGCGCAATCAACTATGACCAGCCCTGGGAGCTCGGTAATCAGGTAGCGCGCTTTACCGACCCACCGGGCGATATTTTGGTCGTCTCCCAGAGACCTTCGTATACGCTGAAATCCGGCGAAGACGAGTTGGTCCTATCTAAGGACGGCGTCGCCGGCAGAGGCAATGCCGGCGACAATAATATTCTCGGTAACACCAGCGATAACGTTCTCGCTGGCCAGGATGGCCAAGACTGGTTGCACGGCTCAGACGGTAACGATACAGTCAGAGGCGGCCGTGGCGACGACACGGTGTTAGGCGGTAGCGGTGACGATACGCTGGATGGCGGTAGCGGTGACGATACGCTGGATGGCGGTAGCGGTGACGATACAGTCAGAGGCGGCCGTGGCGACGACACGGTGTTAGGCGGTAGCGGTGACGATACGCTGGATGGCGGTAGCGGTCCGGACAGCTTAACCGGCGGTCTTGGAGCCGACACGATCACCGGCGGAGCCGGAGAAGACACCATTATCGGCGGTGCCGGGAACGATGTGATGACCGGCGGTGCCGGGAACGATGTGTTCTTAATTGATGATACCACCGGCTTCAATGCGGTTGAGGATTTCAGCAAGGGTGACCTGCTGCGGATCGACGATCGCAACGCGGATGGACACTTCACTGAAGGTGACGACTACAAAATCGAGCAAGTGGGTAGCGATGCGCTCATTTTAATCCTCGATGATCAAGGTGATGTCGCGGGTAGCGTGACGCTGAGCGGTGTCAACGAGAACAACCTGAAGATCGTTGAAGACCCGACCACGCATGACGGTATGTTCACCATCGAGTAAACATTGCCTAAGCCGTGACCCCAGCATGGACCGCCGGGGTCACCTGGGAACGGATAGTGCGTCGCTTTTAATTTCTCCTCCGCTTGGCCGAGGGAGGGTTGCTCCGGCTCGTGATTCTAAGAACCACGCACAGTGAAAGTCCGCGACAAAGTGGCTGTATTTGCAGCCAGCGAGCTGCTCGTGCTGCAATGGCGCCATGAGGGTTTGATTCCGCCCGGTGTCGATATACTGCGCAACGGCACGGCCCTAGGAAAGCCGATACTGGGGATGGTGCTCCAGGATAACCAGGAATATCTGCTGGCCGCCTACGCGGCGGGTCTCGACCTGCGGAAAACGCTCGCCGTCACCATACGCACCCAAGATTCGACCTTGGCGGAAACAGCGCCGCTCATCCCCGCGCCGCTGGCTAAACTTCCACTGGCCGAATTCCCGTTGCCGACGCGGATGCGCGTTTGGCACGGTTTGCTGACCAAGGCGCCAGAAATGTTTCCCAAGCTTGACCATCCTGCGCTGGTGCTGATCGGCGTACAACTCGCTATTCCCGCACTGACGGCAGTGCGCCTGGCACGTAATCAAGTCTATGCCCGCCTCCCGTGGCCAAGCACGGACGAAAGTCGAGGTAAACAGCTACAGCTATCAGTCGCGCAATTTACCGAGATCGGCACTTCACCACCAATGAGTTGCCCAACCCTCATCGATGAGGGATGTGTCCACGCGCTCCTAACGCTACCGGCTACACCTTCTAACAAGAGAGCGTTTTTCACTCTGAAGTCCGAGCACGCGACTTTGCCTTTCAAACTCGGGAAGACGCTAGCACCTTCAACCTTGGCTAAGCACATGGCTTGCATTCGAGCGGATTCTAGTTTGGAGCATGCGCTTCTCGAAGCATTCGTGTCCAAGGCCAGCGCCGCGGTCAAGCCAACAATCAATACGACGAACAAACGCTTACCGTCTACTTTATCGGGCCAAGTCGATGGCTTGCGAGACCGTACACTGCGAGGTTGGGCATTGAACCGCGCCAAACCCTTTGAGACGGTCTATGTCGATATCTATGTCGAAGGCGAATTGTTCCAGACCGTCCCTGCCAACCTCTTTAGGCCAGAGCTTAAGACAGAGGAGTTAAGCGGAAACTTCGGCTTCGAGATTGAGCTGGCTGCAAACCACCTTAACGGAGCTAAACACCAAGTGAGCGCGTGTTTCGCAGAAAGCTCGGTCCAGCTTGTTGGCAGCCCGCTACTGTTAGGCCATGGCTATTTCGATGCAGAGATTGCCCTGACCGACGACACCGCGCTAAGTGGCTGGATCAAAGAACGCTGTTTGCACCCTGCTTTCGCGACCGTCGAAATCACCGTGGATGGCGCTTCGATTGAGACGCTGCGAGCCGAGCCTAGGGCCAAATCTTCCGGCGATCCGCAGGATGAAATTAGATTTACCTATAGTCTGCCCTCGTCCCTTTTTACGGGCGAGACGCACAGGATTTCCGTGTCGATAGTCCGCGACGGACGACCTATTCCACTCGTCAATACCCCGTTCCAAGTTTCCGCGAAGTACCTGCAACGGCACGCCGTCGAAGAACGAAGCCTAGCGAAGTTGCTACGCTTTTCGGTGGACTGCCTGGTACCCGTGGACGGAGTCGGCGTCTTCTTGAATGGCTGCCTGATCGATCCGCAGTTACAGGTTCAATCCCTCTTACTGGTAGTTGGCCAAAGTAACGTAATTCCGCTTCGTCGCCTCGCTCGAACGCCAAGGCCCGATATCTACGAGGCATTCAAATCCGAATCGGAGCTTGACACGATCGAGTTGGGTTTCTTGTGTCTCGTGCCCGACGCAGCCGTTTCATCATCAACACACGCGCACAGCTATGAGCTTTACGTAGTCACGAAATCCAAACAGTATGTGCGTTATCCGATTAGCCCGGATACGATCGATCGGTTAGGTACCCACCCCACACTGAGCCAAATTAAGACCCTACTTTCCATCATTCATCCAAGCACGAGCATTCATCCGTTTCTAGAACACATAGGCCCAGTCATTCGTGGCTTGTGGGCCTCGCGTAATCGGCCCGAGATTACACCGATTGTTCAATCCTTCGGTGGTTCTACAGAGGAACCGAAAGTCTCTGTTATCGTGCCCCTCTATGGTCGATATGATTTCCTGCGCTATCAACTCGCGTTATTCGCGAACGATCCCGATTTTCGCGCGATAGATTTACTGTACGTCGTCGACGATCCCAGAATTCAACGGGATGTCCTAAAGCTCGCGACAGAACTACACCCCCTTTTTAGGGTTCCGTTCCGCGTTCTCACGACAGGACACAACCTCGGCTATGCCGGCGCTAATAATGCGGGAGCGAACGTGGCCTTGGGACGTTACCTGGTTCTGCTTAATTCAGACGTCATGCCCCGCTCGCCAGGCTGGGTTAGCAGGCTCGCCGGTATTTACGAGTCTCTCTCCAACCCCGGGGCATTGGGCGTCAAACTGCTATACGAGGATCAATCCATACAGCATGCCGGTATGGCCTTTGATAAACATGCCGAGTTCGGGAACTTGTGGACGAACCAACATCCCTTTAAGGGCCAACCTGATTGGCGCGACCATGATGATATTCCTCGGCCCGTTCATGCCGTAACGGCAGCCTGCATGTTCTTGCCGCGTAGCAGTTTCCTCGAACTGGGCGGGCTCGATGAAGCCTATATCTTAGGGGACTTTGAAGATTCGGATCTTTGTCTTAGGTTGCTTGCCAGCGGCCGGCAGAATTACTACGCACCTTCGGTCGAGCTCTACCATCTCGAGCGCCAGTCCCAGTCCCTCGTTTCGACTCAAGCTTGGAAACATAACCTAACGCTCTACAATTGTTGGCTCCACCACGAACGCTGGTCATCGACCATCGAGGCCTTGCAGGCGGAAAAATTCGTAGCGCTCACAGCGCCCGCTAAGAAACCGACGCACACCTCGACGGTTCTACCCATACGCGATAAGCAAGAAAAAATTCACCAACCTCAGGCTAAAGTGCGAACGAGTGCGGCGCAAAGCAAACGGAGCCACCGCCCAACTCCTTATGCATAGAATTCTGGTCATCAGTCACGGTCATCCCGATTTCTCAAAGGGCGGTGCCGAAATTGTCGCTTATAATCTGTTCACCGAGCTGAACAAGCGAGACGACTGCGAGGCTCTATTTTTAGCCAGGCACGGTATCCCGACCGTCGGTCACGACACCACACCTTTTAGCACCCACAACCATGGAAGCGAGGTTCTTGTTAAATCGTACACCGACTTTTTTCTCTTCTCCCAGACGTGTATGCGCTTCGTTAATAACCAATTTAGAGCGCTGCTGGAACGCTTTCGGCCCACGGCGGTGCATTTCCATCACTACTTGGATGTCGGCATCGAGCTCCTACGTGCAGTACGGAACTATTCCTCTGATATTCCCATCGTGCTCACCCTGCACGAATATCTAGCCATCTGCAATAACCTCGGGCAGATGATCAAGTCTAACCATCAGCTTTGCTGGAAAGGGAGTCCAGTCGAATGCCATGTGTGTCTTCCTTCCAAGTCTCCAGCCGAATACCTCCTGCGGGAGCTTTACCTTAAATCCTTCTTCGGCTTGGTGGATATTTTTGTAGCACCTAGCCAGTTTCTGCTCAATCGCTATGTGGAGTGGGGCCTACCGCGCTCCAAGATGGTCCTCATGGAAAATGGTCAAGTGCCGGCAGCCAAACTCCCGCCCAGATCCCTAAAAGCAGGTGAGCTTCGTGGTCGCTTCGCCTATTTTGGTCAAGTAAACGTCTTCAAAGGTGTTGACGTCCTACTCGATGCTTTTGCGCACCTTCCCCATGCGTTGAAAAGGCAGCTCTCTCTGGAAATTCATGGCGGTGGTCTGGACGATCAACCGGCCGAATACAAGCCCTTTCAGGATAAAGTGTACTCTTTACTCGAAACCGAAAAGCATGCGGTGCGCTACTTCGGCGAATATGAGCCTCATGAATTGCCGAGGTTAATGGAACGCATAGACTGGGTCGTGGTGCCATCGATATGGTGGGAAAACTCGCCCCTGGTTATTCAGGAGGCGATGAAGTTCGGCCGTCCCGTGATCTGCGCGGACATCGGCGGTATGGCAGAAAAGGTTATCGACCGCCGAAATGGACTGTATTTTCGCGCGCGTAATCCGTTTGATCTAGCGGCGCGTATCGAAGAAGCAGCGACGACCGAAGGACTTTGGGATACATTGCACGATAACACCACCCCCGTGTTTTCGATCGCCGCGCAGACAGATCAGCTCATGTCCTTCTATCGCACTACATCCAATGTTCCGCTGTAAAATGGCCGCGCCAGGGCGCTAAACACCGGCATCCTTGCGCTTGATGCGTTAGAGCGCGTGACCGGATCAATCGGCGGAACCCCAGAGCTTCTAGGACAATGTTCGCTGCTGCCAACATGATACTCCAGCCGGCCGGCGAGGTTGGATGACGGGCGCAATCGAGAATGCCGGGCTCGAAGCTGATCGTCGCCGAGCGGTGGTCGTGCTTGGGATGCATCGATCGGGAACATCCGCGGTCGCGGCGGCATTGGCCGAGGCCGGATGGTCACTTCCCAACGACCTGATGAGGCCTCAGTTCGACAATCCGACAGGCTTCAACGAGTCGCTTTCCGTGGTCCGCCTCAATGATCGAATTCTTGGCGAATTGGGCTCCTCGTGGAAACTGGACAACGTCGCCTTCCCGGAGCTCTGGAAACACCTCGCTTCGCCGGCACTGGTTGGCCGATATCTGAACGATGCGCGCAAAGCGTTGAGGGAAGCCTTTTCCGGACGATCCCGCATCTGCTGCAAGGATCCGAGATGGCTGCTTGCCTCCAAACTTTGGCATCGCGCGCTCACGGCGGATGGTTATTCCCCAACCTACGTCCTGAGCTTGCGCCATCCATGCGAAGTCGTCGACTCCCTTCTGGCCCGGGAACCGGCGCTCCCGCGTCCGTTCGCTTTTCGCCTATGGGCGCGTTATATGCTGTTCCTGCTTGCGCTGCCCGAAGAGTCGAGAATCGAGGCGGTGATCGACTATGACAGGCTCACCGCGCATCCGGAGAATTGCCTTCGTGAATCCCTGTTGATGCCGACGCTGACGCCACCTGGCATGAATTGCACAGCGGTGATACCGTCGCTGCGCCATCACTTCTTCAACGTCGCCGCGGAGCAAAACACCCCGCGCGACGCCGAGGAACTGTATCACACGCTGCTGCGCGCGAATATTGAGACGTCGGCGGATCGACGCCTTGCGTTGCAGCGTTACTTCCCCGCTCATAGCGTCGATCGGGCAAGCTTAGGACGCGAGATCTTGCGGACCCTGGTCCGCGTGATTAGGTGCGGCAAGCGTGCGTGGCTGGAAATGCGGTAAGCGGAGCCTGCTTAGGGCATAGAAAGGGCTACAGTATGGACAAGCAAGAGCTTGTAAAAAGCATTAGCTCGAGAAGTTCAATTAAAAATACTACAACTGATGCTTTTAGAAAAACAGGTAGACAGGCTGCTGAAATAGTAAAGAATAAGATCAATAAGCATTTTCATGATCTGGGGGTATTAAATGTTTTGGACTTTGGCGCTGGATCTGGGCGAGTCGCAATACCTCTAGCAAGTTTAATCAACTTGCGAAGATTTTGTTGTGTTGATGTGGATCGGGAAGCTATTGAATACTTAGCAATGGAATTGGGGGAATCATGCGAAGCTAGCGTTAATGGATATGTTCCGCCATTGTGTTTTAAAGACAATAGCTTTGACTTTGTATATTCAATATCTGTTTGGTCTCATATGCCTGAAGACCTATCCATGACATGGCTTAAGGAAACGCAAAGAATTGTAAGGCCTGGTGGTATTGTTTTAATTACAGTTGCTGGCGAAGTCGTGCTTGATCACTGGAAGAAGCATTATCCAGCTCAATGGAGTAATGTTGAGATCGATGCTTTTAACAAGCAAAAGTTCATTTATAAAGCATATCCGCATATTGACAGTAACGAAAAGCAGTATCCGGGAATTTCAGGGAAGGGAAGTTGGGGTAACACACTTATTCATGAAGATTATGTACGTGCAGAATGGTCTGCCCTGTTCGATATACTAGAGTTCGAGCCGAGTGGAATGAACGGGCAACAGGATATTGTCGTGCTTAGATCAAGAGGGTGAGTATGATTGCCTACGATCGGTCCAGGTCAATGTACTTATTGGCGGCCATCTTTTGTCTTGTGCTCGTGCTCAACATGACTAGTTTTGCGCAGGAATCTCTTTCTCTGACGCTTGCTGATTCTGTAGTAGGAGCAACGTGTGTTTCGCCACAAGTGGCATCGCTTGATATCGGATTTACTCTGACGCACGAGACTGTGGATACCGAGGCGGAAGATGCTTGCACCGAAAAACAAGGTGGAGGGGCAAGTGTCGATGGGGTCAATAATATCGTCAGACATTACGATGACCCTGCGTTAAGGGGACGAGTCCAATCACTGCTGAGAAAAATGGCCACTGATGGCGCAAGGGCCATGCGGACTATTGTTTGGTTCCGCCATGCCGAAGATGCAGAGATGGCCGCGAGACCAAAAGACCCATTGGGGTTGTTAATCGCTACAGATGGTAAATTGGACAGTAATGAAGTTAGTAACATCGTGAACTATGTCAGCGATGCACGGGATCTAGGCTATCGTCGATTCTTCGTCGTAGTCGGCCCTCAAGGAACATCGAATCCAAAATGCCGAAAGGGTGGCGTGTGGGGCGCATGCTATAATGAAAGATTTCTTCAACAGAGCTGGTCCGTTATCAGCCAGGTTGTGACTGCGCTCCATACGCCGCAACTCTCCAAAATAGAAGTCATAGTCGACCTTTCCTCCGAAAATTGTGCCGACTCGCTATCAAAGATGCCTGTTTATCGCAATATGACCAACTATACGCGATATATGCTTGCTCGATATCGTGAGAGATTTGACGACCATCAATTTATCGCGAGCTGCGGTACGGGAAGTGAGAAGGTTATATTTCCCACGCTGGCATCCCAAGAAAATCTCTTTCGAGAACTCGGAATGCGACCAGCTTCTGTAGATGTTCATATCTATGAGACTGACCAAAGAATCATACGGCAACTTCTCATCACTGCAAATGCAACGGCCCGTCGTCTTGGTGTTCCGCTTGACATCCTAGAGACCTATTACGATCACCCCAATATTTTCCGAATAGTGTCCGATATGAAATCCGCGAATCAACTTGCCTCCCTCCGAGATATTCTTGTATGGCCGCGCAGAGTAAGATCCGCCTGCCAGATCGATGTCCGCGCACCCTATGCTATGAACCGATTCGATACTGAACTTGGTCGACGGACACCAGAAGGGAGAATTTTACCGACCTGCCAATAATCTGTTCGTCATTAGAATCGTTTACCTATGATAGGAGGAAAGAGCGATCACCAGCATCTGGCCCAACGGATCCCGATCGGATTGTTTTGCCAATCTGTACATGACCTATCCGGGCAAATCCGGTCCAGTGTGAATGTTACGCTGGGCCGCCACGAGGGAGGTCAGCAACATGCCCAAAAAACGGTACACACCCGAAGAGATCCTTCAACATCTGCGGACGGTCGAGCTTGAAGCTGGCAAAGGGCTGGCGGTGCTCGACGCCTGTCGGAAGCTCGGGATCACCGAGCAAACGTAAGAATAAAAGAAACGGGCTATCCACTTGACGCAAGTTACCACAACATCTAGTGTTCGCTCCCCATGGGGGCAGGGGAAGGGCCAGTCGGCGGGACCGACTACCCTCGGACATTCAGCGAATTCAATCGTTTTTTCGAGGACGAGGCAGCCTGTCGCGAGTATCTTGCGGGGCTTCGCTGGCCGGGGGGTTACCACTGTCCACGCTGCGGGTCTCGACCTGCGGAAAACGCTCGCCGTCACCATACGCACCCAAGATTCGACCTTGGCGGAAACAGCGCCGCTCATCCCCGCGCCGCTGGTTAAACTTTCACTAGCCGAATTCCCGCTGCCGACGCGGATGCGCGTTTGGCACGGTTTGCTGACCAAGGCGGCAGAAATGTTTCCCAAGCTTGACCATCCTGCGCTGGTGCTGATCGGCGCAGTCGTACCTTGCCTTCAGGTGCAGTAACGCTGCGCGCTGAGGCTTGCGATCACGCAAAGAACTGGATCGCGTTCGATACAAAGGTGGGGGCGCGCAAGATGGCCGTCGAGCATGCGACGCCGAACTGATATTCACCAAAATTTGGGAGCACTACTAAGGAAGCTCTGCAAAAGTTACTGCGCAGCCCATCTGCTTTGTCGCGTGCTCGCTCGTCGCTCGCCTATCTTTTTGATATGTCTCGCGACACTTTTGCAGAGCTTCCCTAAAAACATTTATGTTTTGATCAGATAAATGCTGCCGCCGCTTCCCTCAAAGTAGCGTGGCAATGCGTCGGCCAGAACCTCAGGTTGCCGAGCTGCCAGAAAATGATTGTGCAAAACGACTTGGTACTTGCTGCTGTTCGCAAGGAGGGCCCTCACGAAATACGCTTCATTCCAGGCTCGTCCCTCCCGATACCACGGCATAGGATATTCGAACGGCCAAAAAATGTCATGAAAGTGGACGTAGCATCCCGACGGCAATACAGGCAGAACTTCGAATAGCAGGTGCAGCAAATCGCTCCCGGCCTTGCCGACATGCGATGAATCGATGAACAAAAGATCTCCGGACGCCAAAGTTCGGAAAATATCGAGATCGACCGACTGCACACGAGCGGCGTGGATCGTCGCCCGCTGCATATCCGTCTCATTGAGAAGTTTGTTGAGCCTCTCTGGATATGGCTCGACAAACGTAAGCGACATTCGTCCGTCAAGGAAGAATTCATTTGTATCCAGCATCACCGCAGATGAATACCCGGAGCCGACCTCTATCACTCTCTTGGGGCGGAAGTGCCGGAGGAAACACTGTAGAACCAATGCGTCTCCAGTGGAGAACATTCCGTTCTTCAACGCATAGCGAAGCATCCGGCCCTGAGGGTCTGAGCGATCTGTTTGGTATGGAAAGTCGCCGGCATAAGGCTTTAACTCTTCGAGTAATCGCAATTGCTCTGCAGGTCGCATATCGATACCAGGCAGCGCTTCAGGAACCGCTGTTGCGGGTCCGATTGCCACGCGGGCGATAGTTTCTGCGTCCGGAAGCACCGAATAGAAATGTCCCGGCGGAAACCCTTCCTTGAACGGAGGCTTCGGATGTGCGCCTTCCTGCTTGGGTGTTGTCATCAAAGTTCTCAATGGCGCAGCCTTGCGATCAGCTTTATAAAGTGCAAATAGCTCTTGGGCGGCGTCCAGGCCCCCCTTCGATATCAATAGCGAATCATCCATGTACTTGAACGATACTATCGGCGGTCCATGCTGGATGCGTTCAGGTTCAGAGCGCGTGGCGAATTGGTTGCCATATTTTGCAAGCAGCCTGCCACGCGTTGCGTCCAGAATGAATCCAGAGTTCGGAACGACAATATCGGTCGCGGCTTCCGTGACAGCCTCTTTCACCTTCGCAACCAACGCATGGACATGAGTATCCTTGCTCTGCAAGACCCAGATACGGGGATTTGCAGAAGATTGGCACCCATTAATCTTGCCTAGACAGTTCAAAATCCTAATCGTTTCAACCATGTCGTATCGCATGGAGCGATTCACACTATCGCCAGAAACTGATAGATCGGCACTAGGTATCTTCATGGCTTCAAGAAGCCGTAGAAAAATATCTTCTCCTTCCTGCTTGAGGGCCTCGTAGTCGAGCAGCGCAATAGAATCGACTCCGAAAACGCTTGCATACCTGTCCAAGATCAAGGTGGGATTGAGCAGAGCGCTCTGGAACGGCTTGGAAAGGTGTTCGTACAGAAACCGCGCAAAAGACGTTGGTGCCCCATGCTTCACGTCTTCCTGCCAACTGGAATAAAGAAGGTCCGGACTGGTCCGCAAGAAGAAGTAGAAAACTGGTCTGAGCGGCAATGTCGCTTTCAGCGTCTCCAGTTGCGCAGCGCTCAGCCTGTCGAAGTTCTCGCTCGACCACACGATGTTTTGCCCGGCTGCAATTGTTCTGGCCGTGCGCTGAATAACGCGTGCCATCAAATCGCTAGATAGTTCTGCTGCGATCTTCTCGACTAGGAGGGAATGGCCTGGATCGGCGCGCACGTGAATGCGCGGGTACAGCACGCCGAGCTGGCGAAGCGCGTCCCTGTTTTGTACGAACATCGTCTGGATGTACGTGGACCCCGTCTTGTGAGGCCCAATGTGAACTAGGAGGCGAGCCTTCTTTACTGCGTTGTGTGTCATTTCGAACAAGGTGAAGGAAGGAATGGTGGCGGGCAAAGGCGCTTGAGACGAAGGAACACCGCTTCTGCGAATGGATACACCACTAGAGGTTAACCCAGACGGTCCTGCATAGCATCTACGCAGGTTGAATCTGCGCCGAGCTGGGCTTGGTAAGGCGTTTAGCGGATCTAAGCGTGTCGAATGCAATGCGCCGATTTAAGGAAATAAAAGGCCGCTGCCCCAATACGCCTCAGGTACAAGTCAATATCCTCTTGGTAAGTCGCGGAAAAGAGGGAAATCAACGCATCCGTATAAAGGCTGCCGGGGGTCCCGTTGAATTTAAGGGCCGAAATTAACGCATCCACGTCCAGCATCAACGTGCTCGCGCCATACCCTCATCGGGTTCTCACCCTCAATGAGCCGGTTGACCACCTCGGCGGGAACAAGCTCCTCGCCCTGCCGGATAGCTTCTATCGCCTCATCGAACACGCGACAATCATCGGCTTCCTCGCAGATCTCCAACAGTCGCATATACTCACGGTATGGCAGCACCAACACCTGGATGATGAGCCGGTCATTCTCCAGGCTGTGGATTGCCCGAAAGCCGCCGATCCTCAACCGGTAAAAAAGTGATGCCCAGTGGCGTGAGTTGAGCAGACCTGGTTTTATGCTTTCTGTGTAATTTGGGTGTACCAATGAGAACCTAGGCTGCAGCATAGTTGTTCGCGTGAGCGGATCAGTTATGCCATTGGAACGTATGGTTCAAGCGCGCTAGCTGTGTACTCGGCCGCGAAAACTTCCGGATGTTCCCTAGTCCAGGCTTGCCATTCAGTAAAGGAACGGAAGCGTCCAACTACTTCTAGCAGCGATGTCGCTGGGTCCGTCATTGTGCTAGCTACTTTCCGTGTCAACAAGTGCCGTTGGCTCCGACGTATTCATTGATGTCGGGAGATAACCCGACCATTTCCATAGCCTTGCGCATCAGCTGCTTGCCTTTCTCCGTACCGTACTCGGTTTTTGCGAACTGCCGGGCTGCTGCGGACATCGCAGACCAAGTCTTTTGTGACTTGTATAGGTCAACGATGGCATCGACCCATTCCTTTGGTTCCCGCACTATTCGGGTTTCCAGGCCGTCACGCAAGCCGATGCCCTCCGCAGCCACAGGCGATAGGATAGTCGGAACGCCGTGCGCCAGCGCATCCACCACCTTGCCCTTGAGTCCCGCGCCGCTCAGCAGGGGAGCAACAAAGATACGGCAGGTATCGTACACTTCGGAAACATCGGCAACCCAGCCCTTGACCAACACCCGGTCGTCATTCTTCTCCACATCGAAGAGCTCTTTCGGCATGTTGCTACCATAGACAAGGAAGCAAACATCCGGAAGCTGCTGTCTTAAAAGCGGCATCACCTCCCGGACAAAGAATTCGACAGCTTCCTTATTAGGTGGATGGCCGAAGCCACCGAGGAACGCGATATCCTTACGCTGAGAATAACTCGGTACCGTTTCGGGCAACTCAACTAGCCAAGGCGCCTTAGCAACTTTGGTGGAATTGAGGTTGTGCGAAATGATAACAGAGTGCTCGACCTCGTTGTAAGAGAGTACAAGATCCACTTTCCGCATCACGGCAAGCTCAGCGTCCCGGGTACGAATGGACTGCATAATTTCCTCATAGGAGTTATTGCCGAGCGCCGCCCGCAGTTCACGCAGGAAATGCAGGTCCGCATTGCAAAGGATGATTTTGGCTTGTGGTGCGTGTTCGCGCAACTGATTGATGACTTGCTCGGCAACAACGTATCGGGTAATGTAGACCAGGTCAAACTCGGCTCCCCTGCGCTGGATGACCTCGTGCACGCTGGTCGCAAATGGAGCGTAAACGCATTCGACCCCCATACGCTGCAATGTATAGGTGTATCCACCAAGAAAAGCCATGTTCAGAGGTACGAACGTAAGCTTGCAGCCGAGTGATTGCAACAAACGCAGCTCCTGAATTGCAGCATAACTGCCGGCGTCCACATCCGGCATCGGCGTTTGATAGTCGATCACCAGTGCGCGATACTGTATTCCGCGATCCTTCGCGAGCTCGGCGGCCTCAAAGCCGGCGCGACCATTATACTTGAAAGCCAGAGACCAGCGCTGCTTAAACTTAGGTTCGTTGATTGCCTGGTATTTCTTGATCCCAGAGCCAGTAGTGTTGGTCCCGTTGCTGATTCCCTCGAAGTGAACTACGCGCGAGAATGGGGCATAATAGACCCTGTAGCCTTTGTCGCGGACCTTGAATGCGAGATCCGTATCTTCGTAGTAGGCCGGTATGTAGGCTTGGTCAAAGCCGCCGAGGTTGTCCCACAATGCCTTGGGCAGCATGATGCAAGCGCCGGAGATGTAGTCCACCTGTCGCGTGTAGTTGTAGCGTGGATCATGCGCGTTGCCGGCGCGGCCGTAATTCCAAGCCTTGCCGTCGCTCCAGACGATGCCGCCCGCCTCCTGCAACGTGCCGTCCGGATACAGTAGTTTCGCACCCACGAGGCCTACCTGGCTACGCGTTTCGAAGATGTGCAGCATTTCGTCCAGCCAGCCGTAAATCACCTCCGTGTCATTATTCAGCATAACGACGTATTCGCCTCGCGCGGTGGATGCACCGCGGTTACAGCTGTGAATAAAGCCCCGATTCTTGTCGTTGCGGAGAACGTGGACTCCCCGAACTATTTTTTCAATATTAATCGTGTCGTCGGTAGACGCATCATCAACGACGATGATCTCAAAACTCGTTTTGTTAGCAGCGAGCTCTATGGAGGCCAAGCAGTTATAAGTCACTTCGAACTGGTTGTGCACCGGGATGACTATGGATACCCGGGGCGCTTTCTGCAGGGAGAATGTCAACGGCAGACAATCTTTTTTTATGATGGCTTGGTGTGGACGAAAACCACGAACCACTTGCTCATGTGCGTGGTGAAGCTGTTTGATCGAACCTAAGAAATCCGGAGCGACCGCTGGCAACGTCGATTTAGCTTTGTTGCCTCGTAAGGGGAGAGATGATTCATGCGTGCTTAGCAACTGAGCGAGACGGCGTCTTAAGCCTTCATACCGAAACCTTGCCGCCCAGGAGAGGTAGCAGCTATCGAGACAGTGTCCAGCATACCGATACAACGCGTCCTCTGGTGTCAGATACGGCTTTAGAATCTCGACGCGTTCCCCAATGACAAACGGGGGCTCCTTCACATACACGCTGAGCATATGCACTCTTCCGTCAAAACATTTCTTCGGCAGGTAAAAGCGAAACCCGCGTTTATTGTCGTCGACTGCCTTGCTGGTTAAGACGGTCCCAAGGTGTTGACCGTTATCGAGGAGTTCGACTTCGAAATCTCGTTCCGGATCAGTCGGCTCATTTATCCATCCAGAAAGGCATGTGCCATCAAAATCGACCAGTTCGCCTACAAGAGTCTTCGACGCCCTAAAGACCAGTGGCTCGCCATTCAGCGGCACAGCGGTAACTTGGATACGGGCTGAAATCAAATGTTCTGTACCATCGCATAATTCATTTGGTAATCGTATTGCGAACCCAAAGTATCCATCACCTAGTGCTGCCGTTTGCAGGTCGCCACGGAACTGATCGGCCACTCCCACTGCCACCGGCACACCGTCGGACAATATTTCGACCACAAGCTTCGATTCCGGATCGGGGACGTTGCGTGCCCACCCGACGATCTGTATGCCAGAAATTCCGTCTAAGCATCCGCTCACCTGTTCTTTAGGTGAGGCTTCATAATTCACCGGTGACCCTGGCAAAAAATCGTTGTGCCCGGCCACCCGGACATAAAATTGATGCGGTTTGCCGTCTTTGAACCGATCCGGAATCGGAATCAAGAAACCGTACTCGCCGCTACCGATGCGTTGCTGAATTAGGTCTTTCCTTAGGATGTCGGCTGTTGCCACGGCTTCCACTTTACCGCACGCGACTGATTCGATCGCAAGCTTGAATGTTGGGTCGGATGGTAACCAAGCCCACCCAACTAAGCTGCCTTCCGCGAAGCCATCGATAGCACCAACAAAGGGTGATCTCGCATCTTGGCTAAGCCAACTTATGTCTGCCTCGCGAACAAGTTTTTGTCGTTTTTCAGCCATTATCATTTCACCTCTGCTTGAAAAATACAGCGCAACCTGCTTGCGATCAGCTTCGGATAGGGGAATTGCGCGCGGCACCCGCGAGCATTTCTCTAGCTAAGCGATCCGTCTGAGCTGACCCGATATTCTCAAACTCGATCAGCGCATTCGTTGTGCCTAGCCCGCCAGTTTGACACGCCGGGATGGGTCGGGAACCGATCTATACACTCCTGCCATCGCTTCCATGCGCGTTCAAAGTCGCCGCTTCGGTGGGCACAACGGGCCATGCCTTCAAATCCCTCAGGCCTCGTCGGTTCACTCTCATGCAACGCTGCAAACACGGCCTCGGCCTCATCGATTCGCCCCAACTCAAGGAGCGCAGTTCCGAGTTGCGCCCGCCAGGTCGGTACATTGGAGTGGCCGGGAAAACGGTCCAAACACTCCTGCCATCGCACCAATGATTCCTCAAAGTCCCGCTTTCGGTTAGCACACCGGGCGATGCCCTCAAATCCCTCAGGCCTCATGGGGTCGCTCTCACGTAACGCCATGAACACCCCTTCCGCCTCCTCAAGTCGCCCCAACTCCAGAAACGCATTCCCGAGTTGCGCCCGCCAATTGGGTGCACTAGCGTGGTCGGGAAAACGGTCCAAACACTCCTGCCATCGCACCAATGATTCCTCAAAGTCCCGCTTTCGGTTAGCACACCGGGCCACGCCCGCAAATCCCTCAACCCTAGTTGGATAGCTCTCACGTAAAGCGATGAATTCGGCCTCGGCCTCATCGAGCCGCCCCAACTCCAGGAGCGCGTTAGCCAAACTCGTTCGCCAGCCGGGTACGCTGCTGTGGTCGGGAAAACGTTTGAGGCAATCCTGCCATCGGGACGATGCCTTTTTCCAATCACGGCGACGGCTGGCCACTGTCGCAAGCCCGGCGAAGCCGACGACATTTCTGGGAAATTTTTCTTTTATCGATGCATACAACACTTCCGCTTCGTCCATCCGGTTGAGCGCTAGGAGCAACTCGCCTTTCAGCGCAGCAAGCGCGGCTGAATCAGGAAATCCGGTGAGAGCAACCTCGGCTTCTTGCAAGCCTTCGCCCCATTCCAGCCGCCGCTGGCAGTCCTGGATCAACCCTATATGTGCCTCTAAGTTCGCATCACGAGAGCGAATTTTCTGAAAGGCATTTGCGGCTTTATCCACCTTGCCCGCCTGCAACAGCGCTTGGGCTTCGCCTAATTCATCTACAGACGGTTCAGTCGTTGGCGGCGGGCTAGGCTGACCCCGCGTTTCGGTGTTGGCTTCACTCGCGGGCGTTTTCCGCATACCTGGTAATTTCGCCACCGCGGCGCCCAATAACGAGAACCGACTCTTCTTTCTTTGCTTTGCCATATCACTCGACCTCTTAGTTCACACCATTCGAAAGACGACCTCACGGCGCTGAAATCGCTGTGTCGACGCCACTAGATAGTTCGAATTCTCAGCCATGCACGTTCTCCATTAAGCTAACCCCTTATTAGGTCTCCTGAAACGAGCGCCTGACTTGCTCGATTAAGGGTGATAGTACGTATTCAAAAAACGTCTTGCTGCGGGTTTTGAGGAACCCAACGACCGGCATGCCCGGCGCGAGCGTAACACCGTTGAGGTCGCGCAGGGCCTCCTGGTCGACGCGAATATGCGCTAAATAGTAGCGTTCCGGAGGCGACTGCTTGTCGTCTACCAAGGCATCGCCGGAGACATAGATCACCTCCCCCCGCAGCATAGGCGTGGTCTGTTGATTATACGCGGAGAGCTGTACTTCCGCGGGTTGGCCTACGTAGACGTTGTCGACGTCCTTGGTCTTGACCTTGACCGCCATCACGACTTGCACCACGGTGGGGACAATGTCCATCAACGGGTCGCTGGGACGGATGACACCAGCCACGGTGGTGACCTTAAGGTCGATCACCTGGCCAGAGATCGGCGCGCTGATCGTCTGCCTTTTCAGTGCATCCTTGGCCGGCTTGAGCCGCTCTTCTACCTCGTAGATGGCCTTCTTGGTTTCCTTGAGCTCATCGTCGGCTCCCTTGGAATATTCGTTGCGCAGGTTGATAATCCTCAACTGCAGTTCTAGGATCATTTTGCGCTCGCGGGCCAGTTCGGCGTTCTCGGCACCCAGCCGCTCCTTCTTTTCCTGCATGATGCGCTGGATGTTCCACAGGTGGGTTTTCTCGAGCATCTTTTTTCGTGTGAGCTTCTCGGTTGCTGCTAATTCCTCACCCGCATACTCGATGCCTAACTCTATCGCATTGATCTCAGCCCTAAATCCGGCCACCGCTCGTTTCCCTTCTTCGATCTGGTTTTGTGTAAGACCAATCTGGTCGTTCAGGGTTTTGCGCTTGGAGGTAAACAAGGCTTGCTCTGCGCGTACTATTTGTTTGTTCTTCTGATTCTTGCGTTCCAAGAGTTCCTGCGGAAAATCGATGCTGTCGGCGATGGTCGCTTCGGCTTGCAAGCGGGCTTGTTTTGCAAGCAAAGCATCTAGCTGATCTTGCAAGATGTTCAGGTTGGCGCTAGTAACGGTATTCTCAAGCCGGATGAGCGGCTGGCTGGTAGCGACGTGGTCACCCTCACGCACGAGGATCTCCTTCACGATGCCACCCTCCAAGTGCTGGACGGTCTTGCGACTCGACTCGATCTTAACCCTACCGTCGGCGATCACGGCCCCGCTCAAGGGCGCGAGGGTACCCCAAGCGGTAAAGCTCCCGAGCACGACGAAGATGAGAAAAAGGCCCCGGCGAACGATAGCGCGGGCCGCGCCACTGGGATCCAAGGCGACGGGAAAAGGCGCTAACGTGGGTGCGGTGCCGGTCATGGTGTCCTCCCGATTACGCTCGCGTTTAGCCAGAGTGCGCGCGGCCATCCGCTGCGTCGTTACCCGCGTCGCCCACCGCGGGCAATTCCCGAGGTGCCATATTGAGCGCCCTCAATACCTCGTGATTGGGCCCGAACATCAGTTGCCGCCCGCCCCGCAGCACCAATAATTTATCCACGTCGTTAATGACGCTGGGCTTATGGGTGATGATCACCGTGGTGACGCCCTCTTTTTTGAGATTGCTGATGATCTCGATCAACGCAAGCTCGGACTGGCCGTCCAAATTCGCGTTGGGTTCATCCAGTACCACCAGGCTCGGATTGCCGTACAGCGCGCGGGCCAGCGCAATCACTTGGCGTTGCCCACCTGAAATGAAGCTCGCGCCCCCGTCCCCGACGACGGTGTCGTAGCCGTTGGGAAGTTTGAGGATCATCTCATGTATGCGGGCACGCTGCGCAACCTCGATGATGCGCGCCGAACAGGCTTTCGCATCACCCATACGTGCGATGTTTTCCGCCACGGTGCCCGGAAATAGTGTCACGCTTTGCGGCAAATAGCCGACGTAACGGCCGAGATCGCTTTGCGCCCAGTCGTGGACATCGGCACCGTCGAGCCGCACATAACCGTCACTCGGCTTGTAATAGCCCACCAAAAGTCGGGCGAGCGAAGTCTTGCCTGAGGCACTCGGGCCAATCACGCCGAGGCTGTCGCCCGGATCCAAGCTGAAGTCGATGGCGTTAACAATATAGTGATCCCGATGGATGAAAAATAACAGGCGCTCCGCCACAAGCTTGCCGCGCGGTTCGGGTAGCAGGATATCGGACTCGTTGGCCTGCGCCTCCGCGAGTAGGCGATCCAGGCGGTGATATGCCTCACGTACGTTGATGAATGCCTTCCACGTCCCGATGACGTGATCGATGGGTGCCATCACGCGCCCTAGGATGATGGTGGATGCGACCATGATACCGGGGGTGATGGCGTGGTTATTAATGATCAAGTAGGCGGCGGCGCCCATGGACAAGACCTGCGCCACGAAACGCACGAGCTTGGCGGCCGCTTGAACTTGGCTGCTCGACTTATTGGCGGCCGCCGTATGGTCAAGATAACCGTCGTTGAGTGTCGACCAGCGCGCGGCAACCTCGGCTTGCATACCGAGCACCGACACTACCTCGGCATTTGTTAACGCCGCGTTGGCAAATGACGATGTCTGTCGCAACATGTCGTTTGACTGTTTCTGCCTTCCGCTGGTAATACGCTCGTCGATGACGGTCAATACCAACAGCAGGCCAGTGGCTATAAGGGCGATCAGTCCCAACAGCGGGCTAAATAGGAAAATGAGGCCAAGAAAAAATGGGATCCAGGGAAGCTCGGTAAACGCTTTGATACCGCGGCCGCAAAGAAAGGATTGAATGGTCCGGACGTCTTCTAGACCGTTCTTGGGAATATCCGCGCGGTTAGCGGTCTTCAAGGTCATTTCCAGAACGTCAGTCCCCAATAGCTTTTCCACCACGACGGCAAACCTAATCAAAAGCTTGGAACGCAGCCCGTCGAGCAAGCCATCGATGCCCAGGAGAAATAGGGAGATGAAGGTGAGCATCACCAAGGTTTCATTGCTGCGACTGGTCAGCACGCGGTCAAAGATCTGCAGCATATAAAGCGGCGGGACTAGCATGAGTATATCGATGACCAAACTGAACAGTGCCGTATACACGACGAACGCCTTGCAGCGCGACAGGATGGCCTTCATCGGCGATTGCTGAGTTGCTACCTTTGGCGTTACCATGAGACGCGCCGTCAAGACGACTTAGACGCCCGGCGCTTGGGCATTTGTGTGGGGACACCGGTATCGATCCAGGCCTCGATCAGCTCCCGATACTCCACTAGGGCATCATTGACGTGGTACTTCTTGGCTACGCTACGCCGAGCAGCGGCACCCAAGTGGGCCATGCGCCGGGGGTGGGAAAAAGCGGCATCGACGGCGTCGGCGATCGCTTCGGGGGAAAAGAAATCGACTAATAGGCCATTTTTCCCGTGGTGGAGTACCTCTCGTACCGGCGGCGTATCCGAGCCGATGACCACGCACTCTGTCGCCATAGCCTCCATTAAGGACCAGGATAGGACAAAGGGCACGGTGAGGTAGACGTGCGCCGTCGATACTTGCAATAAATTGAGGTGATCGGCATACGGAAGAAGCCCTATAAAATGCACCCGATTCGGATCGATGCTCACTTCCCCGAGGATCTTCTCGCGGTAGGTTTGTTGCTCGGGTAAGCGAGCGCTATAGCTCACATCGTCGCCACCGGAGATGACCACATGACAGTTTGGCCGGCGCCGGCAGATTTGTTCGACGGCGCGCATAAACACGTGAAAACCGCGATAAGGCTCTAAATTTCGCGCCGTGAAGGTGACGATCTCCATGTCCTTTTGCAAGACCAGACCGTTCCGAAGCGTGAACGTAGCGCGCGGGTTAGGCACCGCCGTATCGACATCAATTCCGTCATGAATGAGGGCGATCTTATTTTGATATTCCCGTGGGAAAAGCCCCTTTTGCCAATTCGTGGGGCTAACGCCTTTGTCACAGGCATCCAAGCTTAGAAGTGTCACGGCGTTACGCGTTCGGATCCTTAAATGATCATCCTCGGTAATGGGAAATTCAGGATCAAAATCCGCATCGACGCTGCGCGCGCGGTAGTAGAATTCGCAATACCCGATGAGCGGTCTATCGGGAAAAACATCCTTAAAATACAGCGCTTCGCCCCATCCGATGTGGGCAAAGGTGACGTCCGGCGTGAATCCCTTACTCTTCAGTCCATGCAATAGCCTCGCGACTGCCTGACCGTTCAGCACAGACGCTTCGATATTGTATAAGTAGTGGTGAATGTTCGGCGTTGGAGCTCGCGCTGGACGGTATGCCTGTCTCGCGAATCGATCGTACGCCGCATCCTTTAACCCGGGCGCGTATTCCCGCATGACAGCGACGATTTGATTCGCTGGATCGGTCGCCATGTGGCAAGCGAGATGTTTGAACTGTCCGGGAAAGTTTTGGTGGATAAAAAGAGCTTTCATGGTCCTTCGGTTGGTTTATCGTGGTCTTTGGCACCGAACCCCCTTCTTAAGCCTGCTGCGCCAAGCACAGTGCCAAGGCTTGCTCCCACGTCGGACGAGATATGCCGAAGGTTTGCTCAGCTTTGCTGTTGTCGAAGACGGAGAATTTTGGGCGCCGAGCGGGTGTTGGGTAGTCTTCGGTCGCTATGGGGAGAACCCGCTTCGCCCCCAGCGCTTGACACTGTCCCATGTTTGCCACGATCGCCTCGGCGAATCCGTGCCATGAAGTCTGACCGGCGTTCGTCACGTGGTACAGGCCCGCGACTTCCTCGAGGCGGTCCGGGTTGGGTTCTAGCACAGCGACTACATGCGCGGTCGTTTGCGCCAGAAACCGAGACCAGGTCGGCGCAGCGAATTGATCGGAGACGATGCGCAGTTCGTCGCGTTCCCGAGCCAGTCGCTGGATGGTCAGCAGAAAATTATGTCCCCGCGCACCGTAAATCCACGTGGTGCGAAATATCAGGTAGCGCCCACCGACGGCTTGTATGGCCCGCTCACCGGCGAGCTTGGTCTGCCCATACACATTCAATGGACGCGTCTCATCCGTTTCTACGTACGGTCTATTCGCGGTTCCATCGAAAACGTAGTCGGTCGAATAGTGCACCAACACGGCACCCCCTCGCCTTGCCTCTTCGGCCAAGACACCGGGGGCTTCCCCGTTGACGGCAAAAGCCAGATCCGGCTCGGATTCCGCGCGGTCAACTGCGGTGTAAGCGGCGGCATTGAATATCCAATCCGGCTTAACGCTACGCACGAGATCCCGCAAGGCCGCCTTGTCCGCGAGATTCACGCTCAACGGCGCCCCATGTGCGCCCACAGCGATGATTGCGCCGAGGGAAACGACGCACCGCTCAAGCTCCCATCCAACTTGGCCGTGTCGGCCTAATATCAGTAGGCACGGGGGTCGCACCGTCATTATGTTTTCGTCTGTTCCGCTGTATACGATGGAAGCCGCTCTGCAGGCATTTCTCTAAGCCGCATCCCCCGGAGGTCCTTCGCGGAAAGTTGTGGGGTATCGACCGGCCAGCGAATGCCAAGGTCTGGATCATCCCAAGCTACGGTGCCTTCGGCGATCGGGTTATAAAGGCCCGTACATTTGTAAGCGAACAGTGCCGTGGTGCTCGTGACGCAGAACCCGTGCGCGAATCCCGGTGGGATATAGATCTGGCGCTTATTCTCGAAAGAAAGCTCATTACCGATCCAGCAACCGAAGTTCGGTGAGCCACGCCTGATGTCGACCGCAACGTCGAACACTACTCCTTGCAGCACATACACGAGCTTGCCCTGTTGGTTTGGATGTTGAAAGTGCAAGCCGCGCAATACGCCGCGCTGCGAAAACGACAGATTGTCTTGAATGAAGGTTTCGTTTATCCCGATGGCTTGATATCGCGCCGCGCTCCAGGTTTCCAGAAAGAACCCGCGCACGTCGCCGAACACTTTCGGCTCGATGATGATCACACCCGGAAGGTTGGTTGAGATTACGTTCATGAAGGGTGCGGACGTTGAAGCCGTTTTCAGCATGGATAATTCGGTGGTGAACTAGTCGTACTCCAATAAGTCATGCAGATAGCGGCCGTAGCCGTTCTGCTTAAGCGGTTGGGCCAACGCGCAGAGCGCTTCAGCATCAATCCACCCCATGCGCCAGGCGATCTCTTCGGGACAGGCAAGTTTGAGCCCCTGCCGACGTTCCAGGGTCTGGATAAAGAGCGACGCTTCCAGCAGCGATTCGTGCGTGCCGGTATCCAGCCATGCCGTTCCGCGCCCCATCATCCGCACATCAAGCTGCTCTCGCTCCAGGCGCGGTTCACGTCGGTGATCTCGAGCTCGCCCCGAGCCGAAGGCCTGAGTGATCGCGCGATTTCGACTACCTGGTCATCATAGAAGTAGAGGCCCGTCACCGCATAGCGCGATTTCGGCTTTACGGGTTTTTCCTCTATGCTAAGGGCCCTTCCATTCTTGTCGAACTCGACCACTCCGTAGCGATGCGGATCTTGCACCGGATAGGCGAATACTGTACCGCTTTCGGTCAAATTCGCCGCCTGTTGCAGGGATTGACTGAGGCTATGCCCGTAAAAGATGTTATCACCCAGGACCAGCGCGCATGAGTTGTCCCCGATAAACTGAGCACCGAGGATGAATGCCTGGGCCAGACCGTTCGGATTCGGTTGCACGGTGTAGCTTAGGTCCAGCCCCCACTGCCGGCCATCCCCCAGCACTTGCTTGAAACGCGGGGTATCTTCAGGCGTGGAGATTACCAGAATCTCACGGATCCCCGCGAGCATGAGCGTGCTGAGCGGGTAGTAGATCATCGGTTTATCATAGACCGGCAGGAGCTGCTTGCAGACCGCCGCGGTTACCGGATACAGGCGTGTACCCGCACCCCCAGCGAGCACGATGCCCTTCATCCGAACCCGCCGGAGACCAATCCCAGGCGCTCTCGGTGATACGTGCCCTGCTGCACCCGCCGGCACCACGCGAGATTGCCGAGGTACCACTGCACCGTCCGTCTGAGGCCGCTCTCGAAGCTCTCTCGCGGAACCCAGCCCAGCTGCACCCCGATCTTGCTCGCATCTATGGCGTAGCGGCGATCATGTCCCGGGCGATCCTGCACGTGGGTAACCAAGGCCGAATAGCGGCTAATCCCGCGCGGACGCTCCGGCCGAAGCTCGTTCAGCAGCGCACAAATACCTTCCACCACCTCCAGGTTGGTACGCTCGTTGTGCCCACCGACGTTGTAGGTCTCGCCTGAGACACCATGCTGTAGAACCGTATAGAGCGCCCGGGCATGATCCTCCACATAAAGCCAGTCGCGCACCTGTCCGCCATCCCCGTAGATCGGCAACGCCCTGCCCTCGATGGCGTTCAGGATCACCAACGGGATGAGCTTCTCGGGGAACTGATAGGGCCCATAATTATTGGAGCAATTGGTGAGCACCACCGGTAGATCGTAGGTATGTTGCCACGCCCGCACGAGATGATCCGAGGCCGCCTTGCTCGCGGCATAGGGTGAGTTCGGCCGGTACCGCGATACCTCGGAGAACAGACCCGTAGAATCCAGGCTGCCAAACACCTCGTCGGTGGATACATGATGGAAACGAAATCGCGATCGCTCCGGTGCAGGGAGTGCTTCCCAATAGCGGCGAGCCGTTTCCAATAAGATATAGGTCCCGACGACATTGGTTGTGATAAATTCCGCCGGCCCGTCTATCGAGCGATCAACGTGCGATTCCGCCGCGAGATGTATCACGGCGTCCGGGCGGTATGTCGTCAATATCCCCGCTATGGCCTGGGCGTCACAGATATCGATCCGCGCGAAGCGATAGCGCGAACTTTCGCTCACCGACGCGAGGGAGTCGAGGTTCCCCGCATAGGTCAGCTTGTCGACGTTAATGACCACGGCATCGGTCTCGCTCAAGAGTAACCGCACTACCGCCGAACCGATGAATCCGGCGCCGCCTGTCACCAGAATGGTCTGTGTCATCGCTTTATCACCGTCGGACTCCCCGGGTTGCGTCGCCCGGAACCCTTGGGTTTGCGGGCCTTGGGTGTCCAGCCTCACATTCAAAGCTGCCCTTTCCCACTGGCCTGGCGTTCCGCGGCTCATAAAAGACCCCTTGATGCGCCGGCCGGGCCAGTGGCGTTTACTAGGCCCGGGTCCGATGCTTCGCGACGCAACAAGGGTCAGGACAAAGGATTAGGAGGCGTTGACATTCGTGTGCGAGAACAACGACGCACGCTATAAAGCACGAAGCAAGCGGCAAAACCACGCGCGTGCCAACTCTCCCTCCCCCCAATCGCAAAGCATTCAACGAACCTTGCCCTTGCGGGGCGTGCGCCCCCTGTCATCTCAACGGGGCTGCTAAAGGCGCCTCTCCATTGCCACCTACCTCGCATACCCATCGCTGTTCCACCAGTAACCTACAAAACGAATGTCAACGCAGCGTGAGACTACGCGCGGCCGATCACAACGTCTGTCGGTGGGAGTTCGAATTTTGCGTAGGTCAACGTACGGCAATGGTCCGCGTTTGTCCTACGCTGCGCCCTTCATACGGACCAGGGAAACACGGCTACGCGACCAAGCCGTGCTTCACGCAGTAATAAGTTAACTCAGCGCTGGTCCTTAGACGCAGTTTTTCAAGGATGCGCACCCGGTAAGTGCTGACGGTCTTGACGCTGAGATGCATCAGTTCCGCGATCTCGCTTACGGTATTTCCGGCGGCGATCAGACACATCACCCGGTACTCCTGTTGCGACAAGCGCTCGTGGGGCGCTGCTTCGGCACCACCGGAGATCTCGCTAACAAGCCGTTCCGCCAAAGATTGCGTGACATAGCGGCCGCCCGCAAGAACACGCTTGACCGCCGTCACCAACTCCTCGGGAGCTCGATCCTTGGTGAGATAGCCCGCGGCCCCGGCTTTGAGCGCGCGCACCGCAAACTGCTCCTCGGCGTGCATGCTGAGCACAAACACCGGGACCGCCGGGAGCACCCGCTTGACCCGCACCAGCGTTTCCAAGCCGTCACCTCCCGGCATGGATACGTCGAGCAGCACTAGATCCCAGAGCCCGGTACGCACGAGCTGTTCGACCTCCTGGCCAGTGGCGGCCTCCCCAACATCTAAATCCGGGAACGCCTCCCGGAGCAGGTCGCGGATCCCGCGACGCATCAAAGGATGGTCATCGGCGATCAGAAACTTCATCATCGCTGCCCGTCCCGAGGGCGGCGCGATATTGGCGGATTACTAAAGGAAGCACACATACTGGTAAAGATCGCCGCCGCTACGGCGAGGGTCTGATTGGAAAGGTAACGGTTAATATCGTCCCTGGCGGACCGCCGATGGTTAGCATCCCGCCGAGCTCCCGGGCCCGCTCCTCGATTCCGAGCAGCCCGAGTGAGCGCCGCGGCTCGCGTTCAGACGGTTCAATCCCGCACCCGTCGTCTCGGACCTCGAGTCGCGCGCTGCCTTCCGAGTGGTCCATCCGCACCCGGACGCGGCGCGCATGGGCATGGCGGGCGACGTTGGTTAGGGCTTCCTGGGCGATGCGGTAGAGCGCGGTGGCCTGGGCCGGGGTCAAATCGACCGCCGCATCCAGGCTCGGCTCGACGCCGATCCCCGTGCGTTCGTTGAACTGCCGGAGCAGGAGATCGAGGGCCGGAACCAGACCGAGGTTGTCGAGCACCGCCGGTCGCAGCTCGGTGGCGACGCGGCGCACCAGGCTCACGGTCGCGTCGACGTGCCGGGACATGGCGTTGAGACGTTCCGCTATACGTTGGTCACTGGCCTCGTGATCTTCGATCCGGCGCTGTATCCAGGCAATGTCCATCTTGATCCCGGTCAGCGACTGTCCAAGTTGGTCGTGGAGTTCGCGCGCGATTTGAGTACGTTCTTCCTCGCGGCTGAGATTGAGATACTGCACCAGGTTGCGCAATTGCGCCCGGGATGCGGCAAGCGCCCGCTGAGTGCGCCGCCGCTCAACGATATCGAGGGCGATGCATACCGCGCCCTGCAGGCTGCCGTCGCCAGCGCGCAAGGGAGCGGCGGAGAACAACACCGGGATGCGTTGTCCATCCCGGCGATAATAATAGGTCTCCTGTTCGGTCACGCCGGTAAACAGGAACTCCAGTGTGAGCGCGGTATCGTTTAAGCCCAGGACGCGCTGAATCGAAGAGCCCGCCAAATCGCGCTCCGGATAGCCCAAGAGTGAACAGCTTGCGGGATTGACCGTTTCGATGACGCCCGTGGGCGATACTACGATCAGCGACTCGGACATCGAGCGGATCACGTTATCGAGATAGGTCCGGGAGACGGCGTTGGCTTCAAGAACCTCGGCCATCTGATTAAACACGACAGCCAAGCGCCCGAGCTCGTCGTCGGACTCCGGTAGTACCCGTCGCGATAAGTCGCCGGCCGCCAGCGCCTGCGTCGCGGTGAGGAGCGAGCGTAGCCGCCGGGTCACGCTGCGCAGGGTCACGAATCCAGCGGTAACGGCGGCCAGCAACGCGCAGAGGCGGAATCCGGAACCCAGCGCGCTGAATTCATGGGCGCGCCAGTAGACGACAAGATCGCTCATCAGGAATAGAGCGACGATGGCGCCCATTCCGAGCGCCAGTCTTCCTCCAATGGTCCAACGCATCGTCTGTGCTATGCCCGTTGCGGCCTGCCCGTCCTTATCCTGCCCGCTACCGCAAGCTGGTTGTTATTGACAGCAATAAATGCAAAAACTACGATCGATTGCTTTTGAAAGCAATAAATTTATGAAGACCTTTAGCGCTACGCCTTCGGACATAGAACGCAACTGGTACATCGTCGACGCCCAGGGCAAGGTGTTGGGGCGTCTCGCAAGCGAGATTGCCAAACGGCTGCGAGGTAAGCATAAACCCATATATACACCGCACATGGACACCGGCGACTACATCATTGTAATCAATGCCGAAAAGATACAGGTCACGGGAAACAAACCCCAAGGGAAAATCTACTACAACCATTCCGGTTACACCGGGGGTCTCAAGTCGACGAGCTTCGACAAGCTCCTCCGGCGGGCGCCGCACCGTGTCATCGAGCGCGCGGTCAAGGGCATGCTCCCGAAGGGCCCGCTCGGACGCGAGATGTTCCGCAAACTGAAAGTGTACCCGGGGCCCAAGCACAAGCACAGCGCCCAGCAACCTCTAATCTTGGAACTATAACGATGTCAGCTCAGATCTATCGCGGCACCGGCCGCCGCAAAAGCGCGACCGCGCGAGTATTCGTTAAGCCCGGCGACGGGCAGATTACGATCAACAGGCGTAGCTTGGACAATTATTTTGGGCGCGAAACGTCGCGCATGATCGTCCGTCAACCGTTGCAAACGGCGAACTTGGACGGAAAATTCGACCTCTTCATTAGCGTGAAAGGCGGCGGTTCGTCGGGGCAAGCAGGCGCGATCCGCCATGGCATCACACGAGCGCTTATCGAATACGACGATAACCTCAAGAGTTCCCTGCGCCGCGCTGGTTTCGTCACCCGCGACGCGCGCGAGGTCGAGCGCAAAAAGGTTGGGCTGCATAAAGCGCGTAAACGGCCCCAGTACTCGAAGCGTTAAGCTCTGGGGCTTCCTCTGGGGGATCGTCTAGCGGTAGGACTACGGACTCTGACTCCGTCAACCTAGGTTCGAATCCTAGTCCCCCAGCCAAACGTGTTCTGACGGCCGAACCGAGCGACCCTCGCGGCAAACCGTGCGCGAGCACTGATAAAAAAACACCCTCGCATCCCTTCGAGGGTGTACAGTGCCGGATCGCGGGGAGGGGGATCGGACCCGGCTCCTGCCCGAGATGTATCGGCAGGATGCGGTGGACATTTACCGCTGCATCGTAGCCAACCGCGGTGTTGCTGAAAATCGCTAGCCGATCGGGTACAGTTGCGCCCTCATTGCATCAAGTAGTGATTGAAAACCAGCATGCGGCCCGAGTATGTCATTGCGCCGTCCATCCTCGCCGCGGACTTAGCTCGACTCGGGGAGGAGGCTGTCCGCGTCATTGATGCCGGCGCCGATCTTATTCATTTCGACGTGATGGATAATCACTTCGTACCCAATCTAAGCTTCGGGCCGTCCGTTTGTGAAGCGCTTCGAGGTTACGGTATGAGGGCGCCTATCGACGTCCATCTCATGATTAGCCCCGTGGACGGCATCGTCCCCGCCTTCGCGAAGGCCGGCGCGAACTATATCACCTTCCATCCCGAAGCCAGCGAGGATGTGCAGCGCACGCTACACCTGATACATGAGGCCGGTTGCAAATCGGGTGTCGTGCTCAATCCGGCAACACCCCTTGATGTTCTTTTGCGCGTCCTCGACGAAATCGACATGGTACTGCTGATGTCCGTCAACCCGGGCTTCGGCGGACAGGAGTTTATCGAAGCAACCTATGCCAAAATCAGCGCGGCGCGTTCCCTCATCAAAGCGTATGGGCGGCCGATCCGTCTCGAGGTGGACGGCGGGATTAAGGTTTCAAATATCGGAAAAATCGCGGCCGCCGGCGCCGACACCTTTGTCGCGGGAACCGCCATATTCGGGAGCAATGATTATCGCGCCACGATAAAGGCCATGCGCGCGCAGCTGGCGATAACGGCTCAGGCGTAGTGCGGATGTCTTTACCGAAACCGGAGCTGGTGGTGCTGGATCTCGACGGCACGCTGGTCGATAGCGCCCCCGACCTCGCCTACAGCATCGACACGATGCTGATCCAGTTGGGACTGCCGCCGCAAGGCGAGGATCGGGTAAGGACCTGGATCGGGAGCGGGGCGGAGCGCTTGGTTAAACGCGCTCTCACGGGAGATCTCTATGCCGAACCCGAGGAAGCACTTTTCCAAACTGCTGTTACGCTCTTCTCGGATATTTATGCACAGAACACATGCCGGCGAAGCCGCCTGTACCCAGGCGTACGCGAAGGGCTCGATTATCTCCTCGCAACCAACCGCACGCTTGGTTGTGTCACCAATAAACGCGAGCGGTTCACGCAACCACTTCTGAAATCATTGGGGATCTTCGAGAATTTCGCGGTCGTGGTTGCCGGCGACAGCCTGGCCGCCAAGAAACCCGACCCGCTGCCTCTTTTACACGTCGCGAACACAACCGGGGTCGTCGCGGGAAGAAGTCTCATGGTCGGGGATTCGGTCAACGACGTAACAGCCGCCCGTGCGGCCGGGTTTTCGGTGGTCTGCGTGCGCTACGGATACAATAACGGCGAAGACATTGCGGACACTCAACCCGATGCCATCGTTGACTCGTTGGCCGAGCTCGTAACTTTGATCTAACTTTGATCTAACGGCGGCTCGCGACGGACGATGGATCCCGACGATTTTACCCGCTTAGCAAAGGACGGCTATACGCGGATCCCCGTGATGCGAGAAATCCTCGCGGATCTGGATACCCCGCTCAGCGCTTACTTTAAGCTCGGGGATAGAGCGCATTCTTATCTATTTGAATCGGTGCAAGGCGGCGAACAATGGGGCCGTTACTCCTTCATCGGGCTGCCGGCGCGGACGGTAGTGCGAGTGCATGGTCATGGAGTGAAGGTGGAAACGGACGGCGAAATGGTGGAGCAGACGATAACCGCGGACCCCCTGGGATGGATCGACCAATTTCGCGCGCGCTTTCGCGTTCCGCAACTCCACGGCCTACCGCGATTCAGCGGCGGGCTCGTCGGCTACTTCGGCTACGACACGGTGCGTTATGTCGAGCAGCGCATCGGCAACACTTGCAAGCCCGATCCGCTCGATTGCCCGGATATATTCTTGATGGTATCCGAGGAGATTTTGGTTTTCGATAACCTGCGCGGCAAACTCTCTCTGATTGTCCATGCCGATCCATCGCAACCGCTTGCCTTCGAACGCGCACAAGAACGCATCGATAAACTCGTCCGCGGTTTAACCGGCGGCCAGATGAGTTCGAGCCTTCCAGCGGCGCCAAGAACCGTGCTCGAAGAGGATTTTCTTTCAAGCTTTGAACGCGATAAATTTGAGGCCGCCGTCCATCGCATCAAGGACTATATCCTCGAAGGTGACGTGATGCAGGTGGTCTTGTCTCAGCGCCTGTCGGTGCCTTTTCACGCCCGCGCCACTGATCTCTACCGCGCCCTGCGCTGCCTCAATCCTTCCCCCTACCTCTATTATTTGAACCTCGGCGATTTCTTTATTGTCGGATCCTCGCCAGAGATCCTGGTGCGCTTGGATGAGGGTACCGTCACGGTCCGGCCGATTGCCGGGACCCGGCGCCGCGGCCGCGATTCAGAGGAAGATCTCGCGTTCGAGCAGGAACTCTTGCGCGATCCTAAGGAGCTTGCGGAGCACCTCATGCTCATCGACCTCGGGCGCAATGACATCGGACGAGTGGCGCGCATCGGGACCGTGCAGGTCACGGACCGAATGATGATCGAACGCTACTCGCACGTCATGCATATCGTATCAAACGTCACGGGCCGGCTCGACAGCCACGAAAGCTCCATTGACGTACTGCGGGCGACCTTTCCTGCCGGCACTGTGAGCGGCGCACCCAAGGTAAGGGCGATGGAAATCATCGACGAGCTGGAACCGGTGAAGCGTGGGGTGTATGCGGGGGCGGTCGGCTACCTATCCTGGAGCGGTAACATGGATCTAGCGATCGCGATACGTACTGCATTGATAAAAAACGGCATGTTGCACGTCCAGGCCGGTGCCGGAATCGTCGCCGATTCCCAACCGGCCCTGGAATGGAAGGAGACCCTCAATAAAGGCCGCGCCATTTTTCGCGCGGTAGCGATGGCGGAAGCGGGCCTCAATGGGACGAAAACTGGGAAATCATAAGGTGGCATTGGTTCGGGCAACGACCAAAAAAATCGGGAGGCCGGTTGCCCGGCCTCCCGACACAGGAGATATTCAAAACTACGAGGCTGAAAGCAAGATAATACTCCCACCCTTTCCTATAGATTAACGATTGATTAAATTTTTGTAATCTTGCTCCCGGACCTCAAAGGGTGGCAACCTACATCAACACCATCATTAGCGCCGTTAACTAACGGTCTTCGCGATCATAATAGCAAACGCCGATCTGTTGTTGCTATGCGTATTCTCCTCATCGAAGACGATCGCGACACTGCGGCGTACCTGACCAAAGGCTTGCGTGAAGGCGGCTATACCATCGAACACGCATCCGAGGGGCGCGACGGACTGTTCTTGGCGACGAGCGAAGACTTCGATTTACTGATCGTCGATCGTATGCTCCCGGGTTTGAACGGTCTCGCGGTAATTGAAGCCCTACGGGCACAAGGAAAGAAAGTGCCCGTCCTCATCCTCAGCGCGCTGGCGCAGATCGATGACCGTGTGCGCGGCTTGCGGGCGGGCGGCGATGATTACCTGACCAAACCGTATGCGTTTTCGGAGTTGCTCGCGCGCATCGAAGCGCTGCTAAGGCGCGCTCACTCCGCGGCGCCTACGACCAAGCTGGGATTCGCGGACTTGGAAATGGATCTGCTGACGCGCACCGTCACGCGCGCGGGTCGCAGGATCGATTTACAAGCGCGGGAATTTCGCCTCCTCGAGTATTTGCTGCGTCACGCAGGTCAGGTCGTGACACGAACGATGCTCTTGGATGGCGTCTGGGACTACCACTTCGACCCGCAAACAAACGTCATTGACGTACATATCAGCCGCCTGCGCCAAAAAATAGACAAAGGCTTCGCGACACCGCTGTTGCACACGATCCGGGGCGCGGGTTATTCCTTACGTGAAGACACTTAGGCTACTCCAGACCACACTGTTCCGGCTGTCGGTCGCCAACATGGCCGCCTTCGCGGCATCGGCCGGCGTGTTGCTCCTGTTCATTCATGATGCGACTGTAGCGTTCATCGATCGAGAAACGAACGCCACGATCGAAGCGGATTACCGGGGGCTGGCGGAGCAGTACGCGCGGCTAGGCCTCAGTGGATTGGCACGGGTCATCACCGAACGCTTGAACGGCGATACCCAGACTGGGGAGCTGTACCTGCTGATCGATCTTTACCATCGGCCGGTGGCGGGGAATCTCGCCCTCTGGCCCACGGTTGACTCCAACGCGGACGAATGGATCCAGTTCGGCGTGGAGATCCCGGAAGCGTCTGGTCCTGTGATGCACGCCGCGCGCGCGAAGATCTTCGATCTCGCCGACAGCCATCGCTTGCTCGTCGGCCGGGATATCGAAGGTCGGGTCGATTTTCAAGCTACGCTTATGGTATTCCTCGTCGCCTCGCTCGCGATATTCGTCGTGCTCAGCGGCATCGGGGGCATTCTTACCGGCCGCAATATTCTCGGGCGTGTCGACGCCATCGCCCGTACCACCGATAGCATCATTCGAGGCGATCTGAGTCAGCGCTTACCGATGCAAGGGATCGGCGATGAATTCGATCGCGTCGCGGAAAGTGTCAATCAAATGCTCAATCAGATCGAGCATTTGAGCACCGGAATGCGAACCGTCATCGACAGCGTGGCGCATGATCTGCGGGGGCCCATCACGCGCCTTCGCAGCCATGTCGAACTGACCTTTAGCAATCCTCCTAGCATCGATTCCTATCGGCAGGCTCTCGACACGGCCTTGACGGAAACCGAGCGCCTGCATCACACCGTGAACACATTGCTGCATATTGCCCAGGCCGAGGCGGGCACGCTTGCAGTTGAAATGGAGCGGGTCGATCTGTCTGCCGTCGCCCGCGACGTTGCGGACTTATATCAGCCTCTGGCGGAAGAGCGCGGGTTACGCTTATCCATGAATGCCACGGCGGATGTCCATACCTTAGGACACCGCGAGTTACTCTCCCATGCCGTCGCTAATCTCATCGACAACGCCATTAAGTATACGCCGCAAGGCGGCGCTATCGGCCTGACTGTTTCGGCCGCGGGGCCACGCGCCACGGTCACCGTAGCGGACACGGGGCCGGGCGTCTCCCCCGAGGATCGTGAGCGCGTTCTACAGCGTTTCGTGCGCCTCGAAGCCAGCCGCACGACTTCTGGCAGCGGCTTAGGTTTGAGCCTCGTCGCGGCGGTCGCACAACTGCACGAGGCGCAACTGAGGCTCAGCGACAACGCGCCGGGCCTGCGCGTCGA
>JBOIDF010000007.1:0-88177 GCA_050740455.1 Gammaproteobacteria bacterium | reverse complement strand
TGTCGCGAGCAAGCCTAGATGCGCGAAGCCGCGGAGCGAGTCGCGAGACATATCAGGTAGATAGGCGAGCGACGAGCGAGCACGCGACAAAGCAGATGGGCTGCGCAGTAACTTTTGCAGAGCTTCCTTTAGCGAAAGCAATGAGGTGAGGTCATGGAAGTCATTCTAATCGAGAGAGTGCACCGGCTCGGTGATCTCGGCGAGCGCGTGAAGGTGAAACCGGGGTATGCGCGTAATTATCTAATTCCAAGCAGGAAAGCAGTGCCGGCAACGGCCGTCAGCGTAGCCAAGTTTGAAACCGCCCGCGGCGAGTTTATCCAAGCCCAGGAGCTGGCGCTGGCGGAGGCGCGGTCGCGGGCCGAGGCACTGGAAAACCTGTCCGTTACCATTCGGGCCCGGGCCGGATCCGAGGGGAAGCTGTTCGGGTCGGTCGGTACGCTGGACATCGCGAGTGCGGTGACGGAAACGGGGGTGGCAATGGAAAAGAAACAGATCAGGTTACCGCAAGGGCCTCTGCGCGAAATCGGCACGCACGAAGTCCGAGTGCATCTGCACCCGGACGTGGACGTGGCCATCAAAGTCGTCATCGCGGCGGAGGACGAAGGAACCTCCTAAGCGCTTAAAGACGGATAAGCGCATGTCAGTCAAACTGCGGCGGCGAGCCCTCGGCCCTGCAGCGCTACGCCTGGGAGCGGCCGATCTACGAGCGCGGGCCGGCTAGCGTGGAGTTTCGCGCTTCCAATCCCCGGGGCGCCATTCGAGAAGGTCCTAAGGTGCCGCCGCACTCCGTGGAGGCGGAACAGTCCGTATTGGGCGGTTTGTTGCTCGACAACGAAAGCTGGACCCAGGTGGTCGAGCGCCTCACCGAGCACGACTTCTATCGTTTAGAGCACCGGCTGATCTTCCGCGCGATCGAGCGGCTCGCGGCGGAGAGCAAGCCTTACGATGTGATCACGCTGTCCGAATGGCTCGCGAGCGCGGCGGAGATCGAAAAGGCCGGCGGACTCGCCTATCTTGTCGCGCTGGTAGAGAATACGCCCAGCGCCGCCAACATCGCCGCCTATGCGGACATTGTCCGGGAACGCGCGGTGCTGCGGCAACTCATCCATGCCGGCGCGGAGATCGCCAACGGCGCCTTCAATACCGAAGGACGCAGCGCCGATGAGTTACTCGATGCCGCGGAACGCGTGGTCTTCGAGATCGCCGACCACCAACAGCGCGGCCGCCGCGGCTACCTGAAGGTTCAGGAGCTACTGGCCCATGCCCTGGACCGCATCGACACGCTGTTTCGCAAGGGCAGCGCGGTCACGGGTATTGCCACCGGCTTTGCCGATTTCGATGAGCTTACGGCGGGGCTCCAGCCCTCGGATTTAGTCATCATCGCCGGGCGGCCGTCGATGGGCAAGACCGCTTTTGCCATCAACATCGCGGAACACGCGGCGATCAAGGATGACCTGCCGGTCGCGATTTTTTCCATGGAGATGTCGGGCGAGCAACTGGCGATGCGCATGATCGGCTCGCTCGGGCGCATCGACCAGAGAAAGGTGCGGACCGGGAAGCTGAGCGATGAGGATTGGCCCCGCGTCACCTCGACGGTGGCGATCTTGGACAAAGCCAAGATGTTTATCGACGACACGCCGGCATTGGCGCCGGGCGAGCTTTGCGGCAAGTGCCGGCGCATTGCTCGCGAGCACGGGCTGAGTCTTGTGATCGTCGATTATCTACAGCTCATGCAGGTCCCGGGAATCAAGGAAAACCGGGCGACCGAAATCTCGGAAATATCGCGTACGCTCAAGGCCCTCGCAAAAGAGCTGCGTGTTCCGGTTGTCGCTTTGTCGCAGTTAAATCGCGGCCTGGAGCAGCGGCCGGATAAGCGCCCGCGCATGGCGGATCTGCGCGAATCCGGCGCCATCGAACAAGACGCCGATCTCATCGTGTTCATTTATCGCGACGAGGTCTACGACGAAAACAGCGCCGACAAAGGGATCGCCGAGATCATCGTGGCGAAACAACGCAACGGTCCCATCGGCACGGTGCGTATGACCTTCTTGGGGCAATTCACGCGCTTTGAGAGCTTTACCGCCGAGAGCTACGGGCGGCCGGCGAGGGATTATGGATGAGCCGTCCCACGCGCGTCGACTATGACCTAGAGGCCGCCAAGGCCAACCTCGAGCGCGTGCGCGGCCTGGCGCCACGGCAAAAGATTATGGCCATCATCAAGGCCGATGCCTACGGGCACGGCCTCGAGCGCATGGCGGCGGCGTTTTCCGCGGCGGACGCATTCGGAGTGGCCTGTCTCGAAGAGGCGCAAGGCTTGCGCGAGCGCGGGGTGAAACATCCCATCGTCCTGCTCGAAGGCCCGTTCTCGCCGGGGGAGTTGCGGGAAATGCAGCGTTTGGCTTTGGATATCGTCATTCACGACGACGAGCAGATTGCGATGTTACGGGATCTGCCGGAAGAGCATTGCCTCGGCGTATGGCTCAAGGTGGACTCGGGCATGCACCGCTTGGGGTTCGCGCCCGAACGGGTCCGCTGCGCGTGGGAAGCGCTACAGCGGTGCGGCGCCGTCGCCCCGCCCGTGCGCTTGATGACGCATCTCGCGTGCGCCCATGAGCGAGGCCATCCCTCGGTGCCTGAACAACTTGCGTGCTTCGCCCAAGCCAGCGCCGATATCCGCACCGAACGCTGTATCGCCAATTCCGCGGCACTGCTCGCCTGGCCGGCGGCCTACGCCGATTGGGTCCGGCCGGGGATCATGCTCTACGGGGTTTCACCGTTCGCCGATAGCAGCGGCGTCGCGGAAGGCCTACGGCCGGTCATGTCCGTGAGCTCACGACTCATAGCGGTCAAGACCGTGCGGGCGGGGGAGGGCGTCGGTTATGGTGGTGACTGGTGTTGCCCGGAGGACATGCCGATCGGCATCGTCGCCCTGGGCTACGGAGACGGTTATCCTCGGCACGCCCGCCCCGGAACCCCCGTGCTCGTGAACGGAAAAAGAGCCGCCTTGATCGGCAAAGCCTCGATGGACATGTTGAGCGTGGATTTACGCCCCGTTCCGGACGCGCGCGTCGGCGACCCGGTGCTGCTCTGGGGCGCGGGATTGCCCGTGGAGGAAGTCGCACGTTGGGCCGACACCATTCCTTACGAGCTCTTGTGCGGCGTTCGCGGCCGGGCGCGGTTTCTCGAGCCAAGTGCGGGCTAAATTCGCCTATCAATGCCAGGGCTGCGGCGCGCTCGCGCCCAAGTGGTCGGGTCAGTGCGGCGATTGCGGCGCCTGGAATACGCTGGTTGAAATAGCCTATTCAGAGCGGCCGGGAGCGGCGGAAAACCGCCCCGGGGTCCTCAGCGCTCAGCCTTCCGGCGCCTGCATGCTCGAGGCGATTTCTCCCGCCGCCGAAGCCGGGATCCCGAGCGGTGTGGGGGAGGTGGACCGGGTCTTGGGCGGGGGCATCGTGGCGGGCGCGGTGGTATTGATCGGAGGCGATCCGGGCATCGGGAAATCCACCTTGTTGCTGCAGATGCTGGCGGCGGCGACGGGCGCGGGCAAGTGTTCCGGCCTGTATGTGAGCGGCGAGGAGTCGGCCCAGCAAGTCGCTCTGCGGAGCCGCCGGCTTGCGATCGATGGCGCGCGCATCAAGCTCCTAACCGAAACCCGCCTGGAGTCGATCCTCGGCGTGGCCGCGCAAGAAGCGCCGAGGGTCATGATCATCGACTCGATTCAGACGGTTTTTTCCGAGGCCTTGGGCTCGGCGCCGGGAAGCGTCGGTCAAGTGCGGGAAAGCGCGGCCCAACTCATCCGCTGGGCGAAGAATTCCGGCGCTTCCGTGTTCCTGATCGGGCACGTGACCAAGGAAGGCATGATCGCCGGACCGCGCGTGCTCGAGCACATGGTCGATACGGTGCTCTATTTCGAGGGCGATGACAGCAGCCGCTTCCGGATCTTGCGCTCGACCAAGAATCGCTATGGGCCGGTACACGAGCTCGGTATTTTCGCCATGACGGAGAGCGGTTTGCGGCCCGTGACCAATCCCTCGGCGATCTTTCTGCAACGGCATGCCCAAGGCGCCGCTGGGAGCGTGGTGATGGTGTGCCGCCAGGGGAGCCGTCCGCTATTGATCGAGGTGCAGGCCCTGGTCGATCCGTCGTTCCTCGCGAATCCGCGCCGGGTTGCGGTCGGTTTAGACCCCAACCGCCTCGCCATGCTGCTCGCCGTCTTGCACCGTCACGGCGGGATCGTGACCCATGACCAGGATGTTTTCGTCAATGTGGTCGGCGGCATACGCGTCACCGAAACGGGCGCCGATCTGGCGGTCATCCTGGCGGTGCTGTCGAGCCTGCGGGGCCGTCCGCTCCCGGCGGATATGGTGGTCTTCGGCGAGGTGGGCTTGTCCGGCGAGCTGCGGCCGGTTCCGAACGGCAGCGAGCGGCTACGCGAAGCGGCGAAACACGGTTTCCGGCGTGCCCTGATCCCGAAGGCCAACGCCCCGCGGCGCGAAATGGCCGGCTTCGAGATCACCGCGCCCGAGCGCTTGGAGGCGGCCCTGGCGTCGATTTAAGCCGCGTGCCGTTATTTCGCGTCAGCTAATCGGTTCTCGGCGGGTGGCGTCACGCGCGCCGTCTTGACCGTATGATCGGTGGTTTGCATGATCTCGATCGTATAGCCCCCGATCCGCAAGGCCGTCCCCGCTTCAGGGATGCTTTCCAAGGCCTCTAGAATCAAGCCGTTGAGCGTTTTCGGTCCGCTAGTCGGCAAGCGCCAGCGCAGCTTGCGGTTGAGCTCGCGGACATTGGCTCCGCCCTCGATGAGATAGCCGCCTGCCACATCGGCCAATACCCCGCGTCCTAACTGTTGCGGATCGGTGGTAAATTTCCCGACGATCTCTTCCAGAATATCCTCGAGCGTCAGCAGACCCTGGACATCACCGTACTCATCGACGATGACCCCGAGCCGTTGGCGCTGGCGCTGGAAATTCGCAAGCTGCGTATGGAGCGGTGTGCCGAACGGGACGTAGTACGCCGGCAGCAGGAGCTTCTCTAGGAGATCCTTATCGGCGCTCTGGCCGGGGCCGATGATGCGCGGGATCTGGCGCGCGTGGACTAACCCCAGCACGTTGTCGATCGTTCCACGGTAGGCCGGCGTGCGAGTGTGCCGGCAGTTCCGGAGATGCTCGGTCACGATCGTGGCGTCCTCCTCCAAGTCAATCGCCACGATCTCGTTGCGCGGCACCATGACATCTTGCACCGAGACCTTCTCGAGATCGAGGATCCCGACCAGCATCTGTTGATGGCGTTTGGGGATCAAGGCGCCCGCTTCCTTAACGACGGTGCGCAGTTCCTCCCGGCTGAGGGGCATGGCCGTGCCCTCGTCGAGCCGGACTCCCATGAGCCGCAACAGCCCGTTGGCGAACAGGTTCACGATCCAGACGGCCGGGTACAACAGCCGTAGAAGCGGCGCCAGGATCGTACTGGCCGGAAAGGCCACCTTTTCCGGGTACAAGACCGCGATGGTCTTCGGAGCGACCTCGGAGAAGATGAGCATGACCAGGGTCAGGAGGGCCGCGGCGAGCGCGATCCCCGCTCGCCCCATGAGGCTGAGCGCGATGACCGTCGCCAGGGATGAGGCGAGGTTATTGACGAAATTGTTACCGAGCAGGATCAGCCCGATCAAGCGGTCGGGCCGTTCCAGAAGCGCGCTCACGCGCACGGCGCCGCGATGGTGTTGATCCGCGAGGTGCCGTAACCGATAGCGGTTGACGGTCATTAACGCGGTCTCGGACCCCGAGAAAAAGGCCGACAATAGAATGAGGACGATCAGACCGGCGAACAATGCGCCGATCGGGACATCAGGCAACGAATGAGCGCCTCGCGATTTCCATCCTTCTCTATTCTTTATTCAAGCACCGAGGCCGTGTCAAGTGAAGCAGTGATCGGGGTTAGCAGCGCTTTCTTTATCCAGCCGGCTGCTGTCAAATAGGTCACTTGACAACGATGACGGGGAAACAAAGCTCCGTGACGGAGGGCCGCTCCATGAGTATCGATCTAGGCGCTCAAATTGACGATAGGGTGAGGCTGGGGGGCGGGGCGGTAGGCCGGCATGCGCCGGCAAGCGAGCTTCGACCGCCGACCGCGGCGCCGGAACGGATTACGCTGCCCGATGCGGAGCTGATGCTGTGGCGCGAATTGTTTAGCGTCTCCGAGAGTGCGGGCTATTTTCAATGCTTATCGGACGGAGTGGACTGGCGGCAGGATCGCATCACGCTCTTCGGCCGCACGCTTAACTCACCACGCCTGACGGCCTGGTACGGCGATGCGGGCGTGACCTACGCGTACTCCGGCCTACGCTTGGTCGCGGGGGGCTGGTTGCCGGCGCTCTTGAGAATTAGGGAACGGGTAGGGCAGGCGGCGGGGACGAGCTTCAATAGCGTGTTGCTGAACCTCTATCGCAATGAGGCGGATTCCATGGGCTGGCATAGCGACGACGAGCCGAGCTTAGACCCGGTCATTGGCTCGGTGAGCTTCGGGGCCGCCCGGACTTTCCAGCTACAGCACAAGCGCTGCAAGACCTACCGTTCGGTGATTGATTTGACCCACGGCAGCCTCCTCCTCATGTCGGGGTCGACGCAACACCACTGGCGCCACCGCGTGCCCAAATCGAGCCTGCCTTGTGGTCCGAGGATTAATCTCACGTTCAGAACAATCAAGTAACTACGGCCAAGACCATGTATCCGCAGCGCGAATCCCCGTTCGTCTTCCCGTGTTCGTTCCCGATCAAGGCCATGGGGCATGCGGCGGAGGACTTCGACGTGCTGGTCGTCGGGATCGTGCGCAAGCACGTGCGCAATCTCAGCGAAACGGCGGTAACGACGCGCCGGAGCCGCGGCGGGCGCTATCTGGCCGTGACGGTGACCGTGGAGGCCGAGAGCCAGGCCCAGCTCGATGCCATCTACCAGGAGTTGAGCCGTCACCGGCGTGTGGTCCTGGTGCTGTAATCGCGAGCGATGCGGCCTCTAGTCCGGGATCTCGGATTAACGGAATACACCGCCGCATGGGAGGCGATGCGCCGATTCACGGACCGGCGCACCGAGGCGACAGCCGATGAGATCTGGCTGCTCGAACATCCGCCGGTGTTCACGCTCGGATTAGGCGCTAAAGAGGATCATCTTCTGGAGCCGGGAGCAATCCCAGTGGTCCGTTGTGATCGCGGCGGCCAGGTGACCTACCATGGGCCGGGGCAATTGGTCGTTTATGTGCTTGCCGATTTGCGGCGCATGGGTTGGGGAGTCAAGCGCTTCGTCAACGCGCTGGAGCAAGCGGTGATCGATCTCTGCGAGACGTGGCGGATCCTCGCGCGGAGACGTTCCGGAGCACCGGGGGTCTATCTCGACGGCGCGAAAGTAGCGGCGGTGGGTTTGCGGGTGCGGCGGGGTTGTACGTTCCATGGGCTCGCGCTCAACGTGAACATGGACCTCAAGCCGTTTCTGAAAATTAACCCCTGCGGTTATGCGGCGCTGCGGGTGACCCAGCTTTACGATCAGGGCGTCGCGGAAACCATGAGCGTGGTCAAGGAACTGCTGGTTGCGATCCTTCTCGATAATCTCGGTTATGATATTGGCGCGTTCACTGGGACGCGAGGACCGTTAATCGATGCCACTCGACGAGACCCACCCAGCACTCACCGGCCGGCGTAAGATCGCGCCTGCTACAAGCCCGGCCTTGGCGCGCAAGCCGCTGTGGATCCGCGCCCGGTTCCCGGTGGCGCCCTCGGTGTTGCGGTTGAAGGAGTTGCTCAGGGAGCGGCGCCTCCACACGGTGTGCGAAGAAGCCGCCTGCCCGAATCTCGGCGAGTGTTTCGCGCATGGAACCGCCACCTTCATGATCCTCGGGGACATCTGTACCCGGCGCTGTCCGTTTTGCGATGTCGCCCACGGGCGGCCGGGCGCGGTCGATCCGCTCGAACCGCAACGCCTGGCGGAGGCGGTGGCGGTGATGGGGCTTTCCTATGTGGTCATCACCTCGGTCGATCGCGACGATCTGGAAGATCGCGGCGCCGGCCATTTCGCCGCCTGTATCACGGCGCTGCGCCAACGGCTTCCCGGCGTCACCATCGAAATCTTGGTGCCCGATTTCCGCAGGCGCGTGGAGCTGGCATTGGAGCGGCTTTATGCGGCGCTCCCTGATGTCTTCAACCATAATCTTGAGACGGTTCCGCGCTTGTACCGCAAGGTCCGCCCCGGCGCCGACTATGCGGGCTCGCTGCATCTCCTCCAGCGCTTCAAGCAGGCACACGCCTCGATCCCGACCAAATCCGGCCTAATGCTAGGCTTGGGAGAAACACTGGACGAAGTGAAGCAGGCCCTGCAAGACTTGCGCGCGCATGCGTGCGACATGCTGACGCTCGGTCAATACCTGCAACCGAGCCGTTATCATTTGCCCGTCGAGCGGTTCGTCACGCCGGAGGAGTTTCGAGCGCTCGGCGCTTATGCTAAAGCGCTCGGATTTAGCCGGGTCGCGAGCGGGCCGATGGTGCGTTCGTCTTACCACGCCGACAGGCAAGCACGGGGCGATGCGGTAGTGGCGCCCGGTAGCGATTAATCGGAACGCTACAGGGATTTGCGAAATTCTATGATGGGCGGCATCTGGGACCTGCCTTGGTGGGGTTACATCGCGTATACCCTTCTCCTCACGCATATCACGATCGTCGCCGTCACCATTTTCCTGCATCGCCACCAGGCTCACAGAGCCATCGATCTGCATCCGATCGTCTCCCATTTCTTTCGTTTTTGGTTGTGGCTAACGACAGCGATGGTCACAAGACAGTGGGTCGCGGTCCATCGCAAACATCATGCGCGGGTCGAAACGGCCGAGGACCCGCACAGCCCGGTGGTGTTCGGCATCAGGAAGGTGCTTTTAGAGGGAGCCGAGCTTTATCGGGCCGAAGCCAGGGATCCCGCGATCGCGGAAAAATACGGGCATGGCACACCCGACGATTGGTTGGAACGGAATATTTACAGCACGCGTTTCGAGTACGGTACCCCCCTCATGCTCGTGATCGACCTCATCTTATTCGGCCCGCTCGGGCTGTCCATTTGGGCGATCCAAATGGCTTGGATCCCCTTCTTCGCCGCGGGCGTGGTCAACGGGCTCGGCCATTATTGGGGATATAGGAATTACGAGCTTCCCGACGCCTCCACCAATTTTATGCCCTGGGGGATCTTGATCGGGGGCGAGGAGTTGCATAATAACCACCACGCGTTTCCGAGCTCCGCAAAGTTTTCATCGAAATGGTGGGAGCTCGATCTCGGCTGGTTGCATATACGAGCTCTCTGCGCGCTCGGTCTCGCACGGGTTAAAAAGATTGCTCCGAAGCCGATGCGGGATTCCGCTAAGATCATGATCGACCACCGCGACCGTCGTTAGCGGGGTCGCCGTCGCTCGCGGTACCGCTGCCGGTAAACCCGCCGGGAACCGAACCTCTACCACCGCTTGAAGCGCGCCGCTTCGTCGGACCCGCCCGTGGCGTTGCCGACGCTGTAGGAATGCGCTCCCACGCCGGTTTCTTTTGCTATTGTGTTGACAGGGGGGGATTAACGACACAATAACTATGCGGCTCATTTCACCCTCTGGTAATCTTGCCAAAGTCCGGGCCTTTCCAAGCCTCTCGGCCACCCCGACAGCCGCTCGCTACGCTGCACACCATGACTGGCAAGACCCTGTTTCTCGCCTGGCAAGACAAGCGCCTGACGCGCCAGTGGTTCCCCGTGGGACGGCTGGATGTGCCGACGGACAAAGGGGCGTACCGATTCCATCAAGGGCGCGGAGCGTGCCCGCAGTCGTGCGGGTTTTGATGCCCTGATGGACTTCCCCGACTGGCACAGGACCTACGAATCGTCGGTTCTGTTTCCGTTGTTCATGAATCGGATCATTCCGGCGGGGCGTCGCGATTTCCACAAATATCTGCGGATGCTGGGCGTGCCGGAGGAGGCGGAGCCCGCCGAGATCCTGGAAGTGGACGGGGGCTACCGGGCCACCGACAGCTTCGAGGTTTTTCCGAAGATCGAACGTGCGGCGGACGGGCTGTTTCATAGCCGCTTCTTCCTGCATGGGTGGCGGCATGTGAACCCGGATTCACAGCGTCGGATCGACGCGCTGAAACCGGGCGAAACCCTCTACGTCACGATTGAGTTGACCAATCCCGCCACGCGACTGGCTGCGCAAATTCAGACCCAGGACTACTACATGATTGGCTGGGCGCCGCGTTATCTGGTGGGCGATCTTGTTCATGCCATCGCCGAGTCACCGAGCGGCTACGAGGCCAGGGTCGTTAGGATCAATCCTTCTCCCGCGCCCGCGAAACAGCGCTTGTTGGTGGAGTTGACGGGCCGCTGGCCGGACTACGAGCCCATGGCCGTAGGTGATTTCGAACTGCTCGCGCATTGAGACATTCGAGACAACCTTGTCGCGCCGTGGTGCGCGACGGCAAGCTGGTCGAAAGACGCCAGGCGGCCCAGAGCGTCCAATCCTTAGCGCCGGAGTAAGACATACACGGCGCCGGTCCCGCCGTCCGCGGGGCGGGCTGATGAAAACGCCAGTACGTCCTTGCGGCGCTGGAGCCAGAGGTTCAATTTACCTTTGAGCACCGGCTGCTTCTGGAACGATCCATGGCCCTTGCCATGGATAATGATCACGCAACGGTGGCCTGCCAGGGCCGCGGACCGCAAGAACCGTGACAAGGCTGCCTTGGCGAGGGGCACCGTCATACCGTGGAGATCGAGCTGCGCCTGCACGCTAAAATCACCCCGCCGCAGCCGCCGCACGACTTCTCGGCGCACACCGCGGGCGAGAAAGAGCAACTCCTCCCCGGTCTCGAGATCGCTCGCGTCATAGTCGTCGCTCAAAAGAGCCTGCATGACCCGCAGCGTCTCAAGACGCGCCTGTTCCGCGATCGGTTCGGGGCGCGGCCGTTCGGGGAAGACGCTGTTATGGACGATGGGTTTCACCTCTCCCACGGCGTCGCGGAAGAGGGTGATCTCTTCGGTGGAGGGGGTCTTGACCATAGACTTGTCCACGGCGGCGCATTTCGCTTTTAGAGGCTGACATTCTGCGCGAAATCAGAGCGCAAGCCAACAATTACCTGTAGTTTTCCGCGTGTTCTTACGAGGGTTGACAGCGAGAAAACCGTGGGGTTCCGTAAATCTATTCCCCGCGGTCTTGCCGCGGGGACCTTAGCGATGGGGTTTCCAAAGGGGAGAGGCGCAGCTCTCCCCTTTGGTCGTCTCACGGGGTTGCATACCCCGTCGAGGCGAAATCTAAATTGACTTCGCCTCAGGCGACCCACCGCCGCGCATTCTCGAACAATCGGAACCAAGGCCCGGCCTCGTGCCGCCACGTCTTGGGCAACCATGAATATTGCCAGCGCAAGAAAACCCGCTCGGGGTGCGGCATCAGGATCGTGCAGCGTCCGTCGGTGGTGGTGAAGCCGGTCAATCCCCCCGGCGATCCGTTGGGATTGTTAGGGTAGGCTTCGGTGGGCTTGCCATGATGATCGACAAAGCGCAGCGCCGCGGTTCGCTTGTCCAAGGCTTGCCGCGCGCCGCCGCCGGCCGAAAAATCCGCGCGGCCTTCGCCGTGGGCGACGGGGATCGGGATCAGGAACCCCGCCATGCCCTCGAACAGGATCGAGGACGAGGGCAGCACCTCGACCATCACCAGGCGCGCCTCGAACTGCTCGGAAACATTGCGCGCAAACCGTGGCCAATGGGCCGCGCCCGGTATGAGATCTTGCAGCTGCGACATCATCTGACAGCCGTTACAGACGCCGAGCGCAAAGGTATCGGGACGTTCAAAAAAGGTCGCGAATTCGGCCCGCGCCCACTCGTTGTACACGATGGCGCTGGCCCAGCCGCGCCCCGCGCCCAGGACATCGCCGTAGGAGAAGCCGCCGCCAGCGGCGAGACCGCGGAACGGAGCGAGGCTTCGGCGGCCGGAAATAATATCGCTCATGTGCAGATCGACGGCCTCAAAGCCGGCGCGCTCAAACGCCGCGGCCATCTCGATGTGTCCGTTCACGCCCTGCTCTCTTAGAATAGCTACCGCCGGGCGCGCCCCGGTCGCGATCGGCGGGGCATGCGCGCGTGGATCGAAGCCGGCTCGAACACTCAGGCCCGGGTCCGCGAGATCCGTTAGCAGATCGAATTCCTGGCGGGCGCAGATCGGGTTGTCGCGTAGGGCCTGCATGCGGTAGCTGGTCTCGGACCATAGACGCTGCAACCTAGCGATATCAGATCGGTAAATGTCGCGACCCTCATAGCGAATAACAAACGCCGGCGCAGCGATGCAAGCGCCGATCACGTGCACATGCGCGGCCGACGTCCCGTTTGTGTGAAAGGTCTCCGATACCCCTTCGAGGTCCTCGCGGCGCACCTGTAATACCGCCCCTAACTCTTCGTTGAAGAGGATCGCGAGCGGGTCTCCTCCGAGCGCATCGATCTCGATGCGTATACCGCGACGGCCCGCGAGCGCCATCTCCATGAGCGTCACGAACAAACCGCCATCGGAGCGGTCGTGGTAGGCGAGGATGATCCCCATCTCGTTGAGCACTTGGACCCCTTGAAACAATGCCTTGAGATCCTCGGGGTCGTCGAGGTCGGGAGGCGTATCGCCCAAGGCGCTATAGACTTGCGCCAGGCACGAGCCTCCGAGCCGGTTGCGGCCCCGGCCGAGATCCACCAAGAGCAATGCTGTCGGCTCGTCACAAAGCTGGATTTGCGGCGTGAGCGATTGACGAACATCGGCGACCGGTGCGAAGGCCGAGACGATAAGCGACTGCGGCGCCGTCACCGACCGCTCTCCGTCGGCCTCCCGCCAGACTGTTTTCATGGACAGTGAATCCTTGCCGACCGGGATAGCGACACCGAGGGCCGGACAAAGCTCCATGGCGACGGCGCGCACGGCCTCAAAGAGAAGCGCGTCTTCACCCGGATGCCCTGAAGCCGCCATCCAGTTGGCCGAAAGCGCGATGTCGGATAGCCGCGGAATACGTGCCGCGAGGATGTTGGTAATGGCCTCGGCGACGGCCATGCGCGCCGCGGCCGGCGCATCGATCAAGGCGATCGGCGCGCGTTCGCCGATGGCCATTGCCTCGCCGGTAAAACTCAAGAACGAGCTGGCGGTAACCGCGCAGTCGGCCACCGGAACCTGCCAGGGCCCTACCATTTGATCGCGAACCACCAACCCCGACACCGTGCGATCGCCGATCGTAATGAGGAAGCGCTTGTCGGCGACCGCGGGTAAGCGCAGGATGCGTTCGACCGCATCCCTGAGATCGAGATCGCGCGCCGGAAACGGCGCGGAGGAGGGCCGTAAACGCTCGGCCCGTCGGGTGATCCCGGGCGGGCTGCCCAGCAACACGCGCAGCGGGAGATTGACGGGCGTCTCTGCGCCGTCGCGAACGATCAGATCGCGTGCTTCGGTGGCCTCGCCGATGACGGCGTAGGGACAGCGCTCGCGTGCGCACAGGGTGGAGAAGCGATCGAGATCCTCGGGAATGATCGCGAGCAGGTAACGCTCTTGAGCTTCGTTACACCAAAGCTCCAAGGGCGAGAGGCTGGGATCGGCGCTCGGAATAGCGCCTAGTTCGAGACACCCGCCGCGCGCGCTTTGATCCAAAAGCTCGGGGACCGCGTTCGAGAGCCCGCCCGCGCCCACGTCGTGGATGGCAAGGATAGGGTTGTGCCGCCCGAGGGCGCAACAGCTATCCAAGACTTGCTGGCAGCGGCGCTCCATCTCGGCGTTGTCGCGTTGTACCGAGCCGAAGTCGAGCGCTTCATCCCCCTGGCCCGCGCTCAGCGAGGACGCGGCGCCGCCCCCCAGGCCGATGAGCATCGCGGGGCCGCCGAGGACGACGATCTTGGCCCCGGGGGGGATGGTTTCTTTGAGGATATGTTGCAGGCGGATGGTTCCGAGTCCCCCGGCCAGCATGATCGGTTTATGATAGCCTCTCACCTCGCCGCGGCCGGGCAGGGCTTGCTCGTAGGTGCGGAAATAACCGCACAAGGCCGGTCTTCCGAACTCGTTGTTGAACGCCGAGGCGCCGATGGGCCCTTGCAGCATGATGTCCAGGGCGGATGCGAAGCGGCCTGGATGTCCGTAGTCGCGTTCCCAGGGCTGTATAAATCCTGGGATCTTGAGGTTCGAGACCGAGAATCCGGTCAATCCGGCCTTGGGTTTGGCGCCGCGCCCGGTAGCCCCTTCATCGCGGATCTCGCCGCCCGCCCCCGTGGCGGCCCCGGGAAAGGGCGAGATCGCGGTCGGGTGGTTATGGGTTTCGACCTTGATCGTGATGCCGGCGGGTGCTTGCGCATAAGCATAAGCCTGCGATGCAGGGTCGGCGAGAAACCAAGGGGCGTCGTAAGCGCGCACCACCGCCGCGTTGTCCCGGTAGGCCACTAAGGCCCGCGCCGGATTGCGCTCATGGGTCGTGCGAATCATGGCGAACAAGGACTGCTGTTGCGGGCTTCCATTCAGGACCCAGCGCGCGTTAAATATCTTGTGCCGGCAATGCTCGGAATTGGCCTGCGCGAACATCATAAGCTCGACGTCCGTCGGGTTGCGGCCGAGATCCAGAAACGCCCCTAGGAGATAGTCCATCTCATCGGCTGACAGCGCCAGGCCGAGCTGCCGGTTCGCGCGTTCCAAGGCAGGACGTCCCTCGCGGATAAGATCCACGGTTTCCAGCGCTTTCGGTGCCGTGTGTCCGAATAGCCTGGACGCTTGATCAAGACCAAACCCGGCCTGCTCGGTCATGCGATCATGGAGCCGTGGCGCGATCCGGAGAAGCGTTTCTCGTTCGAGAGGCGCGCGATCCTGGGAGCGAAAATACCAGCCGGTCCCGCGTTCGAGACGCAGGATGTTGTCCAAGCCGCAAACCCGGGCGATTTCCGTGGCCTTGCTCGACCACGGTGAGACTGTGCCGGGGCGCGGCGTCACTAGCAGCATCGAGGCTTCGGGGCGCGGGGCGGCGCGCACCGCCCCGGCGCCCAAAATGTTCACCAAGCGCTCGTGCTCGTCACTGGATAGAGGTTCAGAGACGAGCGCGAAGTACGCCGTCTCGGCGGCCAAGGACGTGACGGCGGGCGCGAGGGCGCGCACCGAGGCAAGGAGTCTTTCCAAGCGAAACGCGGGGTAGGACGCGGGAGCGACGAAAATTTCGAGCCTCCCCGGTCCAGCGGGCGTCACAGGGACAAGCGGCGCAAGTTGGGATCGGGCAGGGCGGTTTGCCACAGGTCGTCGAATCGGCGCAGCAATTCCTTGGCGACATCGGGAGCATGAAAATTAGCCACGCCTTCGTAACGGTCCGAGAGCGGGCTATGCACGTATCCCTTCCGATCCGCGATGAGCATGCTTTCGTTGCAGCTCCGGTGTTCGGGCGAGGGGCTGCGAAGCTCGAAGAAACTACTCAGGCGCAGCGCCAGCTCGACCAGCCTGTGAACGTGGTGGAGGAGGGGTGAGGGATCAAGGATGAGGATCCTGATTTTCACGCTGCGGCTTCTTAGCGCGAGGCTCTTGAAAGCGTCCACCATGTCCCGCTCATTAAAAATCAGCGGGTCCAAATGGCGGCTTACAATGTCGATCGTCCGCCGGCTTTGCGTCACCATACGCAGCATCGCCTGGCGATGGTCTCCGCGTGTGACGAGCTTGATCGGTACACGCGTCCGCCCCAGGGTATGTTCTTGGAACGCCGTTGAAATATCTGCTGGCGGCATGGGACTCTGGGCTCATCCTCACGCTTTAATTGCTAGCGCCTGCTCGGCTGCGTTACCGGTATAATTCACGGGTTGGAGCGCCCGCAGCCGTTCTTTCTCCGCCTCGGGGATGGCCAAGGTCCCGATCAAGGCGTGCAGCGCCTCGCGCTCGATGCGGCGGCCGCGGGTGAGCGCTCTTAGTTGCTCATACGAATCGCCGATCCCATACCGGCGCATGACCGTTTGTACCGCTTCCGCCAGCAGCTCCCAGACGTCGTCGAGATCGAGGCTTAGGGCGCTCGCGTCGACCTCGAGTTTCGCGAGTCCCTTGAGACAGGATTCATAGGTGATCACGCTGTAAGCGATGCCTACGCCGAGATTGCGCAGCACCGTTGAATCGCTGAGATCGCGCTGCCAGCGCGAGACGGGTAGCTTTGCAATGAGGTGCTCACAGAGCGCGTTGGCAAGCCCTAGATTGCCCTCGGCGTTCTCGAAATCGATGGGGTTGACCTTGTGCGGCATCGTGGAAGAGCCGACCTCGAGGGCCTCGGGTTTCTGCCGGAAATAGCCGAGCGAAATATACCCCCAGGTGTCGCGGCACAGATGGATGAGAATGGTGTTGAAACGCATTAACACGGATAAGAACTCGGCGAGGTAGTCATGGGGTTCGATCTGGGTCGTGTAGGGGTTATGCTCGAGCCCGAGGCCTTCGACAAAGGCACGCGCGATCGCCGGCCAGTCGACGCCGGGATAGGCCGCGAGATGCGCATTGTAGTTCCCGACCGTGCCGTTGAATTTTCCCAGCAGCGGAGCTTCCTTTAACTGCCGGTACTGGCGCTCGAGCCGGTGAGAGAAATTTGCGATCTCCTTTCCGAGCGTCGTCGGGGAGGCGGGTTGGCCGTGGGTCAATGGGTAAAATCGCGGTGAGCGCTGATAGATCCATGGATGTGTCCCGGCGGCGCGTAGGTTAGGGGCTTGGCTCACCCCTCGTACGCCGCCTCGAGTCTTCGAATCGCGCGCTCGGTTGCCCGGTGTTCCGCGGGCCCGCGCCTCGCTCGATCTGCGTGCGGCCGCGTCGCGCGGGCGAGCCGGCTCTCGCCTTTGCCATTTTGCGCTTAACATAGAGGTCACGCGCTTGCCTTACACTCGGGTCTTTGGGCGCAATGGCCGCTGCTCGGTAGAGATACAGTGCGGCCTCGTCATAGTGATTTCGGCTGATTTTCCGATATGCCATTTCCACGTACTTGGCCACGATCGCCTGAAGGCCGCGAACCGCTTCCTGATTTCGAGGCGCCACCTGCAATACCTGCCGGTAGCGTTCAAGGGCGTTGTTGCCTTGCGGTGTCGTCAAGCGATAAGCCGTGACATCCTTCTCCGCGAGCGCCAGCAGCGTAGCCACGGGTGGTTCGGCTGCGGTGCCGCTCTGTGGCTGCGCCGGCGGGGTGTTGATCGGTCCAGGTACCGGAAACACCCGCAATAAATCCGCGTTGATTTCATCGGGAAGAGGTTGTTCAACCACGGCGGGATCGACGTTTAGCGCAGCGGGCGAGCTTGGCCTCACGGTGGCGGGGGGTTGAGAGGGGAGCGAGGTTTGGCTTGTTAAAGACGCAAGGGCCGGCGCTTGATCGATTGGCGTCGGCGCAAGCAACCAAATCGATCCGATACCGGCAAGAATTACCGCAGCGGCCCGCAGAAACTCGATCGCCGTGCGACGCTGCCGCCATCGATACAGCGCGCCAATGGCGCCGGGAGGGTGAGCATTCTGTTGCCTTTCCGGTAGCCAGGCCATGGCATCGGTCTTTAACGGAAGTTCCAACGGTAGGGTCTCGGGTTCCGTAGGGGCGGTGGGAGATTCATCTACCGCTCTCGATTGCGGAAGGCCTGGTAAGTCCTCGGCGGGACCGTAAGCCTCGAAGGCGCAACGCCACGCATCGATGCTCTGGGGGCGATCGCCGGCTTTGAACTCCAATGCCTGATCGATGGCCCGCAAAAATGTGGTCGAATACTTGCCGTTGGCATGTCCGGCCGCCCGCAAAAAAGGATCCGGCGCACCATGCACAATGGCTTCGGCGCGTGCGATTGCCGATTGGGGTATGACCCCTGTCGCAGCCCGATATAAGGTCGCTCCGAGACCGTAGATGTCGGTCCACGGCCCTTGGTTGTCGCCGGAACTGCTGTATTGTTCGATCGGCGCGTACCCCGGCGAGACTAGACTCGTCACGGTTTGAGGATCGCTGACGATTAATAGCCGGGCCGATCCGAAATCGAGGATGACCGCCGTACCGTTGGCCCGGACGAAGAGGTTGCTCGGTTTAATGTCCCGATGCACGAAACCCTTCTGGTGCATGGTTTCCAAGCCTTCAAGCAAGGGAAAAAGCAGCTTCCGCAACTCGCCCTCGCTTAAGGTGCCCCGGCGGGCCAATGCCGATTGCAGGCTTTCCCCGCGCTCATAGTTCATGATGAGGTAGGCGGTATTGTTCGCCTCGAAGATATCCACGACTCGGACGATGTTCGGGTGCCGGAACCGATCCAGGTTTTCCGCTTCGGCTATAAATCGCGCCAAGCCCCGTGCATAGTCGTCAGCGAGCGCATCGGAGAGCGGCTGCAAGCACTGGTCGGCTTCACGCCGCGCCACCTGAGGCGGAAGATATTCTTTTACGGCGACGAGGCCGCCGGTGTTGAGATCTTCGCAGAGGTAGGTAATGCCGAAGGTGCCTTGGCCGAGCACGCCTTGTACCCGGTACCAGAGCAATTCGTAACCGGCCTGCAAGCCCTCGCGATACCCCTTGATTTTTACAGGCATAGGTTGAAAAAACCTATTGTAAATGCGTGACGACGCAAGGATGAGAAGGCATTATACTACCGCAACCCTGCACGATATCTCAATTACGCTGTCCTGCGCAGGGAGGGATTGAAACACGGTGGATCTGGTCCTGGCGCATGCGAGCGCCGCGCGTCTGAAAGTTCTGGATGTTAGCGGCGGCGCCCCAAAGTCAGTCAGAATATTTCGTCTGCGAGGCATGCAACCCGCAGGCGACCAAAGGGGAGAGTTGCACTACTCTCCTTTGGAAACCCCAATGCTTGAGTCCCCGCCGCAAGCGGCGGGATAGCAGTGAATAGCATGCATTATGAATATTGAAGCAGAGGTGATGGCGCGCTACAGCGACGGCGCGCGAGGGCGGCAAGAATCGCTCTGTTGCCCGGTATCCTACGACCGGGATCTCTTAGCCCTCTTGCCCGATGAGATCGTCGAGCGAGATTACGGTTGCGGCGATCCATCGCGTTATGTCCGGACAGGCGACGCGGTGCTCGATCTCGGCAGCGGCGCCGGCAAGCTGTGCTATCTGATGGCCCATCGCGTCGGCCGGGAAGGGCGGATCATCGGCGTTGACATGAACGCCGAGATGCTCGGCCTGGCGCGTAAATACCGCGGCGAGATGGCCGTGAAGTTAGGCGGGGATCGGGTGCGGTTCGTCAAGGCCCGGATCCAGGACTTGGCCTTGGATCTCGAAGCCGTCGAGGAGTATCTCGCCACCCGTCCGGTGCACTCATTGTCCGACCTACAGGATTTCGAGAGCTGGCAAAGAAAACAGCGGGACGAAGATCCGCTGATCCCAGATGCCTCCGTCGATCTCGTGGTCTCGAATTGCGTGCTCAACCTGGTGCGCGACCAAGACAAGCTGCAGCTCATCGGCGAGATCTTCCGGGTGCTCAAACCCGGAGGGCGGGTAGCGATTTCGGATATCGTCTGCGACGATTCCGTCCCGGCCGTACTCAAGCAGGACCCAATGCTCTGGAGCGGCTGTGTCTCGGGAGCCTTCCAGGAAGAAGAGATGTTAGCGGCGTTTACCGGCGCGGGATTTCTGGCCGTGCGCTATGATCAATGGGGACCGGAGCCGTGGCGCGTCATTGAGGGGATCGAATTTCGAGCCGTCACCTTAATCGCGGTCAAGGGCGAGGGCACGCCATGCCTGGACGTGGGTCAAGCCGTGATCTATCAAGGCCCTTACGCTTCGGTCAGCGACGACGAAGGCCACCTTTATCCCCGCGGGGCGCGCATCGCCGTGTGTGAACGCACCTACCGCTTGCTGACCACCGGACCTTATCGTGAGGACTTTATCGGTATTAACCCGGGAACTCCGCGCGCCGCGGTCCCGTGGTGCGCCCCGGCGGGCACACGGCGCCCCGCGGCGGAGACCAAGGGCGCGGCCGTGACCATTGCCTCCGCCGGGCCGGGTTGCTGCTGATAGAGCGTGGCTGCGAGCTTCACCGGCCGGCCGCACTTTGTTACCGCCCATCTCCTGTGGTTCGCGCCTGGGTACTCGTGAATTCGGGGCTCATCGTCGCTGTCGAGGTCTTCGATGCCTATCCATTTGGACTCTTGGGGATCATCTTGTCGGTGGAGGCGATCCTCATCACGGGCTTTTTGTTGATCAGCCAAAAAAGGCAGGACGTGCACGCCGAGAAGCGCGCCGAGCTCGAATACGAAGTCAACGTCAGATCCTATCGAAAGATCCGCGATCTTCAGGACACCTTGGAGGCCATCGCAACCCGGATCGAGCGGCTGGAAAAGCGCTTAATTGCGTGCGCGGAGGCGGTAAATTCAGGTCTGGATTTTGGCGCTGCTGCTCGCCGGCTGCTCGGAGCCGCCCGACGAGCACGCGATTACTTTGCCGCCGGACGGCTCACACAGATCCCACTGCAGTCGGCGCCGCCCTTGGTAGCATCGCAATCGTCCGAGGGATCATCCACACACACCTTGCCATCCGGGCATGGAAAACCGGCGATGCCGCCACAGATCTGTTTCGGTTGGTCTTTACCACCGTAAGCCGGGCTTCCCTTGGGTGGATACTCGATACGTTTCTTGATCTCGGGCTTTGCCACCCTGGGCATCAGCTTGACCATCTCGCGGATTTGCTTCGGCCGGACCGCTTCGACGTCCATGGTTTCCACTTCACCGTCCGTGTGCCGGGCGGTGTAAACACCGACAACGTCCAACGGCACGGGACTCTTGATCACTAGGAATCCCTCAAGAAACGCGAAATCGACACACACCCCGTCGATCGGGCAGAAGTAACCCGCAATATCAAAGCAACTCAATTTGACAGCCCCGTCCGGCTGGAGATCGGCCTTCTTGAACGGCGTGACATCGAATGGCCCCGGCTCTGAGCCAAAATCGGTTGCAAGCGCCACCTTGGCGGCGACGGTAATCTGTTTGCCGGTGGGATTATGTATATTGACGATCGTGCGATAGGTGCCGCTGGCCAAGGTGCCGTCCTGGTGCGGGAGCAACAGTGAACAGACGACTTTGGCAGCGTATTGAAACTCCGTTTTGATAGTCTCCGAGGGTCTCATCGTCTCTGCCTGAGATACCCGGGGAACCCCGGCAGGGCCGAGCCAGCACCATAATCCCACCAAAGCGGAAAAGACTCCGATGGATCGTAGCTGTTTCATAGTAATCACCTCGTGTCGGTTTACGTAAGGTCGCAAACTAACCCAGACGTCATTCGCGATAGATCTGGGGGGTGCTTTGCTATGACGGGTTCCTTTGGTTCACCATCAACGTTAAAGTACCGCGGTCACCGAATTTGGGCTGTGAAATAATTCGCAAAACAACCGTGAATTATTCACAGAGTTTCATCGCAACTCGGGACCCAGCGGACGTGGTTACGTCTTTTCATATCGAGCTCGAACAATCCCCGGGTTTATGTGGTTATGAACCCAGCGGCGTGAGCGCACGGGCGTGGAGATCACGTGATCGTCAGCGATCGGGTACCTCAGAACTCTATGTCAAAATACGGGTGCCTTCAGGGGCGTGTACTGCCGATACGATTTTATTAGGCTTTGCGTCCGTCGCTGAACGAATCAACGCCGGCGCGACGTAGCGTTCTCGCCGATCCGTATCCTCGCAACCCCCTTTCTGGCTCATGGCCAATCACAACTCCTGCGCACACGGCGCGGACTACGAAATCAACGGCCGGCCCGTCCGACGCAACAGTCCCTGTTGCAAAGCCCCATTGAATTTCCTATCCTTCGCTAGGCGTGGGATGCGTGCCTTGTTCCAGGTCAGTAACCATCTTCAAATTAGTGAAAATATAGCGCTTGGAGCTTGATAGAAAGGAGCTTTAGAAAGTCCGTAGGAGGGCAAGATAACGAACGTCGAGTTGCAGATCAACAACAGCGTCAGCCCCAGCGCGCAATTCGTCACGTGGGCTCCGTCGCCCTGCCGGATCCGTGTGACGAACCCCTCCGGCGCCACCTCGCCCATAGTCAATGTGCAAATCACGGGGATATCGGTGGCTAGCGGTGGCGCGGTCGTGTTCCGCAGCAACACCACGGCAGCGTTCTCCAACAGTCTGACAGTGCCGGTGCCAATCAGTGGTGCCTCCGCACCGTTTATCATCGCCGGCAGGTTCGGGCGGCCCAGCGTCAACAACGGAGACGTGAGAATAGAAGCCCGCAACGGAACAGCGTTGGTTGGCTCGGTTCAGGTGATGGTGCGCATCCGAAAGAACGCCAACGCGCTGACGCCGGGAGAACGCGACCGCTTCGTATCGGCGTTCGCGCAGCTCAATAACCAAGGCGCCGGGCGTTTCGTGGACTTCCGCGACATGCACACCCAAGTGAGCTCGCCTCAGGCCCATGGCGCACCGGGATTTCTTCCCTGGCACCGCGCTTACCTGCTCGATCTCGAACGTGAGCTCCAAGCGATCGACCCGAGCGTCTCACTACCTTACTGGCGCTTCGACCAGCCCACGCCAAACATCTTTACACGCGAGTTCCTTGGCGTCTCCGATCCGATCGGCACCGTCCAGTTCAGCGCAAACAACCCGCTGCAGTTCTGGAGAACCGACGGCGTTCAGGGGATTAATCGCCGACCCTTCTTCAACACCGCTGGTGCGCCGCCTGGCCTCCGCACCGAGGCGCAGACGCTGGCCATTGGTAATCAGTACCCAGCGTTCCGCACCATGGAAGGCAACCCGCACGGATCAGCGCACACTAGCTTCGGCGGTTCCATCTCCAGCATCCCGACTGCCGCGCGAGATCCGCTGTTCTTCCTGCTTCACTGCAACGTCGATCGACTCTGGGCGAAGTGGCAGCGACAGTTTGGCCGCTTCAATCCGGCGCAGGCCGCCTCGTACGACAGCAATCCCGGGAACCCGATCGGCCACAACCTGCCCGACACGATGTGGCCGTGGAATGGGCTCACTGGAGGTACCCGTCCTCCGACGGCCCCCGGCGGCGCGATGGCCGCGTCGCCGTGTGTCAGCGCGCCGGGTCCACAACCGCAAGTGCGGGATAGCCTTGATTACCAAGGCTCCGTCAACTCCGTCTCCCAACTGGGATTCGACTACGACGATGCGCCATTTGCCTGACGTGCCTTGCACGAGGAGATCTGAATCATGACCAAGAAACGTAAACCTGCAAAGAGATCGACCTCGGTGCGGAAGCCGAAGAGTCCGGTGAAGAGGTTGGCCCGAAGTGCATTATCAATCGCGACAAGTGCGCGCAGGACCGTCGAGGAACGAGTCGCGGCCCTGGCTGAAGTGCCTCTGGCCGTGTGTGAGAACGACGAGACCCTGCAGGCGATGCTGAACGTCCTTCGCGATGTGGACGAGCCCGTGAGGGTGCGGCTTGCGGCGTTACAATCGCTCCAGGCGGCGAGCTTTAGCGTCGTCGCATTCGAATCGTGCCGCGGCGACTACATTGCGACCTTGCGCGCAGTCGCGGAGGATCCGGATCCGGAGCTTCGTCAGCGCGTGCTCGGCATTCTCGCGCGCGAGAAGGACGGCTTCGCGCAGAAGAAACTCCTCGAAGGGTTGCAGAATCCTGAAAAAGCGTTGGTCCCACCTGAGAAAGCGCTGCAACTCCTCAGTTACGACGTGCACGCGGAAGCCTATACGGTAGCGCGTGCGATCGTCAGCAAGCCACCAAACGCCGCCGCAAAGCGGGAGGCCTTGCGGCTACTCGCGGCTGACGCCACTGCCGCACCGGAGTTCGAGAAGATCTTGCTAGACAAAGACGAACCGGTTGAGATCCGGCAGATCTCGGCCGCGGCGCTGCATGCGCTCAAGCCAGAGAGACTGCAGGCGCACGCGCGCGAGATTCTGCTCGACACATCGGAGCAGGACGAGATGCAAGCCACAAGCCTGACCGCCCTCACACACTTTGGCGACAACGCAGCAATTGCTGATGACGAGGCGTTGCTGAAGAGCGTCGATCGCCTGATGGGCGAGGGGTCAATAAGGGTCAAACAGAGTGTTCGCCGGTTCCTGAGCAAGTTCGGTCGGTAAAGGTGGCGATCCATGCAGGACGTGGCAACGACGGGCGCGCAGTCAGAACTGCAGTTTGCGGCGCTGGTCGGCGCGCTCGCCGCTTATCCGGATCGACGCGAGCAGTTGACGGATCTGCTGCGCGAAGATCACCCGCTCTACGAGCAGCGAGGTACGGCGACGATCGTTCGGATGCGCGGCTGGGTTCTACTCGCCCTCGCGCGAGCCGGCGTGTCGGACGCTGCACTCCTCTTCGTGCTCGAAGAACTCGACACGGGAGCCGATGCGTATCTTGTCGCGGCAGCCGCGCGCGCACTACGGTCCTACAAACGCCCGGCCGCGGCCCTCGCTCCATTCGTGATGCGCGCGCTCACCAACATCCGCTATCGCGACGAGCCTGTGTCCTTCGAGAACTATGGTGAATACGCGGTCTCGTCTACAGGCACGAGTCCTGTTCGTGAGTTGCTCGCAACGTTGGCATGGCTCGGTCCACACGCGCGCGGAGTTCTGCGTGAGCTCGAGTCGCTGCGCGCGCAACGTGGAGGGATCTCCAAGAAGCTGCTGATCGATATCGACCGAGCCGTGGAGGCAATTCGCGGCGTCGATCAAGCCGATGAGTTCGGCACCGACACGTGCTGTACGCTGCCGAGCGGTCTGAGAAACACGTTTTCATGGGCGTTTAGTTCCCGTCGCGGCTGTGAGCCGATCGAGTCAACCGTTTTCGAGGATCATAAGGGCGAGTTGATCACCTTCAAGGAATTCTTCCGAGGGCACCCCTGCATCGTCGTATTTTTCTACACGCGCTGCGACAACCCGCTGAAGTGTTCGCTCACGGTCACAAAGCTCGCCCGAATTCAGATGTTGTTGGAGGCACGGGGACTCGCCGATCAAATACACACTGCGGCGATTACGTACGATCCCGCGTTCGATCTCCCCGAACGCCTTCGCGGCTATGGGCAAAACCGTGGCCTGCGCATGGACGCCCGCCATCGAATGCTAAGAGCGACTGACGGTGTCAACACACTTCGCAGGCACTTTAAGCTCGGGGTCAACTTCATCGAGTCGCTGGTGAATCGGCATCGCATCGAAGCTTACATCCTTGATGCCGAGGGTCGGATCGCTGCATCCTTCGAACGCATCCACTGGGATGAGCAGCAGGTTGTAAATCGCACAATCGGGGTGCTAAAGGAGAAAAGTGACGAGACGACGTCTGAGGTCTCTCCGGAGCCAGCAGATCGTCCAGCACGCCATAAGACAGTATCACCGATGTTTGGCACACTGGCGTCCCTCGGAGTGGCGTTTTTCCCGAAGTGTCCCATCTGTTGGGCCGGGTATCTGAGCGTGTTCGGCATCGCGGGTTTGAATCAAATTCCGTATTCTCCGTGGCTGCAGCCAATGCTCGTCACAGTGATGCTGATTAATCTTGCCAGCGCGTGGCTCCGAGGACGCTTAACGGGTCGAATGAGTGGCTTTTATCTGGTCAGCGCCGGTGCTCTTGCGATCGTCGCCTTGAAGATGGGGCTCGGTTGGGAAAACGCTGCCGTCTAGGGCATCGCGTCGACGTTGGCGGGTTCGCTGTCGAGTGCGCTGAGCGCCACGAACGGCCGCAGCCCTTGTAACGAGTTGTTAGGCGCTTACAAAAACAACATCGACAAAATTTTGTTGATTGCTATGCGGCGATCCGCAGGTCATCCATGAGGGTAACCATGTTTTGGCGGACGCCTTCGTAGTGTTCGTCGCTTGGCTGCACTCGTGATCCTTCGAGAAAAGGTCCTCCGCCCGATTCTAGCCGAGGTGGGAAAACCCACGATGGGTCGCAGGTTACGTCACCGCGTTTCGTCGATGACGAGAAGGTCATGCATCTGTTGAAGCTGATACTGAACGCCTCGGGCCGATGCGGGTTCTGCTAAGCAATCTCTATCTCAACGAGATAGACCGGATGCTGGAGCGTGCCAAGGACGCCACACGCTACCATCGCCGGACCGCCATCGAGTATTGTCGTTTTGCCGACGATCTGGCGGTGCTGGTCCGTGGGGATGAGCGCGAGGACTGGTTACGCCGAGCGGCGGAGAAGCGCCTGCGGGAGGAGTTTGCCAAGCTACACGTGGCGTCGAAGAACAGGGGGCTGGTGCGATGGAGTACTTGCTCGTGAAGTTCCCGCGAGGGCGGCGGGTCAAGGTCGACAACGAGTTCAACGGACGCACGGGCGAGGTCATCGAGCTCGAGGCAGGCAGCCATGTCGTGTCGCTGGGGCCGCCGGCCAACTTCACGCCCAGTGAGCAGCGAATCATCCTGAAAAATACGTCCGAGCTGGACCCGCGGGAGATCTGTTTTGAACTCGATGAGTAGGGGCACGTATCGGGTTCTTCTCGCCGTCTGGCTCGCCGTGGCGGGCTGTGCCCACTACGTGGTCAACGACCCGCTCTCTCCCACCCGGAGTGGACCTGCGTACCGGTTCAACGAGGTGGAGGCCGGAAAGAACACGAACTCGTTGTTCATCTGCCTGGCCTTCTCGGGCGGCGGAACCCGCGCGGCGGCGCTCTCCTATGGTGTGCTGGAAAAGCTCCGCGACACGCGGATCGTGTGGAAGGGTGTGGAGAAGAGCCTCCTGGACGAGGTGGACTGCATCTCGTCCATCTCCGGCGGGTCGTTCACGGCAGCCTACTACGGCCTCTTCCGCGAGAGGATCTTCACGGAGTTCCGGTCACGCTTTCTCGACGTGAACGTCGAGGAGGCGCTCGTCCGCCGCGCGGCGAATCCGGTCAACTGGTTCCGGCTGGCGTCTCCCTACTTCAGCCGCATCGACCTCGCCGCCGAGTACTATCACGAGGCGATTTTCGAGCAGAAGCCCTTCCGGGCCCTCGTGCAGGAGGGGAGGCGGCCGTTCGTCATCCTCAACGCCACCAATCTCGCCAATGGCGAGCGCTTCGAGTTCACCCAGGAGCAGTTCGACGTCCTCGTGTCCGATCTGACGACGTATCCCGTAGCAAGGGCAGTCGCGGCCTCGTCGGCGTTCCCCTTCCTCCTGAGTCCCCTCTCGCTGAAGAATTACCCGCATCCAGAGGGCTTCGAGCTGCCCAAGGACTACCAGGAGGGTCTGCGGGACTACGACACGAACCGGCGGCGCTATTCTTGGGCGCGGAACCGCGCCATGTATGTGAATGACAAAGACCTACCCTACCTACATCTGATGGACGGGGGGCTCGGGGACAATATCGGCCTGCGTCCGATCGAGGCCGCGTACCGTCGATCGAGCGGGTTCATCCGGAAGCTCCTCAACGACGGAGCAATCGAGAAGTTCGCGATCATCATCGTCAACGCCCGGCCGGACAGTGGAGACACGATCAGCAAGAAGGAGAGCCCGCCCGGCCTCAGCGTGGTGGCCGTGAAGACCGCGACGATCGCGATGGACAACTACAGCGTCGAAACCATCGAGGTGATGAAAGAGCTGCGCGACATGCGCGTGAGAGCGCAGCGCAACATCACCGCGTGCCAGCGGCGGCTGACGGAATGCCCCAACGCGCCTCGGTTGCCGGGCCTGGCCGCCGACATCGAGCCGTACGTGATCGAGATCAACTTCGAAGCGATTCCCGATCCGGGACGGCGGGAGTACTTCCTGAGACTCCCGACGAGCTTCTCCTTGTCACGTGAGCAGGTGGACACGTTGATCGGGATCGGTCCTGACCTCCTCGGCGCCGCGCCGGAGTTCACGGAGCTCCTGGAGAGCCTAGCGAACCCGTAGCGCGGAGCTGCGCGTAGTCTCATCGCTTGCAGCTCATGTTCCGGTCAAACGTTCGGGGGAGAGGTGGCGGTTCACGTCGCAGTCAGCTCCGCCTCCAATGGTTTGTCCTTCCTAAACCGGCTCACTCCAAGGATGCTGAACCCGAGCACATTACCTTGCGTATCGACCCGTTCCATCACGGCATCGTGGGCGGTTTCCTTCATATAGCCCGCCCCCTCGCGGAACTGGACTTCGAGGTAATCCGCTTCCGCGTCGAACCACACTTTCACTTTCTCGGCCACAGGTTTTCTCCAGCTTTCGGTTTGTCGGTCAGGTAGGCGGTGATCACAAAGGCATCTTTCGTGACGTACTTAACCACAACACACAACCACTTGCCACCCACCAATGTCTGAGCGTAGAACGCATAAAACAACCGCACGGCTTCGTCCGAGCGCAACCGCCGAACAAACTGCGGTTTTTGCATCACCCGCTCGATTTCCTGTTCCATCCCCTGCATTTCGGGATGCTCCAAAATGTGGCCAAGCCGTTCGCCCGTAAGCCGCACCTTGTTTCCGAAGCAGTCCTCCAGAATCTTCATTTCTCCCCGCTCTCCGTATCGCGGCCCATGCGGTACTTGATGTCGTCAAATCGGCGGCGGTCTCAGCTCGTCACCGCGTAGTCGACGCCGCGCGGGTTCTCTACGCGCTGGGAAGCGTTCAGCACTTCCAGTCCGACTATATTGCCCTCCTTGTCGTAGTCGAGGATCACGCCGGGTTTGTCCTCATCGCTTTCTTCGATAGCCACGTCGCGGAAAACAATCCGGAGCACGTCCACTGCAGGGTCGTAGGTCACTTTCATGTTGTCCTCCAGTATTTCGTCCGGTAGGCCGTTACCACCGTGGGCGGAGAGGCCGTCTCGTTCACCATGACACGCACCAGGTAAGGTTTCCGGTCGATCTCCACGACGCTTTGATAACAAAGAATGCCAGCGTGTCCAGATACTTTCTGCGCTGGAGCCGCCAGCACACCTTCCACGATATCACGCGAAATGCGCCGTCGGGCTATTTCTTGCCGCGCATGCGTTGAAAACCGAAGTTCATGACGCACCTCCGCGTCGCGGCCCATGCGATATTTGATGTCGTAGTTGATGATGAAGTCTAGCGCTTCTTCCGTGAAGAGGCAGTACCGGAATGTGGAGAGTGGTCCTATGCAAGCTCGAACACGTCCAATGGGATGGTCTGGCGGGACGGCCCGCACCATGGACCAGAAAACGGAGGTGCTCGGCGGTCTCGCGCGAGAATGCCGCCTCTCCGTAACGTTCGGCGATCCATCACGCAACGACGTACTCCTTGTAGGCGAAGTTGTACACCGAAGCTTTACTTGCGGTTGCCATTGGCCGCTAGCCATTTTGGGCCTGTCCCTGAGATCAACCTTGCGGTAGTGGATCTTGATGAGTGGGATCAATTACCGACGAACCACGACCGATCCGCTATCGTCGCGGTTTTGCCCGACACGCGGCTAAGACTTCCTCAAGGTCGCGATGGGCGGATCGCGCAGCGAAGATCGCGTGGCCAGGACGCCCACGAGGGCGACAGATATCCCGCCCACAAAGAGGCCGATCGGCACGAGCCAAGGGTTGAAGCGGTAATCGAAATCGAATACGGCGACGGCCAAAACATAGGCGACCAGCGTGGCGGCGGCGGCGCCGAGCAGCCCCGCCACCAGGCCCAAGGCGAGAAATTCGGCCGTGAGCCCCTGCACGATCCTTAGGCTGCTCGCGCCGAGGGTTTTCAGTAGCGCGCTCTCGGCCCGGCGCTCATCGTGGGTCGATTGAATGGTGGTGATGAGGACCAGGGTGGCTGCAATCACCGTGAATATAAATACTGATTGCATCGACAGGCTAGCGCGGTCGATAATCCCGCGCACATTGTCCATGAGCGCGGCGACGTCGATGACCGTAACGCCGGGGAAGCGTTCGACGATGAGGTGCAGCAAGAGCTTCTCACCCGGCGGCAGATAGAAGCTGGTCATGTAGGTGGCGGGGAGTCGATCGAGCAACCCCGGGGGCGCGACCACAAAAAAATTGGCCGTGAACGACTCCCAGTCCACGGTACGCAGGTTGCTCACCCTGGCGCTGACCCGTTGATCGGCGATCTGATAGGTCAGCCGGTCCCCGAGGCGGATCCCGAGATCTTCCGCGATCCCAGCCTCCACCGAGAACTGGTCGATCGCCGCGGCATGCGCCTCCCACCAGCGGCCGGCGACGATGCGGTTGTCGGCTTTGGGAACCGCGGCCCAAGAAAGATTGAAATCCCGCTGCGCGAGCCGGCGCACGTTCGGATCGCGGTAGTCGCGCGCTTTCACCGGCCGGCCGTTGATGGCGGCGAGCCTCCCGCGCACCATCGGATAGAGCGCGGGTTCAACCTGTCCCTTGGTTTTGAGGAAGTCTTTGAACGCGTCGAGCTCATGCGGTTGAATGTTAACGATGAAGTGGTTGGGCGCTTGGGGTTTGAGGCTGGCGCGCCAATCCGCAACCAGGTCTGACTGCACCAGGGAGAGGAGCAGCATCACCATGATCCCAAGCCCGATGGCGACGATCTGGACCACGCTGCCCCCCGCGCGGCGAGTGATATTCGCGAGCCCAAAGCGCCAGGCGATGCCGACCCGGGTACGCAGCCGCGCTAGAGCGCGGACCATCAACCACGCCGCGCCCGCCAGCACGGCGACGGTTCCGAGCGCGCCTCCTAAGACATACAAGGTTAGCGTCACGCTGCCCGCCTGCCAAGGCGCGAGCGCGGCCACCGCGAGCGTCGCCGCGCAGTAAACCCCGGCGCCCGGCGCTCTCAGACGCCCGAGATCGCGCCGCAGCACTCGCCCCGGCGGTACGTCCTTGAGCGCGATAAGCGGTGGCAGGGCAAACCCGAGGAGCGCGATGAGGCCCGTGAGCCCCGCCGAGACCAGCGGCCAGAGCGAGGGTAGAGGCAGCGGCCCCGGGGCGAAGAATGACAGGACCTCGGCGAGCAGCGCTTGGGCGGCATAGCCGAAAGCGCCGCCCGCGAGACTCGCCAGAATGCCCAGGATCCCGAGCTCGACGGCGAAGACCCGCAGCACCAAGCCTTGGGTGGCCCCGAGGCAGCGCATCACCGCGGCGCCGTCGAGATGCCTTGCGGCGAAGCGGCGCGCCGACATCGCGATCGCCACCCCGGCGAGGATGACGCTCGTGAGCGCGGCAAGGCTCAGGAGCTGCTCGGAACGCTCCAAGGTGGAGCGCAGCTCTCTGCGGGCATCGCGCACCGCGATGAAGCGGCCGCGCTCGCCGAGCAGAGGTTCGGCCCAGTCGCGCCAGGCCCGTAGTTTCTGTTTGTCACCGGCGACCAATAACCTGTAGGTGACGCGGCTGCCGGCCGAGACAAGCCCCGTCCCCGCCACGTCGTCGAGATGCATCATGAGCCGCGGAGCGATATTGAAAAGCCGGCCGCCGCGGTCCGGCTCGAGCGTGAGGATGGCGGCGACGGCAAGCTCGGATTTTCCAATCACGAGGGTGTCGCCGAGCTTGAGACCGAGGAGCGGCAGCAACGGACCCTCTACCCACGCGCTCCCCGCGTCCGGTCCGCTCTCGGCGTGCGATGCGGAACCGAAGGGATCGAGGGCGGTCTCGATCCGGCCGCGCAAGGGATAGTCGGCATCGACGGCCTTGACTTCGACCAGCTTCATTTTGTCTCCCTTCGCCACGACGCTACGGAACACGACGGTGTGACTGGTAGCGAGGCCAATTTCAGCCGCTCGCTGGCCGACCGCGACCGGCAGGGGATAGGGGGATTCGACCGCGAGGTCCGCGGCCAAGAGCGCGCTGGCCTGGATTTCGATCGCCAGCCGCACGCGGTCGATAAAAAATCCCACCGTCGTCACGCTGCCCACGGCGAGGCATAACGCGAGCGTTGCCAAACGCAGCTCCCCCGAGCGGGTATCGCGCTTGAATTGCCGCCAGGCGGTCCTGAACATGCCCTATACCTCCTCGGCTCTCACGAGAGCTTGTGAAGAAATCGTCGCGAGCAAGTCCGCCCGCGAGGCGCACGGCGCGCAGGAACCGCAGTGTATGCAGAAATACATGAGGATTCCGAGCACCGCGCAACGATGCGGGCGGGTTGCGCAGTAGATTTATTCACAAGCGCTCAGCCGGCCCATATCGAGGGTTAAGCGCTGTTCGCAATGGTCCGCGAGCGTCTCTTCATGAGTCACCAGAACCAGGGTCGTCCCAGCCTCCTCGCGGAGCGCGAAGAGGAGATTTCCGACCGCCCCGCCAGTCTTGCGGTCGAGATTCCCCGTAGGCTCATCGGCGAAAAGAATGCGCGGCTGCGGTGCGAAGGCGCGTGCGATCGCGACCCGCTGCTGTTCGCCCCCCGACAGCTGGTGCGGGTAATGTCCCAAGCGTTGGCCAAGTCCAACGCGATCGAGCGCCGAGCGCGCGGCGCCGGCGGGATCCCGCTGAAGGGCGAGCTCGAGCGGCAACATCACATTCTCCAAGGCCGTGAGGCTCGGCAGCAAATGAAACGCTTGAAAGACGAACCCCACGCGATGCGCGCGCCAGCGCGAGCGGCCGTCTTCGTCCAGGGTGTTGAGGTCGGTGCCGTCGAGCACGACACGCCCTTCGGTCGGTGTGTCGAGGCCCGCAAGCAAGCCGAGCAGCGTCGATTTGCCGGACCCCGAAGCGCCGACCACCGCCAGGGTCTCGGAACGCCGCATGGAAAAACTGATATCATCGAGTATCGTAAGAAGCCCTTCGGGGCTCGCGATCTGTTTTGACAGACCTTCGGCCTGAATGATGATGTTGTTCAATAGTGCACCGTGGTTGGCTTTGGCTGCGCTGTATCTGTGGGCCATGGCAGCCCCCGCACAGGCGCCTGCGATTCTCGTCGTGGGTGACAGTTTAAGCGCCGCTTATGGTATCGACGTTGACCAGGGTTGGGTTGCGAAGTTGCAGCAACGCATAACGGCAGCGGGTCACTCCTACCGGGTAGTGAACGCCAGTATCAGCGGCGAGACCACGGGCGGCGCATTGACCCGGATCGAGAACCTCTTAACGCAACATACTCCCGCCATCGTCATCATCGAGCTCGGCGCCAACGACGGCCTGCGCGGATTAGCGCTTGAGCATCTGCGGGAAAACCTGGCTGCGATCATTGAAACATCGCGCGCGCACGATGCCAAAGTATTGTTGATACCGATGCGCCTGCCGGAGAACTACGGCCGGGCATTTACCCAGCGGTTCCGCGCTGTGTACGAGGATCTCGCCAAGGAGTACGCATTGCCGTCGACCCCCTTTATACTGCAGGGGTTCGCCGAAAATTTGCGGTTCATGCAAGAAGATGGAATACATCCCAAGCGCGAGGCTCAGGCCTTGATGCTCGATAACATCTGGCCAAGCTTGCAACCGCTGCTGTAATCGATCGACATCGCTATGCAACAATCCCGCTCACCACCCCCATGAAGTACTGCAGCAACTGCGGCACCGTCCTCACGCGCAAGATCCCGCTCGGTGATAATCGGCCACGCTATATGTGTGAAGCCTGCGGTAGTATTCATTACCAGAATCCCAAGGTGGTCGCGGGATGTATCGTTGAATGGGGAAATCAGGTGTTGCTCTGCCGGCGCGCCATCGAACCCCGCTATGGGCTTTGGACGCTGCCGGCGGGCTTTATGGAAAATGACGAGACTTCTCTCGAAGCCGCGATCCGGGAGACGCACGAAGAAGCCAACGCGCGGGTGGAGGTACTCGGTCTGTTCGCGCTTTTCAATCTCCCCCACGTCAACCAGGTCTACATGATGTTCCGCGCGCGCATGCTCGATCTGGACTTTTCGCCGGGGAACGAAAGCCTTGAGGTTGATCTCTTCGATGAGCCCGGCGTGCCGTGGGATCGGCTGGCTTTCCCCACCATTTTGCACACGCTTCGTTTCTATTATCAAGACCGGCGCAGCGGCGTTTTCAGATTTCACCTGGGCGACATCGTCAAACACGGGGCCGAGGCTACGTTCGTGCAGCGCCGCCCGGCTCCAGCAGCATTCATCACGCTCGACCGCATTCCTACCCCTACACCTTCGGGAGATCACGATGATAAGACCCCATGGCTCTGAAGCCCTGACGCCGTTGTTCGTGTACGATGTAGCGCGCCGTCACAGGCTGCAAGGCGAGGCCGAACGCATGCCGTCGCTGCTCTTGAGCTCGGCGGCCGCCGCCAACGCCGTCATGCTCGGAGCGGGTTACTTTACGCCCTTGGCGGGCTACATGAACGCAGCCGACGCGATGAGCGTCGCGGAACGCATGCACACAGTCGCGGGATTGTTTTGGCCGGTACCCTGTCTGAATCTCACCCGGGACGTGAGCCCCATCGAAGGCGCGCGGCGCATTGCCCTGCGCGACCCCAATGTCGACGGCCATCCGGTCCTCGCGATCCAAGAGGTCGCCGCCATCGAGGAGCTCACTCCGGAGCAACAGCGGCTTATCTGCGAGAAAGTATTCCGGACCGTGGATCCCTCGCATCCCGGCGCTGCCACGTTCGGCGCGCTCGGCCGATTTGCCGTCTCGGGCCCCATCGAGGTGCTGAATTTCAGTTATTTTCAGACCGATTTTCCCGATACCTTCCGTACCGCGATCGAGATCCGCAACGAGATCCGGGAACATGGCTGGGAGACCGTGGTGGCGTTCCAGACCCGCAATCCGATGCATCGCGCCCATGAGGAATTATGCAAGATGGCGCGGGAAGCCGTGGCGGCCGACGGTGTGCTCATCCACATGCTGCTCGGGAAGCTGAAGGACGGCGACATCCCGGCCCCCGTGCGCGATGCCGCTATACGCAAGATGGTGGAGTTGTACTTCCCGGCGAACAGCGTCATGGTTACGGGCTACGGTTTCGATATGCTTTATGCGGGGCCGCGCGAAGCCGTGCTGCACGCAATCTTCCGCCAGAACGCCGGCTGCTCGCACCTTATTGTCGGACGCGATCACGCCGGTGTCGGCAAGTTCTACGGGCCCTTCGACGCGCAAAAGATCTTCGACGATGAAGTTCCTCCGGATGCCCTGCGGATCAAGATCTTCGGCGCCGATAATACCGCCTATTCCAGGAAACTGAAGCGCGTGGTCATGATGCGCGATGCCCCTGACCACACCGAAGCGGACTTCGTGCAGCTCTCCGGGACCAAGGTGCGGGAGATGCTGGCGGCGGGACAAGCCCTACCGCAGGAGTTCGCACGCCCCGAGGTCGCGGCGATTTTGATGCGCTATTACCAAGCCGAAGCGTCGCAGATCCCCTCACCCCAACCCTCTCCCGGCGGGAGAGGGAGTTAACGGAATACCCACGCCTCAGCGCCTCATGGAATCAAAGAACTCGGGATTGGTCTTCGTCGCCTTGAGCCTCTCCAAGAGAAACTCCATGGCCGCCACCTCGTCCATAGGGTTGAGGAGCTTACGCAGGATCCACATCTTTTGCAGCTCATCACTGTCGGTGAGCAATTCTTCTCGGCGCGTCCCCGAGCGGTTGATATTGATCGCCGGGAAGATGCGTTTCTCGTAGATCCTGCGGTCAAGATGGATCTCCATATTCCCGGTGCCTTTGAATTCCTCGTAGATCACATCGTCCATACGCGAACCGGTGTCGATGAGGGCCGTAGCGATAATCGTCAAGCTCCCGCCTTCCTCGATCTTTCTGGCGGCCCCGAAGAAGCGCTTGGGTTTTTGCAAAGCGTTGGCGTCCACGCCGCCGGTCAACACCTTGCCCGAGGCCGGCACGACGGTATTGTACGCGCGCGCTAGGCGCGTGATCGAGTCGAGCAAAATCACCACATCGATTCTGTGCTCGACTAAACGCTTGGCTTTCTCGATGACCATTTCCGCCACTTGCACGTGGCGGGTAGCGGGTTCATCGAAGGTGCTCGAGATGACTTCACCCTTCACGGAGCGTTCCATCTCCGTGACTTCCTCCGGACGCTCGTCGATCAGTAGCACCATGAGGTAGCAATCCGGATGATTGAGCGCAAGTGAGTGCGCGATGCTTTGCAACATCACAGTCTTGCCCGCTTTAGGCGGCGATACGATGAGACCTCGCTGGCCCCGTCCGATCGGCGCCACGAGATCGATGACACGTGGCGTCAGGTCCTCGGTGGTGCCGTTGCCGATCTCGAGCTTGAGCCGTTCGTGCGCGAACAGCGGGGTAAGGTTCTCGAACAGGACCTTATTCTTGGCCGCCTCCGGGGGCTCGAAGTTAATCTCGTTGACCTTGAGGAGTGCGAAGTAGCGTTCGCCGTCCTTCGGCGGCCGGATTTTCCCCGAGATCGTGTCGCCGGTGCGCAGGTTGAATCGCCGGATCTGACTCGGCGAGACGTAAATATCGTCGGGACCCGCGAGGTAGGAGCTATCGGCGGAGCGCAGGAACCCGAACCCGTCCTGGAGGATTTCCAACACGCCGTTACCGGAGATATCCTCGCCCTTCTTAGCGTGCGCCTTGAGGATCCCGAAGATGACGTCTTGCTTGCGCGAGCGCGCCACGCCTTCGAGACCCATGCCTTCGCCGATCTCGATGAGTTCCGATACGGGTTTTAGCTTAAGCTCTGTTAGATTCATAATCCCTGATGTGAGGGGGAAGCGATGAACGTGAATCGCCCCCCCGGTGGTGTTGCAACGAAAAGCTAACGTCAGGAAGGAGCGCTTAAGAGGTGCGCCTAGCTGCGAATAATAACGTAGCACGCGGATAATATGCCGTCTAGCCCTGCATAGGCATTCCTCAAAAGAGCCGGATGTTGTAAGACAGGCGCTAAATGTAACTGCTGATAAAGGCCGCCAACTGAGATTTCGATAACGCGCCGACCTTCGTGGCCTCGACGTTCCCCTCCTTGAACATCATCAAGGTGGGAATTCCGCGAATGCCATACTTGGGCGGCGTCAGCGGATTTTCGTCGATATTGAGCTTGGCCACCTTGAGCTTGGATTTATACTCTTCGGAGATCTCATCGAGGATCGGGGCGATCATCCGGCAGGGCGCGCACCATTGTGCCCAATAATCCACCAAAACCGGCACATCGGACCGTAACACTTCTTCGTCGAAGCTGGTATCGGTTACCTGGACGACATTAGCGCTCATGGGTTCTCTTTTATATTGCGCCATCGGCCGATGGGCTACAATGACATTTTTAGGCTAATTGGCGCTGATTGCAAGGCCAGGAATATTACTAGCACGATGGAGAAAACGCATCTCACGCACCTTACGTTCGCCGAGCTTGGGCTTTCCCAGAGCCTGCTAGAGGGGTTAAACGGCGCCGGGTTCGCATGTTGTACGCCGATCCAAGCGCAAACTCTGCCACTGGCGCTCGACGGACAGGATGTGGCGGGGCAGGCGCAAACAGGCACCGGCAAGACCATTGCCTTCTTGCTCGCGGCGATGCACAGGCTTTTGTGCGTCACTCCCGGGCCGAATCGCAAGCCGAATCAGCCGCGCGCGGTGGTGGTGGCGCCTACGCGCGAATTGGTCCTCCAAATTCACCAGGATGCCTTGCTCATCAGCCGCTTTACCGCGCTCCGCACCGCCTTGGTCTACGGCGGGGTCGATTACGAAAAGCAGCGAGCGGCGCTCGGGGAAAAGCCGGATCTGCTCATCGCCACGCCCGGCCGCCTGATCGATTACCACAAGCAACGGGCGGTCGATTTTCGCGCCGTCGAGGTCACGGTGCTCGATGAGGCCGATGCGATGTTTGATTTCGGCTTTATCCGCGATATTAGATTTTTGTTGCGGCGCATGCCGCCGCCGCCCGAGCGACTCACACTGCTGTTCTCGGCCACACTGTCGTGGCGGGTCCACGAGCTGGCCTACGAGCACATGAACAACCCGCATATCGTGGTCATCGACCCGGACAAGGTCACCGTCGACCAGGTGACGCAGCGGCTCTACCATATCGAGAGCAAGGACAAGCTGGCGTTGCTGTTGGGTTTGTTGCAGCAGATCAAATCGCCGCGCGTCCTGGTCTTCGTCAATACCAAACGCGGTGCCGAGACGGTATCGATTACTCTCAATGCGAACGGGCTTGCGGGAAAGGCTCTATCGGGTGACGTACCGCAGAAACAGCGCCAAGCGCTGCTTGGCCGCTTCGCGCGCGGCGAGCTGTCGACATTGATCGCCACCGACGTGGCCGCGCGTGGATTACACATTCCCGAGGTCAGTCATGTCATTAATTTCGATCTGCCGCAAAATGCCGAAGATTACGTCCACCGGATCGGGCGTACGGCGCGGGGGGGTATCAGCGGGGATGCGATCAGCTTCGCTTGCGAAGAGTATGTCTATTCCTTACCCGAGATTGAAGCCTTCATCGGCCATAAGATCCCGGTGGCGCGCGTCGACGCTCAGATATTGGCGCCTTCCATGATCAAAATGCCGCGCAGCCGGCGCCCGCGGGCACGCCGCCCCTCTGGGGTCCGGCGAACGGCTCCAGCCAGCCGGTGAGAACACGCCCGGCGGAGTGAACCACTCGGTGCGTCCATCGAAATTGCTTCGATAGCTCCGCATGAAAACCTTCCGCCGCACCGCCGGATTTATTCTCATGTTATTGCTTGTTTTAACCAATTCCGGTTGCGGCCAAAAGGGCCCCCTGTATTTGCCCGATAAACCCGAAAAGATCGAACAGCATGGACGCATTTAGCTACCGCGGTAATGAGCTTTATGCGGAGGACGTGCCTCTGGCGGAGATTGCCGCGCGCTTTGGTACTCCATGCTACGTATACTCGCGCGCGGCGATTGAAACCGCCTGGTACGCGTTCGGGCACTCCCTCCGTCCGCATCCGCACCTCATCTGCTATGCGGTCAAGGCCAATTCCAACCTTGCGATCTTGAATCTCCTGGCACGCCTGGGCTCGGGATTCGACATCGTTTCCGGCGGCGAGTTGGAACGGGTGTTATGCGCGGGAGGCGATCCCGCCCGCATCGTGTTTGCCGGGGTGGGTAAACGCGCCGATGAGATGCGCCGGGCGCTCGAGGTGGGGATCCATTGTTTAAACGTCGAATCGGTCGCGGAGCTCGAACGCTTGAACCAAGTGGCCGCGTCCATGAACCGCCGCGCTCCGATCGCGATTCGCGTCAATCCCGATATAGCCGCCGATACGCATCCTTATATTTCAACCGGACAGAGTGCTCACAAATTCGGCGTTGCCGCTGATGAGGCTATCGCGGCCTATCGGCGGGCGGCTGCGCTAGAGCACCTGGAAATACGCGGGATCGCTTATCATATCGGATCGCAGATCACCTCCATGGAACCGCTGCTGCAGACCTTGGAGCGTCTGTTGCTTCTCGCCGATGCGCTCGCAGGTGAGGGTATAGCGCTGCAGCATCTGGACCTCGGCGGCGGGTTGGGCGTGCGCTACCGCGATGAATCTCCGCCGGGCCCCGCGGACTATGGGCAGGCGATCGCCTCACGGCTCCGCGACCGCAAATACGCGGTGATCATCGAGCCGGGCCGGGCGGTCGCCGGCCCCGCGGGGGTGTTGCTCACGCGCGTGGAGTACCTCAAGCGCGTCGGCGATAAGCACTTCGCCGTGGTGGATGCGGCCATGAACGATCTCATTCGGCCCGCCCTGTACGACGCTTGGCAAGAGATCAGTCCGGTAGAAAAGCGCGCGCGCGCCGAAGCGATCTACGACATCGTGGGACCCGTTTGCGAGACCGGCGATTTCCTAGGGCGTGACCGTTCGCTCGCCGTCGCGCCCGGAGATCTGCTCGCCGTCCGCACCACCGGGGCCTACGGTTTCAGCATGAGCTCGACCTACAACTCGCGCCCCCGCGCCGCCGAAATCCTGGTGGACGGAGCTCTTCCGCACCTCGTGCGCAAGCGGGAGCTCATCGCTGACTTGATGGCGGGTGAATGCATCGCGCCACTTTCCTAAGGAAGCTCTGCAAAAGTGTCGCGAGCAAGCCTGGATGCGCGAAGCCGCGGAGCGAGTCGCGAGACATATCACGTAGATAGGCGAGCGACGAGCGAGCACGCGACAAAGCAGACAGGCTGCGCAGTAACTTTTGCAGAGCTTCCCTAATGGACCGGATCCCCGAACCCGAGCTTATGGATGACGAGGCGCAGGCGCGCGCCTATGCGCAGGCCGATTTCTCCGAGCCGCACTCGCGCTTCGTGGATTATTTCAAACTCGCGTTTCCGCATAGCCCGAGGGACGGCACGGCGGTCGATTTAGGATGCGGCCCGGCGGATGTCACCGCTCGCTTTGCGTGCGCCTTTCCGCAATTGGCAATCGACGGCGTCGATGGCGCCGAGGTGATGCTCAGGTATGGGCAGGCGCGCTTGCGGCAAGACGGCTTGACCGGTCGCGTCCGTCTGGTGCATCAGCGGCTGCCGGGCCGGACAGGACTGCGCGCCGCCTATGACATCGTGATTTCAAATAGCTTGTTGCACCACTTGAGCGACCCGCTGATTCTATGGGATGCGGCCAAAGCTCTAACCCGTAGCGGCGGGCGCGTGTTTGTGATGGACCTCGCCCGGCCCGAGAACCGCGCACGGGCCGAGGGCCTCGTCGATCGATACGCGGCGGGGGAACCGCCGGTCCTGCAACGCGATTTTCTCAATTCGCTCTTGGCCGCCTACGAACCGGAAGAAGCGCGCGCCCACATCGACCGTGCCGGCCTGCGTGGCTTCACCGTCAAACCCGCGTCCGATAGACATTGGATCGCCTATGGCTGGCGCTGAGGGCTGCGGAAGCATTTGCCCCCTCGCGGAACATGATGTTTTAAGAACGCACTAGTCTGGTGCATTTCTAAAATTGGTATTGGGCCGAGGCGCGCACCGAGAGAGGTCGGAAAGGAACGAATACCATGTCATAATATGCGCCGCCGTGGTCCGGAAGGGAGCCCATGTCCGCAGATAAGGTTTTAACACTCGTAAAAGAACAAGAAGTCAAATTCGTCGACCTGCGTTTTACCGATACCCGCGGTAAGGAACAGCATCTGTCCATACCGGCCAAGCTTATCGATGCTGGTTTTTTCCAGGACGGTAAGATGTTCGACGGATCATCGATCGCCGGCTGGAAGGGTATTAACGAATCCAACATGACGTTGATGCCCGAGGCAGAGACGGCGGTCATCGATCCGTTCTTCGATGAAACCACGCTCATCATCCGTTGCGATGTCATCGAGCCCTTGACCGGACAGGGCTACGCGCGCTGCCCGCGCTCTCTGGCCAAACGCGCCGAAGTTTACATGAAGTCGATCGGGATCGCGGATGCCGCCTATTTTGGACCCGAACCGGAGTTCTTCGTGTTCGATGCTGTGCGCTGGGGGGCGGATATTTCCGGCGCCTTCTATAAGATCGATTCGGAAGAGTCTTCTTGGAATTCGGAGCGGGTCTTCTCCGAGGGCAACATCGGCCATCGCCCAGGGGTCAAGGGCGGTTACTTCCCGGTGCCGCCTGTCGATTCTTTACAGGATATACGCTCATCGATGTGCCTCATGCTGGAAAAGATGGGAGTAACGCCCGAGGTGCATCACCACGAGGTGGCGACTGCCGGTCAATGCGAGATCGGCACGCGCTTCAATACGCTGGTGCGGCGCGCCGACGAGTTGCAGATCTTGAAATACGTGGTGCACAACGTCGCGCATGGGTATGGAAAGACCGCGACGTTTATGCCGAAGCCCTTAGTCGGTGACAACGGTAACGGCATGCACGTGCACCAATCCCTGGCGAAGGGCGGCAAGAATCTCTTTGCGGGCGACGGATATGCCGGGCTCTCGGAGATAGCGCTCTTCTATATCGGCGGGATCATCCAACACGCCCATGCGCTGAACGCGATCACCAATGCTTCGACCAACAGCTACAAACGGCTCGTTCCGGGCTTCGAGGCGCCGGTCATGCTCGCCTATTCGGCCCGAAACCGGTCGGCTTCGATACGCATCCCTTACGACCTCAGCCCCAAAGGCCGGCGTCTCGAGATACGCTTTCCGGATTCCACCGCCAACCCCTACCTGGCGTTTACGGCGATGCTCATGGCCGGCTTGGACGGTATCGCCAACAAGATCCACCCCGGGGAACCGATGGACAAGGACCTCTACGATCTCCCGCCCGAGGAAGAGGCCGAGATCCCGAAGGTTTGCCACGCGTTCGACCAGGCACTGGCGGCGCTCGACAACGATCGCGGGTTCCTAAAGGCCGGCGGGGTGTTCACCGACGATGTGATCGATGCGTATATAAAGCTCAAGATGGACGAGGTGACGCGCCTGCGCATGACCACCCATCCCGTCGAGTTCGATATGTACTACAGCGTCTAAGGGAGGGACTGCGACGATGGCGCAAGAAGGGCCTTTATCGGGCCCTTCTTTTCGCATTTCAGCCGACTTGCGGCTTGGCGACAAGTTGGCTACCCTGTAACCCATGCGCCTGTTGATCCTCTGCTGTCTCCTTGCCGTCACCAGCATGGCCTACGCGCCGGTCTATAAATGGACCGATGCAGAAGGCAACGTGCAATTTTCCGATAAACCGCAGCCGGGCGCGGAAGAGGTCAAAGGGATCAAGCTACAGACCTATGAAGCCCCCCCAGTAAAGGAATCCGAATCGCCCGAGGAAGCGCCGCAAGAGAAGTTCGCCGGTTACAAGAAAGTAGAAATACTCGCGCCGGCCAATGACGAGACGATTTGGGACAATATTGGCACTGTCCGTGTCACAGTGGGACTGGCGCCCGAACTGCAAGTCGCTCTCGGGCATAAAGTCGTGCTATCGGTTGATGGAAATCCGTCTGAGGGGGCTGCGGCGACTGACTTCACGCTCCCGAAGATGGATCGTGGCACGCACAGCATTCAGGTGACCGTCGTCGACAAGAGCGGCGCCGCATTATCCACCTCGTCCACGGTGACCTTTCATTTAAAGAAGCACTCCGTCCTGCTCGGCAATTAAAAGGCGCCGCGCGCCGTTCCTTTTTAGAAATTGGTCTAGAAGTTGCCGGGCTTCTATGGTCAGGTCGGGAAACCTGCGGCGTTTCATCGGACCTGGCGTAGATTCTTGGGGACATGTTGTTAAGCACTCGACTTTAGCAGTCGGGGGGTGCACTATAATGGTGCGTAGTCACGCGGGATCGCCGTCGACGTCCGCGACCGCGGGTTGGATCGTAGAAAACCTATCCACCGCGATACTGCTGTTTGACAGCAAGCTGCGGCTACAACTCGTCAACTCGGCGGGCGAAAACCTTTTATCCGCAAGCGTTAAGAAAATGGCTGGCCAACGCGTCGACCAGATATTCGGTAACGACGCCTTGGCCAAGGCGTTGCAGCATGCACTCGACGCCGGCCAGGTGGTCACCGAATGGGATCTCGAAATTGTATCCGCCAACCACATAACGCAATGTGTTGATTGCACGCTGACCCCGTGCGGTAACGGCCAGGGGGAGACCGGCGTTCTCGTCGAGATGTCAAGCAGCGACGGACTGCGCCGCATACTCCGCGATGAAGCGGCGCTCGGGCAGCAGAATGTCTTGCGCACGCTATTAAAGGAGATGGCGCACGAAATCAAAAACCCGCTGGGCGGGATCCGCGGCGCAGCGCAGCTCCTTGAATGCGAATTGGCCTCGCCGGCCCACAAGGAATACACCCGGCTTATTGTCGGTGAGGTGGACCGGTTGCGTAAGTTGATGGACCGGATGCTGGTGCCGAATGCGGACCCGCGCGTGACGGTGGTCAATATTCACGAGGTGTTAGAACACGTGTGCTCGCTCTTGGAGGCCGGCACGGACCCTGCGCTGACCATCATCCGCGATTACGACCCGAGCCTGCCTGATCTTCTGGCCGATCGCGACTATTTGATCCAAGCCTTCTTGAATATCGCCCAGAACGCCGCGCAAGCCGTCTCCTATCAGGGCACGGTCAGCTTTCGTACGCGCGCGCAACGGCAATGCACCATCGGGCTCAAACGCCACCGTTTGGTCATTCGCGTAGATATTATCGATGACGGTCCGGGTGTGCCCGCGGAAATCGCCGAAGACATTTTTTTTCCGATGATCAGCTGCCGATCCAACGGGACCGGCCTGGGACTCTCGATTGCCCGTTCGCTGGTGCATGGCCACGGCGGGCAGATCATTTATTCCTCCAAACCGGGCGAAACCGTATTCAGCGTCTGGTTACCGGTTGAGAACGGAACATGAGCGAACAAGAATATATCTGGGTGGTGGATGACGACCGCGCCATCCGCTGGGTATTGGAAAAGGCGCTCACCCGAGCCAGTATGCGGATTCGGTGTTTCGATAACGCCGACACTGCCTTGCACAGTCTCGAACGCGAGCTTCCCGATGCCATCGTCTCGGATATCCGCATGCCGGGGACGGATGGCTTCAGCTTGCTGGAACGGGTGCGCCACGATTATCCCGGCCTGCCGGTCATCGTCATGACCGCCTATGCCGATCTCGACCGCGCCGTGGCGGCCTTCCAAGGCGGCGCCTTCGAATACCTCGCGAAACCCTTCGACGTTGAGGAAGCGGTCGCAATTATTCGCCGCGCGGTGCGCGGACGGGCCAACAAACTACGTGAGGATGTCGGGTTCGAACCGGTGCAAGGCTCGGAGATCGTCGGCTCGGCCCCGGCGATGCAGGAGGTTTTTCGCGCCATCGGCCGCTTGTCACGCTCGAATATCACCGTACTTCTTACTGGCGAATCGGGCACCGGCAAAGAGCTCATCGCGTGCGCTTTGCACCGCCATAGCCCACGGGCGGATAAGACCTTTATCGCGCTCAACACGGCCGCGATTCCAAGAGAGCTCCTCGAGTCCGACCTCTTCGGGCATGAACGGGGGGCGTTTACAGGCGCCGCGACCCAGCGGCAGGGCCGCTTTGAACAAGCGCATGGCGGCACCCTGTTCCTCGATGAGATCGGGGACATGCCGGCCGAGTTGCAAACGCGCTTTTTGCGGGTGCTGGCGGATGGGCAGTTTTATCGCGTGGGCGGTCACGAGTCCATCACGGTCGATGTACGCGTCATCGCCGCTACCCACCAGGACCTGGAGCAGCGGGTCAAGGAAGGCACGTTTCGCGAGGACCTGTTTCATCGGCTCAACGTCATACGCTTGCGCGTCCCGCCGTTGCGAGAGCGCAAGACCGATATCGCAATACTGGCCAACCACTTCCTCACCACGGCCGCCCATGATTTGGATGTCGATCCCAAGGCCTTACACCCCGATGCCCTGTCCGTGATGAGCGCGTATTCTTGGCCGGGTAACGTTCGCCAGCTCGAGAACGTCTGCCGCTGGCTCACGGTCATGGCCGCGGCCCAGGAAATCCATGCGGACGATCTGCCGCCCGAGCTCAAGGAGTCCAGCCTTGTGGGTGGCGCCGAGGACTGGGAAGCCACGCTACGCCGCTGGGCGGAACGCCATTTGGCCATGGGCGAATACAATATAGTCCCGAAAGCCTTGGAGACGTTCGAACGGGCGATGATCGAGACGGCTTTATCCAAAACCGCCGGACGGCGCCAGGACGCGGCCAAGCTCCTGGGCTGGGGGCGCAACACCCTGACGCGGAAGATCCAGGAACTAGGGATGGAATAGGGTTACTTTAATAATACCGCGACGTGTTTGGCGAAATAGCTCAAGATCGCATCGGCGCCGGCACGCTTAAACGCGGTTAACGACTCGAGGATCACGGCTTTTTCGTCCAGCCATCCATTGCGCGCGGCGGCCAGGATCATCGCGTACTCGCCGCTGACCTGGTAGGCGAAGGTCGGGACGCCGAACGCCTGCTTGACGCGGTACAGGATATCGAGGTAGGGCATGCCAGGTTTGACCATCACCATATCGGCGCCTTCGGCGATATCGAGCGCCACTTCGCGCAGCGCCTCCTCCGCATTGGCTGGGTCCATCTGGTAACCGCGCTTGTCCCCGCCGCCGAGTTTGGCGGCCGAACCCACGGCCTCGCGGAAGGGAGCATAAAAGTGAGATGCGTACTTGGCGGCGTAGGCGAGGATCTTGGTATTGACATAGCCGCCCGCTTCGAGCGCCTCGCGAATCGCTTTGACGCGGCCGTCCATCATATCGGAAGGCGCCACCACATCCGCCCCGGCCTCGGCGTGCGAGAGGGCCTGCCGGATCAACACCTCGACGCTCGCATCGTTTACCACGTAACCGTTCGCGTCGATCACCCCGTCCTGGCCGTGGCTCGTGTAAGGATCCAAGGCCACGTCGGTAATGACGCCGAGATCGGGACACTGCCGTTTCAATGCCCGCACCGCACGCGGCACCAGGCCCTCGGGGTTGTAGGCCTCGCGGCCGTCCGGAGTCTTTTTCTCCGAGGGAGGCACCGGGAATAGCGCAATTGCGGGAATACCGAGTTGCTCGCTTTCCCCGGCCTCCCTCAGCAACTCGTCGATGCTCAGCCGCTCGATCCCGGGCATCGAAAAGATGGCCTCACGCCGCCCGCTCCCTTCGATGACGAACAGTGGATAAATCAGATCATCCACGGATAATCGGTGCTCGCGCAGCAGCCGGCGCGAAAACTCCGCGCTCCGCATGCGCCGCAGGCGTGTGAGCGGGAATCGAGTCCCATGACCGAGCCGCGTTGGCATCACGCGGATTCGGCCAAACGCCGTAGGCTTACATGGTCGGTCTTGCCGCTACCGAGCAGCGGCACGGCCTCGAGGTGCACGACCCGTCGCGGGACCGCCAGCTCGGGCTGCCCGCTACGGCGCGCCTCTTCTTGCAGGCGCTCGCGCGTAAGCGCCCCATCCGTGGAGAACAGCACGATCACCTCCCCGCGCTTGGCATCGGGTTGCACCGCAGCCGCGTGCTGACTCTGCGGAGACACCGTGGCCGCGATTCTCTCAACCACCTCGAGCGAGACCATCTCGCCCGCCACCTTGGCGAAACGCCTCAAACGCCCGGTGATCTTCACGAAACCGTCGGCGTCGATCTCGACGATGTCACCGGTGTCATACCAACCCTCTCCTGCCTCCGACCGGGGCGGCTCGATGATCCCCGGTCTCGGATCACGGTAGTAACCGCTCATCAGGTTCGGGCCGCGCACGTGGAGTTGGCCACCGCGCTCGATTCCGGGCACCGGTTGGAGGACGGCGTCGATGCCGGGTAAGAGTTGGCCGACGGTCCCGCTGAGATACGCCATGAGGGTGTTCAGCGCCAGGACCGGCGCGGTTTCCGTGGCGCCATAGCCTTCCAAGATCCGGATCCCGAATTTCTCGAACCAGGCTATCCGCACCGGCTCGCTCAGCCGCTCGGCCCCCGCGATCACATAGCGCAGCCGGAAAAAATCGTAAGGATGGGCAAAGCGGGCATAGTGATTTAAAAAGGTCGGGGTCCCGAACAAGACCGTGCAGGCGCGGTCGTAGATAAGCTCCGGGATCACGCGGTAGTGGAGCGGTGTCGGATAAATAAAGATGCGCGTGCCGGTTAGCAGCGGCAACAACGCGCCCATCGTCAATCCAAAGGAATGGAACATGGGCAGGGCATTGAAAATCTTATCTTCGCCTCCCAGATCGATGACGGCCCGGACCTGAGCGATATTCGATAGCAGGGCGCGATTAGAAAGCACGACGCCCTTGGGTTTGGCCTCGGACCCCGAGGTAAACAAAACCACGGCGGGATCCTCGGCGCCGGCGACGGCGCCCACCCAACGCGGGAACCACAGCGCATAGCCGACGAGCCACAAACGATCCGCGAGACCGAACTCGCGCCGGAGATCCTCGAGATAGACCACCTTCACATCCCGTAGCGCTTCGACGACACCTCCGAGGCGCGCCGTCTCGATAAAGGCTTTCGAGGTCACGACGGTGCGGATAGCGGCGATCTCGCAGGCGTTTTTTAGCCCCTCGGCGCCGGCCGTATAGTTGAGCATCGCGGGGACACGGCGAAACGCGCTCATGCCGAGCACCAGGGCGACGGTAGAGACGACATTCGGCAACAGGATGCCGACGTTTTCTCCCGCTCCTGTGATGCGGGCGCACAAGCGGCCCAGGATGAGCGTATCCATCAAGAACTTGCCGTAGTTGTATTCGATGCCCTTGATGTCTTCCGCGATCAAGTGACGTCGGCCGAAGATCTCGACGGCATCAATGAGCGCGGCGTAGAGCGTCTGGATGGGATGCGACCTGAAGATCATCCCTTGCATGAGCTTGCGCATACCCTCGCCCGCCTTGCGGCGCCGCTCTTTGGCGCTGGCGCCCTCGGGAACCTCCAGGTGTACCGGGTCGAGGATCGACACCGTGACCCGCGGTAGCAGCCGCCTCGGATGACGTCCGGACACGCGGCTGAAAAACGAGCGGGCCGGGCCGTCCAAGCGCACCGGAATAATCGTGGCGCCGCTACGCGCGGCGGCGAAGGCCGGACCGTCGTATACTTTCATCAAGCTCCCGGTAATGGTGATCCTGCCTTCCGGAAAAATCAGCACCGGCCTGCCCGCTTCCAGCAGTCGCACCACCCTTTTCATGGCCAAGGGGCTGGTGGGGTCGACGGTCAGGAAATCGACGAGGTTTAACGCCAGCCGGAACCACGGATTCTCCGCCACGTGGGTGTGTATGACGAACACCGGATCCAAGGGCAGAAACAACGCCAAGATCAAGCCGTCTAAAAACGATTGATGGTTGGCGATGATAAGCAGTCGCTGTGGGTTTAAAGCGCTGATTTTCCCTGTTACCTCGACCCGAAACAGCAGCCCGACGACGCGCCGCAAAATCGGGCGCAGAACCGATTTGAGTAGCTTAGTGCTCACGATCCCACCTCAATGAAAGCCGAGCCACGGCGCGTGCGCCATTCCGATGCGCCTAGCAACCCCATTAAATACTATATTCCGCCGCCCGCGCAACGCTTGGCGGGACGCCCCACGGGTTGAAATCGGAACCGAGATCGCGCATATAAGGTCGCACAGGGCGATCATCGGCGATCGGTTAATCAAGATATATCGCCTGCGGGGTATTAGTGACCAATGAAAGATAGAGATTCCTCCCGGCTCCCGGAAAAATCCTCGCGCGGAGACATCGACAGCTTTCTGCGCCAGGTCGCCGGTCTCCCGCCGCTCAAGCCTGGCGGGCAGCGCGGACGGCTGATCTTTGCCATGGATGCCACGGCGAGCCGGGAACCCACCTGGGATCAAGCCTGCCGGATCCAGGCACGGATGTTCGCCGAAACCGCCTCCCTCGGCGGGTTGGATATACAGTTATGCTATTACCGCGGCTTCCAGGAGTTCGAGGCGACGGCCTGGCTGCATGAGCCGATTGCTTTATTGCGGCACATGACGGCCGTACATTGCCTGGGGGGTTACACCCAGATCGACAAGGTTCTAAGCCACGCTGTCCAGGAAGGCCGCGGCACCCGCGTGCATGCCCTAGTCTTCGTGGGCGATTGCATGGAGGAAGACAGCGACCGCTTGTGCCACCGCGCCGGAGAGCTGGGGATCCTCGGCATTCCCGCATTCGTATTTCAAGAGGGCGACGATCCGGTCGCGGAGCGCGTCTTCAGACAGATCGCGCGCCTCTCGAACGGAGCCTACTGCCGTTTCGACTCGAGCAGTCCGGGGCAACTGCGCGACCTGCTGAGCGCCGTCGCCGTGTATGCCGCCGGCGGGCGTGCCGCGCTGGAGGATTTTAGCCGCCAGCGCCGCGGCATCGTCCTGCAACTGTCCCACCAAGTTCGCAAAGGTTAGCGTCCGTGCGTCTGGTGCTCCTCGCGGTCGTCGCGACCCTCGTTGTGAGCGTCGCGTGGCGTTGGTTTCTTCGCACCCCGCCCGCGGTCATCGCCAAGCATTTGCGGCAAGTCCTCCTCGCCCTCGGGGCCGTGGCATTGTTATTCTTGGCGGGCACCGGACATCTGAATTGGCTGTTGGCGCTACTCGCCGCGCTGCTGGCGGCGGCCATCCGGCTACTGCCCTTGCTCCGCTTCGCCCCGCTATTACAGCGTCTGTGGCGGCAGATCCGCCCCCAAGGCGGCGTTCGCGGTGATCCCCATCGATCGACGGTCGATGCCCGCTACGTGCGCATGTGGCTGGAGCACGGTAGCGGTGAAATCGACGGCGAGGTCTTGGCAGGCCCTTTCGCGGGCAAAAGGCTGAGCGCATTGGATCTCGCGGATCTCGTGAATATTTACCGTCATTGCCGGGCCAACGATGCGGACTCGGCCGCGTTACTGCAAAGCTACCTCGAGCGGGTCTACGGCGAGGAATGGAAGACCACGGCGAGCACCGAGGCGGGCCGTGAATCGCAGCCCGGCCGCGCGTCCATGACACCCGAGGAGGCCTACGCGGTCCTGGCCTTAGCGCCCGGGGCGAGCAAAGATCAAATCATCGCCGCCCATCGGCGGCTTATTCTGCGCTTCCATCCCGACCGCGGCGGGTCCGACTATTTGGCCGCCAAGATCAATCAAGCGAAAGACCTCCTGATCAAGGAAGCCTAGCGCGTGATCCGCCGCGCGGTATGGAAAGATCCCGCTCCGATTCAGCAAGCTTAGCGGCTTGTTATATCATCAGGATTCAAGAAATTGATGTAACTTACGATAACCATTCACGTTTCCTTTGGGAGCGCAAACGCGGGACTTGTTCCTGCACTTGGGCCTGCCGCACAGGTTACCGTGGCAGGGTATGCATAACACGAGTCGATGGGAGTGATACAGACAATGGCAACGAAAGTGAAAAAGATGGTAAAGGCGGCTTCTAAGACGGTTAAGCGGCCTGCCCCCGCCCGCAGGAAAGCGGTCGCAACGAGCGCCAAGCGCCCGGTCTCCGCCAGCAGAAAGGCGCCGGCCAAGCGCGCTTCCGCCAAATCCAAGTAAATCCAGTCAGGCGTCTCCGGTTCGATTCGGAACCGGAGACGCTGGGTTTTTTTGGGCCCGACGGCCGCGCGCTCCTGGTGTCTTATCCACTCCTCGGCTATCTCTTGCTTCCTACCATTGAATGAGGGCTTGCCGCCATCAAGGCGGGAGGCGATCTCTTTTTCGGAAATGTCTCAGTTTGAATTTCGGCTAGCGGCTAGGACCGGTCATCCCGGAAGTGATGTCAAATTGCGCTTGCCGCATGTCCGTCATATGATTCCCGTATGACCAACGAAAACGAGCTACTGTTTTGGGAGAGGTTCAATGCCTGATGAGAACGAAGATCCGAAATCCCAGACCTGGCCGTTTTGGTGGTGGCCAAGGTGGATGACGGATGCCCTGAGTTCGTCCGGAAGCGCGCTTGCGCCACAGTCGTTGAATCAACCCATCCTCCCCGGCTGGACCTTCGGGAATGTGATCACCGTGACGGAGACGAACTCCGGTTCACCGGAGATGGAGCGGGATATTGTCGCCAAAGAGAGTTATGGCCGACAGCTAGGTCGGGTACTCGATGCTCTGGAGGTGCTAATTCAAGAGCGTCCAAAGAACGCGCCGAAAACTGCTGCTTTAGATGATTTCTTGAGCCTCAGCCAGAAGATCAACGAGATTAAGTCACAGTCCTCAGCAGATCGCGTCAAGCGGATTGAAGCGGACCTTGCCAGGCTGAAAAAGGACAGGCCGGATGAGTACCGACGGATAGTATCTGAGCTCTTGATCGACGCTCAGATGAATCGGTAAGAGATGGTAGCACAGGTCCGATGTCGTTTGCCTTCGGAGGGAGCGTCCTTGTTGGGACGTCGCAAGTCGGCCAGTTGCAGCCAGCGTAGCGTGCGCCGCGCGCACGATTGAAGTCCACTTTCTCGTTTCGTGCGCATAGCGCACGCTACGCTGGCTGGATGAGATCCGAACAGAGCTTGCGAAGGTCGCACCAGAACTCGACTCCAAAAAAGTTGATAAGCTCGCCAATCGTCTTAAAAACAACGGGAAATTTAAAAACCTCTTTGTTTTCGTGGAATCTTCCACAAAAACGTAATTTTGGGCTGCTAATAGGCCGTAGGTTCCGAAGGTCCGTTCCGGCCGAAATTCAAACTGAAACATTACCTATTTTTCAGCCACCCGTCTGCCGAGCGATATGCGGATCTTATGCCGGTCAAATCTCCGAAATCTAAGATTGAAATAGCGCCCGATCAGCGTATCCTCGTTCGATGGCGGTAGCCCCCAACCCGTAACACGGTTCGTGGTCGCGAGGAGCGGATTGGGTTCTCCCCAGGCATGCCAACAATACGAGGATCCGGGGTACTTCACGGGAGACTGTACCATACCGGCGGCCACCGGATTGAGTTAAAAACTAACCAAAGATATTTTAGATTGTCGACTCTCGAAAGGTAGGGTGGGTTCGGCATGCTGTTTATGCCGCAACCCACCGACTCGGCCCGCGTAGCGGGCCTCCATTTCAAGCCGTGCTCCAACGTGTCGGCCTGCGGCCGAGGGGTTGGTGGGTTACGCCGCAAACAGCGCGGCTATCCCACCTACATCTAAAGGGCGTGTGAGTTTATTGGAGTGTTCAACATTCAAGACGTGATTATCTAAATCACTACCACCACTTTGCTCCTATGAAAATCCTGGAATACAGCGATTTGGACATCTCCGGCGTGGAGCCGCAATACCGCAAGCTCATCGGCATGATCGAGCACGACGATTTCTACTCCGCCGAGACCAAGAAGCTTACCCCGAGCGATTATTATCGGGCAAAGCTTGATCACAGCAATCGCCTGCTGTTCACGCTTCGCCGTCACAACGGCGAGCGCTACGCCCTTATCCTTGAGGTCATCCGCAACCACGCCTACGAGCATTCCCGTTTCCTGCGCGGGGCTCGGATCGAAGAAGACAAGATCCCGCCCCTCAAGCCCGAGGATCTCAAGGAGGATACGCTCCCCGCGCTCGCCTATGTGAACCCGGCCCGCGCGCGCTTTCACCTCCTTGACAAAGTCATTTCATTTGACGATGCGCAGGAAGCGCTGTTCCGATTGCCAACGCCCCTTATCGTCATCGGTTCGGCCGGCAGCGGCAAGACGGCCTTGACCCTCGAGCGGATGAAGCTCCTGCAGGGCGACGTGCTCTACGTGACTCTGTCGCCTTTCCTCGCCCAGAACGCCCGCAATCTCTACTACGCGAACGCTTATGAGAACGAAGCGCAGAACATCGACTTCCTCTCGTTCCAGGAGCTCCTGGAGACCCTGCGGGTGCCGGCGGGCCGCGAAGTGACTTATAGCGTGTTCAGAGGCTGGTTCAGCCGCCATCGGCAGCACTGCAAATTCGCCGACGCCCATAAGCTTTTCGAGGAATTGAAGGGCGTGCTGAGCGGCGCGGATGCGGAAACACCGTATCTCTCGCGCGCCGAATACCTCGACCTCGGGGTCCGCCAGTCCATCTTCCTTCCCGAGGAGCGGCCCCTGGTGTATGAGCTCTTCGAGAAGTACCTCCTCTATCTCAAGGAGAACGGTCTCTTCGACAGTAATTTGCTTGCCCACCAGTATCTGGGCCTGTGCCAGCCGCGCTACGACTTCGCGGTGGTGGACGAGGTGCAGGACCTCACTAATGTCCAGCTCGCCCTCATCCTGCGCAGCTTGAAGGACGCGGGCAATTTTATCCTGTGTGGCGACTCCAACCAGATCGTGCATCCCAATTTCTTCTCCTGGGCCAAGGTGAAGAGCCTGTTTTACCGGGACGACGCGCTCGACGCGAAGCGGGCAATGCATCTGCTGCGCACCAACTACCGCAACTCGCAAGCCATCACGGCCATCGCCAACCGTCTGCTCAAGGTGAAGCAGCGACGCTTCGGCTCCATCGACCGGGAGAGCAATTATTTGATTGACAGCGTCCCCGGCAATACCGGATCGGTGGAGCTACTCCCCGACGCAGACACGCTCATCAAGGATCTCGACGAAAAAACCCGCAAGTCCACCCGCTTCGCGGTGCTGGTGATGCGCGAGGAGGACAAACCCAGAGCGCGCGAGCGCTTCCGCACGCCGCTGCTTTTCGCCGTCCATGAAGCCAAGGGACTCGAATACGAAAACGTCATCCTGTACAACTTTCTCACCCACGACCGCGGGTCCTTCAACCACGTCGCCGCAGGCGTGAGCGCCGCGGACCTCGACGCCGACCTCGCCTACGTCCGCGCCAAGGACAAGGCCGACAAGTCCCTGGAGATCTATAAGTTCTTCATCAATAGCCTCTATGTCGCCCTCACGCGGGCGGTGAAGAACCTCTATGTCATCGAATCCGACACCCGCCATGCGCTCTTGCGGCTCCTGTGCCTCGAAGACGAGCGGGACCACCTGGATATGGCGGCGCAAAGCTCATCGCTCGAGGAATGGCAGCGCGAGGCGCGGCGGCTCGCGCTTCACGGCAAGGAGGAGCAGGCGGAGGCCATTCAGCGCGAGATCCTGCACGCCCGCGCCGTCCCTTGGGAGGTGCTCGGCCGCGAGCGCTACCTGGAAACGCTGGATCGCGCCTTCAACCCAAAGGAAGTCTCCACCAAACCCCGCCAGCGCCTCATGGAATATGGCGCCGTGTTGGGCGACTCAAGCCTCCTCGGACGGCTGGCCAGCGCCGGCTATCTCCAGGCCAAGGACGGGGAGCGGCTTGCGTCTGGACTCCGCAACAAACATCTGAGATCTTACGAAGGCAAGAGTTTCAAGGACGTGCTGGCCGACGCAGACGCCTACGGCGTGGACTTCCGCACGCCCTTCAATCTCGCACCGCTGATGTGCGCCGCCATGCAGGGTAATGTGGGCTTGGTGAAAGCCCTGCTCGACAAGGGCGCCAACCCCGATCTTACCGATAACCACGGGCGAACGGCCCTCCACCACGCGCTGCTGCGCGCCTATACCACGCCGCACTTCGCCACCGCGCGCCTTGGGGATCTCTACCCTCTGCTAGCGCCCGCGAGCGTGAGCGTCAAGGTGCAGGACCGTCTGGTCAAGATCGATGGCCACACCGTCGAGTTTTTCCTGTTCCAATCCATGGTAGCGCTGCTCTTGCGCAAGATCGGCGAAGCCGAATACCTCGTGGCTGGCTTCACCACGGCCGATTTCGTGGAAGCGATTCAGGCATTCCCGGAGAACGTGCTGCCCGCCTACCGCAAGCGGCGCGCCTACCTGAGCGGCGTGCTCGCCCGCAACGAGGTGGCGCGGGACTATGCGTACAACCGCCAGATCTTCGTACGTCTTCGGCAAGGTTATTATGCGCTCAACCCGCGGCTTTCCCTGCGCGTGGGTGAGGACTGGGTGGACCTTTACGAGCACTTGGGCCGGCCATTGCTCGATGCGCATGGCCTGCCACCCGTACGGTTCTTCTTCGAGCGGCTTGCGGGTGCGTCGGCGCCCCCGGAAAGCGCGGCCGATCGGCAGCCCGCCGGGGCGTCTCCGGCTAACCCGCCGTCTGGCCCGGTCGGCGATCATGACCTCGCGTATCCTGCCTCGGCACAGCTTGACCTGTTTGGCGACTAAGGAAGCTCTGCAAAAGTTACTCCGCAGCCCATCTGCTTTGTCGCGTGCTCGCTCGTCGCTCGCCTATCTACCTCGTTGGCGGGTAGCGACAATGTGCTGGTAAGGCGTTGAAGGTTCCAAATTCAACGGTACGCAAGGGTTAGCGCTCGCGAGGAGCGAATTTGGCAAGACTTTAAGAATCCTGTCGTTATGGTCCGACAGTAAACGACTAGCCACCCGTGCCGTTTATATCGCGGCGGTCTCAGTAATACGCGAGGTTAGATGCTATGGTATACCGCTTGCTTACCGTAGCCCAAGCAACGCGGGCTCTTCCTAAAAAAGTAGAAGACCCTCCACTGCAATCCTTCCGAGGCCACGCGCAAGAGAAGTTCGTCGCCACGCTACAGTAATGGTTGTAACAAAGCGTGCGGAGCCTATGCGTTAAGGCCGTGGTCGTTGAGGTGCAGGTGCGCGCCCAAGGCGAGACGTATTGCGACGATTCGTACGTACAGGCTAAGTAATCTTGCTTTAACAGATTTTGTGAAAAATTTCACAGCACAGAGTTTTTAGATCGGGTAAAAAAGTGTTTTGGATTGCGCTATTCGGCTCCGCGTGATCTATCCGGCGGCGCCACTAATGGCATTTTACCGAATCCGGGAATAATTTGATTTTAAGGATGATAAAAACAATGGGTACGGTTCGAATATTTCGACACTTCATACGCCTCGAATTGTTCATGCTCATGGTAGTCGAGGTCCTGATCCTGGTCCTCACGCTTTACGCAGGAGCGCTGCTGCGCTTCGCCGGGGAATTCGCTACCGCGACGGAGACCATCGGGTCGTTGTTACCACGTGCCCTCGTTTTTGCCGTGCTGATGGAGCTTGGTATGGCGGCCATGGGTATGTACGCCCCAAGTCAGAGGGAAGGGCTCCGCGGAACACTGTTCCGGTTAGTCGTCGGCCTTATGTTGGGTGCGGTTGCCATGATGGTAAGTGTTTATATATTTCCGCATCTCTATTTGGGCCGAGGCGCGCTGGTGCTCGCCACAGCCGTGGCGTTTATAGGGATCGGTACGATTCGCACTCTAGGTTTTACTTCCACGGGTAACAGGATCTTTAACCGGATCTTTAGTCGACGAGTACTGGTACTGGGTACGGGTAATGAGGCCAGATCGATTTTAGAAATGCGGCGTCGTGCGGATTGGAGAAGCTTTGAATTGCTGGGTTTTGCTAGAGTGGAAGATCAGGACTGTGCCATTCCCCAAGACAAAATCGTGGCGATCAATAAGCCCTTGGTAGAATTTGCTACGCAACGACAAATCGATGTAATCGTGGTTTCCCTGGATGAACGGCGGAACAAGTGCCCTATCGATCAGTTACTTGAGTGCAAGATGATAGGAATTGACGTGATTGACACGGCCACCTTCTTCGAGCGTCAATTCGGTCAGGTGAGGCTAGACCTTCTTCGCCCGAGCCATTTTATATTCTCGGACGGGTTCCAGGTGAGCAGTTTCTCCGAGTTCCTTAAGCGCTGCGTCGATGTTGTGACGAGCGTAGTTTTGATTTCTATAACCTGGCCTATCATGCTGCTCACTGCACTGGCGATATTGGTGGAAAGCGGATGGGGAAGCCCCGTCTTCTATCAGCAAATCCGTATAACTCAGTACGGCAAGCCCTTCAACATATTGAAATTTCGCAGTATGCATGTAGATGCAGAGGGCGAACAAGGCGCGCGCTGGGCACAGGCAAATGACAAGCGTGTCACTTGGGTAGGGGCAATTATCCGAAAGCTTCGCGTTGATGAATTGCCGCAGATTTTTAATGTCTTGCGCGGTGAGATGAGCTTCGTTGGCCCACGACCGGAGCGTCCAGAGTTTGTGACCGAGCTTGAAAAGACGCTACCGTTCTATGCGAACCGGCATCGGGTTAAGGCAGGTATCAGCGGGTGGGCCCAGCTCTGCTATCCGTACGGCTCCTCGGAGAAAGATGCACGGCAGAAACTCCAGTACGATTTGTATTACATTAAAAACAATAGCGTTTTTCTAGACCTATTGATATTGTTGCAGACGGTGGAAGCAGTACTGTTTGGAAAAGGGGCAAGATAGGTGCGCCGTGAAAAACCCCGGCATGAGGCAAGGAGCAACGACAGAATGGATATTGTAAGAAATTGGTATCTTGTCCACACAAAACCGAGAAAGGAATCGGTTGCCGAGGAAAACCTCGAACGCCAGGGATACGAAGTCTACTTGCCTTTAATCCATCAACAACGCCGACGATATGAACGCTGGGTACAGATCATCGAGCCTTTGTTCCCTCGTTATTTGTTCATACGCCTCCGGCCCGGTTACGACAATATGGCGCCCGTACGCTATACCAGCGGGGTACAGAATTTCGTGCGTTTCACGGAGGAGCCGGCCATTGTTCCCGGCATAGTTGTTGACTCTATTATGCGGACCGCCGATGTGCGTACCGGTCTGCACTCCCCAAAGCGACTGGCGTTCCAGAGAGGCGACACCGTGATGATTGAACAGGGGCCGCTCACTAATCTGCAGGCGATCGTATGGGGTGAATCGGGCGAAGAACGCGTGAGGATCCTGCTTAAGATCCTGGGGCGGGAAACCGTTGTGACGGTCTCGCGGAACCTGCTCGGATTGGCTTAGTTAAGGTGTACTGAGGCGTTCCTTTCCGCCTCAACCGTCGACGCGGTAGCTCCGAAGCGTCGACAATTGTAGTAAAGGACAACTTGCTATACGAAGCGCGGAGGCGTTTTGTAGGGCGGTAGCGTGCCTGAAACACGTCACCACCCTGCCCAGCCTGAGGGAACCCGGCGAGCACCTTGTTGCGGTCGTCGCTGGAGGCCGTCAACAACCGGACACGCGGGACAGTGGCAGTGATACAGGCTCGGTCCCTTCTCGAGTAACAAGGGCTATCGCGATTCAGGGACACTAGCGGCGCACGGCACATGATCGCACGTTTCGAAAAGGTTCTGGTGTGCGGTCCCGAGCGCTGAAAACGCCTTCTGCAACCACTCCCGGCTTGGCCATATCGAATAGGAGAGAATGACCGTTTTGAAAGTAATCAATGTAGTAGGCGCACGCCCTAATTTCATTAAAATGGCCCCTATTGTCGAAGCAATGAATAGGTATCCCGAGGAAATCGAGCATCTTCTCGTCCATACCGGCCAGCACTACGATGAGCGGATGAGCAAGTCATTTTTTGTCGATCTCGGTATGCCAAAGCCCGACATAGACCTAGAGGTTGGTTCAGGTTCCCATGCTGAACAAACTGCCCGGATCATGGTCAAGTTCGAAAAAGTCTGTATGCGGGAGGGGCCGGACCTAGTCCTGGTGGTTGGAGATGTTAATTCCACTATGGCATGCGCGATTACCGCCAAGAAGCTGGGCATAAGGGTAGCCCACGTGGAGGCAGGATTGCGCTCGCGTGATATGTCGATGCCTGAGGAAATCAATCGGCTCTGTACCGATGTGGTGTGCGACTACTTGTTTACGACCGATCATTTCGCGAATGAGAACTTATTGGCCGAGGGGGTTACACCAGACAAGATATTCTTCGTCGGTAACGTGATGATCGATACTCTTTTGAAGCACAAGGAACTGGCCCGTGGGATCGGCTTGGTCGAGAGATGGGGACTGAAGCCCGGCGAATTCGCCACCCTGACCCTTCACCGCCCGTCAAACGTTGATGACCGGGTAACTCTTGGAGGTATTCTGGACGCCTTGAGTGAAATTGCTAAAGCGATCCCTATCATTTTCCCAATACACCCACGGTCGAGGAAGATGGTGGAGCAATTCGGATTTTGCGGGTATTTTACAGCCGCAGATAAGCCTCAAGGCTTGTGGTTGACTGACCCACTCGGCTACCTAGAATTCCTGCACCTGAACATGAACGCGATGATGGTCATTACCGATAGTGGCGGGTTGCAGGAAGAGACGACCGTCCTTGGCGTTCCTTGCGTAACACTTCGGAACAATACTGAGCGTCCTATCACCTGTGAGTGTGGCACGAACTTCATCGTTGGCAACAACAGGGACAACATCCTGCATTACACTTCCAGGATCTTAAACCGAGAAATGCTCCATGGCAGCGTACCGGAAAAATGGGACGGCAAGGCCGCGGAAAGGATGGTGGAAATCTTGAAGACTCTCGACGGCGGGAATTGTAAAGTTCCCCGGCGGGGGAGCTTAAAAGGCGTTATTGCGGCATGACACGAAGGCTACATTACCGTGCCACCGTCTCATATCATCTGACACGAAAATAGAAACAATAACCGCTCGCTTTCAAGTCTGCCGGTCACGTCCAACGATTCTTTCCCGCCGACGGTCCTGGCGTTTCGCCCAGGCCGCCATCTCCCGAACGCCGTTAATTTCAAGGCTGTTTGTAAGCAGTGCGACTGGGACTTGCATATCGCTGCATATACCGAGGGCCGAGGCCCAAACCTAAATTGGAGGACAATCGATGAAAGTGGCAATCCTGGCTGGCGGCTTTGGCACCCGCCTGGCTGAGGAAACCGAAATCAAGCCCAAGCCGATGGTGGAAATCGGCGAACGTCCGATCTTGTGGCATATCATGAAGCACTATGCGCATTTCGGTTATAACGAATTCGTCGTCGCGCTCGGATACAAAGGCGAATACATTAAGCGCTGGATGAAGGACTATTACGCACTAGACGGCGATATGACCGTCAACACCAAAACGGGTGAGGTCAAATTACACGACAATGGAACGGCTGAGTGGATTGTGAACTTGGTGGACACCGGACTCAATACACTTACCGGTGGGCGCATCAAGCGGCTTAAACCGTGGTTAGGCGAGGCTACCTTCATGCTTACATGGGGTGATGGGGTGTCGAACGTCAACCTAAGGGATCTGCTTGCCTTTCATAGACGCCATGGCAAGCTAGCCACAATCACCGCTGTGCGCCCGTCGGCGCGCTACGGTCACTTGGAGTTTGAGGGAGACACGGTGACCAGCTTTTCCGAAAAGCCGCAGACCGCTGAGGGTTGGATCAACGGCGCGTTCTTCGTGCTGGAACCGGGCGTATTCGATTACATCGACGGCGATCAGAGCATGTGGGAGCACGAGCCGCTCACGAATCTAGCGCGTGACGGCCAACTCGTGGCTTACAAGCACCCGTCGTTTTGGCAATGTATGGACACGCTGCGGGAGAAACACATCTTGCAGACTCTTTGGGATTCGGGTAATCCACCCTGGAAGTTATGGAGCTGACAAATGCGCGTAATGGTGACGGGTTCGACAGGATATATCGGTGCCGTGTTGGTGCCGATGCTGTTGAGAGAAGGGCACGATGTCGTCGGTATGGACACCGATTATTTCTCACGCTGCACGTTCACGGGCGCTCTGGCCGATGTGCCCACGCTGAAAATGGACGTCCGCGACGTTTCGGCCGCCGCTGTGCAGGGGTTCGACGCCATTATTCATCTCGGAGGACTGTCGAACGATCCGCTCGGCGATTACAAACCAACGCTTACCGAGGACATCAACTTCAAGGCTTCGGTGCGCCTTGCTCAGTTGGCGAAACAAGCCGGCGTACAGCGTTTCCTGTTCGCCTCTTCATGCAGCAACTACGGCGCTGCAGGGGATGAGTTCCTGACTGAAGAAGCCGCGTTCAACCCAGTCACGCCTTACGGTGTATCGAAAGTGCGTGTGGAACAGGAGCTGCGAAAACTGGCGGAGGAGAGTTTTACACCCGTGTATCTGCGCGCTTCGACCGCTTACGGTTTGTCACCACGCATTCGCTTCGACCTCGTTGTAAATAACCTCACCGCGTGGGCCTTTACTACCGCGCGGGTGTATCTAAAGAGCGACGGGTCGCCCTGGCGCCCCATAGTCCACGTGGAGGATATCTGTCGGGCCTATATCGCCGCATTACACGCCCCGCGCGAAGCGGTGTACAACCAGGGCTTCAATGTGGGTACGACCACGGAGAACTACCAGATCCGCGAGCTTGCCCAAATAGTGGAGGAGATCGTGCCTGGTTGCCGGGTGGATTTTGCGCCCGATGCGGGGCCTGACAAACGCTGCTACCGGGTAGACTGCAACAAGATTGCGCGTGTGCTTCACGGTTTCAAGCCGCAGTGGACGGCTCGTCGTGGCGTGGAGCAACTCTATCAGGTATACAAGCGCATCGGGCTGAAACTGGAGGACTTCGAAGGACCCAAGTTCATGCGCATCGCACATGTGAAGAAGCTGGTAAGCGAAGGCCTGTTAGATGAAGATCTGCGCTGGCGCGCCTAGGCGTTCGCGGGAAAGGAGAGCACCTTCGCAATGAATCAACAAATTGATAGTATCCCCTGCCGTTCGTGCGCCCGCGGTGGTTTACGGTTGTTTCTCGATCTGGGAGTGACGCCGCTGGCCGATCGCTTGCTCACGCCGCAGCAATTGCGGGAGCCGGAACCAACGTTTCCGCTGCAAGTGGCGTTTTGTCCGCATTGTACGCTGATGCAGATTCTGGAAACGGTCCCGCCCGAAGTCCTGTTCTGCGATGAATACCCTTATTACTCGTCGTTTTCTGACATTCTGCTGCGTCACTCGCGTGAGAACGTGCTGGATCTGATCGCTCGGCGCGGACTGGGCGCCGGTAGCTTTGTGATCGAGTTGGCGAGTAACGACGGGTATTTGCTGCGTAATTACGTGGACCAAAGCATACAGGTGCTGGGCATCGATCCGGCCGACGGCCCGGCGCAAACGGCAGCGCACGCGGGCGTTACGACGCTCAACGCTTTCTTCACCAGGGAGTTGGCGCACAAGCTACGCGCCGAGGGCAGACGGGCCGATGTGATCCATGCCAACAACGTACTCGCACATGTGGCAGACACCAACGGCTTTGTGACGGGCATCGGCATGCTCCTCAAGGACGATGGTGTAGCGGTGATGGAAGTACCCTATGCCAAGGATCTGATCGATCACTGCGAGTTCGATACCATTTATCACGAACATCTGTGCTATTTTTCAGTCACGGCGCTCGATCACCTGTTCCGCCGCCACGGGTTGTACCTGAACGATATTAAGCGACTGGCGATCCACGGAGGATCGCTGCGTTTGTTCGTTGAACGGCGCGAAAACGTTGGCCCATCGGTACACGATCTGCTCGAACTGGAGCGCAACGAAGGAGTGGATAGTTATAGTTACTACCACGACTTCTCTAGCAACGTGCAGGCGCTAAAGGAAAAACTGGTCCGATTGCTCCGTCAACTCAAAGCTGACGGCAAACGCATCGCCGGTTACGGAGCAGCGGCCAAGGGCGCGACCTTGATCAACTATATGGGGATCGGCACTGATTTAGTAGAATTTGTCGTAGACCGCAACGTTCACAAACAGGGACGCTATATGCCGGGAAAACATATCCCCGTTTTCGCGCCGGATAAATTGGCTCAAGAGATGCCCGGCTACACGGTGTTATTTCCTTGGAACTTCGCTGAGGAAGTCCTCGCGCAACAATCAGAGTATCGGGGCCGCGGCGGCAAGTTCATTATTCCTATACCCGAACCCCAGGTAATTTAAAGGTAGCGCTGGCGGTCGCCGGCCGTTAGCAAACAGCACAATCATGGCCGAACCCTATACCTGCCCCAGTTGCGGAAACCGGGGTATGCAGGTCTTTCATAAACAACCGTCCGTGCCGGCTAATAGTTGTATCCTGCTTGGCTCGCGTGAGGAGGCGCTCGCGTATCCTTGGGGTCGGATCGAGCTCGCATTTTGTCCGGATTGCGGTTTTATCTCCAATATGGCTTTCGACGCCAGGCTCACCGAATACTCCGGTCGTTACGAAGAAACCCAGGGGTTTTCGGATACGTTCAGCGTCTTCCATCGCGATCTTGCACAACGGCTTATCGAGCGACATCATCTGCGCGGCAAAGATATTCTCGAAATCGGTTGCGGCAAGGGTGAATTCCTGCTTTTACTGGCTGAAATGGGCAGCAACCGCGGGGTCGGTTTCGACCCCGGCTATCACGAGGAACGCGTCTCGGGCGAGGCTACACGACGCGTGCAATTCGTAAAAGACTTCTACTCGGAAAAATACAGCGACTACAAAGCGGACTTCGTGTGCTGCAAGATGACCTTGGAGCACATTCATCCCACGGCACAGTTCATCAGCACCGTACGCAGCGCCATCGGCGATCGGCCGGATACCCTGGTGTTTTTCCAGATCCCGGAGGTCACGCGCATCCTGCGTGATTGTGCGTTCGAGGACATTTACTACGAGCACTGCTCCTATTTCAACGCGGGTTCGCTGGCGCGTCTGTTTCGCCGCAGCGGCTTCAACGTGCTCAACCTGGAAACGGAATACGCGGATCAGTATTTGACCATAGAGGCCACACCCGCTCGAGGAATCCCATCGCCGCCCTTGTCTCAGGAAGACGACTTGCCGCTGCTCGCGCGGTATGTATCCGAGTTTCCGGCTAAACATGATGCAAAACTGCACGTGTGGCGCCAGCGTGTCGAAGAGACCGCTGCACGCGGCCGCAAGATCGTGCTTTGGGGATCGGGCTCTAAGGGCGTGTCGTTCCTGACGACGCTTGGCGTGGGTGATAAGATCGAATATGTGGTGGACATCAATCCGTATCGCCATGGCTATTTTATGCCTGCCACCGGCCAGCGCATCGTCGCGCCGCCCTTCCTGCTGGAGTATCGCCCTGATATGGTGATCATTATGAACGGGGTTTACCGCGACGAGATCACCCGCGATTTGAATGCAATGGGTTTACAGCCCGACGTGCTAGCGCTGTAATCGGAGCGGGGAGAAGAAACGCGTGGCGCAGGCTGCAGCGAACCCCTGTCCACTCTGTGGGGGCGCGAGCGTGCTCGACTTGCTCCGCATCGAGCACGTGCCGGTATGCTGCAACGTACTATATCCAGACGAGTACCAGGCTCGGGCATCCCCGCGCGGAGAGCTGGCGCTCGGCTACTGCGTTGAGTGCGCCCACCTATTCAACACGGCGTTCGATCCGCATCTGACCGAGTACACTCCAGCGTATGACAGCTCGCTGCATTATTCGCCGCGCTTTAATCAGTACGCGGAACAGCTTGCGGCGCGCCTGGTTGAGCGCTACGCGCTGCGCGGGAAACGCATTGTGGAGATCGGTTGCGGCAAGGGCGATTTCCTGCGCATGTTGTGTGTGCAGGGGGGCAATCGCGGTTTCGGCTTCGACCGCAGCTTCGAGCCGGGACGCGCGGGGGAAGCGATTCAAGAGGATGTTATTTTTTTTCAAGAGTTTTACAACGCGGAAAACGCGCAGTACTGCCGGCCTGATTTCGTATGCTTCCGCCATGTGCTGGAGCACATTCAACATCCGCTCGAATTTCTCCGGACGTTGCGTCATGCGATTGGGGAGCAGCGGGAAGTCGTTCATTATTGTGAAGTGCCCAACGCGCTGTTCACTTTGAAGGATATGGGCATCTGGGATTTAATCTACGAGCACTGTGCCTATTTCAGTCTGCATTCGTTGGTCGCTGCGTTTACCAGCGCGGGTTTCGATGTGGTAGCTGGCGATGAGTCGTTCGGTGGTCAGTTCATCTGGGTGGAGGCGAGGCCGGGATTCGGGCGTTCCGAGGTGAAGTTGGCCACGCAGCAGCTGCCGGAGCACGTGCGCCAGTATGCTGACGCCTTCGCCGAGCAGTACCGGGCGAAAGTGCAGTCCTGGCGCGAACAGCTCGCGCGGATGGCGCGCGCGGGACGACGGCCTGTAGTCTGGGGCGGAGGCGCCAAAGGCGTCACCTTCCTCAACGGGTTAGACGATCACGATACCATCCGCTACGTGGTGGACCTCAATCCGCACAAGCAGGGGCGATATGTGGCGGGTACGGGCCAAGAGGTCGTCCCGCCGGAGTTTTTGGGCGCATACGGTCCTACCGATGTGATCGTGATGAATCCCTTGTACTTAGATGAAATCACTTCCGCGGTCCGCGCCATGGGCTTAGATGTGCGGGTTATAGGTGTTTAAGGCCACGCACCTTTGGGAACGTGCAAAGTGGCGCCGCATTTGGTTTTAGCGTTGTCCTCCCACGGCTTCGGCCTCGCCGACAGCTGACGTCACCTTCATGACTCCAATCGCTGGAGCTTATAGTTATGAACGGTGACGGATCTTCGCTGGGGATGATTTCCCACTGGTGACTATGTGCACATGAAGTCTTCAAACGGACATACCCACCCGAACTGTACCTCCTGTCCTCGGGTTAGTATCGGTATACCCGTGTTCAATGGCGCAGACTATCTCGCGGCTGCGCTCGATTCGCTGCTGGCTCAAACATACTCGGACTTCGAGATCATCATTTCGGACAACGCCTCGACCGACGGCACGCGGGCGATTTGCGAGGATTATGTAAGGCGAGACCGCCGAGTCCGCTATTATCGCCAGCCCAGGAACGTCGGAGCGTCAGGCAACTACAATCGCACTTTCGAGCTGGCCTGCGGCGAATACTTCAAGTGGCACGCGCACGACGACGTGTGTACACCGACCTTCCTGGAACGCTGCGTCGGTGAACTCGATGCCAACCCTGGGGCCGTCCTGGGTTTTTCGAAGACGCGGTTCATCGATGCGCAAGCGTACTTCTTGTATGACTATGAACACCCGATGAATCTAGAGGCGACCAACCGGTACGAACGCTTCCTGCAGTTCGTGCAGCCGGGACACCTCGTGGTAGAGACTTTCGCCGTCATGCGAGCTGACATACTGCGGAAGACCCCGCTGATTGCGAGCTACGTAGGCTCCGATCTTGTACTGCTCGGCGAACTTGCACTACGCGGATCGTTTGTTGTGGTTCCCGAGTACCTCTTCTTCCACCGCGAGCACCCGCACCGTTCCATGCACGCGCATCGTGACCCGGAAGCGCGTACCAAGTGGTGGGACACGAGTAAATCCGGTAGGTGCGCCTTGCCCATGTGGCGGATGCTAATGGGGCACATGGTCTCGCTGATGCGGGTCCGGCTGCCTATGGCTGAGCGGGCCCGTATCGCCTTGGGCGTCTTGCGCAGGGGGTACTGGCAGCGCCCGCGGTTGGCAAATGAGTTGTTGGCAGTTGTCTTCCCGCGACGCACTCGGGAGAGATAGACGCTAGGAAGGCCGGGGCGGTCTAAAGTCCCTTAAACACGATTGATCTTCGATATTGAGTCAGGTTTTCAGGCGGCCAGCTTTACCTCCGCAAGGAGGCGATCGACGGCTTGGCTGGCCTGAACCAGAGCTCGGGTTCTGCGGTTCGGGGCGGAGGAGGGGTGGCGGTTGGAGGCTGAGCGCGGTACTGAAGAAGGGAGTTCGGTGCTGTCCGGTACAATTACGTGCTACCTTATTGCCATAATGGCTCGTCGGCGCAGCCGGGTCATGCGGACCTCTGGGGACCGCCGCCGGGGCTGCATTGACAGTGACGGTTCCGCGAAGACAGAAGATCTCCGGTTTCCTCTTTTTTCAACAGCAGCAACGCGAAGCGCGGTGATCTCGAAGGACCGGGGGATACACCAACCGAAAAATCTGGCAAAGAGTTTCCTGGAAAGGAGCAAGCAAAGTGACCACGATCTATATGGATTCGGATGGCGACGACGCCGTGCGGCGCGTACGGCTTTATCAAGGCGATATCTTAGTCTACTCACCACGACCGAGCACGATTGCCTTATGCGATTTTGCCAAGGCGATGATCGGAGAAGCCTTTGGCGGGCTCGACCCGACACGGGCGCAGTATCACATGCAGGTCGAACGATTCGTCGAGGTCTTTGCACCGCTAAAGCCGAGGTTTATCCACAACCCTCGCACTAAGGAACTGATCAAAGGGATCCTGTCTGCGCTCGGCTGTGATCTCCATGAAACCTACATAGACGTCCCGAGGCTCCGGGGTGTAACGAGCGACGGTTATCTCACCTCAGGGGTCGGTTTTGCACACCACCCCCACCGGGACACCTGGTATTCGGCGCCGATGTGCCAGCTCAATTGGTGGCTCCCCATCTATGACTTCGAGAGTGAGAATTCGATGGCCTTCCACCCACGCTACTGGTACGAGCCGGTGGCGAACGATTCGTCCAACTTCAACTACTTTGAATGGAATGCCGATGGTCGAAAGAATGCGGCGAAAAGCATCAAATCAGACACCCGCAAGCAGCCGCGCGCTGCGCACCCGGTAGAGATCGAACCCCAGATCCGCGTCGTATGTAAACCCGGCGGTATCATTATTTTTTCGGGGGCGCAGCTGCATTCTACCGTACCCAATACGTCTGGCCAGACCCGGTTCAGCATCGATTTCAGAACAATACATATCGGAGACGTTTTAGCGCAGACCGGGGCACCCAATATCGACTCGAACTCGCCCACCACCGCTTTGCGGGATTTCATGCGGGGAACGGATCTCGAACGAATGCCTGATGAGGTCATAAGCCTGTATGAAAAGCAAGCCATCGCGGGCGGGGAACACATATTCCGAGCGGAGATAGGCACGGAGGCCAGCTAATTAAGGCACCGGGCCGCGGCCGGCACGAGCCGTGTGCGTCGCGAGGTGCACGTACGGTTCTGTGAAGGACTGGAGGTGCGATTCCTCCGGCCTACCCGGCTCGCCTCGGCGCTTGCGCCTTCCATGGCTCGTCGATGGTCAACAACCCTGAATGAGTAGATCCGCCACTATTCTACGTAATATCGCCAGCAACTGGACCGGCTTTGCCGTCAACGCGGCCGTGACCGTTGTGCTGACCCCATTTGTTCTGGGCCAACTGGGAGAGGCGCGTTACGGTGTTTGGATGTTCACCTCAAGCATCATCGGTTCCTACGGGCTACTGGATCTGGGCTTTCGGGCGGGCGTGACCCAATATCTGACGCGCTACCTGGCGCTGAGCGATTACGCTAAAGCGAATGAGTCCGTCAGTAGCGCGGTTATGGCCCTTTCCGCATTAGGTACGTTAATGGCGGTGCTCAGCATCGGTATGGCCTATTTCGCGCCGCGCGTACTCGATTTTCCGCTGGGTATGGAACACGAGGCCTTTTGGTGCATCCTAATCGTCGGGTTCTCCAGCGCCGTCCAATGTGCGTTTTTTCCGTTCACGGCGATTTTTACGGCCATGCAACGTTTTGACCTCGCCAACCTGATCGGCGTGGGGACGCGGTTGCTGATGGCGGGCACCGTTTACGCAGCGCTACGCATGGGGTATGGCCTGGTAGGTATAAGCGCCGCCACATGCGGAGTGAGCCTAATCGATTATCTTATCCGCTGGCGCGTGGCATACCGTATTGCGCCTGGGCTGGAAATTTCATCCCGCCGGGTGAATTTAGCAAGGCTGCGCGATATGGGCTCGTTCGGCGTATGGAATTTCTTGATCTCGCTGACGTCCTTTGTTTCCGTTAACGTGCCCATGTTATTAATCGGCGCACTCATGCCCGTGGCGGCGGTGGCGCATTATGGGCTGGCCGCGACTCTTTGGCGGCAAATCGGTAATATATTGGCTCCCGTCGGCCAGGTCATCTATCCGGCCGCCACGGAACTTCACGTTCGCGGCGATCGTGGCTTGCTCGAGCGCCTCTATCGCGACGGTACGCGGCTCATGCTTCTAGCGGCGATCTCCTTAGTACTGGTAGCATCGGTCTGGGCCGAGGACTTCTATCGGCTTTGGATCGGGGAGCAGTATGTGAGCGGAAGTCCGTTTCCATCAGTGGCGTTGCTGCTGCAGATTTTATTGGTTAGCACGGTCGCGGGCTACGCTGCGAGCATCGCCGGGCAAATCCTGCTGGGTGCCGGGTTGGTGCGGGAGCTGGCACTAGTGCAAATTGGGGGAGCGGGGTTAACCCTGACATTAAGCCTCAGCCTAATTGGCTCCTATGGACTTGTCGGTATAGCCGTATCACCGGTTATAGCCATCGTGCTAGCGCTATCGATCGGCATTCCCCTGGTTTTGCATAGGACTCTAGGCTTACATGTCAAGGGTTTTCTGATCGCGTGTGTGCGGCCATTAGCCGTAGGTGCGTTGCTGGCGATTGTTATGGTGTGTATCCGCCTTACAGGCCAGCCAGGGGATTGGTTCCATTTGATCGTGCATGGGATTTGGGCCGGCGTCAGCGTCGTGGCTGTAGTGCTGGCGGTGGGTCTCACCGCAGAGGAGCGGCAGCGATTCGTGCTCCAGCCAACGAGGCGCCTGCTTAGAATGAAGGGCCCGGCGGCAGAGGTCACCACGCGGTAAGACGGCGATGGCGGAGGTCCGTAAGAGCTACGCATTCATGCTGCCCTGGTCAATCGATCACCCAGGCGGCGTAAACCAGGTCGTCAAGAACCTGCTCGAGGAATTCCGCGTGGCCGGCGAATATCACCCGATCTTGATCGAGAACCACTGGGATTACGCACGACCAGATATCCAAGACCGCCCGGATTATACGCATATACGCCTGCGTCTACGGGGGCCGTTGGGAAATTCGCACCACCTCAAAACGCTCGTCGCTTTCTTGCTATCGCTTCCCTTTACATTGCGGACGCTGGGACGACTAATAACAGAGTATCGTATCGAAGCGTTTAATGCCCATTTCCCAGGATTAGGCACGCTTCCGATTGCGTTGTTGCGCTTTGTCGGGCGATATCGAGGCGCATTGATACTCTCTTTTCACGGTCTTGATTTACACAGTGCCGGAAACTCTGGGCGCGTCGGGCGTGCTCTGTGGAGGTTCCTGCTCCGTTGTGCGACTGCCATTGTCGCGTGCTCGCGGCATTTCGCCACCGAGGTTAGCGAGTTCGCAGACAAGATGGCCGGCCGCGTTCACGCGGTTCAGAACGGACTGAACATAGACTACTTTTTGCGCAACGTCGACCGCTCGACCAGACTTCCGGCAGCTTTGCGGGACCGCCGGTTCATTCTAAGCGTAGCGACGTTTGAGCAGAAAAAGGGGCTCGATGTACTCGTGCAAGCATTCGTTGAAGTACGGCGCGCTTACTCGGGTCTTGCGTTAGTCTTGGTTGGGAGGTCCAGCGAGGCTGGACCCAACCTGCGAGCGCTCGCGAGTGAACTCAAGATTGCTGAGGATGTATTCTTCGTCGAAAGCGTCCCCCACCAGCAAGTCGGCCTGTTCCTGGAGCGCGCAAACGTCTTCTGCTTGCCGTCTCGTGTTGAGCCTTTTGGCATCGCCATTCTCGAGGCAGGTGCCTATCGGCTCCCGGTTGTGGCGAGCCGTGTAGGCGGAATCCCGGAAATTGTCGATGATGGGGATACCGGCTTGTTAGTTGTGCCGGATGATGTGAAAGCGCTTATCCCCGCGCTTGATCGCGTCTTGTCCGACACAGAGTTCGCGCGTGGCCTTGGCGAGCGACTCCACCGACGTGTCGCGGCTGATTTCTCTTGGAAGCGAGCCTACGAAGGGTACCGAGCGCTGCTGCCGGCATCCTAGCCTTGGCGCGTGGTTCCATAATCTTTGGCGTCTTGAACGCGCGCCTGCCCTGGATTTTTTTGCGCCCGAGGCGAGCCTCCGATGTCCCGTCGAGCTTCGCGAAAATGGCGACGCTCCGGTGCACGTCAACGTGATGGCCCATCTGATGCCCTAGTTTGTTGGATCGCCGATCAGTCGCTGTCATCCATGGAGCGAGTGAGCGGGCGAACCCAATATTCCACGATAGCCGATACATAAGAGCTAGCGGTAGCCTGTCGTCGGCAAACGACATACATAGAAAATTGAAAATAAAAATCTCCAACTCAGAACTCGACTTAAGCTGTTGGCGCGAAAGACCACCTGTTTTTCGGAGTCCGAGATACGCCACGATAGCGTGATTGGTCTGCTCCTCAACCGATATTGCTTGCAACTATACCTTCGACGGGCACAAGTTATGCCTCTAACGCAATGTCCGCAGCTTGGTGGGCAGATCCCATAGTGTGGAGCGTTTCAAGCATCGGGTACATATCCGCAAATGCTCGGAATCAGTATGGAGTCAAAAAAGAATAGGAGGCAGGCCATGGTTAATCGAGTAAACGTCTGGTTGTTACGGATAATTGTCACGTTCATGTTCATTGGAGTAGCCCTAGTCTATTCCAGCCGTGCGGAGGCGGCGCCTATACTTTCGGATGACTTCAATCCCACGACCACGGAGCCTAACCCGGCCTGGCGGTTCTATGATCCCTACGATACGACGGCCGGCAACGATCCCGGTCAATCGACCCTGACCTTCGATGGCACCAATGCCTTAATCGAGATCCCCGCCGGTGTGTCGCATGACTTGTGGGTCGGCAGCGGCAATCGAGCACCCCGGCTGCTGCAACCGGTCGCTAACGGGGATTTTGGGATCGAGGTCAAATTTGAGTCGAAGCCCGCCACCAGATCGCAAGACCAAGGGATCATCGTCCAGCAGAATAACGCGACGTTCCTGCGCTTTGACACCTATCACGACGGGTTCGGGCCCCGTGTATTCGTGGCCTATGTGGCGGGTAGTACCAAAACGATCTTCAAGAATGCGACGTTGCCCAGCATTCCGCCTTATCTGCGGGTCCTTCGCACGGGGAACACATGGACTTACCGCTACTCCTATGACGGGACGACCTGGACGGACGCGGTAACCTTCACCCAGGCCCTAACCGTCACCGAGGTCGGTGTCTTTGGCGGCACCAGTTCGGAAAATCCGCATTTTCTTGCCAGCATCGATTACTTTATGGATCTGGCAGCGCCTATCGCTGATACAGACGTCTGGGTTCCGCCACCGCCGCCACCACCCAGCATCGATGTGTGGTACGGGAACACGAAAACCTTTGGACAGCTTGGTAACCCACAGAAATGGATCAATATTCTTGGCAATGCGACTTCTTCTGTAGGTGTAAACAGCCTCACATACTCGCTCAACGGTGGCCCAGATAAGGCATTGGCCATAGGTCCAGATGGCTTTCGTTTGCATTTGCCTGGTGATTTTAATATCGAAATTCACCATGCGAGCCTGCTTAATGGCGCAAATACGGTTGAGATTAACGCTATGGACAACTGGGGTATAGTTACGACCGATATGGTTACGGTCAACTACACCCCAGGAAATGTATGGCCGTTTCCTTATACTGCCGACTGGGGAACACTGACAAATATCCAAGAGGTTGAACAGATCGCACAAATTGTGGACGGCTTTTGGCAGTTGACGCCCGCAGGCATTCGTCCGGCCCCAACTGGTTACGATCGCGCGATCGCTATCGGTGACGAGACGTGGTTTACCGATTATGAGGTGACCGTTCCGATCACCGCGCCATCGAGCTTCACTGGCATGGGTGTCGCCATCGGTTGGCAGGGTCATGAAGGAAACCAATCGCCGAAAATAGAGTGGCCCTTGCAAGCGCTAGCTTGGGTTCGAGGAGGGTCTCCTTCAAAACTGCAAATCGTGACGTATGGCGGCCTTCCAACTAGCAGTTGGGAGGTCGTACGCGCTACGCAGTCTGTAGTGGTTACTGGAAATGTAGCATATATGCTCAAGACCCGTTCCGAATTCCTGGGCGGTGGGATGAGCAGGGTCTATGTCAAATTTTGGCCAAAGAGCGATTCCGAGCCTAATCAATGGAACATCAACGCAGATGTCCCAACCCGCGACGGATCGGTTTTACTGGTTTCTTACAACGCTAACGTCACGTTTGGGAATGTAGAAATTACACCCGTTCTTGATCCTCCACCCCCCACCCCGCCCAGCATCACCAGCCAGCCGGCGGATCGGACCGTCACAGCAGGTCAAACCGCCACCTTCAGCGTGACGGCCTCCGGCAGCGCGCCGCTGGCCTACCAGTGGCAGAAGAACGGGGTGAACATCACCGGCGCCACCAGTGCGTCCTATACCACCCCGGCCACCACCTCGGCCGATAACGGTGCCACCTTCCGCTGCATCGTCAGCAACTCCGTCGGCAGTACCACCAGCAACTCGGCCACGTTGACCGTCACGGCGGGCACTAGCTCGTTGTTGTCGGATGACTTCAATACCACAACCACCGAGCCCAACCCCTCCTGGCGCTTCTATGATCCCTATAGTGGCGTGACCGGCCAGTCGACCCTGACCTACAATGGCACCAATGCCTTGATTGCCATTCCCGCCGGCCTATCCCATGATTTGTGGGTAGGCAGTGCCAATCGGGCGCCCCGTCTGCTGCAACCGGCCAACAATGGAGATTTCGGGATTGAGGCCAAGTTTGAGTCGAGTCCCGCCACTCGGTACCAGATGCAGGGGATCGTCGTGCAGCAGGATAACGCGACCTTCCTGCGCTTTGACACCCATCACGACGGGACCTCGCCGCGCGTATTCGTGGCCTATGTGGCTGGCAATACCTACCAGGTCTACCGCAATGCAACGCTCCCCAGCATCCCGCCCTATCGGCAGGTTTTGCGTGCGGGAAATCAGTGGACCTGTCGCTACTCCTATGACGCGACGACCTGGACGGATGCGGTGACCTTCACCCGGGCCCTGACGGTCACCGAGGTCGGGGTCTTTGGCGGTACCCATACCCCCAATCCCGCTTTTGTCGCCAGCATGGATTACTTCATGAATCTGGCGGCGCCTATTGTGGATAACGATTAGCCGAATAACCAAGCGACCCCGCCCACCATCACCCCCAGCCGGCGGATCAGAGCGTCATACGACACCGGTGCAGATATTGACCCCATCTCCGACGCCATTTTCTGGTAATACTTGTAATATTTATGCAACTGGAAGGTAAACGTGTCTCTGTACTAGCGTGATCCTCGTAACAGGTGGCGCCGGTTTCATCGGCTCGAACTTCATTCTCGATTGGCTAGCGGAATCGACAGAAGCGGTTCTGAACGTCGACTGGCTTACCTATGCGGGAAACATGAAGAACCTGGCCAGCCTGGACGGTGATCCTCGTCATGTCTTCGTGCGCGGAGACATCGGCGATGTGAATTTCATGTCGGGTCTTCTGGCGCAATACAAGCCGCGGGCAATCCTCCATTTCGCAGCGGAAAGCCATGTCGACCGCTCGATTCGTGGGCCGGCGGCGTTCATCGAAACGAACGTCGTCGGCACCTTCTGGCTGCTCCAAGCGGCACTCGGCTATTACGGATCGCTTCGAGGGGGTGAGCGCGAGCGGTTTCGTTTCTTGCACGTTTCGACCGATGAAGTGTATGGCTCGCTGGGGACGGAAGATCTACCATTCTCGGAGACGGCGCCCTACGCGCCGAACAGCCCGTATTCCGCCAGCAAAGCGGGATCGGATCATCTCGTGCGCGCCTATCACCACACCTATGGGTTACCGGCCCTGACGACCAATTGCTCCAACAACTACGGGCCTTACCAGTTCCCGGAAAAACTCATTCCGCTAATCATCCTCAACGCGACGCAGGGCAAGCCCTTGCCCGTTTACGGTGACGGCAGGAACGTTCGCGACTGGCTGTACGTGAAAGATCATTGCACCGCTATCCGAGCCGTTCTACATGGTGGCCAACCGGGCGAGGTCTATAACATCGGTGGCTGGAACGAAAAGGCCAATATCGACGTTGTCCACACGATTTGCGACATCCTGGACGAGCTGCGGCCGAGTGCGCGCGGCTCTCACCGCGAACTTATCACCTTTGTCAAGGATAGACCGGGCCACGACAGGCGCTATGCGATCGATGCGCGCAAGATCAAGGAGGAACTATACTGGAAACCGGCCGAAACCTTCGAAACCGGGATCCGCAACACCGTCACCTGGTATGTTGAAAACGTGGGTTGGGTTGAAGACGTTGCGAGCGGCAGTTACCAGAAGTGGATCGCCGAGCACTACGATGAAGAATTAACGCGATGAGAAAAGGCATCATTCTCGCTGGAGGTTCGGGTACCCGTTTGTATCCGGTTACGCAAGCGGTATCCAAGCAACTGCTGCCGATCTATGACAAGCCCATGGTGTATTATCCACTGTCGACCCTCATGCTGGCCGGCATACGCGACATCCTAGTGATCTCTACACCGCAGGACACGCCGCGCTTCGAACAACTGCTGGGCCACGGGAACCAGTGGGGAATCGAGATTTCTTACGCGGTGCAACCCTCGCCGGAAGGCCTGGCGCAAGCTTTCATTATTGGCAAGCACTTCATCGGCCCGGACACCTGCACGCTTGTTCTGGGTGACAACGTCTTTTATGGGCACGAACTGTCGCTTCAGCTTGAACGTGCCGCCGGCCGGGAGAACGGCGCCACGGTTTTCGCCTACCACGTGCACGACCCCAAGCGTTACGGCGTGGTGGAGTTCGACGCGAACGGCATGGTCTTGGACATCGAAGAGAAGCCGAAGCAGCCCAAATCCCGGTACGCCGTGACCGGACTCTACTTCTATGACAACCAGGTGGCTGACATCGCGGCAAGTCTCATGCCCTCTACGCGCGGGGAGCTCGAAATCACCGACGTCAACAAGCAATATCTGGAGTGGGGTGCGTTAAAAGTCGAAGTCATGGGCCGCGGTATGGCCTGGCTGGACACCGGCACCCATGAGTCGCTGTTGGAGGCGGCCCACTTCATCGAGACCATAGAGCGCCGCCAGGGCCTCAAGATCGCGTGTCCGGAAGAGATCGCCTACCGCAAGGGTTACATCACGGCTAGCCAGTTGGAGGATCTCGCTGCGCCCCTCGCCAAAAGCGGCTACGGCCAGTACCTGTTGGAGCTGTCACGGGAAAAGGTGTTCTAATGAACGTCATCCAGACCACCATCCCTGAGGTGCTGATCATCGAGCCAAAGGTCTACGGCGACGAGCGCGGGTTGTTCTTCGAGAGCTTCAACCAGCGGGTCTTCGTGGAAAAGACCGGTGTCTCAAAGCGCTTCGTGCAGGACAACCACTCCCGCTCCGGAACATTCTGCGCGGCCTGCACTACCAGATCAAGCAGCCACAGGGAAAACTGGTGCGTGTGGTGGTGGGAGAGGTATTCGATGTGGCGGTCGATTTGCGCAGAAGTTCGCCAAGCTTCGGTCGATGGGTTGGTTCGGTGCTGTCCGCCGAGAACAAGCGTATGGTCTGGATCCCCGAGGGATTTGCTCACGGTTTCTTGGTGCGGTCCGCATTCGCCGAGTTTCTCTACAAGACTGCAGGTTACTATGCTCCCGAGCACGAGCGCTGCATCATCTGGAGCGATCCGGACCTCGCGATCGCCTGGCCGTTCGAAGGAGAACCCAGGCTTGCGCCAAAAGATAAGGCCGGCAAGCTCCTACACGACGCCGAGGTTTTCGAGTAATGCGGATCCTGCTTACGGGAAAGAACGGTCAGGTGGGTTGGGGAGCTTCAGCGGACGCTCGCACCCCTGGGTGAGGTCATTGCATTTGGCAGGGACGGGATGGATCTGGCCGACGCCGATTCGGTCTGCCGGGTGATTCGCGAAGTCAGGCCCAAGCTCATCGTCAACGCCGGGGCTTACACCGCCGTGGATAAAGCGGAGTCCGAGCCTGAGTTGGCGATGAAGATCAACGGCGTCGCACCGGGCATTATGGCGGAGGAGGCGAAAAAGCTAAAGCCGCGATGGTTCACTATTCAACGGACTATGTGTTCGATGGAACAAAAACTGAGCCCTATAAGGAAGAAGATGTGCCAAATCCTGTAAACGTATACGGTAAGACAAAACTGGCCGGGGAACGGGCGATCCAAGGCGTGGATGTACCGCACCTGATATTGCGTACGAGCTGGGTGTATGGACTCCGTGGCAAGAACTTTCTGCTCACGATCCAAAGATTAGCCAAGGAACGCGACGAAATCCGGATCGTGGAAGACCAAATCGGCACTCCGACATGGAGCCGAATGATTGCTGAGATGACGGCACATATACTCGCCAAATGTTGTGCATCAAGCATTGGGAGCTTGTCTTCCAGCAGCGGCGTTAGCGGTCTATATAACCTTACTGCCTCCGGTGCGACGTCCTGGTATGCATTTGCTCAGGCCATCATCGCATCCTTTCGATCCAAGGCGTTTAAGCATCCGAGGTTGACGCCCATAAGCTCTGCTGAATACCCACTATTGGCTAAGCGACCAGCAAACTCCTGCTTGTGTGGAGACAAACTGGCTAGTGGCTTCGGCGTCAACGCGCTCGACTGGCAGGCCGAACTCAGACTTTGTCTCGAACCATTACAATGATGCATTTCCATACGACGGAGAGGCATCAACCATACACAGAAACTGAGCTTAAGCGGTCGCCAACGCTGACAACGTCACCTCTTTCCCAATCGGTTCAACTCCTGCTCGGAAAATACTCCCTTGAATCGTCCTACCGCCCTACCGCCGTGTTACCGTTAGCACGTTTCACTCGGTCTCTCTTTTCTTGAGCCAATCTTGGTCGATTGCTCAAGGGGATCAAGTGAAACATCGAGAGTTCCCCCTATATGCCAATAGGTTAAAGATCCTAACCTATGAAGGGTTGTTAGATGCCTGCCCGGAGGCGAGGGCCTTATGCCTGGCAAAGCACCCACTGGGGCAGGCTTTGTCTTCGGGGGGCCTTTGCTGATCCTGCCGCAAAAGTACAGACTCTGGTGATTGCCTAACATTCGATTCCATTCGCCATGGGCGCCTATCAGATCAAATATGCCTCGAATCTCGATCGAGATTCATGGGATGAGTTTGTCCGCAAACACCCTCAGGCCACGCTTTTTCATAGGTATGGCTGGCGGGAAGTTTTTTTTAGGGCCTACGGTCACGCAACCTACTATATCATGGCCTACGAGGGTGAATACGACTCGGGCCGCGAGAATTCGGTGAGGCCGGAGAAGTCTACCGTGAACATCCTGGGGGTGCTCCCCTTAGTTCACCTAAAGCATATAATTTTTGGTAATCACCTGGTTTCATTACCGTTTCTTGATGGCGGCGGCGTTCTGGCGAGCTGTAGAGCGGCAGAGGAAGGACTGATGTTTGAAGCGATCAGGCTTGGTCTGGAGGTGGGGGCTTGCAATATAGAACTGCGCGATGAACAGCCTATCGCGTGCTGGAATAACGTCGACGCCCTATGCCTAGAGAGCGCAGGAAAACCTTTAAATACCGTCACGAGGTCAGACAAGGTTCGAATGCTCCTGACCCTCCCCGCCTCCTCCGAGATGCTCATGCAATCTTTTACCTCGAAACTGCGCAATCAGATTAAGAAGCCCTTGAGGGAGGGATTGACTTCGAGGGTAGGCGGGGTAGAGCTGCTGGAGGATTTCTATAGGGTTTTTTTGGTTAATATGCGGGATTTGGGATCGCCGGTACACGCCTTAGAGCTGATGCGCCAGACCTTGCGTGTGTTTTCAGAGGAGTCGAGAATCTTAGTGGTTTACGTGCATAAAAAGCCAGTCGCCTCTAGCCTTGTCGTGGGTTTCAACAAGGTGTTGCGTAACCCGTGGGCGTCTTCGCTAAAGAAATATGCACCGCTGAGTCCGAATATGCTGTTGTATTTTCGCATGCTGGAATACGCATGCGACCATAGGTATCGAATCTTCGACTTCGGCCGCTCTTCTCCTGGTGAAGGAACTTACAGGTTCAAAGAGCAATGGGGTGCGGTACCCGCGCCGCTCTATTGGCATTGCATCTCTGTCGGCGGAAAGCCGTTGAATCTGGATAGTTCCGACAAAGTCAGGTTTGAGAAAGCCATCCGTTACTGGAAGATGCTGCCACTGCCTGTCACAAGGATCATCGGTCCAAGTATCCGAAAGCACATCGGTTTATAAGCCGCCTTATCAGGTCTACCGCAATGCGCATTGGGAGAACTCTACCGCCCGCGGCTGCTCCGATTCGCGTCAGGGATCTCGTTTCGGGAATTCGCGGGGTTTTTCGCGGCGAGAAAGAGATCGATCGTTTTCGGTCGGAGCTAACAGAATACTTTGGAATGAAACACTGTTTCCTGGTCTCTTCGGGAAAGGCGGCCTTCACTTTGATCCTCCTAGCTCTCAGGGAGTTGTATCCCGCTAGAGAGGAGGTGCTCATCCCCGCTTTTACGTGCTATTCTGCCCCCTCGTCTATCGTGCGCTCAGGCTTCACGATACGGCTGTGCGACCTGCAACCGGCTAACCTAGATTTTGATTTCGCGCAGCTATCAGAGATGTTATTGTCTAGCGCATTTACCTCACGGGGTGTTGACACTCTTCTACACCTTGGCATCACGGATTCCCCGGGTGAAACATCAGGTAACGTCGGTAGGTCCACAGACCCAACGAAGCGGCTTCTTGCTGTTGTTCCGACCCATCTATTCGGTATACCGGCCGATGTACCGAAACTGCGGAGTGTTGTTCGAGATCCTGAAGTCACTATTGTGGAAGATGCTGCCCAGGCCATGGGAGAGACGTGGGACGGGAAGAAACTTGGAACGCTTGGAGATGTCAGTTTTTTCAGCCTAGGACGCGGGAAAGCTTTTTCAACCGTTGAGGGAGGAATCATTCTCACGAATAGGGATGACATCGCTGCGAAGCTTATGCATGTCGTTTCGGGCCTGTCGGCATATAACTCACGGGAAGTGCTGGCGCTCTTTTTGAAGACTGTGGCGTTATCGATGTTCCTTCATCCACTTCTTTTCTGGATCCCTCGGTCCATCCCTTCGCTCAGGCTTGGGGAAACGCTGTTTGAACCGCATTTCCCGATTCGGAGAATGTCTTCCTATCAAGCAGGCCTCGCGCGACATTGGCGGAAAAGACTGCTGGAATTGCACGATGGCCGAGAGAAGAATGTGAATAGATGGATTGACATTCTGAAAAGTCAAGGCATTTGGCAGCAGCATTGTCAAAATTGGCAAGGGCGTGGTCTCATACGGTTTCCGGTAAAATATAGTAATGTCGAATATAGGGAATTCATTTTAAAGGAGTGCGTAAAGAGGGGTCTGGGCGTAATGCCGGTTTATCCCGATTCCATAGGTGGCATTCCGGATTTGCAGTCTCAGATTGGGGCTCGGAATTTTCCGATTGCTGACAGCTGCACAAGGGAACTCATCACGTTACCCACCCATGCCTATCTTACGGAAAGAGATGTGATGGAAATAAGCGGACTGCTCTTCGATGCCGTTTCGACTGCAAGGACTTAAAGCGATCGACAAACGGGCTAAAACGGGGGGAGCGCAGGAAAGCGAATGAATATCCTATTGGTAGCCTACTATTTCCCTCCAGACGCGAGCAGCGGTTCCTTTCGGCCGCTCTTTTTTGCTAATCATCTAACAAAAATGGGCGACCAGGTCACAATCCTTACTTCCCGCAAAGAAGATTTCCTGCCCGATCAGCCCCTGGACCAGGATCTGGCGGTGAGGCTCGATCATCACATCAAGGTGGTACGTAGCGCTGTCCGCCGGCCCGACCGATACCTTGTGATGATGCGGGATCGACTGAGGCTGCGGTCGGGAACGGCTCCGGCTAGCAAACCCCCGGTGACGAATGGGATGAGAGTACGGTTAACGCGGGAGACCAAGAAATTCGTCGCAAAGCTCCTTACGACCCCCGACTACCACGTGGGATGGATTGCTCCTTGTGTCCGTCAAGGGTTAGCGATCATTCGCGAACGGAGACCGGACATCATTGTCGCTACGGGAGGCCCCTGGTCGGGAATGGTGGCCGGAAGAATTTTGAAGCAGCTAACCAAAGTGCCGCTGGTGCTTGACTTCCGCGATCCTTGGTTAGCCAACCCCGGTCACGTCCAACGGGGGCGTGTTTTCAGATGGATCGATGGTCGCCTCGAGAAGGGCCTACTCGATAGTGCGGACATGCTGATCTGCAACACCGAAGAGATGAAGCAAGATTTTCTTCGACGCTACCCAGGCCTTTCGCCCGAGTGGGTGGTGACTATCACCAACGGGTTTGAGGACTATCTTCCCGACCTTTCTCCGAGAAGGAAAAGGGCCTTGACCCTCACGCATGCCGGGGCCCTGTACTTTTCGCGCAATCCCTTACCGCTTCTTCAAGCGGCACGGAACGCCATCGAGCGTGGCGGCATAGATCCAATGCGGATCAAGCTTCGTTTTGTTGGAGGGATAACCACCGCCGACCCGACCATTGCCGAAATCCTCGTATCGCGCTCCCTGGCGAACGTTGTCGAAGTCATACCGCGAGTTACGTATCAGGCGTCGCTTCGGGCCATGATAGAAAGTGATGTGCTTATCCTCTACCAGCCGGGCTTTCCGCTCCAGGTTCCGCGAAAGGTATACGATTATATGGCCGCTCGCCGACCGGTCTTGTGCATCGCCGAGATTGGGAGTGCAACTTGGTCATTAGTAGAACGCTATTCTATCGGTACCGCTTGTGAAAACGATGCCGCTCAAATTGAGGCGGTACTCTTGGCAATGTACGGTGAGTGGCGGAGGGGCCACCTCGAACCGATTATCGATGACCGCTACGAGCCCTTCCGGAACTACAGCCTTACCCTGCGACTGCGGAAGCACCTGGAGGAGACGATCCGGACATCTACCATAGGCCAGGGGCGGCGCTTGACAATTTAATCGCATGACTTTAGCGGATTGAAACGGTCAGGCGACCTTTTTGAGACCTTGGGAGTTCCTTGCGGGGGGTGGGCTTCGCTTCGAGAGTGGTACGCGCCAACTGCAGCAAATCCTCCACAGGGTTGAGTTGCAGGGGTATTATTAATCTGACGGGTATGAGAAATGTGGTGAGCGCCACGCCAGCGCGAGGGGAACGGTTGGTTCATTGGCGCTGTCTTTTGAGCGATTCTGTTGACTGATTTCGCGGGTGAGGCAGGCGCCTTGGAAACGGCTGAGATCGACAAAGGTCTCGGCCAAAACCGCATGGCCATCGCGCCTCCGCTAGCGGCGCTCAACCCCGCACGCTCATCGCGAGCACCTTCGAGGCGAGATGACCGGCTGCTTAAAAGTTATGGCGTCTACTATTGACAACCCACCTCATCGTGCGCCGTCCTTCAAGGTACTATCTACCACCAGGAACAGGACCCAGTCATCCGGTAAGAGGAAAGCCGCTAAGGCTTGGCTCACCAACCACTGGAGCACTTCCCTACCATGGCCAACGCCCCACAGGCCAGCAAACGCCGAAGGAGAAATGAAACGATGAAGATAGATTTCGGTTGTGGCAAGTCGAAGAAACCAGGATACGTCGGCGTCGATATTACAGACTTACAGGGGGTAGACGTCATTCATGACATGAATATGTTTCCGTATCCTTTCGAGTCAGATACGGCCGACGAGTTGTTTCTTGACAACGTACTGGAACATCTGCCGAATACGATTGGAGTCATGGAAGAACTATGGAGAATTTGCAAGAATCGAGGCCGAGTTGAAATATGGGTGCCCTACTATAACAGTCCTGGAGCGAGCGCAGATCCCACACACGTGAAAGTTTTCACGGAAAACAGTTTTGATTACTTCACACCTGATGGAGAAACCTGGTTATCTCACTATAATTACTATTCGAAAGCACGATTCAGTATCTTGTCTGTAACGCCATCGCAAAGGAAACTTCTCGATTGGCTCCCCAAGAGACTTCAGTGGTTTTTAGCTCACCATTTCGCCACTGTTCACGCATTGAAAGTGACGCTAGAAGCAGTGAAACTATAGTGTTCCCGCCGGTTTGCAAAGTAAGGTGCTTACTGAAACGTTGTACATGACGTTATAACCCGAGTATGAGGACTACAACTCTCCTGACTGACATAAGAATCGGTCAGAGCGAGACATGGCAAAGGAATACCGACTACATCGGTCAACTCCGCATACCAGTGCTCAAACCGCTTGAGTCGCTCTCCAAGAATGCTGCCTTAGCGCCCTTTTTCAATCTTCTGAGGTTTCTTTTCTATAAGAAGTATTATGATGTTCTGATAAATGCCAATCTTCGAACTGCTCAGTTGGTAGCCCTTGTGAGGAGGATCCTCGGCCTTTCATTTCCGCGACAGATTATTCTTGAGTTGATGCTGGATGAAGCACGAGATGACGTGTTCTGGAGAATTAAAAGAACGATACAGTCTTTTATTTTCAAGAAAGTCGATTTGATCTTCGTTTCATCAAGAAGTGAGACAGCAGCATATTCCGAACGGCTACGGTTACCGAAGGGTCGAATTCGTTTTCTTCCCTTCCATACGAATGTTCTGGAACCAAGGACCGTTCAGGGGAAAGGAGGATATTTCCTCAGCGCGGGCAGGACTGGAAGGGATTTTGAGGTGCTTGCGAAGGCCATTAAGGACCTGAGTTGCGAAGTAGTCATTGTGAGCGACGAGGACAGCGTTAAAGGCGTAGAGCTGCCACCGAATGTCAAGCTGTTGCTCAACATATCCTATCCCAAGTACCTAGAGATACTCGCGGACTGCCACGCCGTAATCGTTCCACTCAAGAGGCTCGTCAAATCTACAGGACAGGTGGTGATCTTGGAGGCTATGGCGCTGGGGAAACCGGTAATCGCAACGGAGACTGTCGGGACCATCGATTATATTCAATCGGGGGTCAATGGTATTCTCGTTCCCCCGGATGATTCGAACACGCTGGAAAGAGCAATTTCACAACTTATGGCGGACAGGAATCTTTGCAATCGACTATCGGTGAATGCTCTCAAGTCGGTACAGGATCTTCATACATTTGAGATCTACGTTAGTACCATATTAACGGCGGCTAGAGATCTCGCCCCTAGCGTTTGAGTACCGAAAGTGTGCGGAATAACCGGAATATACTCTCCTGAGCAAGGGCACGCCGACAAACTCAGGCCTAGGATCACGGAAATGACTGAACGCCTCGCGCACCGTGGGCCGGATGACTGCGGCTATTTCGTCGACGACGCCATCGCCCTCGGCCATCGGCGACTGAGTATCATCGACCTGAAGACGGGACATCAGCCGATGTTTAGCGCGGACGGGGCAACCTGCATCGTCTTTAATGGCGAGATTTACAACTTTGGGGAGATCAGGGCCGGCCTCATCGGGAAAGGTTACCGGTTTTCAACGAACAGCGACACCGAGACGATCATTCACGCCTACGAGGAATGGGGCGATGCGTGCGTGCACCGCCTGCGCGGCATGTTTGCCTTCGGTATCTGGGATGGCAAGGAGCAGAGGCTTTTCCTTGCTCGGGATCGGGTCGGCAAAAAGCCGCTCTTTTACGCTCAATATGCTGGTAAGTTCGTATTCGCCTCTGAGATGAAATCGATCCTGTCAGACCCCGAGTTTGATCGATCAATCGACGAGGAGGCTCTGACTGCGTATTTTCTCTTTTCGTACATTCCCGCTCCACTCACCATTTTCAGGAACATACGTAAGCTACCTGCCGGCCACACACTCACGGTACAGGGTGGACGGATTGCCAGTGAGCAGTACTGGGATTTGCACTTCGATCCCGATACGCGGAAAAGCGAGAGCCAGTTTGTTCATGAACTCCTGGACCTGCTCGAGGAATCGGTAAGAATCAGGCTCATCAGCGATGTTCCGCTCGGCGCATTCCTTAGCGGTGGTATCGATTCGAGCACAGTCGTGGCTTTAATGAATCAGGTTTCAGGGAAGCCGGTGAAAACCTTCACCATCGGATTCGGTGGCACTACCGGGGGGTTTGAAGATGAGCGACCCTATGCACGCTTGGTCGCAAAGCAGTACGCGACAGAGCACCGGGAATACGAGGTGTTGCCGAGTGTGGGGTCACTGCTAGACGGGATCGTTACCTCTTTTGATGAACCCTTCGCAGATGATTCGACGATTCCGTCTTACTATGTCTGTAAAATGGCGCGCGAGAATGTCACAGTTGCGCTCTCGGGATTGGGCGGTGATGAGACTTTTGCAGGTTACGAGCGGTATCTCGGCTTCAAGATGAGCCACCTCTATACCAAAATTCCATCGCTGATCCGGGAACGCCTCATTCCAAAGTTCCTGGAACGGATACCCGAAACCGCCTCCGGATCGTACCGCATTAACCATATCAAACGCTTCGCACGCTCGGCTTCCGGGGACCATGCGCGTCGTTATCTTGGTTTTGTTTCGAAACTGCCCGAACGTTACAAAGCGGTTTTGTTTTCAGACACTGGCAAACGTTACCAAGATGCCTTCGCTGCAGCCGAGCAGCGTTACCTCGACATCTTCAATACCGACAACGCGGAACATCCTCTCAATAAGGCCTTCTACTGCGACATCAAGACCTATCTTCCCGAGGACATCCTGGCCTGTACGGACAGGATGAGCATGTGGAACTCCCTCGAGGTTAGGGCTCCATTCGTTGACCATAAGCTGCTGGAGTATTCTGCGGCCATTCCGCCCGACGTTAAGATGAAGTGGTTCCAAAAGAAGTACCTCCTCAAACAGGGGGTCTCTTCCCTTCTTCCGGCCGAGGTGCTTAATCATCGGAAACAGGGATTCGTCGGCCCCATGACCAAGTGGCTGCAGACCGACATCAAACCACTTACTCTCAGCAGATTATCACGAGACAACTTGAGCAAGCATGGTATTTTCAATCAGAAAACGATAGACACCATCCTAGAGGACCACTTTAGCCGAAAAGAGATCAACGATACGCTTATCTGGTCGTTGTTGATCTTTCAAACCTGGTTCGATCTCTATCTTAACTAAACTCTCCGTGACGCTTATGGCGGGGCAACCATGCATGACCGGCATTGAAACACTCTTTTGGTTATCTCTTTCCGTGATAGTGTATTCCTATCCAGGCTATCCCACTCTTCTCTGGTTCCTGTCTCGATTTAGCATACGCGCGAGGAGCCAAAGAGCGGAGACCGGAGAGGAAAACTTGCCATCCGTAACCCTGATTATTTCGGCGTACAACGAAGAAAAAGTGATCGGGGAGAAAATCAACAACGCGCTGTCGCTTGAGTATCCGAAGGATTTGCTTGAGATCGTTGTTGTCTCAGACGGCTCCGACGACAGAACAACCGAGATCGCCTCTCAGTTCGCCGCCATGGGCATCCGACTTCTGCACTACGAGAAACGAACCGGGAAAACAGCGTGCTTGAACAAAGCTGTGCCCCTGGCGACAAGAAAGATCATCGTCTTCTCCGACGCCAATTCCAGCTACGACAAACACGCCTTGAAAGCACTCGTGCGTCCGTTTCAGGACAGCACCGTCGGATTTGTCACGGGCTGGACCAGATACGGATCCGGCGGTGATCCGATAACAGCGAACCCGATCAGCTTCTACGCGAAGCTAGAGTTAGTGACCAAAGAACTTGAGAGCATCGTTGGGTCGTGCGTCGGTGCCGATGGTGCCATCTTTGCGATTCGCAAAGAGTTGTTTATTCCGCTCGAGGAATACGACATTAACGACTTCGTCATTCCTATGTCAATTATAAGACAGGGCTACCGGGGAGTCCTCGAGAGAAAAGCGTTCTGTTTTGAGAACACCGCCGGCGGAACCAAGCGCGAGTTTCACCGGCAGGTTCGCATCGCAAGCAGGACGATCAGGGCAATTATGAATTACCGCAATCTACTGAATCCCTTAAGGTTCGGCTTTTTTTCGATTCAGCTCCTCTCGCATAAACTATCCAGGCTTTTGGTGCCGCTCTTTATGGTTCTTTTGTTGGTATCGAACCTGCCTCTTGCATCGACGGGCGGCTTTTATCTAATGGTTTTAACTGGACAAGTGCTTCTCTATGGCGGTGCTAGTGCAACCAATCTCGTACCAAGAACAGGGGTTCTGTCTCGGCTGGCCGACGCAGCCCAGACGTTCGTTGTCATCAATATGGCCATAGTGCTTGCCTGGGCGAAGTACTTGCGAGGCGAGACCTATACCACATGGTCTCCCACACAGCGGTAAAGCTCGAATCGCGCCTGGGATATGCTTTTTAAGCTAATACTTCTGTGGAGTTTCGTATTGCTGGGGCGGCCACAGGACCTGTGGCCTTTTCTTCAGCCGATGAGACCGGCGCTGCTTTTGACTGCTCTGATCATGGGAGGCCTGATCCTCAGTGGTGGTATGCAGAGGCTTTCAGCTGTTTTCTCGATGCCTGAAACAAAACGCTATTGCCTCTTTTTTGTCATCATGGTTCTCGGGATCCCATTCGCTTATCACAGGCGAGTTGCTTTCGAATATATCTTTCTGACCTACTCCATAAATATCTTATTCTTCCTAATTCTTGTCGCCGAGGTCAACTCACGCGAGCGACTGAAGAGCCTTGTGTGGATAATTTGTCTAAGCGCGTTCTTATACGGTTTTTACGGGTTCAAGGAGGGTTACTCGTACCTGGGACGTTTCCAAATCTATGGAGGTATGTTTGACTCGAACGACATTGCAGGCGTCTTGCTCTCAACCTTCCCTATCTGTATTTTCTACCTCTTTCACAGAGAAAGTTTGTTCAAGACGGTCGTCGCACTCATTGCCGTTCTTAGCTCCGTCATGGTCATTCTCATGACCGGCTCGCGGGGCGGATTCCTGGGCTTCGCGGCAGTTATTGCGATGGTGCTCTGTACGAAAACCGGCGGCGTTAAAAGGATACACAAGCTGATGTTCCTTGTTGCCCTCTCAGCGGTGGTTTTGTTTCTGGGTGATAGGATTAACACGGAGCGCTATTGGTCCCTCACGGATCTCTCCTCGGACTATAACGTGACCGGTGAAGAAGGTAGAAAGCAAATCTGGTCAAGAGCAATCGATCTTATCCTTGGTCATCCCTTCACGGGTGTCGGCGTCGATTGCTTTCCCATGGCGATTGGCGGCGTGAGATCGACACTCGGGATTCTGCCCAAATGGCAAGGAGCGCACAACTCGTACCTGCAGGTGGCGTCGGAAGTGGGTCTTTTCGGGTTCATTGCGTTCGTGAGCTTGAGTTTTATAACGTTCAGGACCCTTGTACGAGCGAGCAGAATAACAGCGGGATCAGCCGAAGCACGCCAGGTTAGGACTCTTGCGGGCCTGATGTTTCTAGCGTTTTTGGGTCATTCTGTTACGGCTTTTTTCCTGTCGCAGGGTTATTCGATTTTTTTCACGTTGTTCTTCGCTCTAGCGGCGATAATTAGGCGACTCCTGATCTCCGTAGTACATGAGCGAAATGACATAAGTAGAGCCGCATTCCGTACCCGCGAGACACCGCTTTCGATTAACCGTTCTCGCACTTTCGTTGCCGCGAAGCGAAGCTTCGGAACGAACAGGCGCTTACATAGGAACACCATGACTTCAGGATACGATAAGTAAGAAGCGATCTTAATTTGTTTCGAGGATAAAGCAAGCCCCAGCCTCTTCCAATGCTAGATGAGCCTGAACGGGGAGCGTATTTCTAACGCAAGATGAGCCTGAACTAGGGAAGGGTGCTGTTCATGATGGGAGGATGAAGACCCCCATGAACGACGAACAGATACAG